>FONK01000004.1 GCA_900112915.1 Peptostreptococcaceae bacterium pGA-8 | reverse complement strand
TTCTGAATACACCGCTTTTACCTTTAGGCAAATACTCGAACGATGTAATGTTATTCAGTCCTTCTCTCAGAAAGGCTATCCATATGATAATGCATGTTGTGAAAGCTTCTTCCGCCATATGAAGCGTGAATGCATCAACCGAAAAGCTTTCCGCAATCAGGGTGAACTTCGCCTCTGCTGCTTTGAATATATTAATCGATACAACACCAAACGCCCTCACTCATCATTGGGAGATTACACTCCGGATGAAATAGAACAGTTTTACATGGAAAGACAGGAGTACTCCTGTCTTTCCATAAAAATATATTTAAAAAGTGTGTCCATTTACTTGACTATGTTGCAGTCTATCTCTTTTCTTTCGTTCCTCCTGTTTCTGCTGACTGATGAGCTTTTTTCTTTTGTTTTGTAACTGCTTGATTTCTTCTTCTGCCATTAAAATTTTTTCATCTATATTTTTCATTTTCTTTGTCCTTTCTTTTTAATTATGAGCAACAAAAAAGAGATAACATTTCTGCTATCTCAACAATAAACTTCTGTCTGTACTACATAAAAATATGCTTTTAGGTTTTATATGTTTTGTAAATTAAATATCCATTTAAGCCATGAATAAACTGAACTGGAACGTCTAACTATCTGCCCCTCATTACACACATTATTTTCTCTCATAATATTTTGAATTTCTTCTTTTGTAGGTAACTCTCCACTATTATAAACTTTTATAAATAGCTTATTAAATATTTCATGTTCTAAAATCAAACTGACCAATTTTAATTGGCGTTCTTTGTATCTAAGTTTTACTGTATCTTTTCCTAATTTGGATAATGAAACTTTTTTTACTATCTTTTCTTCGTCTTCAACATCTTTCTTTTCAAACAATCCAAGATACTTACCAGCATTGTAATAATAATCTGACTGTCTTAAATCAAATTCCATAGTTTCAGCAATTTCTTCTGTGGTTTTATTTTCTTCAAATAAAATCTCCATTAGTGATATAATTCTTTCAAAAGAATTAGCCTGTATAAAAGGAATATTAGTATTATTTTGATTATCATCATAAATAACTTTTACATCCGAATACACATCATAAAGTTCATTTAAAGCAATGTCTGTATCTTGTAAAGAATAATTTTTAGATTTAACCAATCTTATTGATGAATAGTTGTCTTTATCTTCAAACACATATTCAAATAGTCTATATATCTGATTTGAATAAATAGAAAAAACGAGTCTAATAGGCTTGACAACTTTACTTGCCCACAATCTATACGGATAATAAAGCTGTCTGATGTGAAAATCCGGATGAACAACATTTTTTGCTTCTAAAATAACAACGGAATTATTATTTTCCATTCCTCCATCAATTTCACATTGTGCATTTTTTACGTCAACTTTAAAAGGACTCCCTCTATGTCGATCTACACGAAAACTGAAAATTCCTGTTCCCATTCTTCCATTAAATGTGGCAACATTATCATCTTCATCTAAAAAATCATCTAATATTTTTGAAAGCATTAAAACATTAATCGCATTCGCCTCCGATGATATATTACCAATATCAATAGTTTCATATTCTGGAATTTCAACTTTTTGCATTTCTGTTATATGTTCCCCTAATTCAGGAATTGGTTCATACAACTTAAAATCACTTAAAACATATCCGTTTCTACTAATTGGCAAAATATTAATACTGTACTTTTTGAAAATACTGGGCAAATTTTCAGAACTGTCCCACTTCGCCATTAATCGTGGTTCCTTAAATTCTTTTATTTGATTGGCAGTAATGAAAAACGCACCCTCGCTCTGAATTTTATTGAGAATATCATATTTTTCAAAAAGTTTACTCCAAGCTTCATTCACATTCATTTTAATCATAGTTCCTTACTAATACTTCATTTATTTCTCCACGTTTATTACCATTACTATTTATTGAACGCTTTGCTTTTACAGTAATAATTTCATAATCTTTATACAATTCTCTAATGAAAGGGTGATCTGAATTTGATAATAAAAATTTTACTCCTTTAGAGTTTAATTTATCGCACTCTTCTTTAAGTTCAATTTGTTGTTTCGTATCAAATCCATTTTCTGTATAACCTGTAAAAGAAGATGAGGATGAAATCGGCATGTATGGTGGATCAAAATATACAAATGCACCTTTCCTTAAATTTTTTAAGGAGTTTTTATAATCTCCATTCATTATCTTTATATTGTTTTCATTAAAATACTTCGACATAGCTAATACAACGGGCATATTAACTATATTAGGATTTTTGTATTTACCATAAGGAGAATTAAATTGACCTGCTTGATTTACTCTAAATAAACCATTGTAACACGTTTTGTTCAAATAAATAATTCTTGCAGCTTTCTCAATGTCATTTATTTCCCCATATTTTTCATTTCTGTCTAATGCCCTAACTTCATAAAAATACTCCTCTGAATTAAGCCGCTCATGATTTTCTAAAGCTAAAATTAATTCATTAGGTTTCTCTTTAATTACTTTATAAATATTTATAAGCTCACTATTAAAATCATTTATAATTGCCTTTTTAGGCTGAATATCAAATATGACCGCTCCTCCACCTACAAAAGGCTCAACATAAGTAGAAAATGTCTTTGGAATAAGCGGAACTATATCACTTAATAATTGTCTTTTGCCACCAACCCACTTTACTACAGGAGCAAGAACAATATTCTTTTTTCTTGAATTTTTAGTCATAGTCCTATCCTCCTTATCTTTTATCACTTGCACAGAACTGAAATACATCATTGGGGGTACATTCTAAAGCTTCGCATATACGGCTAATATTCGCCATTGAAACATATTTATTGTTACCCATATTAGCAACACAATTCTCTGAAATGTTTGCTATCTCAATCAAGTCTTTTTTCTTCATTTTTTTATCTTCTAAAATCTTCCAAAGCGGTTGATAAGATACATTCATTTTATACCTCCAAATATGACTTATTATAACAAAAAACTTGCAAAATCGCAAGTTTTAAGTATATCTCAAATGATTACTTCCATAAAAATTATATACATTATTCTTCACTCTGTGGTACTTGACAATTGCCTATAAAGTTAAAGTAAACATCAACTTGTTGTTTTCTATCTTTTCCTTTTCTTCCCCCTGTTGATTCATGGACTACAACTTTTTCTATATATTCATTTATCATTGGGACTGTTAGCTCCTCAATATCTGTATATTTTTCTATCATTTTTAAGAATTTATCGGTGTCAACTTTTCTCTGATGATAGCTTTCTATTTCTTGTTCAAAATACTGTATTTGCTTTTCTAATTCTTGTTGCTCCGTATCATATATATTAAATAATCTGTCAAAGTGTTTTGCGGGAATTTTTCCAAGTGCGTGGTCTTCATATAGCTTTGTAATTAAGGTTGTTAGTTCTTCATTCCTTGATGACAGTTTTTCTAACTTTTCTTTGTCCCTTTGATACTTTTCTTCCCTTTTTTCATTGGATAATTTATTCATCACTTTTAGAAATTCTTGCTTTTCTTCTTTTGCAAAGTCTGTGATTTCTTTGATTGATTTTAAGAGGATTTCATTCACTGTTTTTACTTTGATGTAGTGCATACTGCAAGAACCTTTTCTGTGTCTGTAATGTTGACATACAAAGCAATAATCACTATCGTATTTCTTTTCTTTGTGTTCTGCCGGCTCTCGATAGCTTAACTTTCCTCCACAATCTGCACAGATTAAAAGTCCTGTAAATGGGTGTGATGTTGTGCCGTATTTTGGACTTCTTCTCACTGTTTTTCTTAACCTTTGAGCGTTATTCCATGTTTCTTCATCAATGATGGCTTCATGGGTGTTTTTGAAAATAATGAGTTCATCTTCTTTTGCCTTTCTTCGCTTTTTGGTTTTATAATCAAGGCATATTGTTTTACCAAGTACAGTATGTCCCATATATTCTCTTTTTTCTAAGATATAACCTACTGTGGTCGGTGTCCAAAAATATGGGTCTTCTATTCCTCTTTTCTTTGAGCTATGATTATTTTCAGGGTAATATATTTCTGCATAGGCTGACGGTATAAGGACTTTATCTTTGGTTAGTATATCTGCTATCTGTGTTACTCCATATCCCTCTATTACAAGATGATAAATGCGTTTTACGACCTTTGCACTTTCTTTATCGACAAGTAGCTCCTGTTTGTTCTTTGGGTTTCTATAATAGCCGTATGGAACGCTTGGTGATACTCTTTTGCCCTCTTCCATTCTTGCTCTGAAGATAGATTGTATTTTTCTTGAGGTATCTCTTGCGTACCATTCGTTCATAGTATTTAGAAATGGGGTAAAGTCGCTTTCTGCTTGTTTTTCGCTATCTATTCCGTTATTGATGGCAATAAATCTTACACCCTTTTCTTTGAAAAGTATTTCGGTATAAAAACCTACTTTGAGGTAATCTCTACCAAACCTACTCATATCTTTTACTATCACAGTAGATACTTTGTTTTCTTCTACTGCTTTTATCATCTTTTGAAATCCCTCTCTATCAAAGGTTGTTCCGCTTACTCCGTCATCGGTATAGTGATAGATATTTACAAAGCCGTTTCTTTTCGCATAGCTTTCAAGTAGCTGTTTTTGATTGGTGATGGAATTGCTTTCTCCTTGCATTTCGTCATCACGACTTAAACGCTCATAAAGTGCTGTTTGTACTGTTCTTTTCGTATTTGACATGAGAATTACCTCCTTTCCAAGTTTTTATGATTTTCTCTGTCCCTAAGAGGTTAATCCTTTAGGCGCCGTTTCCACTATTACTTTGTGTTCCGCAACTACAGCCTGTGGACCCGTTCTAACAAGAATAGCTGATTGTCCTTTCTGAAGGGCATTAAAAGTTATTGTCTGCTCTTTCTTGTTTTCGTTGATTTTATTTAAAACCTGGCCTTTCAGATCTCCCGGATTTCTCACCTCCAGCATATAATTTGAAAAATCCACTCCCGGCTTGTACTTTACTTTTACAGTAATGTCCTTACCATAATCCTCATCTCCCAGCTTTAAATCCTCTGTCAGCTTTACTTCTTGGCCATTTTCAACTCTATAAAATCCCTCAACTACATTCTCGGTGTCATTGGCATAAGCCACATCATAGAATGTAAAAGGGGTAAACAGCCCTACTAACATTGTAAAAATCAGCATTAGCGAGGTAACTACTTTTTTCTCAATCCTGTTACCCATAAATAAAAAAAACTCCTTCTTTACACAACCTCGTTATAAAGTTAAAACTGTATGTTATTGACAGGAAATTTCTTGCCTTAAATGTACTAACTACGCTAAGGGACTTACTTATGCTGCTCGCCGGAATTGTCATATATTCCTATAAAAAAGACTATGGTTCACCCATAGTCTTTCATGATTCACATTTGTTTTCTTACATGTCGATACACCGTCGGCTAAGAAAAAATTTTATGCAGGTCTCCTGACTTAAGATTATCGTTAATCATCTCCTTCCCGAATTAATTCAGTGGACGGTTTTCTAACCATGAAATTAACAAGCTAATACAGTGGCGGGACCGTGCAGGATTCTAACCTGCTTCCCTCTTAGTGCTTCATAGAAAAAACCTTCCCTACGAAGCAAACATAAAATTCTATTCACTTGTCATAAATATGATAATTAATCATAGGTTAAAAGTCAATTGCAAATGCTGTTATTATTCTTAAAATGTTATGAAAACAAGCTTCATATAACCATCACTTATTTTTAATTTCGAATATTGAATTCTGCATTTATATGAGGTTCAAAATGAAATTAATTTTACTCAGATTCTTTTCTGAAAAGTTATTTTCTAACAGCTGAGAACCGTCTAATTTCAATATTCCATATTCAGCCTCATCCTTAAAAAGCTCGGCATAACCCTCAAATGTCCAATTAGATGTAACCGATACCACCAGCTTCTCACTCAGCATGTCCAAATGATCCTCGAGAACATCCTTAACATCATCTTCTCTCAAAGTTATAAACACTATGTCCGAATAATATCCCGCCTCATAAACATCTCTGCATGGAATTACTCCCTTAGCTTCAGCTCTTTCCACTAGCGCTTTCCAATGCTCTGCGCATACTGTTATATTTCCGGGAGGCAGTCCGTTTTCTATTAATCTGGCTGCCATTTCGGATGCAACATTTCCATACCCGATAAAACTCACTCTTATATCTTCTAATTTGTATTCCATATTTTCCTCCCTCTATATTTATACTATACACCTTCGGAGCATAGTAAAACAGCAGCTGACCTAATTATCAGCTGCTGTTTAATGTTGGTTGCAGGGAGAGGACTTGAACCTCTGACCTCCGGGTTATGAGCCCGACGAGCTACCAACTGCTCTACCCTGCGACATCAATATGAGTGGCAATCTTGCAATCCAACCCAATATGGTGCCGGAGACCGGGGTCGAACCGGTACGATCGGTAAGGATCGCAGGATTTTAAGTCCTGTGCGTCTGCCAATTCCGCCACTCCGGCTTAATAAAAAAATTGGCTCCGAGGGTGGGGCTCGAACCCACAGCCTACCGGTTAACAGCCGGTTGCTCCACCATTGAGCTACCTCGGAATACCTGTCATCATTTGACGACAAGTGATATTATAAACGAAATTCATGTATTTTGTCAAGCAAATCCATGAAATATTTTTAAATTTTTGCTTATTACAACATCAAGCCTACTCAGACTTAAACTCCTTCCAATAATCAGTGTAAAGCTTATCTCCATCCGGACCGAGATATCTAAGCGCCTCGTTGGATTTTAAATCATCCGCCAGCGGAAATATTACCCTGTCATTGGAAAACTTTTCATCTATGCCTATTTTTACCTGTTTATTAGGAATAGTGTAGTACAGATAATCAAAGTTCTTTAGAGCCGCCTTCTTAGAAAGCATGAAATTAATCCACTTATATGCGGCCTTTTTGTTCTCAGCTTCTTTTGGAATTGCCCATCCATCTATAAACTGCTCTGAACCCTCTTCCGGTATTACAAACCTGAGACTCGGATTTAACTCCTGGCAGTATATATATTCACCGCTCCAAATTACGCCAATATCAGCAGAATTCCCTACAAGAAGATCCCTTGCAGCGTCATTAGCATACTTATAAACCATGGGCTTCTGTTTGATTAAGTACTTTGTAGCTGCCGCAAGCTCCTTCTTTTTTGTTGTATTTAAGGAGTAGCCCTTCGCCTTAAGAGCAACCGCCATTGTATCACGCATAGAATCCGGCATAACAATGCTGCCGGAATATTTTTCGTTCCATAAGTCATTCCAGGATTTTACACTGCCTTCAGGGATTTTTTCAGTATTATACATTATTCCCATGGTGCCCCAGGTATGTGGAACCACATGCTTTGCCCCCTTGTCAAACTTTTCAATATTTGCGGAGAACTCAGGCATCAAAAACTCGGAATTGGGTATTTGGTCATAATCCATTTCAGTGAGCATTTTTTCCTCAAGCATTTTTTCCAACATATAATCAGAAGCACAAATAACATCATAGCTGGCAGTTCTATTCCTAATTACCGGATAGAGCTCCTCGTTAGTATCAAAGGTGCTGTAAACCACCTTAATTCCGGTCTCTTTTGTAAATTCTTCAATTAAATCAGGGTCAATATAATCACCAAAATTGTAAATGTATAATGCATTTTTATCATGTCCACAGCCTGAAAGCATAACCATAGACAAAAAAGCCATAGCCAAGGCTACTCCCGCAAGCAATACTTTTTTCTTTCTCATCAATAGACCTCCTTACTCCTCATCCTCGCTTCTTTGTGAAATGAAGTTGGATACTCCAAGAACAACTAAAACCATAACGAAAATCACCGTAGACAAGGCAAATAGCGTAGGCCTTATTCCTACCTTGGCTTGACTATAAATCAGCGTTGAAATAGTGTTAATACCGGCTCCTCTTGTAAAATGTGTAACCACAAAATCATCTACAGACATGGTAAATGCCAAAAGAAAGCCGCTTATAATTCCCGGTCTAAGCTCCGGCAATACCACCTTCCAGAAGGCATATAAGGGCGTTGCCCCCAGGTCCAATGCCGCTTCATAGTTGGTTATGGTGAGCTGCTTAAACTTGGGCATTACTGACAAAATTACATATGGCAGGCAGAATGTCACATGAGACAACAGCACCGTTCCCCAGCTAAGGGTAATGCCAAATACCAAAAATGACATCATAAGAGCTATGCCTGTTACAATATCCGCATTAAGCAATGGTATATTGTTAAATCCCATAATGAGGGACTCACTTCTTTTGCTCATAACGGAAATGCCAATGCATGCCAGTGTTCCAACTACAGTGGCTATAACTCCCGCCGCAACGGCAATGGTAAAGGTATTCCAAATGGCCTCTACGATCATGGGATCTGTTGCCATTTCCTTGTACCACATAGTTGAAAATCCGGTCCATACGGACATCGACTTGCTTCCGTTAAAAGAAAACACCATAAGCGTGAAAATCGGTAGATACAAGAATAAAATGATCAGGAAAAGGTAAAAGCCTTTTATTAATTTTTTCATATAAAGTTACCCTCCCCTTCTTTATCCAGCTTGGAAAGCAGCATCATGCTTCCAACGATGAATATCATCATTATCAGGGAAAGTCCTGAGCCTAAATTCCAGTTTGCGGAAGTGGTGAATTCCTGTTCTATTATGTTACCAATCAGGTTGATTTTTCCTCCACCCAGCATATTTGAAATAACAAAGGTTGTCAAAGCCGGAACAAAGACCATTGTAACTCCGCTGGCAATTCCCGGTATGCTTAAGGGCAATAAAATATTCCAAATTACCCTTTTGTGTGTTGCTCCCAGGTCGTAAGCCGCCTCGATAATGTTGTCGTCAATCTTCATGAGTGTATTGTAAATAGGCAACACCATAAACGGTAAAAAGTCATAGACCATGCCTAAGACAATTGCACCGGAAGTATTAATAAGCTCCAAGGGCTCAAATCCCATAGATGTTATTATGGCATTTATTAGTCCGCCCTTTTCAAGGATAACCTGCCATGCCATAGTTCTAAGAAGGAAATTCATCCACATAGGAAGAATGAAAATAAAGACCATGAAGCCTTTTTGACCAAGGCCGGAGCTCCTTAAAATCAATGAAAGAGGAAATGCCAAAACAAAGCATATTAATGTGCTAATTGCCGCCAAAAGAAGTGCCAACAGCAGGGCCTGTGCATGCTCTGCGGTAAAAATCGCAGTAATATTTTCAAAGGTAAAATTTCTGTCCCTTGTTGTAAAGCCATAAAAGCCTATTACGCCAAGGGGTATAACTGTGCCTGCAATTATCCAGAAGATAAAAGGAGCAGCAAGTAGTTTTCTAAATGTCAATCTCCATCGCCTCCTCATCTTTTGTTTGAGGTTTGTTCATTATCTGAATATTCTCGGGAATTACATCAATGGCCACTTTAGTCCCCACCGGGTAGTTCACAGTATTTTGAGCAAGCCAGGTAAATCCACCGGCTTCAATCTCCATTTCATAGTGTACGCCAATGAACACATTATGGGTGACAGTTCCAAAAAGTCTTCCCAAGGTGTTTTTGTTGCCATCTCCAAAATTAAACACAGTATCGGTCACCTTTGGATTATAGTCTTCCGGTACACGTTTGATGATTATATCCTCAGGTCTTATAACCACATCTACATGCCTGTTTCTTCCAAATCCCTCATCAATACAAGGAAAAACAGTATTACAAATTTTAACAACTCTATCCTCTACCATAATTGCATCAATGATATTGCTGTCACCGATGAAGTCTGCAACAAAGGCATTTTCAGGCTCATTATAAATCTGCTCCGGTGTTCCCATCTGCTGAATATAACCGCCATTCATAACAACCACCTTGTCACTCATGGTCAAAGCCTCTTCTTGATCATGGGTAACATAAATAAATGTGATGCCCAATTCATTTTTCAGCCTGATAAGCTCGTATTCCATATCCTGTCTAAGCTTCAAATCAAGGGCTCCAAGAGGTTCGTCAAGAAGCAGGACCTTAGGCTCGTTAACGATGGCCCTGGCTATGGCTATTCTTTGTTGCTGACCTCCCGAAAGAGAATCGATTTTTCTTTTCTCATAACCGCTCAGGTTTACCAGCTTTAAGGCATACTTTACCTTGTCTCTTATATATTGATCCGATTTTCCACTGATTTTTAAACCGAAAGCAATATTTTGACCAATGTTCATATGGGGAAACAGGGCATATTTCTGAAATACGGTGTTGATATGCCTCTTATTTGGCGGCATGGCAGTAATGTCCTTTCCCTCAAAGAAGACCCTACCTTCATCGGGCTTTTCAAAGCCGCCAACAATTCTTAAAATTGTAGTCTTTCCACAGCCTGACGGTCCTAATAGCGTTATGAATTCATTTTCCTTTACTTCCAGACTGAAATCATCAAGAACCTGAGTATCGTCAAAGGATTTTGATATATTCTGAAGTTTAATAAGTGGTTGCATGTCTTCCCTCCTAAAAGCTCGGTGGCGTGCTAACCCAAATCAGCTTCGCACCTTTTTTTGATTCTATATAGTGTTTCTTGTCGGAAACAAAGTAAAAGCTCTCTCCTGCCTTTGCAGTATATGTTTTGTTACCCTTGTGGATTATAACTTCTCCCTTAATCACATATCCGAATTCTTCACCCTCATGGGGATTGTCAGGATAAGTGCTTCCACCCTTTTCTAAGGTTAAACGAATTGGCTCCATGATGTTTTTCTGGGCGTTGGGGACTATCCATTCAATTGTATTTTTCAGCTGTTCATCATCCTTAAGGAAGTAGTCATCTTCTCCGAAAACCACATCTTCCGTTTCACGAGTAGCAAAAAAGTCGCTGACGGTGATTCCAAGGCATTGCAAAATATCTTCCAAGGTAGCAATTGACGGTGAAGTTAAATCCCGCTCCACCTGAGATATAAAGCCTTTGGATAGCTCCGCTCTGTCGGCTAATTCTTCTTGAGTAAGCCCGTTTAGGACTCTAAGCTCTTTTATTCTGGTGCCTATTGACATATATGCTCCTTCCTTAAGTAGCTGCAATTCTAAACACAAAGTTTAGTTTTACTAAACTCGCACTCTATCATTATATATTTTCCTAAAGCAAAGTCAAGAGGAAAATATCATATCAGCTCGCATTATGAATTTTCTACAGCCATTATCCCTTGGTAGCTATATCATCCTCATAGGTTCTATCTGCAATTACCAGTTTTATAAACACATATAAAAGTATCGGCACAGTTCCCCATATACTTCTTACACCTACATATTCAGACACAATTGCTGCAATAATACCACCTAAAAGAAACATTAAAATCATTGAAAGATGAATTTTCCATCTTAGAGACGCCCCTTCATCCCTATCCAAGGCAGAAATGATAATGTTCCTGCCCGACTGCCTTATGTGATTAGTTACAAAAGTAGTAGCCATCGGCACACCTTGATTGCTCCTGAAGGTATTGAATACCATAGCACATAAAAAATTTAGAGTAACTTGGCATATTTGATCCGGAGCAGATGCCGGCAAGGCTCCCAGGATAATGACCGTTGGTATCTCAACCCCCACTAGAATTGTATCCCACCTCAAATGTCCCGGTGCCTTCTCCCGTCTCCCCAATATTTCGGCAATTATGGTACCCAGGAAGTATGAGGAAATAGGGATTAACAAATAAGCTGCATCCAGCCACCTCTTTGTTCCTAAAGCCATAGAAAGCAGCACGACATTTGCAGTCTGAGCATTACAGAATATCCCGCCTCGCACTGTATAGGTATATGCACCATAGTAGCCTCCAACAGCAATTAAAAGCCAGTATACCCAATGCTTTTCGCATTCCAGATAGAATTCCTTCTTGTTTACAGGGTTAGCCCTATTCACTTTTAAACTATCCTTATTACATTTATCCATTTTTATCTTTCTATTCCATCCCTGGCATCTACACCCTTCGCATAATAATGCTTTATTTCCTTCATTTCAGACACTAAATCAGCTTTTTCAATAAGGTAATCAGGAGCATAGCGTCCTGTCATAATCAGCTCACTGCACTGCGGCCGACTTTCTACAATTGAGAGAATTTCTTCTTTGCTTAGGAGCTTAAAAAAGCCGCATATCGTAACTTCATCCAGAATTACAAGGTCGTACTCCTTTGACCTCAGCACCTCTACTGCTCTTTTCAGGCCATTTTTTGCACTTAGGATATCTCTTTGGCTTGGTTCTCTTCCTGCAATACAGCCGTCTATACCGTAAAGCTCAACGGTTATCTCAGGTATACGTTCTTTGATAACCGAGATTTCGTGGTATTCCATACTTTTAACGAACTGGCCTATATAAATCCTCATTCCTGCCCCGACACCTCTTAGAGCCAACCCTAAGGCTGCCGTTGTTTTGCCCTTTCCATCTCCTGTGTAAATCTGAAAATATCCTTTTTTCATGCTTCCTCCCATAATTTCATACAACACTATACATTAAAATAGCGAGACAGCCAAAACCATCTCGCTAATAAAGTCTAATTTAAAATCGACTCGTCAAGTATAACTGTAAATGGTCCATCGTTTTCGAGAGAAATCTTCATATCTGCTCCAAAAACACCCTGCTCGACTTTTTCCACTTCACCCTTACACTTTTCAATTATATACTCATAGAGCTTATTGGCCAGCTCAGGATTGCCGGCCTCTGTAAAGCTAGGTCTGTTCCCCTTCTTGCAATTGGCATAAAGAGTGAATTGAGACACCAAAAGCAGTGAGCCCCCTACATCTTTAAGCGATAAATTGGTTTTGCCGTTTTCATCGTCAAATATTCTAAGACCTATTAATTTTTTTACAAACTTATCTGCAATTGCCTCGGTGTCACTTGCAGATACGCCTATTAGAACCAGGAATCCTCTGCCTATGGCGCCAACAATGTTGTTATCAACAGTAACCCTTGCCTGATTTACTCTCTGTATTACAAACTTCATATTTCACTATTTGCTTTCCTTAAGAACCTCTACCAAGAACTCCCAAACCCTCTTTGTTGAAGAAAGTGATAGTCTTTCGTCCGGAGTATGTACCCACTCCATATCCGGTCCTATGGAAACGCAGTCCAGCTCTTTTCCAATCTTGCCTGCAAAAAGTCCACACTCAAGTCCTGCATGAATAGCTTCAACACGAGGCGCCTTGCCGTACATTCTTTCGAACACTGCAATGCAGGTATCTCTCAATGGTGAATCCGCCTTATATTCCCAGCCCGGATAAGCACCTGCATACTCTGTTGTACCGCCAAGAACTTCAGCTAGGGATTCCAGCTTGCCGCAAAGCATATCTCTTCTTGAACCGACAGAGCTCCTAACAGCGTACATTGCCTTCATCACGCCATCAGTAAAGCTTAAAGCACCTAAATTTAAGCTGGTTTCCACCAAGCCATCAATATCCTTACTCATATGGTAAATTCCATTAGGTGTATTGATAAGGTATGTAATCATCTTACCGGTTCCTACAGCATCAGCTGCTTCTAATTCTCCTGCTTCAGTTTCTACCGAGCAGGTAACCTTAACATCAGGATCCGTTACTCTATATTCGTTTGCATATATTTCTGTCATTTCTGCAGCAACCTCTGCAGCCTTAACAACATTTTCTTTGTCAATTACAATCTTTGCTTCTGTCAGCTTACAAATTGCATTGTCCTTTGTTCCGCCTGATAATTCGGCAATTCTAAATGGTGCATTTTTCTTTAACTCTCTAAGAACTCTACCCATTAGAATATTTCCGTTGCCTCTTTCCTTATCAATTTCTATTCCTGAGTGTCCTCCCTGAAGACCGTCAACCTTTATTGAAACAACGACCCCTTGAGCCTTTTCAAGGGTAACCGGAATGGTATTAATAGTTGTAACACCTCCGGCACAGCTGGTTGTAAATATGCCTTCCTCTTCTGAATCTATATTGATGAATTTCTTGCCCTTCAGCATAGAAACATCAATCCCTTCAGCGCCAAGAAGACCAACCTCTTCGTCTACGGTTAGAATAACCTCAACTCTAGGGTGTGAAAGCTCCTCCGAGTCAAGAACAGCCAGGCACATTGCCACTGCCACACCATCATCACCACCTAAAGTAGTTCCGTCAGCAGTTAGCCAATCGCCGTCAATTAAAAGCTTTAATCCATCAGTTTTAAAATCTATAGTTGACTCCGGTGTCTTCTCGCAAACCATATCCATATGGCCTTGAAGAATAATCGGATCTGAATTTTCGTATCCGGTAGTTGCTTCCTTGATAATTATAATGTTATTAAGCTCATCTTGATAACACTCTAAATTTCTATCCTCAGCAAATTTTTTGAGAAAATCGCTAATCTTCTTTGTGTCATGTGAACCATGCGGAATACCACAAATTTCTTCAAAAAATCCAAGTACATTCTTAGGTTCGTAATTCCCTAATACGCTCATTTTCTCCTCCTTTATTATGGCTACTTTGAGCGCTTCTTCTCAGCTAAACGATAGGTTTTTTTCCCCTTATCGAAGCCGGCTTCTTCTATGTAGTTACGCTCAAGCATAAACTCTATAATACGTTTTTGAAAGGCTCTGCCATCCTGCACAATGGCAGTTTTTGATGACATAAATTCCTTAGCCTTTATTTCTTTAATCAAATAGCCGATACCATCAGCTGTGATTGTATCGTGCTTCTTTAAATAATTTATAACTCTTACAGCACCGTTATTAATCAACATGTCCGTAAGTCTTTTTTCCTCTGTCATCCTACGCTTTATGCCCATGATGTACAGTATGGATGTTGAAATGGCGAAAAGCAGTATTCCGCCACAAATATACAGAAAGCTACCACCCATTAGCTGCGTCCTCTCTTCTTAAACGAAATAAAATCCACATCCTTCAGAGTGTAGAAATACTTACTTAGTCTATCGTACAAAGGCTCTGCATCTTTTCCGAACTCTGCAAGAACTATCTGACCGATGTCATATATTGTTCTTTCGCCATTAATTTGGCACCAAACAAAGCTGCCAAATTCATCTAAGTCAACCTTACTCACCTTGGGAGTATGAAAGAATTTTTGGGCGATTTTACTGTAAATACCCTTATGTTTTTGGAGTACCGTTACTATTCCATCTTCTTTTTCCCAAACAATATCCCCGTTAATTACGGGGATATTGTCCAGATAATTTACTTTTTTACGCATAAATTATAATTACCTTAATTATTTGTTTACCTTTTTGTTCCATACGGTGTAAAGAAGCATAGTTGCAAGAATGCCTGCAAAGAATACCAGTCCACCTATGTTTCCAAGGTTAATCTTACCGGAAATATCCGGATCAAGTCCGATTACTGCAAATACAGCAAGGATAATTCCTACAAGACCTTCGCCTGCAATAAGACCGGATGAGTAAAGAATACCGCTTGTAATAACGTTTTCTCTTGTCTGCTCGTTCTTGAACTTCTTCTTTTCGATGTAAAGCTTTAGAAGTCCGCCGGCCATTAGAGGTGTTGACAGGTGAATTGGAAGGTATAGACCAATTGCAACCGGAAGTACCGGAATCTGAAGTATTTCAATAACAACTGCAATGAATACACCGGTAAATACAAGACCCCATGGAAGGTTTGATCCCATAA
The DNA here is from genome assembly GCA_900112915.1 of Peptostreptococcaceae bacterium pGA-8. GTDB lineage: Bacteria > Bacillota > Clostridia > Peptostreptococcales > Anaerovoracaceae > S5-A14a. Next base: position 109,797 of record FONK01000004.1, on the reverse strand, counting down.
CGCCTTCAATAACAAGCTTCATCAATGTAGCCTGTGGAGCCGGAAGTTCCTTTGAACCATAACCCCAAGCGCTGTTCAGCAGATAAAGTACACCGGCAATAGCAAGACCTGAGGATATAACGCCGACGATTTCGCCGTACTGCTGCTTCTTAGGAGTAGCACCTACAAGGTAACCTGTCTTAAGGTCTTGTGACATGTCACCTGCCATAGCTGCGATGATACAAATTACAGTACCGATCATTATTGCTGCAACCATTCCTTCCGGACCGTTAAGACCTGAGCTCTTAAGAAGAATTGTAGCAATCAGAAGTGTAGCTATAGCCATACCTGATACCGGGTTGTTTGATGATCCAACCAGGCCTACCATTCTTGATGATACTGTAGCAAAGAAGAATCCGAAGATTAATACGATAATGCCGCTTAATAGGTTTAGAGGAATGCTAGGCACGCCGACAAGAACTGCAAGAGCAATTACTAAAAGAACTGCTACCACTGAAAGCGGTAAATCCTGTGAAGTTCTGTCTAAGGTGATATCACCGTTGCCACCGCCAAGACTCTTGATGCTTTCGCTGAAGGTCTTAACAATAAGCGGTAGTGACTTAATTAGAGAAATGATACCTCCTGTAGCAACTGCACCGGCACCGATATATCTTACATAGTTTGACCAAATATCCCAAACACCCATTTCACTGATTGGAGTATCTGAAGGGAAAATAATTGCATCTCCGCCTAGAAGCTTAATAGCCGGCATCATTACGAACCAAGCCATTACACCACCGGCCATCATGTATGATGAAATCTTAGCTCCACAGATGTATCCAACACCGGCCAGAGCAGGAAGAACGTCCATACCTATACCTGCACCCGGAAGAGCCGGAACTTCATAGTCCACCTCACTTGGGAATAGCTTCAGACCATCAGCGATGAACTTATAAAGTGCTGCGATACCAAGACCTGCGAACACCGTACCTGCCTTTGTTCCGCCTTCTTCACCTGCAATAAGTACCTCTGCACATGCAGTGCCTTCAGGATAAGGAAGTGTTCCATGTTCTTTAACGATAAGTGCTTTTCTTAGAGGGATCATAAATACGATACCAAGAAGTCCTCCACAAACTGCTACCATAGCAATTACCATGTATGAAGGGTTTGCTCCGATTCCCTCATCCGCCCACATAAAGATTGCAGGCAATGTGAAGATTGCGCCGGCTGCAAGAGATTCACCTGCAGAACCTATAGTCTGAACCATATTGTTCTCAAGGATTGACTCTTTTCTCATGATTACTCTGATAATTCCCATTGAAATTACAGCAGCCGGGATTGAAGCTGATACTGTCATACCTACTCTCAGGCCAAGGTAAGCATTTGCTGCACCGAATACAACGGCCAAAATTGCACCTAAGATAATGGCAGTAGCAGTAAATTCAGGCATTACCTTATCCGCAGGGATATAGGGTTTGAATTCAGCCTGTTTTGAATTGTTGTCCATTTTCTAAAATCTCCTTTCTCAACAATTAATTGAATTTATTTAATAAAATCGCAATCTAAGTATACTATAATACTATACCACTGTAAAGTTAATTCTTAAAATTTTTATAAATTACATACAAATTTCTTACAATTTTTATGTCACTTTCCAATATAAGTCATACCTATTATCTTATAAATCAGCTTAATCGGAAAAACTCTGTATAAAAAGGCAAAAAACTTGTACTTCATTCCGGGTACATGCCAAGGCCTATGTGCTGCCGTTGCCGCTTTGTATATGGATTTGGCAATTTCGTCGGGGTTCATTCCCGTTTCTTCGTCGTGCTCCATGACTTCAACTGCCTTTTTTGCCATTTTACCATATATTTCTGCCCCGGCTGAGGATTTTTCTCTTGCACCGGTAAATCCGGTCCTTACATCGCCCGGCATAACTACAGAAGCTCTGATTCCAAAGGCTTTCACCTCATTGTCCAAGGCTCCCGCCATTAAATTTACTGCCGCCTTTGTGGCAGAGTAAAAGCTTTGGAAGGGAATTGGCATAATTGCAGCAAGAGAGCTTGTAAAAACAATTCTTCCCGATTTTTTCTCCCTCATATACGGCAACACTGCTTTTGCACAGTAAAATCCGCCCATAAAATTAGTCTCAACAATGCTCCTTGCACCATCTATCTCTGTAAATTCAATAGGTCCCGATATGCCGAAGCCTGCATTGCTTATAAGAACATCTATCGACCCCGCCTTTTCATATATGCTTTTTAATGCTTCTTCAATCCTATCATATTTTGCAACATCCGCTGCAATAAACTCCACTCCGGGCGGCAACAGCTTAGCCTTTAGAGCATCCCTGCCTATACAATATACCTTCCAATTTTTTTCTTTGAAAATCCTTGCAGTGGCTAAGCCAATTCCGCTTGTTCCTCCTGTAATTACTACAGTTTTAGCGCTATTACCATTAAAATCCGCTGTCATACCTGTCCCCCATATACAAAACCTGTCTAATATCTAAATCAATAAAACGCCGCTACCTCCGGAACTGCCGGCGGAGTCGGCTTTGCCTTTTCAAAGTATATTACAGGTCCCGGCTCCTTACCGTACGGCTCTGCCTGCTCAACATGAATAACTCCTTCAAGCAGGTACCATTTGCCGTGTAAAACAGGCGGATTATCAGCCTTAACAAGAATTCCTGCAAAGCTGATATCATCAACACAGCATGTCATTAGATGTCTTCCGAAAATAAAATATTGAGCCGGCAAATCTCCGCCGATTACGGCACGACCCTTGACTATGACTTTTTTGTTGTCATAGGCATCCAAATTTTCATTTAAGTCTCTATACCACTCTGCAAAATACTTATCTTCGATTTCCAGCGTATCCTTTGTCATATCATATGGTAATTCAACCGGTGTATCGTCAGATTCAACATCACCATAATCATACTCATACAAAATCATCGAGGTTCTGCTGGCGCCTCTAACAATTTTACGAAGCTGCTCCTTGTCAATGGTATCACGATTACATCTATTGAATACAACCATATCCGTTCCGACCATCTTATCGAAAACCAGCTGCCTCATGTTGGTATTGTAGCTCAAAAAACTTTCTCCGTTGAAGAAGGTTATCATCTGCGCCGTTTCCCATTCTACAGGCATTGCAGACATCAGCTTTTCCAATAGCCACATTCCGTTGTATTCCACGATAATGCGCTCAACTCTGTGCTTTCGTTGGAGCCAACCCAGGTTCTGAGGTGTCAGCTCACCCTCGCTACTTATTTTCTCAATAAATATGTTTGGTGCAAAAAAATTCTTTTCGTCATAGGCCTCAACCCCTTCTTCACAAAGAAGGAGCAATGTCCTCTCCCCGGAATTGAAGTCATCGCCCGCTAAAAGCTCCTGCACGAATTTGGTTTTTCCGGATTCAATGAATCCAACAAACAAATATACCGGAATTCTCATATTTCAAGCCTCCTGACTGTTAGCATTGAAACAAGGATTTTATGGCTTCTTTATTTAAGCCTACGCCTATAACAACTATTCTTCCAATTACATCTGCCGCTCCGTGCCTAACATCTCCTTCTCCGGGAACATAGTCAAAGTGTATCCACTTATGGCCATTTACAATTCCCTTGGACCTTAAGACCTGACCGTAAGCTCTTGAATCGTCAAGCTCATCTAAAATCTCTTCCATCTCTTCTTTGGTGTACTTCCTGCTTGTTTCAAAACCTATACTGTCGAACACCTCATCTGCATGGTGATGTCCTTCGCTATGATGATGGTGCCCTCCGCAGCTGCAAGTCTCCCCATGTTCATGATGCTCGTGGTCATGGTGCTTATCTTCGTGATGATGCTCGTGGTCATGGTGCCCTCCGCAGCCGCAGTGCTCACCATGCTCGTGGTGATGCCCATGAATCTGATGAGCCTCTTCATCCAGCTGAGCTATTACAGTCTCCATAGTTGAAGTCTTCTCCATAGCCTGAAGAATTTGCTTTCCCTCCAACTCTTCCCAGTCTGTAGTTACAAGAGTTGCATCTTTATTTAGTTTTCTAACAACATCTGCAATTTCATTTACAGCTTCAGCGCCCATTGCGTCGGTGTGGCTTAAGATTAAACAATTTGCATATTCAATTTGGTTGTTAAAAAACTCTCCAAAGTTGCCCATATACATAACACACTTTTTTGCATCTACAACGGTTGTAAAGCTGTTTAAGGAAATTCTGTCATCCTTTAAATTTTTAACGGCTGTAATAACATCGCTAAGCTTACCGACGCCTGAGGGTTCGATTAGAATTCTATCCGGAATGAACTGATTCATAACATCCTCGAGGGCTCTGGAAAAATCCCCTACCAGAGTACAGCAAATACAGCCTGAATTCATTTCGTTAATCTGAACACCGGATTCCTTCAAAAATCCTCCGTCAATGCCAATATCGCCAAACTCATTCTCAATTAAAACGATTTTTTCCCCTTTATATGCCTCTTCTATCAGCTTCTTTATCAATGTAGTCTTGCCGGCGCCTAGAAAGCCCGAAAAAATATCAACCTTTGTAATTCTTTTTTCCATATCAAAATCTCCTCTTTAAATCAATTCCATATGCTTAAGTCCATATATATTACTTCATCAAAAATCTTATTATCTTCAGTCTTCTCTCATCTCCAAGAGCCCTCATCAGCTTTAAGCCTAGGCTGCCGGGCTTGGCACTCTTATCCACAGAGTATCGAAACGGTACATCTAAGCTACTGCCCTTAACTAATATTGACTTTTCCCTTGTAAAGGTATCATAGCTTTTCTTTCCATGGTATGCTCCCATTCCGCTATTGCCGACACCTCCAAAGGGCATATCTGTCGCTAAATGCATAATCGTATCATTAATGCATCCACCACCAAATTGGAGCTTGGATATGACCTCTTCAGCAGCTTTTTTGTTTCCCGTGAACATGTAAAGTGCAAGAGGCTTCGGTCGGCGAGATATTATTTTATAGGCTTCTTCAATATTTTCATAGGCGATGATCGGCATGATTGGCCCGAAAATTTCTTCACTCATTAACCTTGATGATAGGTCCGGTTCATCAACAATTGTAGGCTCCAGCTTTCCCGCTTCCATATCAAAGGAGCCGCCATAGAGAATGCTCTGTCCTTTAAGGTTGTCCTCAAGTCGCAGAAGATGCTTGCTGTTGACAATTTTTCCGTAGTTTTTTGACTTAATGGGGTCACTTCCGTACATAGCCTCAATATATGAGATGCTCTTTTTAACAAACTCATCTTTAAGGGATTTATCAACCAGAACATAATCCGGAGCTACGCAGGTCTGCCCACAATTCAGGTACTTTCCCCATACAATCCTTCTTGCTGCAATATCAACATCGGCTGTTTTTTCCACAATTACAGGACTTTTACCGCCTAATTCCAAGGTTACGGGAATAATGTTCTCCGCAGCCTTTCTCAGCACCTCCCTGCCGACTTCAGCGCCTCCGGTGAAGAAAATGTAGTCAAAGGGTTCCTCCAGCAGCATACTGTTTTCTTCCCTTCCTCCGGTTACACAAGCTACATACTCCTCATCAAAGGTGGTCTCAATTATTTTCTTTACTATTTTAGATGTATGAGCTGCGTAGGCCGAAGGTTTTACAACTGCACAGTTTCCTCCCGCAATGGCTCCAATCAGCGGCATAATCGCCAACTGAAACGGATAGTTCCAAGGTGACATAATCAAAACCGAACCGTATCCCTCCGAATAAATTCTGCCTTTGGACGGAAATGTCGCCGGGGAGAAATTGCTTCTTTTTACCTTCATCAGCTTTTTAATATTTCGTCTAAAATATTCAATTTCCCCATAAACAGTAGCCAACTCAGTCATATATGCTTCTGTCTTAGATTTGCCCAGATCCAGTTTTAAGGCCTCCAATATATCTTCTTCGTAATCCTCAATAGATTTTTTAAGTCTTACGAGGCTATATTTTCTAAAGTCGGCCTTGGCTGTAAGCCCATTTTGGAAAAAACTTTTTTGTTCTTGAACTAATGCTTTAATATCCATTATTTCCCCTTTCCGTCTCCTGAAATTTCACTTAGCTGTTCAATGAGCATCTTACAGGCTAATTGATTCATATACGATTTAATTGCACATTCCATAGCTGTGTTAGCAATGGCTTGCACATCTTTTTCATTTTTTACACCCGGAGAGTCCAATTTACACAAAATTTCTTCTTTTTCCTGGGTGCTTATCTCCAAAAATTCCTCATAAAATGCTTTAATTTTATGGTCAAGGACTTCTTTCCCGTCGCCGGCACAATTTTTAATCAAAGGAATCATATTTTCTAAAGTAAGAACCTGTTTAAACATGGCACAGGCCGTATTAATTGCAATATGCTCCTTGCCATACTTCTTTCCCTGCGCCCTGGGCACAATGCCCTTCTTGGCAAAATGGTTTACCATACTGCTTTTATATTTTTCCTCATTAAAAAAGCTGCTGCCCGGATGCTGCTCATCTATCATTTCAATCAGTTGACTGATAATAAGCTTTATCTTCGGTAGCTGCTGCCATGTATCGGGACCGTTATTTCTCAATTGTTCCAGCATTTCGATATATTCCATATTTCTCTCCAACAAAAATCAAATTTACATCTACATTATACTCTTTTATTCGCACATCTACAAGAATAACAAATATTACTTTTTGCATTTGACATACTATATATCATATTATATAATATCTAATATCATATAATATAGTTTCGTTTATTCTATATGGAGGTTGTAATGAAATCAATTTGTATTTTAGGCGATTCAGTAGTAAAGGGCGTAGTTTTTGATGAAGAAAAAGGCAGGTATGTTTTTTCCAGGAATAGCTTCGATAAGCTCCTCTCAGAAAAAACAGGGGCGGTAATTAAAAACTGGGCAAAATTCGGCTGTACCATAGAAAAAGGAATTGAAATTCTAAAGAAAAAGAAAGAGCTAATCAGCAATTATGATATCTGTCTCATAGAATTCGGAGGCAATGACTGTGACCTGAATTGGCAGGAAATATCAAAAAATCCCCATAAAGAACACCTTGCCAATGTTCCACTTGAAAGGTTTAAAAAAGAATATATAGAAGTTATCGAGGGAGTGGAAGAAACCGGCAGCCATCCCGTATTAATGACACTGCCACCCCTTGATTCAAAGCGTTTTTTCAATTGGATTGCAAAAGGTTTATCAAAAGAAAACATAATGACATATTTGAATATGGATGTTGAATCAATATACAGATGGCACAAAAACTATAATCGTGTAGTAAAAGAAATAGCTATGGAAGAAAACCTTCCTGTTCTTGATATTAATGAAGCATTTTCAAATCTGGGGGATTACTCATCATACCTTTGCCTTGACGGTATGCATCCCAACGAAAAAGGTCACCGGCTAATTGCAGAGTTCTGCAACAGCAAGCTTAAATTAAATTAATCAGCTTTTTAACTACAAATCCGGCAATCGCCATTCCGGCAACGGGGGGCACAAAACCGACGCTCCCCGGGGTCCTGGTGTTTGTCTTTATAGGCTCTTCTTTTGAGTACAAAACATCCACTCCTCTAATCTGCTTTTCTCTCAGAGCTTTTCTCACCACCTTCGCCAAGGGGCATACGGAGGTTTTTGATATGTCGGTTATTTCAAATGCCAGAGGATCCAGCTTGTTGCCTGTTCCCATAGATGAAATTACCGGCACATTGCTATCCTTCGCCTTTTCAATGATGGCCAGCTTTGCAGCCACCGTATCTACAGCGTCAACTACATAGGAAAAGCTTGAAAAATCAGGTATATCAAAAAATTCTCCAGGTAACACAAAACACTCATAGGTATAAACCTTACATGCTTCGTTGATAGATTTAATTCTTGCCTTCATAAGCTGCACCTTTGATTTGCCCAGAGTATCCATTGTTGCAATAATTTGTCTGTTGATATTGCTTTCCGAAACAACATCTCCGTCTACGAGATGTAATTCTCCTACTCCGCTTCTCGCCAAGGCTTCACAAACATATCCGCCGACTCCCCCAACGCCAAAAACTATTATCTTGCTGTTATGGAGCTTGTCAAGCCCTTCGTCGCCTATGAGCTTTTTTGTTCTCTCAAAAATATCTGCCATAAATTAATACTTCCTTTTCATCTCTCCAAGTAAGCTATATATTATACTGCCTTCATATCCCAAGGCTGCCAGTCGCCTTCCCAGCTTATTATAAAGCCTCTCATCTACGGCATCATCCCTTGACAGCCCTTCCTTTGTTAAAATACGCTCTATCTGCAATCGAGCCCGCTCTTTCTCAATGGTTAAAATTTCCGCATCATTTTCTTCCAGCAGCTCCTCATAACCGGCATCAATATCTTCTCTGGAAACACCCTTAAGGCTTAGCTCCTGATATGCCCTGGCTTTGCTTTTCCCCTTTCTGAAGGCCATACGAAAGAATGCTGCTGCATAAGCTCCATCATCAATATACTTAAGGTTTTTATATTCTTCAATGACTTCTTTTATTTTCTCCCCGTCGAAACCCTTTTCCTTAAGCTTTAATTCAACCTCTTTGCCGGTTCGCATTTGTTTTGCCAAATAACCGGAAATAGCATCATAAATATTCAAATCAGCTTCCTTTCATCATATAAGCCTGAACTCTACACTATCTATTTTCTCATTTACCAAACAGCAGGCACACTTTATATCGTCTGAAATTTCAATCTCTTTAAAGCTGATTTTTTCGCCACCCGCCAGTGACACCTCAGCTTCCAAATCGGTATTTTTTGATACTGTTGACGGCATATCTCCAAATAGCCCGCAGCCCAGGGCTTTTCCCATCGCTTCTCTTCTGGTCCAAATATTAAAGAAGCCGTCTAATCCCCAAAGTCTTACATAATGATCTTCATCCTCAGTAAAGACTCTCTTCGATATTTTCTCATAATTCTTTTTAACAACCTGCTGTATATCAATGCCACAGCAGTTCAGGCTGAACATACAGACCCACAGGCTTCCGCTATGGCTCAAGGAAAAATGGATCTCCGGAAAATCCTTAAAATATGGTTTTCCTTTCCCTGTTTTGCAAATTTCATAGGGAGCATAGTCAAAGCCCATCTCCCGGCAGAACTCGGATGCCGCCCTTCTGATTAAATCGTATCCACCCTCACCCTTTGAAAAATCTCCATCATAAACATATATTATTTCCATATTCACCTCTTTATACAGCTGAATAAAACAAAAAGGACGTCTAAATAAGACGCCCTATTCAAGCTTGAATATTGTCTGAACTATTTCTTCTCTTCTAAACGCTCCAGAACCCTTGTATATCCGTCTGCTCCGTATAGTAGACACTTATTTATTCTACTAATTGTTGCTGTTGAAGCCTTAGTTATCTCCTCAATTTCATTGTATGTTTTCTTAGCTGCTAAAAGCTTTGCAACCTGTAGTCTCTGTGAAATAGCATAAATTTCATTGACTGTGCAAATATCCTCAAAAAATCTGTAACAATCTTCTCTATCTTTTAAAGTCAAAATGCCGTCAAACAATTCATCAAGATCAGCGCTCTTAAATTTTGAATCATAAGCCATTTGAAAATCCTCCTAAATTCTTTAACATTCAATTTCTCTTTTTCAAGATACTACTTTTATGCATTAAAGTCAATGTTTTTTTACAAGGTTTCCCAAATTTTAATATTATATTTTTTATTTTAACAGTTCAACAGCCTTAGCTAATTGAACATCACTTTCTGCATTTTCCGGTAATTCCACAACATAATCCGGCTTGACCCCTTTTTTGTGAATTGTCTTTCCTTTAGGTGAAAAGTACTGCATTATGGTCAACTTGAGTGCAGAGCCATCGTTGAATTTATAGGTGTTTTGCACTATGCCCTTGCCAAAGGTTTTGGTGCCTACCACAGGTCCGCCCTTATTATCCTTAACGGCGGCTGCCAATATTTCTGATGTAGAAGCCGTATTCTCATTGACTAATAGTGAGTATTTCAATTTTGTTCTGTTCACATCTGAATTGAAGTATTCCTTCTTGCCTTTCTTATCCTTCATGTAGGTAATTGTACCCTCCGGTAAAAGCATATCGGCAATGTCTATGCCTTCCTTAGTGTATCCGCCAAAGTTTTCACGAATGTCAATCACAGCCTTTTCCACGCCCTTTGACTCCAGCTGGCTGACAGCTTCCTTAAACTCCTTTGCTGTACCCTCTTCAAAGGAAAGAATTCTGATATATCCGATGTTGTCATCCAGAATAGCTGCTGTAACGGTTTTTTCCTTAACAGTTCCTCTGACCATAGTAATGTCTTTCGACTCTCCATCACGGCTTAAGGTGAGGGTAACCTTACTTCCTTCCTCTCCTCTTATAGCCTTCGCCATCTCTATATGCTCACTATAGGTTTTTCCGTCTACCTTTTCAATAATATCGCCGGCCTTAATGTCCTCTTTAGATGCAGGACTGCCTTCAATGGTCTTTATTACGACAAAAACACCATCTTCCTCCCGAAAGTTGACCCCAACGCCGGAAAATTCACCGGATAATGATTCTTCCCATTCCTTAGCTTCTTCTGCATTTAAATATTCAGAATATTTATCCCCCAAAGCATTGACATAGGCTTTATACACATCATCCTGTGCCTTAGCTTTGTCAATTTTAAAAATGCCTTTACCTTCAACAGTTTCCTGTATAGCCGGAAACTTTCCGAAAACATCCAATATACCCTTCATTTCCTTTGCCTCTTTAGCAGAAACAAGACTCAAGCCCTTCAGTGACAAAGCAGCCATTATGCCTCCGCCGACTACAATGCCTCCGATAATTGCTGCCAACACTATGGATGATATAAATTTTTTCTTATTTATTTGAATCATGTATATACTATTCCTTTACACACTCTGCAACAAGCTGCAGGTAATTTCTTCCATTCCATTTTTGCACATTTGGATACCCAACAACACTTATAAGATTTCCATTTTCGCTGAGATGGTCAAACCGTTCAGTGTTCTTGAAAAGTACACAGTTGATACTGGCTCCCTTATCCCCGAGAGTAAACTTTCTGTACTGCCCGTGATTCCCAATTGAGGCTGACCTGATTACATTTCCTCTTATTTCAATTAGAGGTCTCGGATTCGCACAGCCCACCGGCTCAAACAAATCCAGCTGGTCTGCTAAAGCTTCTGTAATTTCTCCAATTTCAAGGCATATATCAGCCTTACCTTCCAAGTCACATGCATTTTTATGCTCTGAAGCCTGCTCGGCTAGCCTTGAGTTTAGATTACTGCGTAATTCACCTATATTTTTCTTTTTCAGAGTAAATCCACATGCTGCCTTATGTCCTCCAAAGCGGATGAAGAGGTCTTCATTTTCTTTAAGTAATTCATAAAGATTTATATTTTCAACAGACCTGCCCGTACCCTTGTAGCAATCATCCTCTGTTGGTGTGAGTATTATGGTCGGCTTCTTGAAACTGTCTTTTATCTTTCCTGCTACAATTCCGGTGATGCCCTCATGGGCGTCATCAAGCTCCAATACAAGGAACTCATCTTCTACGTATTTTTCTTTTAGAATCTCAAGGCACAAATTATATGTTTCATCCTGAATTCTTCTTCTTTCTTTATTGCACTCCTTGAGGCGTTCCACCTTTAGAGCAAGATTTTCATCATCCGTTTCTCTAAGAAGTTGAACTCCCAATTTTGCTTCCTTTATTCTTCCCGCAGCATTTAAATGCGGAACAATTCCAAAACTTACATTGTAAGCCTTAACCTTGCCAGGCTCCAAATCTATTCCATCCATAAGAGCCGCAAGCTGCTTTCTTTTTCCCGAATTTAAAGCTTTTAAGCCATATTTAACCAAGGTTCTATTTTCATCGATAAGTGGAACAATATCTCCGATAGTTCCCACCGCTACCAAGTCCAAGGTGGAGTTATACGCACTTTTAGGAAGTCCGGCCGCACCTGCAATAGCCTGGCAGAACTTGAAGGCAACTCCGCATCCGGCTAAGGCTTTAAAGGGATATTGACATTCCGGCTGTGTAGGATTAATGAGTATGCAGTCAGCCTTCTTCTCCGACACCTTATGGTGATCAGTAACGACTATCTTCATTCCCAGCTGCTTAGCATATTCAACTTCATCCACAGACACACTTCCACAGTCTACCGTTATGATTAAGTCAACTCCGGCAGCCTTTATTTTTTCCATGGCCGCCATATTCAGACCATAGCCTTCATCAAATCTTGAAGGAATATAGTAGCTTAAATTATCAGTTAGAAACGAAAGAACCTCCAACATAATAGCTGTGGAGGTTATACCGTCAGAGTCGTAATCACCGTAAATGCAAATACGCTCGTCGTTTTCAATGGATGACAATACTAAATCCACCCCTTCTTCCATATTAAGAAGAAGGAATGGATCATATGTTTTTTGGGGTTTGTCAGAAATAAACTCTTGAATTTCCGACTCATCTCTATAGCCTCTGGCTTTTAAAATAGATAAAACTGTTTTTTCTAAATTCATAAATTTTTATAGGTATCCCATCGGATTAACCGGAGAACCGTTTACCCTTACTTCAAAATGGAGATGTGGACCGGTACTCCAGCCTGTACTTCCCATACTTGCAATATGCTGTCCCTGCTGAACTGACTGGCCTTTTGACACTGCAATGCTTCCATGCATCATATGCCAATATGCGGTTGACATTCCATTTCCATGATAGATGATTATATACTCACCACCGGCACTATCCTGCCCCTGTCCTATTACGGTTCCCGCTGCGGCTGCAACTATTGGAGTTCCGGCACTGTTGGCAATATCTATACCTGTATGGAAGTCCCCATAAAAGTTAGGTCTAGGTCCAAATGGGGATGTAACGACTCCCTGAGTTGGCCAAATATATGTTCCGTTACCAACAACAACCGTACCCCCTGTAGAACCGTTATTGGTAGTTCCGCCTGCTTGCTGTGCAGCGATTTGCTTATCAATTTCCGCCTGCTGTGCAGCAATTTGGCTCTCAATTTCAGATGAAATTGATGTAAGTGAGTCAAGCCTTGCCTGAGCATTTGCTCTCTCATTCTCCAGCTCATTAGCCTTTTCTGTAGCCTCTTTTTGTTTTGCTACCAGGTCTTCTTTCTTGACCTTAAGCTCAGCCTCAGCCTTTTCCAGGAATTCGTGATCTGCCTTTAGCTGATCCAAGGTTTGCTGGTCATATGAGTATATTTTCTTAATCATTTCGACATTTGAAAGGAATTCAGAAACATTTCTTGAGCTCAGCAAAACATCGACAAATCCTACGGATCCATTCTTATACATAGCTCTAAGTCTGTTATCAAGGCCTTCTTTTCTTTCAGCCATATTGGCCTTAGTTTCTTCTACCTTGGCTTCAGTAGAGGCGATTTCACTCTCTAAAGAATTGACCTCAGATGTAATAGCATCTACTTCCTTCTGTTGTTCCTTCAGTCTACTTTGAATTTCTTCAACATTGCTTGAAGCATTTTGCTTCTGACTGTTAACCTCCGCCAGCTTGCTCTTATTTGTTGAAATAGTCTCGGCATATGATAGGCTGCCCAAGCCGATTGTCAACGTCAGTGCAGCTGCCAATGATAAGGCCAATGCCGCTATCTTTTTTGACTTCATAATTTCCCCCTAAAATCCCAAATTATATCACTAGCTTTATTTATTAATTACTTATCTAAGAATTTTCTCATAGATACGATGCTACCGCAGGCTCCGACACTTATACCAATAGCAAGGAATATTATTATCAAATTCATAGCCATATATCCCGGCGGCACTAATGGTGATGACAAAAGAGTCATAACTCTTGTGCCGAAAAAGTCCACCGCCTTTGCATATATTACCCAGGTAAGCCCTGCTGCGGCGAAGGATGCCACCGCTCCCAGGATTATACCTTCAATGAGGAACGGACCTCTTACAAACCAACTGGTTGCACCGATATATTTCATTATGGAAATTTCCTTAGCTCTGGCCAATACAGTAAGCTTGATTGTGTTTGATACGACTACTACGGAGACAATTATTAAAAACGCCATAATTACTACTGCGGCTGTCTGTATAAAGTTTGTTGCTCTCGTCAGCTTGTCTACCGTTTCTTTATAGTATTTTACATCCTCTACACCTTCAAGTTCAGATGCATATCCGGTTATCTTACCGGCAACTTCGTTATCCTTTACATTTATGAGTATTGAGTTTGGCAGTGGATTATTTCCTAGTGAGTCCAGAAGGTATCCACTGTTGCCCCACCTCTGCTTCATAATGCTGAGAGCGTCCTCTTTGCTTCTGTAATCTACGGTTTTTACACCGCGGAAGTCTTCAAGCTTATCCATAATGGCCTTTGCATCTTCCTTGGATACATCATCCTGAATGTAAACCTCAACAAAGTCATAATCCTGCTTTATCATTTCTGTAAAGAGGTTGATGTTAACCGCAACGACAAAGAATAGTCCTAAAATCAGCATCATTGCAGTAATAGCAAGAACAGATGTAAAACTCATTCCTCTGTTTCTTTTAATCTGCTGCAGAGCCTGTCTAATATTGTACTTAAGTCTATTTATCATCAGTACCTCCAAGCTCTTTGGATAAATCAAACAGCAGCTCCGGCTCTTCGAATTTCTCCTCTTCATCAAATTCAGGCTCTGATTGATTCTCAACTTCGAATTCCTCTACAGCCTCGCTGTCAATGTCTTCTATTGCTGCAATTTCCTTTTCTGCCTCTGCTTCCTCCACAGAATCGTCAATAGAGTTATTTATGACTTCAGACAATTCTGCTTCACTGTCCCCAATCGTGTTTTCAGTTTCTACAAATGCTTCAAATTCAAATGCGGCAAATCCGTGATTTTCAGGTTGATACTCATCATCTGCAACATCATCAGCAGAAGAATCAGTGTCGCCTTTAACATCATCAGGGTTAATATCCACAGTCTCCGCAAATTCATCATCACCCTCTCCAAACAAGTGAGAGTCGTCGAACTGCTCGTCCATTGCCTCTTCCGTTAATTCAAAATCATCATCGAATGCACTTACCTCATCCTGTTCAGTGGTATCATCATAGCCATATACACCAATGTCATCGCGTACTATGTGACCGGCTTCAATGGCAACAACACGCTTTTTCATTCTATCAACGATATCCTTAGCATGAGTTACCATAACTATTGTAGTCCCCAAATCATTGATTTCCTCGAGCAATGACATAATATCAAAGGCTGTATCCGGATCCAGGTTTCCTGTAGGCTCGTCTGCAATTAAAACCTTCGGATTATTGATTATTGCTCTGGCGATGGCTACTCTCTGCTGCTCACCCGCTGAAAGCTCGTCGGGATATTTATCAGCTTTTTCCGAAATGCCAACAAGGCTTAGTACCGGCGGCACTCTTTTTTGAATCTGACGCTTAGTGCAATGCATAATTTCCATAGCAAAAGCAACGTTTTCAAAAACGGTCTTCCTAGGTAAAAGCCTGAAGTCTTGGAATACAATCCCTATATTTCTCCTGAGTGCAGGAACTCTTCTGTTGCTCATTCCGGTTACTTCAGAATCCCCAACAAAAATCCTTCCTGAATCAGCGTTTATTTCTTTTAAAATCAGTTTAATGAATGTGGATTTACCTGCGCCACTGGGCCCAACTAAAAACACAAAGTCCCCTTTTTCGATGTGAATAGAAGCATTTTCAAGGCCAATATTACCATCGTAAAATTTAGTTACATTTTCGAATGTTATCATTCTAATACCCCACCTTTTTATACATCCACTATTTTAACACAAAAATAGTCAAATGCCAACCTTTAGGGGTAATTTTGCACTAAAAAACTTTCTCAAGATTTCTCCTATGTCCTTGTCGAAATATACTAAATCGCAAACAGCATCTAAGCTGTAAATTTTTTCGGGAGAAAAATACGGCAAATATCCAATGTTCCCTCCTTCCAACAGCCTGTGCAGCTGCCTTTTACCCACGCCGTTATTCATTTTATTCACAATCATCAGCATATTGGAGCCGGCACTTTTAAAATCCAGCAAAATTCTCAAATCATCCATACTGTTGATTAATTTCGACGGAAGGGGGTCTATTACGCCTAGGATTACATCCATATCATATAGAAATTTCTTAGAATCCTTACTTCTACCTAAGTCATACACGATTACATTTCCAAACTCACTGATTATGTAGGAATGAATTCTCTCCCGCCCCTCTTCGACATCTCCATATTCTCTAGGCAATATCCAATTAACACCCTTATATATATTTCTCACATTCCTTAAATTTATCCTGTTTTCAGAAAATGGATCTGTGTATTTTTCACTCCCTATGCGTTTATCAAAGGCAAAAGCGGAAAATGTACTTTCTCTGCATTTACCTTGTTCATGTAAGCTTCCTTTGCAGTGGCTATGTGTCAAAAAACTCAAATCCACCATGGCGGTATCCGTCGGGAAGTTCTCATTAATCCAAAGCGCCAGCGAGGTGGCCAAGGTAGTTGTTCCCGAGCATGCTCCGACTCCGGATACGGCTATTCTAACAGGCTCCAATCTTTTCCCGCCTTTTCCTGATCCGGTCTTTTCATAGTTTATAAAATTTCTTATATTAATTATTCTTCTTCATTGTCAATTCCCACACCATCTTTTTACATATTTTACCAATTATTCAGATGAATTTCAAGAGCTTAATTTCCCCAAACAAAGCGTCCCCAAGATGCAGCAACCCGCTCCAATATAGTCAAAAATCAAACTACATCCATACTTTCAATCAATTCACAACACAAAAGGAAAACACAAAGCCAAAGGGAATCGAGTAGGGGCTAACTCCTACCCTCTCTCGCAACACAAAAAGGTTGCTTCTGCATTAACACAGAGCAACCTCTTCATAATCAATTATATTCGAATAGCATAATCAAGTTCTATACAATGCCTTGAGCCATCATAGCTTCGGCAACCTTTTCGAAGCCGGCAATGTTGGCACCCTTTACAAGGTCATAGCCAAGACCATATCTTTCAGCAGCTTCAGCAGCATTGTTATGGATATTAACCATGATAGTTTCAAGCTGTTCGTAAACCTGTGCAGGTGAGAATACTGTCTTTCCGGCATTCTGTCCCATTTCGATGCAGGAGCAAGCCACTCCACCGGCGTTTGCAGCCTTTGAAGGTCCTACTACAACACCCTTTTCAATTAAGTATGCAAGAGCTTCATTTGTTGTAGGCATGTTAGCTCCTTCACAAAGATATGGCGCACCATTTTCAACCATCTTTTTAGCATCTTCAATATGAATTTCATTCTGTGTTGCACAAGGAATGTATAAATCGGCTTTTACGCCCCAAGGCTTTTCACCCGGGAAGAACTTAGCACCAGGGAACTTTTCTGCATAAGGTGCACAGATATTCTTTCCGCTGGCTCTCAGCTCAAGCATGTAAGCTTCTTTTTCTCCTGAAACTCCATCTTCATCCAGAATATATCCGTCAGGTCCTGAAATTGTAACAACTTTAGCACCCAGCTGATTCAGCTTCTGAACAGTTCCCCACGATACATTACCAAAGCCCGAAACAACAACTCTCTTACCCTTAAGATCTTCGCCAAAATGTTTTAGCATTTCTCTTGCAAAGAATACAATTCCGTATCCCGTTGCTTCAGTTCTTCCTGCCAATCCACCATAGCTCAAGCCTTTTCCTGTAAGAACTCCGTTATACTTATTTGTAAGTCTCTTGTACTGTCCAAACATGTAACCGATTTCTCTTGCACCGACACCAAGGTCTCCGGCAGGAACGTCAGTTTCAGGTCCGATGTGCCTGTAAAGCTCTGTCATAAATGACTGGCAAAATCTCATAATTTCACCATCTGATTTTCCATTAGGGTCAAAGTCAGCTCCACCTTTTCCTCCGCCAATCGGAAGTCCTGTCAGGCTGTTCTTGAAGATCTGTTCAAAGCCCAGGAACTTAATGATTCCGGGATATACGGAAGGTGCAAATCTAAGACCGCCTTTGTAAGGTCCTATGGCACTATTGAATTCGTATCTGTAACCTCTATTAACCTGAACCTTTCCTTCATCGTCAACCCAAGGAACTCTGAATGAGATTCCTCTTTCAGGCTCGATAAGTCTCTCGATAAGTCCTGCCTCAATGTACTCAGGATGCGCTTCAAGAACCGGTTCAAGGGAAGTAAGAACTTCTTCAATTGTCTGTAAAAATTCCGGTTCGCCAGGGTTTCTCTTCTTAGCAATATCAATGTATTGCTGTACTAAATTTGCCATTTCAATCTACCTCTTTCTCTAACTTGATTTATAAAATGCTATGCAAATTTGTTTGCCATACGTTCAATATAACACTATGTTATTTTTTCGTCAAGGCTTCTGACAAGATTTCATTCACCATTCCTCACGCCTGTTACATCTTTTGGAATTCCCATAATTACTTGTCTGATTAGCAACTATAGGTTGCAAAACTTCTACCAAATATTGTATAATGAGTTGTTGAATGATTAACAGAAGCGGAGGTGATTTCCATGGATATACAGACATACGATTTTGAAGAAATTAGAGACGAAGTCCTGGAAAAGATTCTTCGTTTTTTAAGTGAAAAAAAATATTTTAAGGCGAGGGACGAATTACTCAAGTTAAATGTAGTCGACATAGCCTACATCTTGGAAGAAATCACCGAAGAAAACGAAAGTCAGAGTGCCGTTGTTTTGTTCAGGCTCCTTCCAAAAGATGTAAGCGTTGATGTATTTGCCGAGCTTCCCCTCGATGACCAGGTTAAAATTGTAAATATAATCACCGATAAAGAGCTGGAATACATCCTTCAGGAGCTTGACTTCGACGATAAGATTGACGTTCTAGAAGAGCTTCCGGCTAATGTGGTGGATAAGATTCTTGAGAAGACGCCAAAAAATGAGCGTAACCTTATAAATACCTTTCTCAATTATCCGGACAATTGTGCCGGTACTCTAATGACGCCGGACTATATAAGTCTGCAAAAAAACTGGACTGTAGCCGAAGCTCTTCAGTACATAAAGCGTGAGGGTATGGATGCGGAAACTATCTATACCTGCTATGTAAAGGATCGCGGCAGAAAGCTCATCGGAATAGTATCTCTAAGTACCCTGGTTATCTCTGACGATGATGTCAGAGTTAACGATATCATGAGAACCGACTACATTTGGGAAAGCGTTTACGATGACAGAGAGGATGTCGCTGCCGACTTTAGAAAATATGGTTTTTTGGCTATTCCTGTTGTTGATAATGAACACAGACTTGTGGGTATAATAACCGTAGACGATATTTTGGATGTCATTGAAGAAGAAACTACCGAGGACTTTGAGAGAATGAACGGTGTCCTTGACTTTGACTCTACGGAAAGAAAATATCTGGATACTCCTGTCTTTACCCATGTGAAGAATAGGCTGCCCTGGCTGTTGATATTGATGCTGTCTTACATTTTAACCGGCGGCATAATCACCAGGTTTGAAAAAATGCTTTCATCAGTAATAGCTCTGGTCAGTTACATGCCGATGCTTATGGGTACTGCGGGAAATACGGGGTCTCAGGCTGCCACTTTGATAATTCGCGGTCTTGCCACTGACGAGGTTGACACCGAGGATGCAATAAAAATTCTTTTCAAGGAATTTAAAATAGGTGCAATAATCGGCATCATTTTAAGTGCGATCAACTTCTTGAGGATCATATATATAGATGGTCAGGATCCTCTCATTGCAATGACGGTTTGTGCTTCCATGCTGGCTATCGTCATTTTTGCCAAGGCCCTGGGCTCTATGATTCCGGTCATTGCAAAGCTATGCAAAGTTGACCCCGCTCTAATTGCAAACCCTGCGATTTCTTCTATTTCTGACACAGTTTCCTGCCTGACATATTTTACAATGGCAGCGTTATTTTTAGGAGTATAGTATGAATATTGAAAAATCACACGTTTCAGATCACCTACCTAAGCATCCGGATCATTTTACAAAGGGAGATGTAGGCAGAACCCTTGTAGTTGCCGGTACAAAAGGAATGGTCGGTTCATCAGTTTTTGCTTCCGGAGGAGCATTGAGATCAGGCTCCGGAATGGTATATCTGCTCACTGATGATACAATCCAGCAAACAGTACAGACCTGGTTTCCTGAGGTTGTTTGCATAGATTTTAATACATCAAAAGAATTCTTGGAGCGCTATGACGCTCTTGTCATAGGTCCCGGTTTAGGCCGTGGAGCTAATGCCGTCCGCCTTGTTGAATTCTTTCTTGAAAACTTCAAAAAAACAGTTGTTGTAGATGCTGATGGACTGAATGTAGTTTCAGAAAATCCTCATTTGCAGGAGCTATTAAAGAGCAGACGCTCCAAGGGATACATGACAATAATCACACCTCATTTCAAAGAAGCCAAGCGCCTTATGGGAATATCGACAGCTGTTGATAAGGATAGAAAAATAGCAAGGTTCGGCCATGATGTATACAGACGCAGCCTTGCAAAGCAATTACGTGACAAGTACGATTCCATTGTAGTAATGAAAGGTGCCGGCACACTGGTATACTTCGGAGACGACTTTTTTGTCAACACCACCGGTAATGTGGGCATGGCTACAGCCGGTTCAGGGGATGTACTTGCCGGAATCATTGCTTCATTTGCAGCTCAGGGGATTGATGCTCTGGAATCAGCTATTTGCGGTGTTTATGTTCACGGTCTTGCCGGAGACAAAGCAGCCGAAGAGAAGGGTACTCACGGTATCCTGGCTCGTGACATAGTACATTATGTTCCTTATGCAATTAATGCACTGCGATAAAATATGCTTGGACTAAACTTCACTTTAGTTATACTAAGATTAAATAAAATGATAATTGAAAGGAGTCTTAATTACTCACGTTATGGACAATAATATGCACACCTATGAATTTAACGGTGAAAAGTTGGAAGATATTGCGAGACGAATTAGAATCGATGTTATTAAGGCAGTTTATAATGCCGGCTCAGGACACCCGGGCGGCTCTCTTTCTGCCGCTGATATTTTAACAGCGCTGTATTTTAAAGAAATGAATATTGACCCTGCTGATCCTCGTATGGAGAGGCGTGATAAATTGGTGCTTTCCAAGGGTCACGCTGCCCCGGGCCTGTATGCGGCCTTAGGCGAAAGAGGATATTTTCCGGTTGAGGAAATGTTTACCCTCCGTGGGCTCGGAAGCAATTTCCAAGGTCATCCCAATATGCACAAGGTTCCCGGTGTTGAAATGTCAACCGGTTCATTGGGACAAGGCATTTCTGCTGCCGTAGGAATGGCTCTTGCCGGTAAGCTCGATAAGTCGGATGCCAGAGTGTTTGCTTTGTTGGGAGACGGTGAGCTTCAAGAAGGTCTGGTTTGGGAAGCTGCAATGGCTGCTGCCCACTATAGATTGAATAATCTGTGTATATTTGTTGACTGGAACGGTCTGCAGATTGATGGTAATAACAATGATGTAATGACTGTGGCTCCTATTGATGAAAAATTCAGAGCCTTCGGTTGGAATGTCAAGGTTATTGACGGCCATTGTTTTGATGATATTTTTGCTGCCCTTGCAGATGCAAAAAAATGCCATGACAAGCCAACTGCAATTATCGCTAAAACTCATAAAGGACAAGGGGTTTCATTTATGGCTGACAATCCCGGATGGCATGGCAAGGCTCCAAGTGAGGAGCAGGCAAGGCAAGCAGTTGAAGAATTGGGAGGTGAATGGTAATGGCTGAAAAAATGGCTACAAGAGCTGCCTATGGTAAGACTCTGGTTGAACTGGGAAAATCTACACCTAATTTAGTCGTAATGGATGCGGATCTTTCTAAATCGACAATGACTGCAGATTTTGCTGCTGAATTTCCTGAAAGATTCTTCAATATGGGAATTGCTGAGCAAAATCTTTACGGCACCGCTGCCGGACTTGCTCATTCAGGCAAGGTTGTTTGTGCGAGTACTTTTGCCATGTTTGCCGCCGGCAGAGCATTTGAAATAATAAGAAACTCTATCGGATATACCAACGCAAATGTTAAAATCTGTGCAACTCATGCGGGAATCACAGTTGGTGAGGATGGTGCGTCACACCAGACCTTTGAGGATATTGCACTTATGAGAACAATTCCGGGTATGGTCGTACTTAATCCTTGTGATGGTGCATCGGCAAGGGAATTATTAACTCAGGCCATTGCTATGAAAGGACCTTGCTATGTAAGATTAGGCAGAGCTGCCGTACCTTTGATATACAGCCGGGAAGAATGTAATTCCAACATAAGAATAGGAAAAGCAAACCTGGTTAAAGACGGTGATGACGTTGCCATTATAGCGACAGGCATAATGGTCAATGAAGCTGTTATGGCTGCCGAAGCTCTTGCAGAAAAAGGAATAAATGCTAAGGTTATAGATATGCACACTATTAAGCCTATTGACGAAGATGCTATATTAGAAGCTGCTAAAACGGGCTTCATAGTGACTGCGGAGGAACATTCAGTAATAGGCGGACTAGGGTCCGCTGTTGCCGAAATCCTGTCATGTAAGTGTCCAACCAAGATTGCAATGGTAGGTCAACACGACACATTCGGAGAATCCGGAAAGCCTGATGTTCTTAAGAAAAAATATGAAATGACCTACGAAGATATTATAGATGCTGTTGAAGCAGGACTTGCATAGAGTTAAAAAACCGAGGAGCCAAGCTCCTCGGTTTTTCATTATAACTTCCAACAATATATCTTACTATGGTACTAATACGCTGTTTCCATTAGCCCATAATTTCCATCTTTTCTCTTGTAAACAACATTTACGCTGTCAGTATCCATATCCAGAAAAACGAAGAACTGATGCTGCAGCATCTCCATTTGCAGTACAGCTTCTTCTGCCGACATAGGTGCCAATTCAAATTTTTTGTTTTTTACAATCCTACCGGATTTAGCTTCATCCTCCGCTTCCGGCAAAAACTCAAACTTCAATGCAGAATTATCATTATATCGCTTCTGAAGCTTCCCCTTAAACTTTGCCATCTGACTCGCTAATTTATCTGTAGACTTATCTATGCATTCATAGATATCCTGCCCTGATTCCTCAGCTCTGAAAATAGTTCCCTTAGCATTGATGGTAGTTTCTATTTTATCCTTGCTACCCTCATGAGATAATACTACATGTGCAGTAATGTCATCTGAAAAAAACTTCCCCAACTTGTCGATTTTCTTTTCGATAGTTTCTTCCAATTTTGCATAGGTCTTAAAATTTCTACCTGTAATATTAACCTTCATTTCACTACCTCCATTATGACTCCTTAATAGAAAGGATTATTTGTCTATAGTATACCACAAGTTGTAAACTAAAAACAGCATATGATGAATTTTTATACACCATCTGCTTATTGACACAGGGGCTGCCCGGCTGACCTGGTCTTTGCCCCCACACTTGCCTTGACCGGAGTTTCTCCGAGGACTTACTTCTAAACTACGCCATGCTCACTATGGTAACTCTTCCCCATAGCTTACGTGGATCCCTTTGCCCGTAGCTGGCTTGGATTTTCAACCACAGACCCGGGCAGCCCCTGTGTCAACATCATATGTTCTTTGCAGCAAAGGAAATATAGAGCACTTCGGATGCACCAGAAGCATCCAGTTCCTTTTTACATGCAAATAATGTACTGGAGGTAGTGTTGAAATCATCTAAAAGCAAGACTTTCTTCCCGGTGATTTCATTTTTGAATTTCTCATTGAGCTTAAAGGCATTTTCAATATTTACTATTCTCTCATATGGTCCTAAGCCTCTCATCGGAGCCGTGTTTCTCGTTCTGATCAAGCCTCTGCCTATGACTTTTTTATTAAGCAGGTTGCCTAGATACCTTGCAATGAGTTCTGCATGGTTAAAGCCTCTCTCCCGTTCTTTCTTCTTATACATAGGAACAGGAATTATTATATCAAAGTCGAAATCATTTTGATAGGAATTTTTTCTGCCCCACTGATATCTAATTCTATCTGCCATTATCTCAGCAATTTTTCTGGCAATAAAGGTTTTTTTATTATACTTAAGTCTAAAAATTATTCTTCTCTCATAGAGCCCATATTCCGTGCATGTTATCGCTTTAGTATTTTTTAACAGCCTTGGATCATTTCTTCTCCATTTTATGCGGCTCATACAGTGATCGCAAAGGCTATATGGCCTGCTCTCGTCTATAATGTTCCCACAGCATATGCAATAAAGGGTTGATGGAAAAATAAGCTCCATTACCTTCTCTAATATATCTGACAATTATCCTCCATCAATTTCATAAGTCTGACCTTCAGCCCTGAGTTTCTGTCTCTATTGGTGTTGTTCTCTATCATATAATGGAGAGCCTTCTGACTGCCAACAAGTCTGACTGATTTTTTCGCCCTGGTAATGGCCGTGTATAGCATATTTCTTGTGCCTAAAAGCGGTCCTACCATATTAACCGGCATTACTACATTGTCAAACTCGGAGCCCTGACTTTTATGGACTGTAATAGCGAAGGAATGGCTGATTTCCTTTAAATCCCCATAGGTATATGTAGAAATTTTATCTTCAAAATCAATTTTAACCGTTTCCTTAATAAGATTAATATCTATAACCCTTCCCATATCACCATTAAACAGCCCACTACCTTCATTTCCGGTAAGCCCAATCTTCCATTCCCGCATATAGTTGTTTTTTATTTGCATTACCCTATCGCCTTCTCTTAGAATTCCATCATTAAAAGGAATTTCATTTTTCCACTCCGCTTTAGGATTAAGGGCGGATTGCAGCTCCTGATTTAATTTTTCTATTCCCAATATGCCCCTCTTGCTTGGAGCAATTACCTGGGTACCGACGGTCTTTGCCGCTTCAATAATATCCTCTAAAGCCTTCTGCCCTAAGTTCTCATTTACAAAAATCAAATCGTCATCATCTTTATTTTCCAATATGGGGATTTCACCTCTGTTAATTTCATGGGCAGTTACGATGATTTTGCTCTCCTTTGCTTGTCTGAAAATGTCCCTTAAAATGACACTGTGGATGTATCCGCTTTCCAAAATATCTCTTAATACGTTTCCCGCTCCGACAGGTGGAAGCTGATCGCAGTCTCCTACCAGAACAAGTCTGGTGCCTGTAGGCATAGCCAAAAGAAGTCTATCCATAAGCTTAAGGTCAATCATGGATGCTTCATCAATAATCACAGCATCATACTCAAGAGGTTCATTCTCATTACGACGAAAATAGGTTTTTTCCGTTTTCTCATCTACAGTCGCCTCTAAAAGTCTATGTATAGTTACAGCGTTATATCCTGTGCTGTCTTTAATCCTCTTAGCAGCCCTACCTGTAGGTGCCGCTATTGCAACCAGGTGTCCCATATCTCGCAGAAATCTATAAATCGCGCGTATAATTGTAGTTTTTCCGGTACCCGGTCCACCTGTAATTACGGAAACTCCATTGGACACAGCTCCAAATATAGCTTCCTTCTGGCTTTCTGAAAGAATGACATTCATCTTTTTCTCTATGGGAGAAAAATCAATTTCTTCCCCCTCCTCCAGACCATCGGCATCTGCTTCAGACAGTCTATAAAGATTTCCACACACTCTTGTCTCCGCTTCAAACATCGAATTTTGATAAATTACCGGAACACCTATAGATTGATCCGCCATGACTTCACCATCCATGGTCAATCTATTGAATGAGTTGATTGCTTCTTCTTCATCGGCTGAAAGTTCCGCCATAAGAAAATCTAAAAGTCTTTCCTCAGTCTCATAGGTGTTGCCATCTGCCACGGAACGCGATAAAAATGACTTTACCGCCATATCCACCTCAAGGCTTCTGCTCTCCTCATCCAGATTCACTCTCACAACATTAAACTGCAGACCCCATTTGTTGTCAGATGTAAAATATCCGTGAAACTCGCCTTTGACGCCCTCTTTTATGCCGCCCAGCTTTCCCTTTGCCGTTATCTGTCTACCCGCTTCAAGGGAAAACAACTCACCGTCAGTCCCCATTTCCAGCTCTATGTCCTTGCTGAGCTTAATTTGAGCAATGGTAAATCCGGACTCAGTATTCATATATTTAATTTTCGTTAATACTCCACTTATCTCCGTCATTACTTAAGCCACTTTATGCATCTCGTCTCTACAGCCGGCCTATTTTTTTGAAAACCTTTTTGCAGTATTCAAAAGAGTGGTTCTTTCAGGCTGTACATATCCAAAACACTTATTCTCTTTCCGTAGATTTATATATTCTTCTGTTATCTAAGGTCCAAACACGGTCTGAAAACTGTCCCGGCTCCGTTCCGGAAATAGCCTCTTCAAAATCATACATTTTAGCATCCATCATATCCAAATAGTGTAATGCTTCCGCCTCCGGGAACAATGGCTTCTTAGGGCTTCCGAATTCAGGCTCGTAATGGTGCGAAATCATCATATGCTGAAGCATTATGGACTTTTCATGACCTATGCCAATCACCTCTGCCCATCTATCGACTCGCTTCACACCCTGGACCAGGTGACCTAACATATTCCCTTCAAATGAATAGCCTGTGCTTATGCCCATTCTGTTTGCTTCAATTTCAGTCAGCTTTTCCATATCATGAAGCAGTACGCCGGCTATGAGCAAATCTTTATTTAAAAATGTGTAAATATCACAAAGAGCTATTCCGTGCATTACCATTCTTTTTAGGTGATATAGAAGTCCTGCAAACTCAGCATGATGGTTTTTAGCTGCGGCAGGATAGTAGTGCAGCTTTTCCTTATTACTGTCTAAAACCAACTGACATAGCCTTTTCAGCTCTTCATCCTTCATGGATTCTGTCGTATTCCAAAGATATTCATACATTGATTCAGGGCTTTCCGGCGCAGCCTTTATGTAATCCTTAACAGAGAGCTCATCTTCCGCTGTAGCATTACGAATCCTTGTAATTCTCAGCTGCTTAATATCCTTATAGCTCACTACATTGGCCCGAATCTTTACCAAATCTCCTTCAGCAATGGTCTCTAAAATGCCGCTTTCATCCGGTGATACATCCCACTTCTTACCGGATACAGATCCGGTCTTATCCGCCAAGGTAATGTCAAAATACACCTTCTTATTGGCCCCTACCTTCAGTGCAGGGCCCTTAGCCATAAAGAAATCAACAAACTCCATTCCTTCTTTTAAATCATTTACGTAAAACTGCTTTATATATGTCATAACGCCTACATGGCCTCCTTTTTAATCTTTGTCTAATTATATACCCTTTTCAAAGCTTCGTATAGATTTTTTGTCATTTATAAATGTGAAAGTTTTCCCCAAATAAAAAGAGCATCATCCCTGATGCTCGATTTTCTCACTTGGTTCAAGTTTGAGTGCAACCTTGAAAAGGTCTCCGTCTATGCCGATTTCCAAGCTTCCACCCATAAGCTCAGCCAAGTCCTTTGCAATAGTAAGTCCAAGTCCGCTGCCCTCTGTGTTTCTGGCGGATTCACCTCTTGTAAATCTTTCCATCAGTTCACCGGGAGCAATATTCAATTTTTCCTTGGATACATTCTTTATTTCCAAATAGGTGCCTTTGTCACCATTTCCCGGATTTTCAGAATGGATATTCACATAAACTCGACTTCCTGCAAGAGCGTATTTGCTGGTGTTCACAAGCAGATTCTCGATAATTCTTCCCAACAAGTTTCCATCAGCCTTTACGAAGCTCTTTTCCTTATCAAACTCCATTATAACCTGAAGATTTGCATCCTCTAAAAATCCATTCATCTCACCTATGCACTGATGTACCATTGAACAAAGATCCAGATCCACAACTTCAACCTTCATGTCTCCGCTTGATGCCTTGGCAGCCTCAAACAAATCTTCAGTCAATCTCTGTAGCCTGCGAGTTTTTTGATCAATTATCGATACATATTCGTCAGCATTTGGCGATGATATTCCCTCTACCTTAAGCAGGTCAAGATACGTTATCATAGATGTAAGCGGTGTCTTTAGGTCGTGAGATACGTTAGAAATTAGGGTCGCCTTCATTTTCTGATTCTTAAGCTCTTCTCTGACAGCCAGGGCTCTTGCACCGGAAATACCGTTGATTCCTTTTGCCAATTTAGCCAACTCGCCTTTTCCCGAATCGTCAATTACAAAATCCAGATCCCCTTCATTGATCCTCTTCACACCATTGCTGATATCTGCATATCTCCTCAGGAATTTAGGAACTATTGCCAAAATGGCAATGGGAACAAAATATCCGACGGTCATACCAAAGACTTTTATTTGAGATACGGCAAGAAGACTGCCTATGAGGAGAACACCGACTACCTTCACAGTCATAATAACGCTGGCAGACATGCTTCTGCCGATACTTATCATAACTCTGCCTACAAATGATGTAGCGAAAAATTGACCCGCTTTTACCTTTTTAATTATAGTGAGCAGGAATATGTTAGAAACCGCAAAGGCAACCAATGCTGCCAGAGCAAGCATCACCATAAGCAAATTGGAGGTCAGACCTGCCCAAGCGAACTCGTCGCTATTGGTTAATGAGCTATATCCCAAGGTGGAAAAAATCGATTCCGTATCGTAGTCGGCAATGCTGATACCTCCGGTTGATTCTCCTGATAAAACCACATCTGTAATATAGGTCTTATATTCCTTCAGCAGCACCCATTTTGAGCTTAGGACATAAAACATGCCCGATGCCACGAGCCAAATCGGAAGCAGTGATAATATGAAACCGACTATGTGCAGCTCGGAAAAAAATCTATCAAAAACATTTAGCTTGATTCTGCCGGTTTCATCTCTTTGCCCTACGATGACTCCTGCAATAAGCAGCGAAAGTATGCTGCAAACTGCACCGGCTATTACTATGGTCCAAAGCCAAGTTTCAGTAGCCCGTATAGGCTTTGGAATTTTTGTACCAAAAATTATGAGCCACCAAGCCTTCTGCAAGGTGTTTGCCAACAGCATTGTGGCAATCAGCGTTACGATTTCAAATATAATTGTAAGACTGAATGTTGTCCTATATCCGATTGTATTACTTGATTTTTTCAATCTTATATCCAATTCCCCATACCACTTTTAAATATCTAGGATTCTTAGGATCGATTTCAATCTTCTCTCTAATCCTCCTAATATGTACTGCAACCGTATTTTCCGGGTTATACGCCGGCTCATTCCAAACAGCTTCATAAATCTGGCTCATTGAAAAAACCTTTCCTGCGTTCTCACAAAGCAGCTTTATTATGCCAAATTCAATAGGTGTAAGGTTGATTTTTTGTCCATCGACCGTAACCTGTTTTGCTTCATCATCTACTACAAGACCTCCGCTTTGGAAAATCCATTTCTGAGGTGCAATATTTCCTAAAGTTGTATAACGTCTCAGCTGAGATTTAACTCTTGCAACCAGTTCAAGAGGGTTAAAGGGTTTGGTAATATAATCGTCAGCTCCTACATTAAGCCCGGTAATCTTATCGTAGTCCTCGGTTTTTGCCGACAGCATCAAAATAGGGATATTCTGTGTTTCCCTAATTTTCAATGTAGCCTGAACACCATCCATGTTAGGCATCATCACATCCATAATAATTAGCTGCAAATCATTATTTTTTGCTGCTTCCAATGCCTCCAGACCGTCATAAGCCTTTATGACATTATAACCTTCATTTCTCAGATATATCTCTATAGCACCGGCTATTTCTCTATCATCATCACAAACTAAAATATTCATTCATCTTCCTCCCATCATTAGAGTATCACCTTTTTATTACAAAACTGTAAACTAGTTTATTAAGATATTCTTAAAGTCACTACCTTGACACAACTGCCTGCATAACGGTGTTTGCAATAGGCACAGCATCTGTAATACCTAATCCGCCATTCTCAATACAAACGATAAAGGCATATGGCTTACCGGGATCCTTAATAAAGCCTGTAAACCAACCATTATTACCATGTCCGGTTATTTCCGCCGTCCCTGTTTTGCCGTACAAATCAAGACCGGGAAACTTATCTTCTCCGTAGCTCTGTGTTACAGTTTCCTTCATCATCTCTGTAAGCTCAGTGGCTGTCTCCGGTCTGATCATCTGGTCCGTCATCTTCGGTGTCCGCAAAGGACTGTAGAGCAATCTCGGCATTGCTGCCTGCCCTCCTCCTGCAATGGCTCCCATGTACACCAGCATAGAAAGGGGGTTTACCTGGTCATTATATTGTCCTATTCCTGCCCAAGAAAGATTGAATTCTGAATTTTCAGGAAACTCGAAGGACCCCGGCACTGAACGGATGCCATCTATGTCATAACTCTTAGTCAACCCTAATTTATCAACATATTCCTTCATTTTACCGGGACCGATTTCTCTTGCCAGCTTGCCGAAGGCTCCATTACATGAATGAGTAAGTGCTCCGTGGAAATCAACCTGTCCGTGAGGTGCAAAGTCTCTCAAAACCTCTCCGGCAACAATAGTGCTTCCTCCACAGTAATAGCTGAAGCTGTCCAAATTTTCCAAATTCTCTATAGCCGCCGCACTGGTTACAACCTTGAAAATAGAACCAGGAATCAATCGACCTGAAAGTATCTTATTTAAATACATACCTGAACTGTCATCCGGGTCAAATTCAGGTGGGTCAGCCGGGTCAAAGTTTGGTCCGCTAACCATGCAAACAATATCTCCGGTTTCATAGTTATATACTCCAACAAGGCCGCTTCTGTCACCAAGAGCCTGAGCGGCAACCTTGCTTACCTCCGCATCAATGGTAAGCTTAATGTCTCTGCCATTTCCGGTCATGGAATATGTTCCGGTCAAAAGATTGTACCCTACGATATCAGACTGAAAGGCCTGCTCGGCTGATGTGCCGATATTCCCTCGCCTATCTCCAACAGCATGGACAGTGCCTCTTCTAACCCAGTAATCATCATTGAAGGTTATTTTGCCATTCTCATTCTTTTCAAGTACATTGCCATTTACATCATAGATATTACCAACAGCTAATTTGCCATCAGAATAAATATGCTTGTTGGCATAGAAAGTCGCCCAATCACTGCCGTGGGACACAAACTGCCATATGAAAACCAGTAAGCCTAAGAACAAAACAGCTGCAGCAAAAAGGCATATAAAGGCTCTAAACTCTAATTTTCGCATTACGCCTCACCTCCGTCAATGTAAAGTCCTTTATTGGAGAGGCTTATGGCAAAGCTGGCATTCTGCCTCGTGTCTGCTGACTTTAAGAATGCCAAAAGTCCCCAAGATGCTATCATACTTGTACCTCCATTTGACAGAAACGGAAAGGTAACACCCGTAAAGGGCAATATGTCCGTAGCTCCAAAAACATTTAAGGCTGTCTGAAAAATAAACATAGACATTGCCGAGCATGCGGCTATAGTATAGAAGGTTGACCTTCCCGCCAAGATGGACCTTACGGCAAATATCGATAAGGTTATAATTGCCAAGATTGCCAAAACTGCTATAATCAATCCCCATTCTTCAATCATAAGCGGGAATACCAAGTCTGTATCCGAAGCGGGAATTTCCGAAAGCCAACCCTTTCCGGCACCTACTCCCACCAGTCCTCCACTTGCGGCAGCTGTCAGCCCTCTGGTTTGTTGGAAGCCTGCGGTATCTGCATAATCCCACACATGGAGCCATGTAGCAAATCTTTGAGCAACATAGGCCTTAAACTTCAATACCATAAGTCCGCCTACTCCTGCAATTCCAACAACCACAATTAGTCTTGTAAAATCTCCGGTTCGCAAAAATGATATTATTAAAAAGCTTACAAAGAAAATCATTGCCGTTCCGAAATCCCCCATTAAAGCCAGGCATCCGAAGCAGAATCCTGAAAACAGCATAAAAATGAGATTGTCTTTTTTGTTCATGAGGTTATTCAAGGTAGCTGAGCCAACCCAGATATATGCCAGCTTTACAATTTCCGACGGTTGAAGCGATACACCACCGATTTGAATCCAGTTGGCTGCTCCAAATTTAGTCCTTGCTATGGCTAAATTAACCAGGAACAGCAATACAGCTGCAGCCAGCATAAATTTTCTTAAGTCCTGAGTTCTCTCCAAATTTCTCAATAGAGTGCACATTACGAAGAAAATTCCTACACCTAAGGCTATGGCAATGAACTGCTTAAAAACTGCATCGGGATACTTTGAAGCGGTTACGGCTAAGCTTAAGGTTGAAAGGAAAAAGGCGATAAGCTCCATTTCCAAGCCTTTACGCCTGAGGGTTTTCATGAAGATTACATACGCCCACATTATTGCCGATAAGCCCATGAATCCAACGACGATGCCGGAAACAAAAGCCTCTGCCAAAGCAATTTTAAGCTGAACCAAGGCTCCAATTTGAAATAGGGTTATAGCAATCAAAGTGGACCATGGTGATGTGAACCTGGTATCTTCTTTTCTTAGCTTTATGTTATTGTTTTTTTCTTCTACACTTATCGGGAAAATAGTGCAATCGGTTCTGCCGACAGTAATAATATCCCCAGGCTCTATCGGCTCCGAAACAAAGGCCTTGGTCGGGTTACCATTGATCAAGGCTCCATTGGTAGAGCCAAAATCCATGTACTCCCAGTCTCCATCGTTATTTCGTGATATGGTTCCATGGCTTCTGGAAACGGCTCTGTCTTCAATCCTGAGATCTGAAGACTTACCTCGCCCGATTACATTTTCCCAATGAGTAATCGGTATGCTGTAACTGTCTTCGCCTTTATCTATATGGAAATAAGCCCAAACCTCTGACGGATTTTTACATGACAAAAGTGAGAGAATCATCCGTATCAATATGAACAGTGCAAGAAAAATGAATACCCATCTTGCAACAGCTGTATAGAGTATTTCCCCGCCATTCTCCAGCTGTGTAAGATCTCTCATATTTTTGAATGCTTCTTGAAAAAATCCGCCTATGGCTTCAAAAAAATTACTAATCAATAGACCTTCCCTCCTAATTGGAATTATATCACGGCAAATATTTTATTTCAATAAATTAGGCCCTGAGGCTATGGAAAGTTCTTAATTCTTCATATATACTTAAGAATATCCCATGGCCTCCGAGCCTTTCATTCACTTTTTATTTCAATTTTGCTATTTTATCTATTTTTTATTAATTTTAATTACTACATTTATAAACTATGCTGTCTTACCATCTATTGAAGAGAATTCTTCCTTTCATTGAACTATTGAAGCGAATTCTCCTGCTTCTTATAAAACACTGCTCCTACCAATTGAACCGCTGCGAAAATCACAATGTAGCAGCCTACTGTTTTTACACCATGAGATACAAAGGTTGCATAAACCATGAATAAGCTGCAGGCAATTGCCGCTGCAGGTACAACGAATCGTTTAAATACGGATAAATCTTTTTCCTTCTTCATCATGCAAACATATAGCCAAACATACAGAGCATATGTCGTTACAATGGGTAACTCAGATGAATCAAAGGAAAAGGAACCGAACCACGGCTTCGGTACCAGGTTTGCACCATAGAAGTACATCAGCCAGAAGCCTGTTAAGAAAAAGCCTAAAACAGCTGAATTAGTAGCCATACCGGTTTGGGAATCCACAGTCTTGAAAATCTCCGGCTTAGGTCCTCTGCCACGAACTGCAATGGCGAAGATGCCCCTTGAGCATCCCATAGTCAATCCGGCTAAGGTTCCCATACAAGAAATTGCTACAAATACGAAAAGCAGACTGCCTCCAATTTGGCTAAAAACATTAGAGAAGGCTATTTTAGCACCGGCCTCTCCACCGGCTATCATTACAATATTTTCTGCTGCACCGGCTAATCCGACATAGTACAAAATATATGTCAGCATTACAATCAGTGTTCCAATTATCAACGCCTTCGGCAAATTCCTCTTGGCATCCTTAAGCTCTGAGTTTATTGAAGTTGCTACAATCCATCCCTCATAAGCAAATGATGTTCCTACTACAGCAGTCAAAAGCGGACTGGCTGACGGTGCAAGGTTTTCTTTCACAGCAAGAATTTCCGATAATCCCGGTGCCTTAGTGAAATTCTCAACCAAAAGTCCGTTTGAAAGACCCACAATTGTCCCTATAATTGCCATAAGGTATAGAGGAATCAACTTAATTACAGTAGTAGAAACCTGAAATTTTCCGGCAAGCACGGGTGAAAGTGCGTTCAAGGCAAAGCTTGAAGCCATCAGAAAGCACGCAAGAGCTATACAACCACCACTTGTAATGTCATTTGAACCGAAAAGTACGAATATATATCGAGCGGATACCCACGCAACTACCGCAGTCATTGCCGGATAATATATAACTGTCATAAACCAACCAACTACGTAGCTAAACTTTTCTCCCACTATAGCTTCTGAATAGTCTACTATTCCGTTAACCTTCTCATAACGTGTAGCTAAAATTGAAAAAGTGTAAGCGCAGACAATCATAATAAGTCCGCCAATTACCCAAGCAAGTATACCCAATGGCAAATCACCTGCTGTGGCAGTTAAAACCTTCTCGGCTTTGAAAAAGACTCCGCTACCTATAACTATTCCGGCAACCATACATATGGCAGTCAATAATCCAAAGCGTTTTTCTAATTTTTCTCCCATTTCTTGTCCTTTCTACTCAACTTTTTGAGTTTTTATTGTTTGTGTTCCACAAGTTTAAAAATGTAATGTATCTAATATACCATTATACGCATAACTTTTCAAGAGAAAATTTTCAAATTTTTATATAATTCCCATATTAATTATATAATTATGCCATTAATCCTTGTAATTTGAACATTAACTTATATTATTCCACCATTCACGCCTAAAATCTGTCCGGTTATATAGCTGCTTGCATCTGACGCAAGGTAAAAGGCTGTTGAAGCAACCTCCTCAGCCAGACCGGCTCTTCCTAAGGCTATGCCTTCACAAATTTCCTTAATATCATCCTCAGTAAGGCTGCTGTTCATAGGCGTATCAATTAATCCCGGTGATAAGCAATTCACCCTTACGCCTGATGGTCCTACCTCTTTCGCCAAGGCCTTCGCCATGGCTATTAAAGCCCCCTTTGTGGCAGAATATTCAACCTCGCAGGAACCGCCTACTTCCCCCCACATGGAGGATACTAAAATTATCGATCCCTTCTTTTCACTGATCATATGAGGCAAAACAGCCTTCACTGCTTCCCGTACGCCAAAATAGTTGACCTGCCAGAGCTCCCTGAGCTTCTCCTCATCCTCAGTACCATAGAGGCTAAAAAGATTTATTCCTGCACCGGCAAGCAAAGCATCAAATCCATTGATTCCCAGATGTGTCTTTGCATTTTCATAGGCAGTTTTCATGGGATTTCCTTCAGCAGCCCCGTTCCAAAATACCGATACGGCTCCTGTTTCAGCAGCAATTTCTTCTGCCGCTTTTTTGTTGGAGTTATATGTAAAGGCTACCTTCCAGCCTTCCTCTGCAAATTTATATACAGCCGCTCTGCCTATGCCGCTGCTGCCACCTGTAATAAAAATAGTTTTCATCTCTTTTACCTCTCAAATTACTGCTAAGTAGCATTATATATTAGCTGTTCTTCTCTGTCAAAACAGGTTTTAATCGTCGCCGGAAAAGGGTATAATAGGATATAACTAGGGATTATTAATCATGTATTTGATATAGGAGGAGGATTTTATGATTAAACTGGCAATAAACGGATTTGGAAGAATTGGCAGAATGGCTTTTCGCAAGGTTTTTGATGACAGCGAATTTGAGGTTGTTGCTATTAACGACTTAACGCAGCCCGGCATGCTGGCTCACCTGCTTAAGCATGATAGTGTTCAGGGACAATACAGGGGACATAGGGTAGAGCATGGAGAAAATTCAATCACTGTAGACGGAAAGGAAATCACCATTTACGCAGAGGCTGATGCAGCCAAGCTTCCATGGAAGTCTTTAGATGTCGATGTGGTTCTTGAATGTACGGGATTTTATACCAGCAAGGAAAAAGCACAGGCACATATTGATGCCGGAGCTAAGAAGGTTCTAATTTCAGCGCCTGCCGGTTCCGATTTAAAAACTATCGTTTATGGCGTCAATCATGAAACCTTAACCAAGGATGATTTAATTGTATCCGGTGCCAGCTGTACAACTAACTGCCTTGCTCCGATGGCAAAGGTTTTGAGCGATTACAGAGAGGTGAGAACCGGATTTATGACTACAATTCATGCCTATACCGGTGACCAGATGCTTCTCGACGGACCACACAGAAAAGGCGATTTGAGAAGGGCCAGGGCAGGTGCAATTAACATCGTGCCAAACAGTACAGGTGCTGCCAAGGCTATCGGTCTTGTAATTCCTGAGCTTGACGGAAAGCTGATCGGCTCTGCTCAGCGTGTACCGGTGCCAAGTGGTTCTATTACGATTTTAGATGCTACACTGAAGGATGAAACAGAATCAGTGACGGTAGAGGGTATTAATGCTGCGATGAAGGCTGCCGCTTCTGAAACCTTCGGATATACTGAAGAGGAATTGGTTTCCTCTGATATCATAGGAATGGAATACGGCTCTCTCTTTGATGCCACTCAAACCCTGGCTCAACGTTGTGGAACCAAAATTTACGAAGTCAGAGTAGTCGCCTGGTATGATAATGAAATGAGTTATGTCTGCCAAATGATCAGAACATTAAAACATATGGCAAGCCTAATCTAGGCCTGCCATTTGATTGACTTTAATATAGTCGGGATCGTCCATATAAAGCTCGCCTTTATATGGATTTCTTTTTGTTTTAATGACTTTATATACCATGTAGACAAGCACACCTATATTGAATACCAAAGCTAATACTGCCAAGTATGTATATATGGTTTGATTATAGGTGGATGTAACCATATACTTTCCTGAGTCTAAAAATGCCGGGTAGCTTTGGGCAAACATACACCAAATTGCCAGAGTTTGTGCCCTGTGCTGCAGCCATGCGCCCTTTCCAACAGTAAAGCTGCATAGTGTAGGCGCCAACAGAAGAGCAAAGCCGGCATACCAAGCATGGGTCGGAATGCAATTATAGGTATATGCAAAATTCCACAAATCATAGGCTATAATCCAAAACCACAACATATCCGGCCATAGCATGTCTTTGCTGCTATCCTTTTCCGTTTGCTTGCGAATTTTAATTCCAAACCATCCTGTAATTGTAATTATAGATATGACTCCCGCAGCTGCATTTAAGTAATTCCAAGGTCCTCCGATTACACCAACCACCTCTCCGTCAATAGGTCCTGAATTAACCATCCAGTATGTAAAACCAACCTGTATATCCCTTGCTACAGCTTCTGCAATATTAATCGCCAAGATTAGAGGCGGAAAAAGCAATACCCACTTCTTGTCTGCAAGCCTCCAGATTACATTTCCTTGGGCATCTTTTTTGTTCACATATCTTATCAGCCAAAAGCCTATGCATCCTGCCAATGCTGAATAGACCTTAGCCAGGTGGAACCAATCTTTGTACACCACCTGCTGTGAGTCGGCAAACCAGCTATAGGTAAGTAAAACAGACAGGATGAAAAAGCTGAAAAATCCGGCCCACTTCCACCTTCTTGCAAATTCATTAAACATAAACAGCCCTGTCAGCACCATGAGCCACATAACCCATCCTGACAAAAAGCCGGCATCTTCCAAATAGTTAAAAGTAAACATATTACCTCCTTATTTTCCTTTACAACACTACCACAAAAGCTGGTATTTTTCAAGTTGTTTTGAGGGTTGCTCTCCATGGTGAAACCGACAATTTGACCTTTTGCAAATGCCATTGTAAAATATATATGGGATTAGGAGGTGCTATTTTGACTAAATTGAAATCCATTGACCCTGTAGGTCCGGATAAAACTGATAGCCACACTCTTTGGCTTGCGACGGATTTTCACTATCTTGCCGAAGAATTAATAGGCGATGAAAATAACTTCAAAAATTCCTATGCTCAACGTGACGGCAAGGTTACCTTGTTATGCTCAAAAATAATAGATGCCTTCATTAAAAGGCTAAAGAAGGCCATGCCCTCTGCCCTTATCATCCCCGGTGACCTGACTTACAACGGTGAATTGGCAAGCTTAACTGAGCTGCTTACAAAGCTCAATGGGGTACAAAAAATCGGCATACCGGTTCTTATCATTCCGGGAAATCACGACATCGACTACCCAAGCGCCTATAATTTCTCCGGTGAAAAAATAGAAAAAACTGATAACATACCTCAGAGGACTTTCAAGGCTTTGTGCCGCCCATTTGGCTATGAGCAGGCAATTTTCCGTTGCAACCACAGCTTCAGCTATGTATACGAGCTTGAAAAAAATTTGTGGGTTATAATGATAGATTCCAATAGCGAGGTAAATCCCGGAACCGTTGGCAAAGAAACGCTTAAATGGCTTGAAGAAGTCCTTGAAGCGGGTGCCCTCAGAGGCGCAACTATGTTTACCGTAACTCACCAAAATCTTATCAAACAAAACTCTTTGGCTTCAACAGGGTATGCTCTTAACGACAATGACAAAACAGCCGAGTTGCTGAGGAAATATCATGTTTCTGCCAATTTTAGCGGCCATATCCACTTTACAAGCAGGGCTGAAGATAATGGTATCACTGATATTGTCACGGGGGCTCTTACAGTATCTCCTCTTCAATATTCGGTTATAACCGCCACGACAGATGG
The DNA here is from genome assembly GCA_900112915.1 of Peptostreptococcaceae bacterium pGA-8. Lineage (GTDB taxonomy): Bacteria > Bacillota > Clostridia > Peptostreptococcales > Anaerovoracaceae > S5-A14a. The sequence goes on along the minus strand of FONK01000004.1, from coordinate 71,300 downwards.
TGATGCTTGGACATTGAATCACCATTATGAGTACATAGAAGAGTATCAGGAGCATGCTCTCAAGTCGATTTGTGACTCCACCAGACGTCAGGTCGCTCATGACCTGATAAATGCTGTAGATTCTCAAGGATTTAACATAGATTTAGGTGAAGATGATATACAAAGGATGACCGAGTTTGCCGTCTATATAAATATGCAATTTTTTGCACGCCAAAAAATCCTCATGACTGATGAATATAAGGAAGCCTGGCAGCTTTGGAAAAAATATGCAAGGAGCTCCTCCAGATATAGGTATTTGGCTGCAGCCTTAGAAGGATATCTGTAAGCACACAACTGTTTAGTATGTAAAGCTTTCTGTCATTTTGGATTTTTCTATCAGGTTTTTATAAAGCTTTGACTTCTCCAAAAGTTCTTCATGGGTTCCAACTGCATCGACACTTCCTTCATTCATAACAACAATTTTATGAACCTTTTCAATGGATTTAAGTCTGTGAGAAACGATTATTACTGTTTTGCCCACAGTTAATTGATTCAATGCCTGCTGGATTTTTATCTCATTTTCCACATCAAGGCTTGAGCTTATTTCGTCCAATAGCAGGATTGGCGCATTCTTTAAAAATGCTCGAGCAATGGAAATTCTTTGTCGCTCACCTCCTGACAATTTACTGCCATTTTCTCCGATTAAGGTATCGTAGCCCTCAGGCAGGTTTAAAATGAAATCTTCGCAATTTGCCATTCGGGCAGCCTCTTTAACCTCTTCATCATCAGCATCATTGCGGCCCATTCTGATATTGTCCAAAACAGAAGCATTAAATAGAATTACATCTTGAAACACAAAGGATACCTTATCGAAAAGGGATTCGGTTGCAATCTCCTTAATATCTCTATTGTCGATTTTTATCTTTCCGTCTTCATAGTCAAACAGCCTTGATATGAGCCTCAAAACAGTAGACTTGCCGCAGCCCGACGGTCCTACAATAGCTGTAACCTCATTCTGCTTTGCTGTAAAGCTGGCTCCATTAATAACCCTAAGCTCATCATTGTAGCCAAAGCCTACGTCACTGAGCTCAATGTCAAAGGACTTAAGCTCTACCTGCTCACCAGCCTGCGTTTCAAAGGCTCTGAGCTCATTTAAACGCTTCACTCTGGCATCTATGTAAAACAACTCCGCAAAGGTTTCCTCGAGAGCCCCAACTGCATCAATCAATTTAATTGAAGCCAGGAGAAAGCCTACAACATATATGAGCTCGATGACATTTGCCTTTAGAAGAGCAGCTGAAACCAGCGTTACAACACCGATGGTCACCTTCATAAATGAAATAGATATCAGCAAAGGTCCCCCTTGGGTTATTTCTGACTTTAATCTAAGCCTTTCCGATGAGTCAAGGGCTTCTGAAGCTGCCTTGTAATTCTCCTCTTCAATTCCGCAATTCTTTATTTCTCTCTGCAGCTCAAAGGTCTCTTGGAAAACCTCAGTAGTCGCTCTTGTTCTTTTGAAATACTTAGTGGTCCATTTTCTTTGCAATCCCTTGGACACATAGACCATCAGGAATCCTATCAGCAGAGGCATAATTGTAGCCAACGCCAAAAGCGGACTGGAAATTAACATCAATACGGACATTGCCAGAAAGAAAAATATGTATCCTATACATCTTGGCATCGCATGACTCATAGCATGCTCAATATCGCTGACATCCTGCATTATGGTTTGTGCCAAATCGCTTAAATCATGCCTTGAGAAATAGGAAAGCGGCAATTCCTTAAGTCTATCCGCAATTTCCAGTCTAAGCTCTTCTGCCTCCTTATATGTTGCATTAAAGGTTTTTACATAATCAATATCAACAACTACATATGAAAATATAAATGTTGCGGCCGTCAATGCGGCATAAAACCACAGCGGCTTTTCAACTCCCTTAAGCACATTGTCGCCAAAATACATTGCCGCCATCATGAAAAGCATATATGAAACATTGACAAAGAAGGAAGCTACACTGGCTATCTTCACAGCCTTTACACCGCTATCGGTGAGGCCGAACTTATCTTTTATAAAATTATTCATTGCTCACCCTCCATTCATTTGCTGTCATAAACTGATTTTGAAGCACCTTATAGTGGCTGTCTCTTCCCATCAGCTCTGCATGACTGCCTCTTTCCGTTATTTTACCCTTTTCTATTACCAGAATTTCATCCACATTCTTTATGGAGCTGAGCCTATGGGCAATCATAATTACAGTTCTGTTCTTCATCAGATTAGATAAAGCTTTCTGAAGCTCATACTCATTCTCAGGATCTGCAGCCGCCGAAGCCTCGTCTAAAATGACTATGCCCGCATCCTTCAGGATAGACCGTGCGATGGCAATTCTTTGTACCTCGCCACCGGAAAGGTGAACCCCCTTGGACCCTATTATTGTATTTTCCCTTGCTTCAAACTTATTTAAAATTTCATCACACTGCGCCATGTGAAGAGCCTCCATAACCTCTTCACGAGTGGCATCGGGTTTTCCGAGCCTTACATTCTCATAGATGCTTCTTTTAAACAGCTTGGCATTTTGAAACACATTAGCAATATTACGGCTTAAGATCTTTTCAGAATATTTTGTTACATCATTGCCACCTATGTGAATTTCTCCCTTATCCAGACTGTAAAATCCTGAAATAAGCTTTGCCAAGGTTGACTTGCCTGAGCCGGAGGCTCCTACTAAAGCATAGGTCTTTCCCTCTTCAAGGGTAAAGGACAGATCTTCTATAACCATATCATTTTCATATCCAAAGGACACATTCTTAAATTCTATGGTATTCCCGTTAAATCCGGTTAAGCTGCCGCTTTCAAGCTTTCTTTCATCCATTTCGGCAAATTTTTGTTCAATCTTCTCAATTGCTGTTGATGCTTGCATTACATACATGCCTACATACATTATCTTCATAAATGAAACCATTAGAATTCCATTAAAGAGAACATAAAACATGAATTTCGTCAGAAAGACTCTAGGCTCCGGATTTCCCATATAGTACATAAATAGCACAATCAAGAAGGTAGAATTGAATATGACCTGAAACAGTACATACCATCTTCTGCAGCTCATGCTGTACTTCAAAGCCATAATTGAATAATCCACAACAGACCTATAGAATTCCTTAAGGTTCTTAGCATCGGTTTTGAAAATCTTCATTACCTGTATTCCCCTCACATATTCTACAGCACCAGCATTCATATTATCCAAGGCTTCCATATATTTTTCCATGAAGCCTTGATTTCCCATCATCTTCACTAGGAACAGGAAGCCCAACAGAAAGGTTGTTGTAAAAATAATGCCCAATTTATAGTCAATATAAAACGCCAGCCCCATTCCCAACACCGGAGCAAAGGCCGCCGTTGATAAGTCGGGAATTAGATGAGCCACACTCATGTGGGTCAAAACAGTATTATCATCTATGATTTTTCTTACCTTACCTGATTCATGCTTATCAAAAAAGCTGAAGGAAGCCCTCATAAGATGCTCAAGACCCTTCTTCTTCAGATTGGTTTCCAGCCTGAATGCAATGGCATGGGTAACCCAAACTGAAAAAAAGTATACCAACGTATTGCATATTAAAAATGTCAGAATTCTTACGGCTATAGGAATTGCTCCTTCAACATTCTCATCTATTATTATGGATTTTAGAAATTCATACATGTAATAATAGCTGCCTATTAACAATACTGCTGCAACAAAAGCCATGAAAATGGCAACATATGTATAGTAGTACTTTTCAGGAACATACTCCTTTATTTTTTTGTATATCATAACTTACGCCTGTCTTTCTAAATGCTTTCGCAAAATAAGATATCCAAGATAAACACCCACAAAGGCCAAAATAAATATGCCGACAGTGGACATAAGCCCTACAACGCCCCGTGCATAGCTTATTTGCAAATCCATATCCTTTGGATTCATGCCTCTTTCAATCCAGTGGGTTCTAAAGCTTTCCACAAAAAAGTTGGCAGGCACAATGCTGCCAAAGGCTTGCCCTACATGGATAATGCCCCATGAAATTGCCAAAAGGAATATTGATGTTTCTCTTGATCTTGATGCCAAAATGTCAGCTATCACCGCTCCCGTAACCGAGGTGATTACCCAAGGAATGTAACCGCCGCCAACCATTGCGAATACTCCCATTACCAACAGGGTAAATAGGGTAAACTCCCACATCTTGCCGATTTTTCTATTCATAAATATGATTATTGCTCCGGTAAAAAAGGCTGCAATTCCCGGACTTATCGTATGGCCAAATTGACCCAAAAATGAAAATCCGGTCATAGAAATCATATAAATGATTATATATATCGCTGTCAAAAGTGCTATATGTACCATGTCCTTCATTTTAAGATTCTTGCTCATTTTCTTCCTCCATATCAATAAATATATTATTTAAGCTTTCTATATTCTTCTCATCAAAGGCAAAGTCATTAATCACTCTTCCTTCTTTGAGATAAATAATCCTATCTGCTACACGCCTTATAAACTCGTAATCATGGGATATAATCAAAACAGCTTTCTCTTCTGCCAAAGCTTCAACTTCCCCAACTACTCTCCCCATAGACTTTAAATCCAGTCCACTGGTAGGCTCATCAAGGATGATCAAGTCCGTCTTAGATAGAGCAGCAACTGCAATCTGTAATCTCTGTTTCTCCCCACCTGAAAGGTCGAAGGGGTGAGCATGTCTATACTCCCAAAGGTTCAGTCGCTTCAGGATTTTCTCCTTCTCACTAGGCTGAATTGTTTTATTACCGATGCTAAGCTCGCTCTCCACACTGGTTCCAAAAAGCTGAAAATCAGAATCCTGCATCACGTAAAAAGGCAACCTTCTTGTGCTAACTGTGCCCCTATCCGGTTTTAAGGAGCCTGTTAAAATCCTGGCCAAGGTGGTCTTTCCTGCCCCATTTGCTCCTACTAAAACAGCAATCTCTCCGGACTTTAGAGCTAAATTCACATCATTCAGCACATTCCATTTTCCCACTCCTGACAAAACAGCCACATCCTCCGGCTGCTCTCCTTCTTTCAACGCATTGCTTCCTCTCGGTTCAGCAAGCTTTCTACATCTCTCCCTTCGGCACGGCAGGTCCATGTTGAATAAATTGAAGCTCCTTGTATCATAATCTGATCCCTTAAAATCAGCTTCTCTGTGGAAGCAGGTGAGTGCTCCCTTCTCCAAAAGCAGCACCTTATCTAAAATCCCATTCAAATAAAAAAATCTATGGTCGGCAACAATAACAGTTTTTCCCATGGCCTTCAGCTTGAGTATTATTTTTTTCAGCTTCATGGCGTTGGAATAATCCAGATTTGCTGAGGGCTCGTCAAAAACCAGAATACCGGGATTGAGGACCATTGCCGATGCCAAAGCCAGCAGCTGCCTTTCACCGCTGGAAAGTGTCAGGATTTCCCTATCCATGATGTCTCCGATAGGCAGCTCCCTGCCTATTCTTTTCAGGCTATCGTCCATGTCACCTTTAGAAAACCCATAATTCTCCATTGCAAAGACCATCTCGCTGGTGGAATTTAAAGTAAAAAACTGGCTTCTCGGATTTTGAAAAACCGATCCTATTTCTCTACTCTTTTCGTAAATGGGCAAGTCCGTCATGTCCCGATTGTTGATATGAAGCTTACCATCTAAATGTCCTTCTACAGTTTCACCGATTAGGCCATTTATAGATTTCATCAGGGTTGATTTCCCGCTTCCGCTATCTCCGGCAACCAAAACAATTTCGCCTGCCATAATTTTAAAGCTGCAATCAGTTAGGGCTGCAGTTTTTTTGTTGTCATACCTAAATGTGTATCTGTCTGTGCTTATCGCCACCATATGAAAACCACCAATCCTAATATTAAAATCAAACACAGGATATAATCCACAGCTCCCATTCTCATATCGTAATAAGAGCTTCGTCGAACCGGATTAGTGATCCCCTTTACAAGTCCGGCAGAAGTTATTTCCTCTGCCAAAATTGCACACCTGAATAGCTGCGGAACTAAGAAAAATTCGAAGCTTTTAACGGGTCTCCTAATTGTATAAGGCACATTTCTCAATCTCATGGCTTCCTTGATATAGGAAAATTCTCTTCTAAAGGTCGGTATATATCTCAACAAAATAGTCAGAGAAACTACGAATGACTTGGGAAGTCTGAGCGGCTCTAATGAGGAAATAATTTCTCCTGCGCTATAGTCTTTTATTAAAAGGCTTGCCATCATCAGGCATGGAATAAACTGCATAGAATAAACTATGAATATTAAAAAAAATTGTCCCCCATAGTTCGGATAATAGTCAGCCAGTATGCTTAATCCGAAGAAGATGCCATATGCCGCTGCAAACTTCATCAGTCTCACAAGCTTAGATGTAATAAGCAAAATTATTGATGCAACTGACAGAAAAAAGTAATGCTGATAATGATTACCCGGAAACATTAGCCCAATGGGTAAAATCATGTTAAAAAGAAATGCCACCAGGGGGTTTACTCTCATAATTTTGCACCTCAAAAATTCATTCTCGCCTTTGTTAGCATATGCTAACAACTAGCATTATAACAAACTACAATTTAATAATCAAGAAAAAGGTAAAATTTTTCAAAATAAAATATATGGACTATTTATTTTAAAAATGATATTGACTTCTCAACTACCTTGCATTACAATATAGTAACAAGCTACCTTGCATTACAAGCTAGCTGCGTAACAATAGGTTTTATGGAAAGGAGACCTTTATGATTTCATCTCAAATGCTAAAAGGAACTTTAGAAGGATGCATCTTAAAAATTATTTCTAAGGAAGAAACCTATGGCTATGAAATAGTTCAAAAATTGCAAGAGTTCGGGTTTCACGATGTAAATGAGGGCACCATATATCCTCTTTTGCTGCGGCTTCAGAAAAACAATGCCATCACAGCCACTATGAAATCCTCCAGCATAGGTCCCAACAGAAAATACTATCGCATATCCGAAAAAGGAAGGCTTGATTTAGATGACTTTTATAAAGGGTGGATTGAGCTTAATTTAATTGTTAACAGCTTACTAAAAGATAAATAAATGGAGGAAATATCTATGAGAAATACAGAAGAAAAGAAATTGCGTAAGATAAATGAACAGGAAGAGAAGCTTCTTTTCCGAGAAAACAAAGATGTGTACACAGATATTATAGTTTACCTATCGGGAAAGATTTCAGGTTATGAAAGGGAAGAGGTTAGAAATGATATAATTCACATAATTTTAGATGGGCAAAATCGTAATGATACCATTGACCATATTATCGGTTCAGACCCGAAGACTTTTTGTGATTCAATTTTAGAAAATTATGCAGACCAAAAAGGCTCCATAATGAAGGACTATGTTTTTCCTTGGCTTTCTTCTCTTTTGTTGCTTGCCTTCATTACCTGCTGCGTTAAAAAAGAATTCATCCAAAGCGTCAAAGATGTTATCGCATACAAACCTTTAACCGACTCAATACCTGTTTATATATCTGATATTATGGTTTTGATTATCGTACCCATATTTGCTATATTGTTCATTGAGTTATTTATCAAAAAAGTTTTTGATTTTAATAGTAATAAGTATTTGAGTCCTGCTTTTATTCTGTCAATTATAGGTGTTACAACAGGATTAATTCTTATAGTAGCATTCCTTAGGATACCCGTTTTCTACACCAGCTTGTATTACTGCGTTGGCTTCATATTTTCTGTATTTGCGGCTTATTTATTTGTACGGCACTGGTAACGGGATGACTGAGATTGCAATTCTCTACAATACAACAAACAATAAAAATACCCGAACTTTTAATAGCAGTTCGGGTACATCCCATTTGGTGCGCCATGAGGGACTCGAACCCCCAACCTTCGCATTCGTAGTGCGCGACTCTATCCAATTGAGCTAATAGCGCGTGTTTAGCCTGCCATACGGCTCGGCTATACCACAACATTATACTCAAAAATTGAGTGATTGTCAAAACTTTTCTTTAAGTGAACCCTCAGCAAATGCTTCCATAAGCTGTTTTAAGTCTTCAATCTGACTTACAAGCTCCGCTCCCTGATCCGTATCAATTACCATCATTCTTTCAGGTAAAGTTGCAACGGTTTTTACAATCGGCGAGAAGAACTCCTGTGTTCCATCTTCCTTCAAAGGTTCATAAGGCTTGTGCTCTGCCAAAGCCATAAATCTTGAATTGAATATAAATGTATATCCGGCTATTCCTGTCTTTTTCTGATATGCTTTAGAAATTCCACCGTCTATTACATATAGAAGTCCGCCACCCTTTATTGGTGACTCCCCATCTTTAATCTTAACGGGAACATGTCCATTAAGGATTTTTCCTCTCGATGGGTCAAGACCGAATTCTCTTATTATCTTTTCACAAGGCTCACGATCCTTTATCAGCTTGTAATAAGGCCTTGTCGGCTCCTTGTGGGCTTTCTTATCAGCAATGAAAAGCCTTTCAAAGGTAGTCATCTTTTCCTTTCCGAACAGCGGAGAATCTCCACCAAGCCACATATACCACATAATATCGCCGCTATACTGATCTGTAGATTTTGCAGGCTGGAAAAATGCCCGTCTAACAAGAGTGTCAAGCTGATCCATTAAAGCCTTGCCCTTGTATTCTTTGTCGCCTAAGCGAACAGGTATAAACTCTCCCTGCTCATCCATCGGAATGCAGCCGTGATAAAGGAGATTTCCGTTATATTTTGTATACAGAGCACCGTGACTGAAGAGAAATCTTATATGCCTTTGAAGCTTTTCCGAGTTAAGCATTGATGCCGATAATGAGTTCATTACAAACTCTTCCTCTGCTGTTAATTCATAAGGATTTTCAGGATCAACTGTAGGCAGGTTTGTATCCTTCATCTTATAAACCTCCCCATAGGCAGTCACTGTTCCCTCTTCAAAATTAATCTTATCCAACAACAGTCTGTGCTCCAAATTGTACTCAGGGTGAGCCATAATTCTTTGACCCTCAACCTTAAATTGGATGATTGCAATAGCCTTGTGCATTTTTGCAGCCAGCTTTTCATCGACCTGGTCAAACTCATTTCTCTCAAGGATATGTGGTGCAAACGCCTCACAATCATCATCAGCATACATTCTTGCAGCAAAGCTGGATAGAGGTCTTAAATTTATTCCATATCCAACTTCCAACATATCAAAGTTGTTATAGCTTATATTCATCCTCAAAACATTGGCAATGCTTGCCCAATGGCCTGTTGCGGCTCCCATCCAAACGATGTCGTGGTTTCCCCACTGGAAGTCCACATCGTGGTAATCCATAAGATAATCCATAATGTAGTCAGGGTGAGCACCTCTGTCAAAAATGTCTCCAATAATGTGCAGATAATCTACCGCCAAATCGCTTATAGCCGCTGCCATAGACTTAATAAACGGCTCTGCCATGCCGCATTCTACGACAGTAGTTATAATGGCATTATAATAATGTGCGCGATTTTCCTCATCATCAGCATTTAAAAGCTCATCAATGGCATAATCGGCATACTTGGGTAAACGTCTTCTAACCTTAGAACGAGTATACTTTGTCGAAACAGATTTACAAATTGTAACGAGTCGATAAATCATTGTCATCGCCCATTTGTCAAAATCAGTTTCTGATGCTCGTCTCCTTTTAAGCTCTGCTTCAGGATTATAAATCAGAGCAGCTAAATCATCTCTATCCTGCTCGGATAAAACCCCGCCATAGTGCTCGTCAATTTTTGCTTTTACAGTACCCGATGCACTCTTCAGCATATGTATAAATGCCTCATGCTCACCATGCAGGTCACTTAAAAAATACTCAGTTCCCTTTGGTAAAGCCAATATAGCGCTCAGGTTTACAATCTCAGCCGAAGCTGCCATTGCATTAGGATAATCCTTCGCAAGCCTTTTTAAGAACTTAATATCTGCCATACATTTCCTACCTTTCTGTAAAAAACAATATTGCCGGACAGCTTTTATCTGTCTAGCAATATATTTTTCAAAAACTCATATACGGTTACAGCCGTCAAATAGGCTGTTTCCAACTCAACATATTCATCTGCTCCATGGAAATTATCTCCATCAGGGCCAAAAACAAAGGTGGGCGTGCCGCCAAGTCTGGTTCCCAAATAGTTAAAATCTCCAATGCTGGCAAAATAGCCTAAGGCCGGAGTCTTGCCCGATGCTGCTTCAACAGCATTAGAAAGTACACCGACATAAGGATTTGTCTCCTCTACATAATAAGGAACATAAGATTTACTGCCCTCTGTAGGATAGCTGTCAAATCCTATTTCATATTTACATTCCACGCCTGCCCCCCGGCAAAGAGCATCAGCTTCAGCTATTATCATAGCTTCAGTTTCTCCGACTGTGCAATGTCTATGGACATAAACACGAGCACGATCAGGAACACTGCATGCTCCGCCATCTGCTTCCATTTTTAATATAACAAAGCTGCCCTTGCCCAGCGGCGGAACATCTTTCAATTCAACATTTCTGCTCTCTAAAATAAATTTAGCCGCCTCCACTGCCGCATTCAAACCCTTTTCAGGTGTTGAAGCATGAGCGGATTTACCGAAAAAGTCAATATAATATTTAAAACAACCTCTTGCTCCTAAGCAAACAAGGGGAAATTCCTCAGTAGCACTAAAGCCTGCTGTCGGCTCTGTTACCAGCGCAACATCCACATCCTCAAGCAAGCCCTCTTCCAAAATGGCATTGGTCCCCAGCCCAAAAGGTCCCTCTTCATCCGAAACCAGCGACAATGAAATTTTTCCTGCAAAGTCATCGCCGTAGTCTCTTATGAATTGCTCCACTGCAATCATATTGGCAGCACATCCAGCCTTCATATCCAGTGCGCCTAACCCATAAAGCCTGTCGCCTTCAATACTCCCTGCGTACGGATCCTTTGTCCAGCCTTCACATAGAGGAACCGTATCAAGATGCCCATTTAAGCAAACATGCTTACCTTGCCTCTTTCCCTGCAATTCCAAAATTACATTTTTTCCGTCATAGTTCAGGGCCTTACGCTCACTATAGCTGTGCAGTCTCGCATCCAAGTCCTTGTCCTTAAGCCACTTAAACGCAAAATCCATCACATTGTCTTCCTGAAAATATGGACTTTCTATTTCAACCAAGCTTTTTATAAGCCCAGTAACGTCTTCCTTTTTAAACATTATTTCACCTATAGCTAATACTATTCATCCATTCTGAAAATGTCAGCACCAATGGCTTTGAATTTATCCACAAATTTTTCATATCCTCTTTCGATATGATAGATTTCGGAAATTTCAGTAGTTCCATCAGCTACAAGGCCCGCCAATACCAGCGCTGCACCGGCTCTGAGGTCGGTGGCGATTACCTTGGCACCCTCCAGTTTTTTTCCGCCTTGGATTTGTGCCTTGTTTCCGTCAGTCTTTATGTTGGCACCCATTCTGTTAAGCTCGGCCACATGCATAAATCTGTTCTCAAAAACAGTTTCAATTACGGCACTTGCTCCATCTACAGTGGTCAAAAAAGCCATAAACGGTGATTGTATATCAGTTGGAAATCCTGGATATGGCAAGGTTTTAATGTCCGTAGCGGTAAGCTTAACATCAGGGTTGTCTGCAATGACATACATGCCATCATCACCGAACTCCACCTGAACTCCACACTCTCTAAGCTTTGCGGTAATAGGCTTAACGTGATCCGGCACTACATTTTTTATCAAAAGTGAACCATGGGTAATTGCCGCTGCCAGCATATAGGTTGCAGTTTCAATTCTATCTGGAATTACAGTATGCTGAGCACCGTGCAAATTAGGTACCCCCTCTATTTTAATTGTGTCCGTTCCCGCACCCTTTATTTTAGCTCCCATTTTATTCAGGAAATTAGCTAAATCGACGATTTCAGGCTCTTCTGCAGCATTGATAATATAAGTTGTACCCTTTGCCAAAACAGCTGCTGTCATTATATTTTCTGTAGCCCCAACGCTCGGGAAGTCCAAATATATGCTGGCGCCTACAAGACCGTCCTCAGGCGCTATACACTCCACATAGCTGTCCTTTAAGACAACCTCTGCTCCAAGAGCCTCAAAGCCTTTCAAATGTAAATCTATAGGTCTTGCCCCAATTGTACAGCCACCCGGCATATGTACCTTGCCATGACCATTTCTGGCAAGAAGAGGCCCCATAACTAAAAATGATGCTCTCATTTTGCTAACAAGCTCATATCTGGCTTCGGTGTCCTTGATTACAGGAGTATAAACCTCCAATTTGCCGGGCATAAGCTCCTTAATTTCAGAGCCCAGGGAAGCAAGAATGTCCTTCATAACCTCCACATCCCTGAGAGCCGGAACATCATCAATAACGCACTTTTCTTCCGCCAAAAGTGCAGCAGCCATCAAAGGCAGTACAGCATTTTTAGCCCCACTTATATATACTTCCCCATTTAAAGGGTCACTTTTCTGTACTAAAAATTTTGCCATTTATTCCTCCAAAATCATACTACTATTATTATACTTATTTCAGTGTTTTTTTCAATAGTAAAAGCTCAAGATAAAACCAAATGAATCCTATTCAACAGCCTTCATTTTGGCATATCTTGAGCCTTTTGATTTCATATATACATACAGTGTGAACAGGGGCTGATAATTACATCATGCCACCCATTCCGCCCATGCCGCCGCCCGGCATTGGAGGAAGTGGTTTATCTTCCTTAATATCAACGATACCTGCTTCAGTTGTAAGCAGCATTGATGATACGCTGGCTGCGTTCTGAATTGCAGATCGTGTAACCTTGGCAGGGTCAACAATTCCAGCCTTAATCATATCAATATATTCTTCAGTTGCTGCATTAAATCCGATGCCTACCTTTTCCGCCTTAACCTTGGAAACAACTACGCTTCCTTCAAATCCCGCATTTTCTGCAATCTGACGAACCGGCTCTTCCAAAGCTCTAACGATAATGTTAGCACCTGTCTTGACATCTCCAACCTGAGCCTTTGCATATTTTTCAACTGCAGGAATAGCCGCAACAAGAGCTACTCCGCCACCGGATACGATACCCTCTTCTACAGCTGCCTTAGTCGCATTAAGAGCATCCTCTATCCTCAGCTTTTTTTCCTTAAGTTCGGTTTCTGTAGCTGCACCGACCTTAATTACTGCAACACCGCCTGAAAGCTTAGCAAGTCTTTCCTGAAGCTTTTCTCTGTCAAATTCCGATTCAGTTTCTTCAATCTGATTTTTAATTGACACAATTCTTGACTTAATTTCTTCAGCATTGCCGGCACCATTGACAATTACCGTTGTATCCTTATCAACCTTTACTGTTCCGGCCTGACCCAGCATATCTAAAGTAGCCTCCTTAAGGTCATAGCCTACCTCTTCACTTATTACAGTACCGCCTGTAAGAACTGCAATATCTTCCATCATAGCTTTTCTTCTATCGCCGAAGCCCGGAGATTTAACGGCAACTACATCAATAGTTCCTCTCAGCTTATTAACAACTAAGGTTGCAAGAGCTTCACCTTCAATATCGTCAGCAACAACAACCAGCTTTCTTCCTGCCTTTACAACCTGCTCAAGAAGTGGTAAAAGATCCTGAATATTTCCAATCTTCTTATCAGTTAGTAGAATGTACGGATTCTCAACTACCGCTTCCATCTTATCGGTATCGCTTACCATGTATGCTGACAGGTAACCTCTATCAAACTGCATTCCCTCTACAACATCTAAAGTGGTTCCTGTTGATCTGGATTCTTCTACAGTAATAACTCCATCAGTTCCAACCTTTTCCATAGCCTGAGCAATCAATTCACCGATTGTCTCATCAGCTGCAGAAACAGCCGCAACCTGAGCTATGCTCTCTTTTGTGCTTACCTTCTTGGAAATCTTCTTGATATTCTCAACAGCAACATCGACCGCACCCTGAATACCACGCTTTAAGTCCATTGGATTTGCACCGGCTGCCAGATTTTTAAAACCTTCTTTTATGATAATCTGAGCCAACAAAGTAGCTGTAGTTGTACCGTCACCTGCGATGTCGTTAGTCTTAGTCGCAACTTCCTTTACCAGCTGTGCTCCCATATTTTCAACAGCATCCTCAAGCTCTATTTCTCTTGCAATAGTAACACCGTCATTGGTAATCAGCGGTGAACCGAACTGCTTGTTAATCAAAACATTTCTGCCCTTAGGTCCAAGAGTAATTTTAACTGTATCTGCTAATTTATCTACACCTGCTTGCAGCTTATGTCTAGCTTCTTCTCCGTAGTATAATTCCTTTGCCATTATATAATCCTCCTTGTATATTCGTCTAAATTATTTAACAGTTGCCAGAATATCTGACTGATTCATAATTGTGTATTCTTCGCCTTCGAACTTAACTTCAGTGCCTGCATATTTAGCAAAAATAACTCTGTCGCCTTCTTTCAGCTCCATTTTCTCATCCTTTGTTCCCGGTCCGACTGCAACAACCTCTGCAACCTGTGGCGCTTCCTTAGCGGAGCTTGTAAGGATAATTCCACCCTGAGTTTTCTCTTCAGCCTCTAATTTCTTAATTACAACCCTGTTACCGAGCGGTTTGATTCCTATGCTCATAATATACCTCCATTTTCAAGTGTTAGAATCTTCTGAAATTCTAAGACATAATTATTAATTTATTTTTGTTAGCACTCAATCGTATCGAGTGCTAAACTACATTTACTATTTTACCACCAGAACAATAAATGTCAATAGCATTTTCTAAAATCTGACAGAATAGAATAAATATTGCTGTGCATATCCACCTAAGTTCCCAAACTTAGCTTCTGCAAATTGCTTAATCAGCTTCATATCGTTTTCCGGAAGTCCGTAAAGATTGCTCATTACTCTCTTAACCCAAATATCAATTGGGAAGCTGCCGGTCTGTCCAAGTCCAAAGAGGCAGACACAGTTTGCAACCTTAGGTCCGACACCGGTTAACTCAACCAGCTCGTCGTAGTCCTTCGGCAATCCGTATTTCTGAACCTGTCGACTCATATCAATCAGATACTTTGCTCTGTATCCCAGTTTAATCTCAGAAAGATCACTTACTGAAAGGGAGCCCAGCTTTTCGGGATCGGGAAGGCTGTAAAAATCTTCACCCATATATGTGCCGACCTTCTCACCGAATCCGTCAGCCACTGATGCAATACACCTTTTGATTCTTGGGATATGATTGTTTTGTGAAATTATGAATGAAACTATGGATTCCCATAAGTCCTGTTTTAAAATTCGAATTCCGGTTCCATGCTCTATGGCTCCTTTGATAATCGGGTCATTCTTCATTAGCCTACGCTTAATTTCACCATAATCCGTGTCCATATCCAGATAGTCTTTCCAAACTTCCTCATAATCATCTTCCGTGCAGTTATCAATTATCAAATTACCATCGAGAACTGCCATATTGGCAATCTTTCCTTTGGCAACTCCTGTGTAGGAGCCGTTCTCCTGCTTCTTCCATCTAAAACACTGTCCGCAATCAAAGATATGATCCACATTAAAATCTTTAACATTTTCTACAATATACTTCATTTTAAACCACTCCTATAACTTCCACATTAACCTCAAGCACATTAAAAGCAGTCATAGTTTCAATAGCCCTTGATATTTCCATCTGAAACTCCAAAGCACCGGCATAAAGCCGGACACTATGATCCATGACTACCTGCACATCAACTATAAGCGAATCTATCTCCATATTATCAATAATCTTAGCAACTCGCCTGATTCCAATAGTATTGCGCCCTACACACATTACGATATCCCGAAGAACCCTGGTAGATATGAAAAATTCTCCCAGATAGCTGAAGGTAGGTCTGACTACAGACAAATCCCTTGCATTGCCCCTTTTTTGCGCCTTTCCGCCAACTATCCCCAAATCTCTTATGACTCTTAAGGGGTCAACAAAATATCCGGCAAAGTCACGCTTTATCTGAGGTGAAGGCACCGGAATTACATGCTTTCCCAAAACATGTCTCTGCTTGTTTGCAGCAGCACGTTCTTCTTCTGTGGTAATGTCCTCAATGTTAATCTGCCTTATTGGAAATGGAATGCTAAGCCTGCCTATAATCTTCAAAACCATTCTGTCAGAGGTGCCCAGAACCAGAATCGACTCAGGGTTAATTCTTGCCAAAGCCGATACAACAACATCTCTATGCTCGTTCTTTGTGAACAAAGCAGTCTTAATGGCTCCCACTGTGGTTGCCTGTCGTTTTGCTGAAACGCCTGCAATCACTTGGTCTCGGTATATGAGCAGACCATCATCGATAATGGCTTCGATGTTTAGTTCCTTACAAAGAGAAAGGGCATGATAGCTTTTTCCTGTACCACTCTTACCAACTAGTGTATAAACTTTCATCTTTACTATTTTAGTCCCTTCTGTTATAATATATGAAAGTTATAACTTTGAACAAGGAGGATATAGAAATGGCTTACCAAATTAATGATAGCTGTATCGCTTGCGGAGCTTGCCTACCTGAATGTCCGGTAGAAGCAATCTCAGAAGGTGGCATCTACACAATCAATGCTGATCTTTGCATCGACTGTGGAGCATGTGCTGGTGTCTGTCCAGTAGGCGCACCTAACGAGGCATAGTCTTATAAGGTCGCCGCTTGCAGAAGCAGGGAATATCATAACCGCTTCCCCAGGGATGCGGTTATTTTATTGCCTTAACCCATATAGCCTTGTTCTTAGTTAAAATTCTGTATGTACATTATACCACAATTGTATTCATAATATGCGAAATTTCATCACGAGTAAACTGCACATTTTACATGTCCTCTTTCATTCTAAAGCTACCTGGCTAATTACGTTTGTGGGGAGATACCGTATTCTCTTACAATATCTGTATATGTTGTGCCATTATTAAACTTTCGCAAGTTTAGCATTACAATAGTAAAAATAAAAACCTTGACCATCTGTTTTCGTGATCAAGGCTTTCCCTTTTACTGTATTTCTTCTATTTCGCCAGTATCCATGTTTATATGGTATTCTTTAAGAAGCATACCGCTGAAAAGCAGTTTTGCGTCATGCTCTTCTTTTTTAACATATTCATGTACAGATACATCTAGTAGATTTCCCATAACAGCGATTCTGGTTGTTGTCTTGTAATTGAAGTTAACTATTGCATGGATTTCATCATCGCTCTTGAAATATTCTTTGTAATAATCCAATGCATAGTCTTGCATTTCAATATTTTCTGCAATGGTAGCAATTCTCCAATTTCCTGTCACATCATTACGAACATTGCTAACCATAAATGAAATATCGTCTTTGGTTGTACTATCGCCCTGTGTTTTTTCTTTATGCTGTTCCACTGAACTGGTTGCGTTCTTTGCTTCGTTCTCAACGCCGTCATTTGCTCCTGTTTTTGAAATTATAGTGATCAGAATAACCGCAATTATTAGCCAAAACCACCACTTCTTGAAAATAGTTTTCTTGCCATTATCTTTGGTTGCTTTATCTTTCATAATTCCATACCTCCAAATTTGATTGATATTAGCATTATAGCATAATGTAACACAAAAAGATAGTATAAATCCAAATCACTTTTGTGTTATAGTTTTAAAATGCTTGCTAATACTATAATGTAATCAAAATCAATGGAGGACTTGCATTATGGAGAAATTTATAGTAACACCTAAAGAAGATAAATCTGTCACAATGACGATACGCATAGATAGATCCTTACAAGAGGAGTATAACAATTTAGCAGTAAAAACAAATCGTTCCCGTAACGAACTTATCAGTATGGCTTTAAAATACGCCTTGGACCACATGGAGGTGAAAGATGAATAATGACAAAATGAGAGCCTTTTGATTTTCTCTTCTGGCTCTCAATTACTTATGTGTCCAATCGCAAAAACTCATTTATCTCTGCTACTTCCTTTTGCTTTTCATCAATGTTGTGAGCATAGATATTCACTATGGTTGAACAGGTGGAATGTCCTAATGTAGGTCGCTATTTGTCAACAAAGTTCTTCAAATATTGATAAATACAAAAATATAGCGATCATTTTCTAGTAACTGTTTCATTTTTTTATTTGGCATTTTTCATTCTTTGATAATAAAGTAGTAATTTCTTCAAAGTTTATCTGTCGTTTATTCTTCACTTGATACTCCGACGTATCCATATTTCAGAATAAAAATTTTTCCGGTCAATATTTATCTACTTAGCATTATGTGGCAAAAACAATATATTTTGGAAAGAAGACTATATTCAAGTCTTTATAATCACCACCACTACTTCATAATTATCCACTGACCTAATTTTGTTGAACCTTCATATCAAATAAGTCCAGCTTTCCTCATTTTAGTTAAATGATAACGCACACCGTCAATGGTAAGATTTAGTTTCTCTGCCATTTCTTTCGCACTTATATGAGGATTTTCAGCAATTATTTTAATAATCTCTTCCTGTTTCATGGTAGTTTTAGTAGTAGTTTTCATGGTAGTTTTTTCATAATTACTACTATTAAAGTCTTTCAAAAATTCTTCATTCACACCCATAACTGCATTAGTATAGTTATCTTCTTCATTGTCCGGATAAAGCTTAAGCCTAGGAGAACCATTTTCTAATAGTGCATCTTTTGCACGCCTTATTCCTGAGCCATACTGTTATACCTATTTTAAGTTTAACGCTCTATAAATGCCTTTCCACTGCTTTGTATCATGCTTATAAATCTTCCTCTTACATAAGAAAGAGAAGCAGATATTACTCCACTTCTCCAATCAACTATAAATAGTTTAGTTTTTTACTTCCAGTCCAGCATTGCTCTTTCTAACTCTGAAAAATTACAATTTGCTCTTCTGATAACTCCTGTTTCCTTTTGCTTTTGGTATAATTTTTCTACCTTTTTCAAAAGCTTTGTTTTTATCTTAAGGCAAAAAGCATATTCTTTTTCAAATAAGTCTTTGTATCTGATGTCCTCGAGCTCATCAAATTCAATTCTTTCTAAAAAAACAGAGAGGTTTTATCCTCTCTGCTCGCTTTAATGCTTCACCTTTGGGATATAGGTAGTGAGACACCTTCTTTAATGCTCCACCTTTAACAGTAGTGGGACACCCTCTTTATTCACTAGAAGCATAACAAATATTTTTAGAAATGTCAGATCAGCAAATTTCATAAATGCTACTCTTTTGTTATTTATATTATATCTTATTTTCCGGCCTTAGCCTTCTTGCTTTTTTCATTTTCCAGCTTTTCAATATCGTTCATATGGTAAGCAAGAGAATGAAGGCTATCGCTCAGATGTACATTTTCAATTGCAACCCAAGAAGGCACTTCAATATCTACCGGTGCGAAGTTCCATATGCCGTTTACCCCCGCAAAGGTTAACTTGTCAGCAACCTCCTGAGCAGATTCTTTGTTCACGCAGATGATGCCGATGCTGATGTCATTTTCTTCTACATATTCAACGATGTTCTCGTAATCCATAATCGGGAAGCCATCTAATTCCTGTCCGATTAAAGCTTTCTTTACATCGAAGGCAGCGCACAGCTTGAACTCACCTTTATATGTGTGGGTATATTTAGCAATTGCGGAGCCAAGATTTCCGGCACCTACTATTACCATCTTATAGTCCTTATCGAGGCCTAAAATGGCACTTATTTCGTTATATAAGCCTTCAACGCTATATCCGTATCCCTGCTGTCCGAAGCCTCCAAAGTTATTTAAATCCTGCCTGATCTGGCTGGCAGTATAACCTATAAGACTTGAAAACTCCTTAGAGGAAATCTTTTCAATACCTTTCTTTTTAAGCTCGTATAGATATCTTCTATACCTGGGCAATCTCTTAATTACTGCACTTGATATTTTTGTGTTCTTCTTCATTTTATCAGCTCCTAATACATCTTCCTAAAGGCTTCACGTTCTAAAAAATAATAGAGCCATCAATAAACGGCCCTTTCAATTTCTAGCAATTATCTTCTACGTATCTTACAAGGTCCCCTACTAAAGTGAACTTTTCAGCTTCTTCATCAGGAATTTCAATATCGAATTCTTCTTCAATTCCCATGATGATTTCCACTGCATCCAATGAGTCCGCTTCCAGGTCCTTCATCAGGTTTGTGTCCATTGTTACTGCGGATTCCTCCACATTCAGCTGCTCTACGATAATCTCTCTTATTTTTTCAAAAGTCATAATTAACCTCCATCTTCCTTTTTATTAACACATACATTATAGTGTACAGGCTAGAGTAATGCAAGGAAAATTTCAAATGAATGTTTCCATTGCAAAATCCTTAATATTCCAACCATTTCTCATAAAACTCATCCAGCCTGAGCTGTGTTTCATTGACTTTTTCATCTAACTTTCTCAATTTGACAAAGTCTGTTAGATTCTCCGGAAGACACATTTCTTCCCTCAAGGCTTTAATTTCTTTCTCCATCTTATGAATTTCTTTCTCAAGCCTATCCTTTTCTCTGGCTCTTCGTCTTTCTTCAGCCTGCTGTTCCTTCTTTGCCGCCCGCTCCTCAGCAGACCTTGATATTGATGACTCCGGCTCTTTTGCACCTGTCATTTTAATTGCCCCTGAAGATGTCAGAAGTCCTAGGCCTTCCTTCTCCGGTTCATCTGTAAATTGTCCCAAGTGAAGCTCTCTTGTAGGAACCTTATCTAAAAAATATCTGTCGTGGCTTACGACCAGGATGGTTCCGGGAAACTCAAGCAAGGCATCCTCAAAGGCTTCCTTCGAGTCGATATCCAGGTGATTTGTCGGCTCGTCAAGGACCAAAACATTTGCCCCGCTCATCATAAGCTTTAGAAGAGACAATCGTGCCTTCTCGCCACCGCTCAGGTCTCCTACACGGAGAAAAACATCCTCGCCTTTGAAGAGAAACCTACCCAAAAGCCCTCTTATCTCACTTTCTTTATACAATCTATACTGGCCATGAACCTCCTCAAGCACCGTGTTTCCATCATTTAGAAGTCTTTGTCCCTGATCATAATATCCGAACACTACATTGTGACCGACCTTTATTACCCCTGACATCTGCCTCATTTGCCCGACAATTACCTTTAAGAAGGTAGTTTTGCCAATTCCGTTCGGGCCTGAAATGGCAATACGCTCCCCTCGCTTAATGTCAAAATTGAAGCCTGAAAAAAGTGGTTCCCTTCCATATCCGATGGCAACATCCTTTCCTGTGGGAAAGGCTTCTTTAAATGTCAGCTTCATTCTTCCTTCCGGCGACTCCGGCTTTTCCACCAAGGCCCCGCTCATATGAGCCAATCTTTTTTCTCTTGAAGCCGCTCTTTTTGCCAGCTTAGAGGTTCCTCTTTCCTTGAATCGCCTTATCATTTCTTCCTGTCTGGCAATCTCACGCTGCTGTCTGTCGTAGGCATTCATCTCAGCCTCTCTCACAGCTCTCCGCTTAATCGCATAATCAGAATAGTTTCCCAAGTACACCTTTCCCTTGTGATGAGAAATTTCCATTATTTTGTTGACTGTTTTATCAAGAAAGTATCTGTCATGGGAAACCAGTATTACAGTTCCCTTATATGCTCTGATGTATTGCTCAAGCCACCTGATTGTATCTACATCCAAATGGTTGGTAGGCTCGTCTAAAAGCAGTATGTCCGGCTTTGACAACAAAAGACATGCAAGGGCGAGTCGTTCCTGTTCTCCCCCTGAAAGGCTGCTTACAGGCCTGTGGAACATGTCCCCGGAAAAGGACATAACCTTTAGCATTCCTGTAACTTCGCTTTCATAATCGTAGCCCTCCACCTTGGAAATTGCTTCAATAACCGTATTATTTCCTTTGAAATTTTCTCGCTGCTTCAGGTACCCCAGGGACAATTCTTTTGCAACAAAAAACTCCCCTTCATCAGCTTCGATGTCTCCGGAGAGAATGTTGAGAAGGGTTGTTTTGCCTGCACCGTTAACGCCAACTATTCCCAGACAGTCTCCCTTATTCACATGAAAAGAAATGCCGCCTATTATTACATCGGTGCCATATACCTTGGTTATATCCTTTGCTGAAAGTACAATCATATATCCAGATTCGGATAAGCATCAATATCCAAATCGTCTCCCCCAAATTCCTTATATTTCAAATATCCCGCCGCAGCAATCATAGCTCCATTATCGGTACACAAAATCGCATCCGGTATGTACACTTCGATGCTTCTCTTCACAGCTTCATCTTCAATCGCCTGTCTAAGTCTGCTGTTGGATGCAACGCCTCCTGCCAGAACTAACTTTTTCTCGCCGGTTTCTGCCATAGCATCCATAGTTTTTCCTACTATAACCTCAACAACCGCCTCCTGAAAGGCTGCCGCAATATCGGCCGGATTTATTTCATTTCCCTTTTGCTTTTCAGAATTGACGTAGTTCAAAACAGCCGTTTTCAAGCCGCTAAAGCTGAAGTCCAAACTGCCCTTTTCCAGCCATACTCTCTTAAAATTAACAGCCTGCGGGTTTCCCTCTTTTGCCAGCTTATCTATCTTCGGTCCTCCCGGATAACCTAAACCGATTACCCTCGCCACCTTATCATATGCCTCACCTACAGCGTCGTCCCTGGTACCGCCCAAAACGGTAAAGGAATTATAATCGGTTACCCTTACAATGTTGGTATGCCCGCCGGAAACTACAAGAGACATAAATGGCGGTTTAAGCTCCCGGAAATTCAGATATGCCGCATCAATATGGCCATGCATATGATTTACCCCCACAACAGGCAGGTCTTTTGCAAATGCCAATGCTTTAGCCACAGCTATGCCGATAACCAGGGCGCCAACTAAACCGGGGCCCTTTGTCACTGATATTAAATCAATATCATCCCAAGTAACATTGGCTTTTTCAAGAGCTTCCTTAATAACAGGATTTATGTTCTCTAAATGATGCCTGGAAGCAATCTCAGGAACAACTCCGCCAAAGAGCCGGTGAACCGGTATCTGTGATGATATTATATTGCTTAATACCGTTCTTTCTCCCGATAGGACTGCAACCGAGGTCTCATCGCAGCTTGATTCTATTCCCAATGTTATAAATTCATTATCCTTCATTTTATCTCCAAAGTCATCTTGATTAAAATCATTTATACCACATGATTAAGGCATCCTCACCGTTATCCTGATAATAACCTCTTCTAATGCCATCAGCTTCAAAGCCGTGTTTTTCATAAAGCTTAACAGCCCCTATGTTGCTGCTTCTCACTTCCAAGGTAAAGCTGTTAACACCCATGGAGTTCCCCGTTTCAATGGCAAAATCCAAAAGCCTGCCGCCTATTCCTCGATTTCTGTAGTCAGGCAGGACAGCGATATTGTTTATCTGTCCTTCATCGACAACCTTCCAAAAGCTCATATAGCCAACCACCCTATCGGTCTCGGCAACAAAATAGCGGGCACTTGAATTTTCTTTCAAGTCTCGGGTAAGGCTTTCATAGGTCCAGGGTACTCGAAAACAGCTTTTCTCAATTTCCGCAATCTCACGGGCATCTTGAATATCTGCCAATCTAATCGCTATATCCTTCATATTATTTACCATTGCTTTTTCCCATGGTACCTTCTCTGAGCCTGACCATCGCCTCGGCTTCCCTCATATAGCAAGGCTCCACCTGTTCATACGACAGGGCTTTTAAATCAGCCTTCCTTCTCATCACATATCTCAGCAGCATCTCCGCCCCTTGATACCTATCCTCTACACAAGCAAAAGAGATTTCAACACCATTTAATTTTTCAGCTCCGGCTATATCTTCCTCATAAGCATCTATGCCGTCGCCGAAAAACCTTACTTTTTGAATGTTTTTTTCCTTAAGCTTATCTATAATGTCAGTGAGCATATATGCCCCTGCAGGCATAATTTCTTCTTCATTTTTTCCGTAAATACCGCCATATACCTGACCTCGCCTGGCGTTATATATAACAGCTACGGCTTCAAAATCCTCTGTGATATCTAGTGCCTTTTCTCTCCATACTTCAATGGAGTTCACAGGAATAACCGGTATATTTAAAAGTTGTGCCATGGTCTTTACTGTGACAACACCTATTCTTATGCCTGTAAAGGACCCGGGACCGACATCGACAGCTATGGCTTCAAGCTCTTTTGTAGCTACAGCCTCCCGGAGAAGCAGTTTATTGCATAGCGGCACTATTTCCTTCAGATGGCTCATTTCTGTTTCAGTTGCCATTTCGGAAAACTTTTCATTATTATAAAGAGCCACAGAACCAATAGGCCCTGTGGTTTCAATTGCTAAAAGTCCCATTTATATATCCTTTCATTTTGCCCTTTTCCATATTCCAAGTAAATAAACTTGGTGTTTTCAGGGAGACCATCTTTGACTAAATCAGCCCACTCAACAATTGACACACCTTTTCCATATAGGTAATCATCAGCTCCAATTTCCCATAGGTCATTTCCTGAAGTCAGTCTGTAAACATCGAAATGGTAAAGTGGAAGTCTGCCGGAATTATATTCCTTCACAACGGTAAAAGTAGGGCTTGTAATTGTTTCATCAATCCCAAGCCCTTCTGCAATATACTTAGTTAAGGTCGTTTTTCCTGTACCAAGATCACCGATGAGACCTATTACATCAGACGCCTTAAGAGACTCAGCTAAGGTTATACCAAAGGCTCTGGTATCCTCTTCGTTTTTAACTAAGAATTCGTTCATAATATTATAATCTGTCCTTATGCAGAAATCCTGAAATTCTCTTATATACGAGGAATGTGATAAAACCATTAATACCACCCTTTAGAAGATTAAATGGTACTATAAAAGGCAAAATCATTTTAGCCACAGCTTCCGTCGGCATTCCTGTAAATATAGGAGTTACAAAATAGTTCGCTATGCACATGGTAAGGGTCAAAGCGACTACCCCAATGATAATGGCTGAAATTGCATGCTTCTTGTCCTTATGACGTGCATAAATATTTCCCGCTACAATTACAAACATTCCTGTTGCAAGAATGTGCATAAGGCATCCATATATACCGTCATCACCTAGAACAAATGCCTGTAAAACGCTCACAATAACTGTTACTACAAGCCCGGCAACAGGTCCGAAGGCAAATGCTGTAATGAAAATCGGGATGTCGGCCGGATCATACTTTAAAAAGGGCAGCGGTGGATATGGAATCCTGATTAACAAAACAAGAACACATGAAATTGCAGTCAGCATTGCTAATTTTGCTAAATTTTTTGTGCTATATTTATTTCCCATCAAAGCTCTCCTTCTAATAGGTTATGTATTGCATCCGCATAGATATGAGTCATTTTCATGAAGCTTTCAATGCTGATTCTTTCATCCCTTTGATGCATTCTGTCCTCTTCACCGGGAAATGCTCCCCCAAAGGCTATGATATTTGAAGTTGCCCTCGCATAGGTGCCTCCACCGGTTACTACAGGCTTTGTTTCCACATCTCCGGTATTCTCAACATAAGCATCCATCATTGTCTTAACCAAGGGACTGGTTACTTCTTTAAAGATCGGATCCTTATTAAGGTTTTTAATAAGCCCTAAGTCATACCGCTCCAGTACGGGCTGCATGCTTTCGTAAACCTTCTCCGCCTCACAGGTAACCGGATATCTGATATTTATAACCAGTGAAACAGCTTCTTTTTCTAAGGATACCATTCCAACATTGAATACCAGCTCTCCTGACTGCTCATCTTCCATGAAGCAGCCCATGCTGCTGCCGTTCAGCTCAAAGCCTATATTGGTATTGTAAAAGCTTATAAACTCATTGATGCCCTCATTGGCAAAGGTTAATTCACCAAGGAACTTCATAATTATAGAAATGGCGTTCAGTCCCAGATATGGATGGGCTCCATGGGCAGAAACTCCTTCAGCGGTAATTTCAAGAGACTTTCCTATGCCCTTTAGCTTCAACTTATATCCGGTCTCTTCTCTAAATCTTTCCGCCTTTTCCCTTATGCCATCATAATATTCTTTTTCAGGGTGATTTACAACAGCTCTGGCAAAGTCAGCCACCATATTTGGAGCATTACCACCTGATAAAGCCGACAGCTTTAGACCCTTTGCCTTATTTGAGGACAGCTTTTTTGCTATATTGAAAAAGAGCATTCCCATTTCCCCATTGATTACAGGAAATTCTGCATCAGGCGTGAAGCCATAGTCGGGCTTTTGAGTCTTGGAAAGATAGTACTCAGTCCCCTTCCATTCGGTTTCTTCGTCAAGGCCAAGAATGAGTCTAAGCCTTTTGGTCGGTTCCAAGCCGGCATCCTTAAGGGCTTTCATCGCATAAAGACACGCCACCATCGGCCCCTTATCATCAGTTGTACCTCGACCATAGATATAGCCATCCTCTTCATGGGCATCATAAGGCGGAAATGTCCATCCGTCTCCCTCAGGCACCACATCAAGATGTCCTAAAATGCCTACAATTTCTTCGCCCTTACCCCATTCAATATGACCGCCATATCCGTCGAAGTCCTGAGATGTAAAGCCCATCTCTTCGCCTCTCGCCATAAAATCTCTATAGCAGGCATCGACATCAAGACCGAAGGGATAGGTTTTACCATCTCTTACGACCGTTTTGTCTCCGACGCTCTTCAGTCTGATGACCTCTTTCAGCGCTTCAATTTGTTCTTCCTGATTTTCGATAATCAGTCTATGTGCCGTCTCTTTAATTTTAGAAGTCAACGGACTCAACTCCCTTTATTTCAGGGTAGCTTTCCATTAGAATTCTTCCTACAACACCCTGAAGAGTCATTCTTGCACCGGGACAGCCTGCACAGTGTCCCTGAAGCTTAACCTTTACAATATTGTCCTCAGTATATTCAACGAATTCAATATCGCCTCCATCTCTCTGTAAAAAAGGTCTAATCTGCTCTAAGGCAGCCTTAATTTTATCTTCCATATTTATTCCTTTCCAGGCTCTCGGCCTCATTATATTTACTATTTTCTCATGAATTATGTACCCATGACTAACTAATTATATATATTTTATCAAAAAAAGTAAACCTATTGATTGAAATTTTAGTCAAACCATATTATGATGAGGTATGAAACCATTCAATAATCGAGGTGAATAACGGTGAGAAAAATGAATAAACAAAAAAAGTTAACTATATTCATCCTTGCCATTGCTGTCATATCTGTTGCTTGCTATTCATTTTATAATTACAATGCGTCCCATAAAGAGAAGGCTGAGTCAAAAGCAAACATCTCTGAACAAAACAATCCGGCTAGCTCTGTAACACCGGACAATGGTGAATACTTTTGGGAAAAACCTACTACTGCCTATCCGGATTTAAACGATACCGACGGGCTGGCAATTGAAGTTTCTATAGCAAAGCAAAAGTTATATTTACTGAAAAACGGGACAAGGCTATGCACCATGACAGTGTCTACGGGAAAACCTGAGACGCCTACTGTTACAGGCGATTTCTACACTGAAAGCAGACGTGGAGAAGCCTTCTATGGAGAACAGTTTGGCGGTGGAAAATACTGGGTTGCCTTTTATGGTTCCTACCTATTTCACAGTGTGCCCATTGACGCCAATGGAAACTATATTATTGAAGAAGGAAACAAGCTGGGCACACCGGCATCTCATGGTTGCGTTCGTATGAGTGTGGCAGATTCATATTGGTTCTATACTCATATCCCTGCAGGTATTCCTGTTAAAATTTATTAGTGAAAACAGATAATACTTATATAAAGTTGATGAAATACTTTAAGCTGCACTGAATTATTTAGTGCAGCTTTTCTATGGCTTTAATTATGTCATTCCTGTATTCCAAGCCGTTTACCATGCCTCTGAAGCTGCTGCCTCCCGGCATCCCTTTAGTGTACCAGCCTAAATGCTTTCTCATCTCTCTAACGGCAATTCGCTCTCCTTTATATCGGCATAGCATATTCAGATGATGAATCATCATCCGCTTTTTCTCATCCATTGTCGGAACCGCTTCTTCAAGCAGATGTCTCTCAATATATTCAGAGGTTTCTCCTGCATTATACATTTCATATGCCAATTTAAGCTGAGCAAAAATCCATGGATTCCCCAGTGCTGCTCTTCCAATCATTAGGTAGTCACAACCGGTTTCCAACGCCATACTTTTTGCGCTTTCCCAAGATACAATATCGCCATTTCCGATTACAGGAATTTTTAAAGCATCCTTCACCTTAGCGATTTCATTCCAATCCGCCTCGCCTGAATAATATTGCTCTCTGGTTCTTCCGTGGACAGCAACTGCAGCAGCGCCACCCTCCTGTGCCGCCAATGCCACTTCTACACAGTTTACGCTTTTGCTGCTTATACCTGTTCTAAGCTTTACAGTTACAGGCTTATCCGTCGCCTCGGTAACAGCCTTTAGAATTTTATATACTTGATTCGGCTCAGCCATAAGAGCTGACCCCTCGCCATTTTTAAAAACCTTAGGTACCGGACATCCCATATTAATATCCAAAAGACAATTCGTCCTTTCAGATAATTTATCGGCTGCATATGCCATAGTTTCCGGCTCTCTTCCAAAAATTTGAAATGCTACCTGTCCTTCTTCCGAGAGAATTGTAAGCAGCTCATCACTTTTGCGGTCTCCGTAATACATTCCCTTGGCGCTAACCATTTCCGAATATACTAAAGCAGCACCCATCTGCTTATAGATTAAGCGGGTGGGTGCATCTGTAATTCCTGCTAAGGGTGCCATAAAAAACGGATTTTCAAATTCCAGGCCTCCTATTTTATTCTTGCAAAGGTTTAGCTTATTTATCAAAAGAACACTCCTTCTGATTTCTAATATGCTTCTTATTTTTCTCGTATATTAGCTGCAGACCTTCAAGGGTGAGCATCTTGTCTACATAGTCGATGCAGTCCACACCGGTTTCAATCATAGAGGCAAGACCGCCGGTAGCTACGACCTTCGCCTCTTTTGAGTCCGGATACATAGCCTTCAGCTCTTCCTTCATCTTCTTAACTATGAACTCGACAATTCCCATGTGACCATAAACAAGTCCTGACTGCATGCTCTGAATTGTATTTCTGCATATTGCATGTCCCGGGTCTTCCAATTCAACCTTTGGAAGCTTAGAGGTTTTCTCAAATAAGGATTCTGCTGCAATCTTAATCCCCGGTGCAATGGTTCCCCCAAGATATTCCGCCTTTTCGGTAACTGCACAAAAGGTTGTAGCAGTACCGAAGTCAATTATAATCAAAGGTCCATTATATTTTTTATATGCGGCAACGGCATTTACTATCCTATCTGCACCAACCTGCTTAGGATTATCATACTTAACGATTAAACCGGTTTTAACTCCTGAAGCAACAATGATTGCTTGCTTGTTGAAATACTTCTGAGAAAGGTGCTGTATAGTGAACAAAACAGACGGCACTACAGTTGAAATGATTATATCATCAATATCCTTCATGCTCAGATTTTCATACTTGAAAAGCTGACTTACAATCATTCCGTACTCATCTGTGCTTTTTCTGCTGTCAGTTTCAATTCTCCAGCTTGTTAATAGTTCGCTGCCCTCGAAAACACCGAGAACAATGTTTGTATTTCCAATATCAAACGCTAGTAGCATATTATTTGCTGCCTCCCTTATTTACCCATATTCTCCAGTCGCTTTAGAGCCACTGCCATTGTAAGGCCAGGAATAACTCTGTTACCTGTAATTTCTACGCCCAGAACATCATTAATTCGCTTTAGCCTATATTGAACAGTATTAGTGTGAATACCCATGAATTCAGAGGTTTTACCACTGTTCATGCCCGCATCCAGAACAAAGGTTTCCAAGGTTTCAAGAAGCTGCCTTGCCTTGTTTTCTCCCATTTCTTTTTTAAATGGTTCCAATAAGTCCATATATGTTTTTCTTAAATAGCCGCCTTGCATCTGAATAGCGATGCAATTGCTTACTAAAGCCAATTCATATTTGGTAAAAACTCGCTTGTAAGGGAATACACTCTCAACAAAGGACCAAGTCTCGCTTATGAGTCGAAATCCGTCTGCTGCGCCTTCAATACCGTCAATACCTGTGGTGTGGAAAATTCTAACTGACTTGTTACCTTCCTTTAAGTCTCCGAAAAGCTTGTTCACAAGAGCCTTATCCGATAACTCGTCATCTTTTTTGTTACCTGAGACATTCCTATAAATCATTCCATAGATTTCATCATCCTCGTTAATCATGATAATATCCATGTCAGTCTCATCTTCAAAGGTGCTGAATATACTGTTACCTTTACCGTTTTCAACACCCCTCGCATAAAAGGTGCTTATAACGCCTTCACCATTTAGCTCTATCTCATCCTTTAACGAATATGCCAGGCTCTTATTTCCTCTGATTAGAGCCTTGATAAGCTCAGCCTTGGCATCTCTTTCAGGAGTATACTTCCACATTCCCATGGCCAGCTCTATTATCTCTGCCAGCTTGGTTATTTCCCCGGCAGAATAGTTATCTTCGTTATCTACAATGAAGATGAAAAACTTTTCGCCGGATATTGTAATGGGCCCCCAGTATGTGAGAACACCGTTAACATCTATAAAGGTATATACTCCATCCTTCTCAACGTCCTTTTCTTTGCCCAGCCTGATGGCTTCAGCAATGGTAGTCTGGTGTCTGGTCTCAATCGATAAAATCGGGTTAAAATCCCTGCTGAGGAGAATTACCTGAAAGTCATTGTTCACAGCGGCTTCCCTAAGAGCATTTTGGAAATTTCTGTGACGCTCAAAGTTAAGCAAATGGAAAATAGTATTATTAATTAGGCTATTTCTGAAATTATCCCCATATAACAAATGATCCATTACCTGCTCAATTACAACAGCATATTCCGCCTTGTTTTCCTTTGGCATAATTATCAAGGGAAGTCCCGCTCTTTCAGCAGCGTCAATAACGGATTGTTCAACATCCACAGGTCGGTTCGCAATGTGAAAAATTACCAGGGCGGAAATTCCTTCCTTTGCCAGAGCCTTAACAATTTGACCTTGAATTTTACCCTTTCCGTGAAGCCCGTAAAATGATGTCAAAACAACCTGCTCACTCACTCCATTGTGCCTGACAGCTGTTTCAAGATCTGTAGCATCAAGAACCGAAACAGACCTTACTCTATTTCCCAGATTGCGTTTCCCCGCTGCTAAAATGCTCGGATTGAAGGCATCCAGCTTCAGGCAATCTTCAACTGTAATTTTCATTCTATTTCTCCTATTCAGGCTTGTTCATATCGTCGTCATCCAAATCGATAAAACGATGCTTGCCGGCATCAATATGCTTAACCTGTCCATTGGCAAACTCGTCCAGTTTACCTTCAGCTAAAGCTTTTATTGCCGCCTCTTCCTCAGCCTTTCTTCTCTCCATTTCAAGAGACTCAGCCTCATTAGCTTTTTTGATTTCTTCTTCCTTCTCAAAAATCTGCTGCTCTAATTCTTCCGGAGTCACTTCACCTGTATATAAGGCTTCAAATTGATTTCCGTCAATTGTCTCAACTCTGAGCAAGGCTTGAGCCACATTTTCCAGCTTATCCATGTTATCCTCAAGGATTTTCTTAGTTTCCTCAAAGGCTCTTTCAATGATATTTCTAACTTCATTATCAATTTCAGCAGAAACAGCCTCAGAATGATTCTGTCTTGTAGAGAAATCCTTTCCAAGAAATACTTCATCAGAATTACTATAGTTCACCGGTCCAAGCTTTTCACTAAAGCCATACTTGGTAACCATTGCTCTTGCAATATCTGTAGCTCTTTCAATATCATTGCTGGCACCTGTACTGATGTCTTCCAGAGTCAGATGCTCTGCAACTCTGCCGCCAAGAAGGTGTAAAATGCTGTTAAACATGCCCTTCCTTGTTTGGAAGTATTTATCCTCCTTCGGTAGGAACATGGTAAAGCCTCCTGCACTACCTCTTGGAATAATTGTTACCTGATGAACAGGGTCAGAATCCGGCAAGCTTCTCATAACAATCGCATGTCCTGCTTCATGATAAGCTGTAAGCTTCTTTTCTTCCTGACTGATGACTCTGCTCTTCTTTGCAGGTCCTGCCATAACCTTTGTTGTAGCCTCTTCAATTTCAGCCATCCTAATGTTTGTGCCATTTCTTCTGGCTGTCAAAAGAGCAGCTTCATTTAACAGATTCTCAATGTCAGCCGGTGTAAATCCGGGAGTTCTTCTCGCCAATATCTGCGGTGAAACCTCCTCTGCCAAAGGCTTGTTTTTAGAGTGGACCTTAATGATTTCCTCTCTGCCTTTAACATCAGGAATGCCGATGACAATCTGTCTGTCAAATCTTCCCGGTCTCAATATAGCCGGGTCAAGAACATCAGGTCTGTTGGTTGCTGCCATGATTATCACGCCGGAGTTTTCTCCAAAGCCGTCCATCTCAACAAGGAGCTGGTTCAGAGTCTGTTCTCTTTCATCATTACCGCCGCCAAGACCTGCGCCTCTTTTTCTGCCTACAGCATCTATTTCATCTATAAATACAATACAAGGAGCATTTTTCTTTGCCTGATCAAATAAATCTCTAACTCTTGAGGCACCGACACCTACGAACATTTCAACGAAGTCAGAACCGCTTATCGTAAAGAACGGCACTGCCGCTTCACCTGCCGTAGCCCTTGAAACATAAGTCTTACCTGTACCCGGAGGACCTACAAGCAAAACGCCCTTGGGTATTCTGGCTCCAACCTGCTGATACTTTCTGGGATCCTTTAAGAAATCTACGATTTCTCGCAATTCCTCCTTTTCTTCCTGTAAACCGGCAACATCTTTAAAGGAAATTCTCTTTCCGTCGCCACGATACATCTTTGCCTTGCTCTTACCGAAGTTAAATGCCTTACCCTGTCCCCCCTGATTCATCATCATATATAAAATCAGACCTGCGATACCAATCATCACAAGAGTGGGAAGCAGCTCCAGAATAGCTGAACCCATTGAAGGCGGTTGTGTTGAAAGTTTAGTTATCTTCCCTTCCTTCATCTGTGGATACACATATTCCTTCTCCAACCAATCAATTTCGGTAAAGTATGGTGCATAAGCAACTATATATTTTTTGCGTGGACCGTCATTTGATGTTAAGAGGCTCTGAAGAGCGTTTTTAGCCTGCTCTGCTGAATCTGCCTTGTTGTTTTTAATGTCCTTTTTAGCCTCTTCAAGCTTCTTTTCCGCTTCAGCCTTAGCCTTTTCTTCAGATTTTCTCTCCGCATCAGTGACAATTCTGGCTGTTATCTTTCTGTCTGTAATTTCAATTTCTGCTACCTGTCCTTTTTCCAAATATGATACTACTTCGGAAAAAGCGACCTGCTTCTTCTCTCCGGAGCCACCTCTATAGAAAGCGGCAACTCCTAGAATTAGAGCAAATACCAGAATGTATATGGTTATATTCTTGCCAAACTTTTTCAATGTATGTCTACCTCCATTTTGAAAATCGCACCTAAAGCCCTATTCCGGCCCAAAAGATACAGATTATATTATACCCGTCTATAACAATCTAATCAACTAATATTTGTCTTTATACCACAAATTCTACTATAACAAAAGAGTCGTCCTTATGACTTTCATATATAAAGTCCTTGGTTACCCTTTTGAGTGCGGGAATCCACAGAATTCTTTTTCCTATTGCCACCACCGGCAATGATTCCCTTAGGGATTTTGGCACCTTTTCATCCACTAATATATCCTTTAGTTTCTTGTGCTTGCCACCTGTTATGGTCAACACATCCCCTGGCTCCCTGGTTCTTAAATTAATTTTATATCCGTTGGGGTACTCCCCATTCAGCTTGTCCTCTGAAAGTATAATATAATTTTTGCCTTTAGCCTTATTTTCGATAAAGTCCTCGGCTTCTTTATTATGATATATTACAATTTTTACGTCCGGCTGCTGCTCTTTCTTGCAATGATTTAACCTAAAAAATCTTAGGAGGTTATAAGCTGCCTCCATGCGGTATCCCATTGGGAATTCAATTAGGATAGACGGTCCATATCGCTTGGCTGCCCCGTAGGCCTCCTCCAGGTGCGAATAAGCAATATCCCTTGATATTCCCATTTCTTTAAGAGCAATTCCGATAGCTCTTTTCCCTATAGCCGGGTGAGCATCTCCTATTGTCCTTCTATCTAATAGAATTATCCGTCTTTCACCCGGATCACTATCCGATCCGGCATTATTGTCCACCGCCTCTTCCGCCAGCCCGTAAGCCTTATCGTAAAGCTCCCTTGCAAGCTCAGATATGAAATCTGCATCTTCGGCGGCTGTTTTGCTCATTCTGAATATGGTGTCCTTTAAATTTGGGTTATATTCCCTCTCCAAGTCCGGAATAAGTGAAAGTCTTATTTTATTTCGTGTATAAATCTCGGCTTCATTGGTTTTATCGGTACAATATTCTATTTCATTGTCGTGGAGAAAATCTAATATCTCTTTTTTGGTATAGGTTAGAAGCGGCCTTATTATTTCCATTTCCCCAATTCCTTTTGAATCCTCTCGCATGGCACCGATGCCTTCAAGGCCTGTTCCCCTTATTATTCTAAAGAGAACCGTCTCCACCTGGTCATCCTTATTCTGTGCCACAGCCAGCTTAACCTCATCACCCTTATGCTCTGCAATGACTTGATTGTAAACTTCCCTAAATGCCTCATATCTAGCCTTTCTGCCTGCTTCCTCAGGTGAAAGCCCTTCCGTCTTGGCCAGTGCGTTACAATCCACTTCATAAGCTCTGCATTCCCAGCCCAGCTTTGCGGATAAGCTCTTGGAAAATTCCGCATCCTTTTCAGCAGCACCGGGTCGAAATTTATGATTAATGTGAACAGGATATATTTTCAAGTCCAGCTCCTTTGCCAAAGAATTCAGGACAAAAAAAAGACACACTGAATCAGGCCCTCCTGAAAGGCCCAGTACAATGTGGTCTCCTTTGTTGATAATATTATGCTTTTTTATATAATTTCCAATACTTTTAAAATCCATATTGTGATTATACCACAAATACTTCCTTAAAACACCTGAAAATTACCTAGTGTTCATTATATTAAGGATATATATTCCTCGAGAATTTTCAAGTTCTTCGGTGGTGTTAAATCCTTTGCTAAAAGTCCCTTTTTCACAAGACTGTTGAACATTTCGAGAACTGCCGGCTGAGCTAAATTGGTCATTTCCAACATCTCCTTGTCACTAAAAACCTCATCAGGTTTACCATGTCTCAATGTCCTTCCATCGTGAATTACCACCACTTCATCAGCCCACTCGTATGCAAAATTTACATCGTGGGTAGAAATTAAAACAGTTATCCCTTTGTCAACCATCATATTGATGATTTTGTTTACAATGACCGTATGCTTAGGGTCAAGGGCTGCAGCCGGCTCGTCTAAAATGACGATTTCAGGGTTCATTACCATTACATCGGCAATGGAAACCTGCTTCTTCTGGCCGCCTGAAAGAGCGTGGGTCGGTCTGTCTTTAAAAGGCGTTATTTCAAGGGTTTCAATCATTTCATCAACAGCCTCGGCAGCTTCCTCTTCAGTCATGCCCATATTTAAAGCGCCAAAGGAGATTTCCTGTCTAACACTGGCTGAAAACAGTTGGTTATCAGGGTCCTGGAATACAATGCCCACCTTTGACCTTATATCAATAAGCTCCTTCTTGGAGTATCCTAATTCTTTCCCGTCTATGGACAGCTTACCCTTGCTGATTCTATTAATACCATTTAGTGTCAGGAAAAATGTGGATTTGCCTGCACCGTTAGCCCCCATAAATGCAACTTTTTTGCCTCTTTCAATTTCTAAACTCAACCCTTTAAGGGAATAGGTGTTATTATCGTCATAGGAATAGTATAAATCCTCTGCTTTTAAAATTATATCTTTTGTCATATGAAAACAACTCCTTGCACCTTTATGTAAACCGTGACTGCTAAAAGAACCAAGTGAAACAGACACATTACGCCTGCAGCTTTTTTGTTGACCGGATAATGCTCCTCCAGGACCTTAATTTCTCCATCATAGCCCCTTGCCTCCATCGAGTCAAAAAGGTATCTGGACCTGTGCATAGCCCTTACGAACAATGCTGAAAGCAATCCGGAAAAAGACTTGATAGCAGTCCTGTAATTTTTATTTCCCAGCCTAGAGTCCTGCGAAATTCCAATTCTCATGGCCACATCGAGCAATATGAATATGTACCTGTAAATAAGCAGCATCAGCTCGATAAAAAGGTTTGGAACCTTAAATTTCCTCATTACGGAAAAAATATCCGTCATCGTGGTGTTTAAGGATAGAAAATAAAGGCATGACACCGAAGCCAAGGCTGTTACACAAAGCTGAACTCCCTTCCAAACCCCGGCATAGCTTCCGGTGACAAAATAGTCACCCACAGGAATTGCATAAGCGTCTAAAGGTGTTTTTGAGATGTTCACTACTATTGCCAGTGTGCTCAAAACCAAAAATGTAAACGGTATCATCATAAGATGAAAATATCGCTTAGAGGAAATCCCACCTTTGTGGACGGTCAAATATCTATTGACCGCCATCACAATAATTCCCATTGCCACCGACCTGCTTATAATGCAGAATAATAAGGTCAATATGGCATATAGAAATTTTTCGGTGGGATTTTCATATCTCAGTTTTGACAAGTAGCATAACTTGTCTATTGTTAGCATGACTACTGATCCTTACCGTCTTTCTTTCTCTGAACAAATCTTCCCAAGAAGAAAGCAACGATACCTACGCCTATTCCTGTCTGTGTGCAGAAGATAAGTGATTCAACTTCTCCCGGAAGCTCTCCGCCCAGAATGTTCTCAAGCAGAGGAGTTGCCCACGGTTCATATCCTTCAACTATTGTTCCTACAATTTCTCCGGCACCATCATCAGATCCTCCGAACTCAGCACCCTTCAATGCAAATAAAGGAACTATTGCAATTAGAACACAAAGTATGATGAGGAAAATAACTAATTTCTTATTGCTCTTCTTTTCCATTATTATGCCTCCTTATTAAAACCGATAGCTCTTAACTCTGGTTTTGCATATGTTTCAAGAGCCATAACAATTAATACTGAAAGAATACCTTCAATAATTGCCAGAGGTACCTGAGTAGTTGCGAATAAGCCTAAGAACTTTCCGAATGATGCCATTACTCCACCTGCTTCTGATGGATAAGCAACAGCAAGCTGTACGCTTGTAATGCAGTATGTGAACAGGTCACCCAAAGCTGCTGCAAGGAATACAGATACTGACTTATTCATATTGGCTTTTTTGCAAATTGCATAAATTCCGGCAGTCAGGAACGGACCTGCAATTGCCATGGAGAAGGTATTTGCTCCCAAGGTAGTCAGTCCACCGTGAGCAAGAAGAAGTGTCTGGAAAATCAGTACGATTAGACCAAGAACACTTACCGGTGCAGCGCCGAATAAAATAGCGCCAAGACCTGTTCCTGTCATATGTGAACAGCTTCCTGTTACTGAAGGAATCTTAAGCGATGATAAAACGAATACGAAGGCTCCTGCCATAGCTAGAATTGTCATAGCCTTTCTGTCTTCTGCAATAATTCTCTTGATTTTAATAAAACCTGCTACTACAAAAGGAATGCTTACAGCTCCCCATGCGATACAGTGTCCCACCGGAAGATAGCCTTCCATTACGTGCATTGCACTTGCAGTCGGTACAATACCAAAAGCCAGCGCAAAGACACAACTCAGTGAGAAAATCAGTTTTTATCTTTTAGTCATGTTTGACCTCCTTAAAAATAAATAGATACTTTAAATAAATAGATAACTTAGGTGTACTTGCAAAATTATGCAAAAAACGCCCGGTATGATCCGGGCGTTCAACTTTACTAACTCTTAATTAGTCCTTAAATTATATTGCCTACACCCACAAACTCATTCTATATGTTGAACATAATTTTGTCAATATGTTGAATTTGTTAACGCAAGCTAACTTTTTATTCACTCTATCTAACACTAGAGACTTCCGATAAAGGCTTCCAGACTGTTTGTCCCTTGTACCCTAATTCTAGGCAATATAGTGAAATCCATACCCGGATGCACCTTGCCATACTCAGTCGTAAAGGCACAGTCTATTTCACACTGCCTTACAGCCTCTCTTGCATCATCAGTCACATCTCCAAAAGGATACGCAAAGGCCTCATTATTGGCAACCAAATCAGCTGCGGCTTTAAGGTCATCTCTAATCTCCGTCATTTGCATAGCGCTTATTCTTCCACCATGACCGATATTTCCACCCGCTCTATGCATGTCATATGAGTGAGACTGATATGAAAGATATCTTGAAGCGTTGCTTCTCATTACACCCTCACCGTCTCTTACACCGATAAAAAATGATGTAGCGGGTATCTTATGTTTTTCCAGAAGAGGTATTCCATAGGCTAAAAATCCCGCCTGTCCGTCATCAAAGCTTAAAATAACGCTTTTTTCAGGAAGAGAAATTTTCCCATCAACATATGCCCTCAGCTCCTTATAGCTTGGAAAGTAGTAGTCCTCAGACTTTAGATAATTGAGATGTGCATCTAAATCAGTATCTTTAATATAGTTGGAGTTTAGGTTTGCAGGCACATCATTATCGGTATATACGAAATGGTACATCAAAACAGGAATTCCACCGGTATTTGCCTTATACTCATTTGCTTTTACAACCTTTACAGTCCTCTTTATAGATTTTTCGCCCTTGCCTGACTTAAACTTATATTCCACCGTATACTCTCCGGGCTTTTGTGAATTAACCTTTCCTGAGGTTTCATATGTCTTGATTGCACCTGTTCTGTCATCAATACCATAGGCTCCGGATTCAATATAGGGCTCCCCTTCTTTTACTATGGTTATCTCGCTGCCCTTCACGCCTACTGTAATATGAGCTGCATCCTCCTCAGCCTCCCTGCTTATATCTTCCTTTTCAGCTGCGGTCTTATCTTCTGATTTTTTAGCAGCACAAGCAGATAGGCTTGAAATAATTAAGACTGCAATAACTGATATTATCCAAACCTTTTTTAGTAGAGTTGACCTTCTATTCATACTTAAACTCTCATTTGCCTCGTTCAATCTCATATTCTGCCTTCTTTTATTTTGCCGTTCTAGTCTATATTGAAAAATCTCTTTGCATTTGCAGTGGTTTCAGCACAGACCTCTTCATAAGTCAGCCCTTTTATTGCAGCTAGTCTCCTTGCTGTATACTCCACATAAACCGACTTATTCTTTTTTCCCCGGTGGGGCTCCGGTGCCAAATAAGGAGAATCTGTCTCCACGAGTAAAAATTCAATAGGAATTTTAGTTGCAACAAGAACTCCCTTTTTATTGTTCTTAAAAGTCAACGGTCCTGCCATAGAAATAGTTCCGCCCAGCTTTACATATTGCCAGGCCTCTTCAGCGCTTCCCGAGTAGCAGTGCAATAAAACTCTGGCATCGTCCACCATTTCTCCATTAAGCCCGGGTCTCTTTGGAAACCAGCTTTTTCTTTCCTCGGAAAAGGCCCTCTCCTCCTTTAAAATATCCATGGTATCCATGGAAGCTTCCCTTGAGTGAATTACAATAGGAAGTCTGAGCTCATTGGCAAGCCTGATTTGTTTTCTAAACCATTCTCTCTGTTCTTCCCTCGGACTGAAGTCATAGTGATAGTCCAAGCCAATTTCGCCAATTGCCTTGACCTTCGGCTTTTTTGTCAGACCGGAAATGAGCTCCAAGGTCATATCGTCCATATACTTTACTTCATGGGGGTGGCATCCGACAACGGCATAGCACCAAGGATATTCCCCTGCATCCTTTACAGCCTGAAGAGAGCTGCCTAAATCACATCCGATGTCCATTACATATTTAACATCAGATTGTGATATCTCTTCCGCCAAGGCAGCTCGTTCTTCATCGGTATAGCTTTCATAATTTATATGTGCATGTGAATCAAACAGCATAATTTATTCCGACTCTTTCTAGCTTACTACATTGCCATCTTCGGCAACAGTTGTAACGATTTCACACCTTTTACCATTATCTGCAAATAGAAGCATTCCTTTTGATTCAAGACCTCTTAGCTTTCTCGGTTTCAGGTTGGCAACAACAATTACCTTCTTTCCGACCATTTCTTCAGGGGTGAAGTCATCGGCGACACCTGAGATGACCTGGCGTCGCTCAGTTCCCATCTTAATCCGGAAAACCAACAATCTATCTGCCTTTGGATGTTTTTCTGCTGACAAAACAGTTCCGACTCTAAAGTCAATTTTGTCAAAATCGTCATACTCAATTGCCGGCTTAAGCTCAAGCGGTATATTCTCTTCTTTAGGTGCATTATTCAATGCTTCCAGCTCTTCAATTTCCTTTGCAATGTCCAACCTCGGGAATATAGGATTTCCCTTCTTTACCTTCTCTTGGTACATCATTTCAAAGGTTGATGCATCTTCCCAAACAACATCGGCATACCAAAGTCCCATCTGCTTTCTAATTGCATCAGATGTTGAATGCATAAATGGATATATTAGTATCGATATGATTCTGATTGATTCAGATAAATTGTGCAGACATGTATCTAAATTATCCTTCTGCTCAGGATCCTTTGCCAATGCCCAAGGCATTTTTTCGTCAATATATTTATTTGCACGCCTTACCAGGATCCAAATTTCTTCAAGCGCCATGTGAAATGCAAATTTATCCATGTGTGCTTCGACCTTACCGGCAGCACCAAGGGCAACACTCTTTAAATCATCATCAAAGGCATCGGAAAGCTTGCTGTCAGGAACAATGCCGCCATTATATTTTTCAATCATGGAAATAGTTCTTGAAACAAGATTGCCTAAGTCATTTGCCAAGTCATAATTCATTCTCTTAAGCATCACTTCATTGGTGAAGACTCCATCCTGACCGAATGTATACTCTCTGAGCAAGAAATACTTAAGAGCATCAATTCCGTATCTGTCAATTAAAGTTACAGGATCAACAACATTCCCCTTTGACTTTGACATTTTCCCGCCCTCAAGAAGAAGCCAGCCGTGGCCTAAAACCTGCTTTGGCAACGGGATGTCAAGAGACATTAAAATTGCAGGCCAAATAACAGAATGAAATCTAACTATTTCCTTTCCGACTAAATGAACATTTGCAGGCCAATATCTATCATAAAGTTCTGAGGATTCAGGATAGCCTAATGCCGTAATATAGTTTGTAAGAGCGTCAAGCCATACATAAATTACATGCTTTTCATCAAGAGGCACCTTAATTCCCCAGTCAAAGGATGTCCTTGAAATACAGAGGTCATCAAGCCCCTGTTTTACAAATGCAATCATCTCATTTCTTCTTGTGTCCGGCTGTAAAAACTCCGGATTATTCTCAAACAGGTCAATCAGTCTGTCACCGTACTTGGATAATCTGAAGAAATATGCATCCTCCTTAGCCTTATGTACTTCTCTTCCACAGTCAGGGCATTTTCCGTCTACAAGCTGACTTTCAGTCCAAAAGCTTTCGCATGGTGTGCAGTACAAGCCTTCGTATTCACCCCTATAGATATCACCCTTTTCATAAAGCTTCATAAAGATATCCTGAACACGTTTAACATGGCGCTCTTCTGTTGTTCTAATGAAGTCGTCATAGGAAATTTCCATAGTTTCCCATAGCTTCTTAATACCGTCAACAACTCCATCTACATATTCCTGAGGTGTTTTTCCCTTTTCCTGAGCAATGGTCTGAATCTTCTGTCCATGTTCGTCAGTCCCGGTAAGGAATCTTACATCATAGCCTGTAAGCCTCTTAAATCTCGCCATCGCATCGGCCATTACAGTACAATATGTATGCCCGATATGCAGATTGCTGCTAGGATAATAAATCGGCGTAGTTATATAATAAGTTCCCTTTTTTTCTGTCATTCCTTCCATTCCTTTCCAAAGTAACAAGGCTTAATTTTTAGCCCTCAATATCCTCATCAGTCCAGTCCTCACCTGACCATTCCTCATCCGGCCATTCTTCATTGATGAAGACCTTCTTCATAACACTGTTCATACCGATAACTAAAGCTGATCCTGCCAGAATGCCGACACCCAGAATTCCAAGCGCAACCTTACCGGCCTTCTTTAAATCACTCTTTTTGATTACCTCAGCTTCGTTTGCTTCCTTAACCTTTGCTTTTCTAAATAACATTTCTAATACCTCCTGTTTTTTACATATTCCACTATCAGGTTTGCTGCTTCATCATAGCTGATATAGCTTGAATTCAGTGCCATATTGTAATTTTGAATTGCTCCCCATTTAAAGTCCGTATGATAATTATAATAATGCTCTCTTGCCTTATCATAGGAAGCAACCAATGCTTCAATTTTTCCTGAGTCTTCGCCATATTCTTCAATACATCTTCTAATTCGGTCTTCCTTTTCACCGCAGATAAATATATTTGTTACTCCCGGAACATCTCTCAGCACAAAATCTGCACAACGACCTACAATTACGCCGCTGCCCTTCCTGCCGATTTCTTCAATGACTTTATATTGGGCAAGAAAAGCCTTCTCATTAATGCTAAGGGGTTCTAAAGTAAGGGAGTCTGCCATAGTAATGGCCGAAGCAAGACCGTAGGTGAAACTGTTTTTCGCTCTAAGCTCTTCACCTTCCAGCATCTTCACAGCAAGTCCACTCTCCTCAGCTGCCATATTTATGATTTCCTTATCGTAGAAATCAACATTAAGGCGTTCAGCAACCAGCTTTCCGATAATTCTTCCACCGCTTCCAAACTGTCTGCTGATGGTGACTAAATTCTTCATGATTACCTCCCATAAATATATTTTATATATTATACACTAAATAGAGAAAAAACTCCATTATTTACTTAATTATTTCTCACTTATTCGGGGTATATATTCACCATGGAAAAAGAAATAAGAACAGTATTACAATTTTATAAGCCCTATAGGAAATGGATTATTCTTGCCATGATATTTCTAATAGGGAGAGTTGCCGGTGAGCTGGCACTACCTGCCTTAATGGCAGACATTATCGACAACGGCATATTAGAAGAAAACATAGGATACATATACAAAACAGGGGCAGTCATGATTATAATTACAGCCCTGGCAAGTCTATCCGCCGTGACATGCGGCTTT
Organism: Peptostreptococcaceae bacterium pGA-8; assembly: GCA_900112915.1. Lineage (GTDB taxonomy): Bacteria > Bacillota > Clostridia > Peptostreptococcales > Anaerovoracaceae > S5-A14a. The sequence continues at coordinate 28,374 of FONK01000004.1, read as the reverse complement.
TTTGCTGCAAAGGTATCCGCCTATGTTGCCGCTGACTTGCGGGAAGGAATTTTTACCAAGGTCACATCCTTCGGCCCTTATGAAATGGGCAGCTTCGGTGCGCCGAGCCTAATTACCCGGACAACGGGCGATATACAGCAAATTCAGCAGACTACCGTAATGTTTATGAGGATGGCGGCCTTTGCTCCACTTATGGGTGTAGGGGCTTTGCTTCAAGCCATCAGAACTAATGTGGGTCTCGGTAGTGTAATTTTGCTTTCCTTGATAGCAATATTCGGAGTTATTGCCGTTATTTTTGTAACCACAATTTCCAAATTCGAGAGGGTGCAAAAAATTCTTGACAAGCTAAATTTAATAATAGGCGAAAGGCTTTCCGGAAACCAGGTTGTAAGAGCCTTTAGAACCGAGAAGCGAGAAGAAAAGCGTTTCGGCAGGGTGAATGATGAATACAGGAGTATTAATCTCTTCATAAGCAGAGCCATGAGCACAATGATGCCGATACTGTTTTTTATAATGGAGGTTACAACCTTAGCTGTAGTTTGGGTAGGCTCAAAATTCGTTATTTCCGGCTCACTTAAGGTCGGGCAGATTCCCGCATTTATCCAGTACACAACCTTGGTTATCATGAGCTTTGTTTTTTTAACGGTAATTTTTATTTTGGTACCAAGAGCCATGGTCTCCATGAAGAGAATAGGTCAGGTGTTGGAAACCGAAACCATAATTGAGGATAACAGCTCTGACGCTGAATCAAGGGATTTAAGCGAAGCTATTCAAGCTTCAGGCAGAGGGAGCAATAAGCCTGCCCTCGAATTTAGGGCTGTAGACTTCACTTATCCGAAGGCATCGGGCAAGGCTCTTTCTAACATCAGTTTTTCAATAAAGCCCGGGGAAACTGTGGCAATTATAGGCTCTACCGGTAGCGGAAAGACTTCTATTATAAACCTTATTCCCAGATTTTACGACCCAAGCTCAGGCGATATTTTTGTAAATGGAACAAATATAAAAGAAATGTCTCTCTATAAGCTTAGGGAGGAAATATCTCTTGTCCCTCAAAGCAGCAGCCTTTTTAGCGGCTCCATTCGTGAGAATTTAACTCTGGGACAAAAAGATAAGAAATCAGAGTCCGACATAAATAAAGCCTTAAGGGCAGCCATGGCAAAGGACTTCGTAGATGAAAGAGAGAATAAAGCAGAAAGCACTATATCCCAGGGAGGAAGCGATCTTTCCGGAGGTCAAAGACAAAGGCTGTCCATTGCCCGTGCTCTTCTTAAAAATTCAAGAATTTTACTTCTTGACGATTGCTTCAGTGCTCTTGATTTTAATACGGACAAGAAACTGCGCCATGCCATAAAGGAAAACTATAGAGATAAAGCTGTACTCTTAGTAGGACAAAGAATATCCGGCATTATGGATGCTGATAAAATTTTAGTTTTGGAAGAAGGAAAGATAGTGGGCTCAGGAACACATTCAGAGCTGCTTGAAAGCTGCCGGGTATACAAAGAAATTGCCATCTCACAGCTGGATTTAGGGGAGGAAGAAAAAAGTGAAGAAATATAATGACAACAAAAAATCCCCTGAACGCTCACCAAATTCAGGGCATCCGCCAAGGCGCGGACCCAACGCCTTTTTTGTGGGAGAAAAGGCCTGTGATTTCTCCGGCACCTTGAAAAAGGGACTTAAATATTTAAGACCTTTTATGGGGAGAATTATCTTAGCAACAATTATGTGTATTGCCGCTAATATTTTTGGAATAATTTCACCAAAGCTTTTAGGCGATACAACCGACCTGGTTATTAAGGGTGTCACAAAGGGCACAGGTGTGGACTTTTCAGGAATCGCCCAATTGGGAATACTCCTTCTGGTGCTTTATCTCCTTGAGCTGCTGGCAAGTGTTATTGAAGGATGGCTGTTGGCCGGCATTTCCATGAACGTAACCTACAATCTTCGTGAGGCAATGTCCGAAAAGATGAACAGACTTCCCCTTTCCTATTTCGATAAAGAAACCAAGGGTGAAATCCAGAGCAGATTCATAAATGATGTTGAAACTGTAAGTCAGACACTCTCCGAGAGCATGTCTCAGGCTTTATCCAGCATAGTGACACTGATGGGCGTTATCATAATGATGGTTTCAATTAATCCTTTGTTGACCTTAATAGTATTTCTTTCCATGCCTCTATCGATTATTTTGATTAGAGTAGTCGTCAAGCTGTCTCAAGGGCACTTCTCCGCTCAACAAGCATTGCTTGGAAAAGCAAATAGCCATATAGAGGAAATATATAGCGGTCACCTTATTGTTAAGGCCTTTAACGGCGAGGAGGAGGCAAAAGAGAAATTCTCCGAAATTAACGGTAATCTTAAAGAGGCCGGCTGGAAATCCCAGTTTCTCTCATCAATTATGATGCCCCTTTCCTCTTTTGTCAGCAACATAACATATGTAATAGTTTGCATAGTTGGGGGCTATATGATTATCGGAAGAAGGATTACTATAGGAAGTGTTCAAGCCTTTATTCAATACATCAGATCCTTCACACGACCACTGTCTGTAGTTGCCAATGTGGCAAATGTGCTTCAGTCAACCGCTGCTGCCGCAGAGCGTATTTTCCAGTTTCTGGAGGAGGATGAAGACCCTTCTCTCTTACAAGCTGAGAAAGCTGCTTCGATTAAACCTGAACAGCTCTCAAAGGCAGACCGGGAGGATGCCCACGGAGATGAAACTTTTAAAGGCAAAATAACCTTTGAAGATGTCAGCTTCGGCTATGGGGAGGATTTGGTTATAAAAAACTTCAATTGTGAAATAAATCCCGGAGACAAAATTGCCATAGTCGGTCCAACCGGAGCCGGTAAGACTACCCTTGTGAAGCTGCTGATGGGCTTTTACCCCTTAAAAAGCGGCAGAATACTCATTGATGGTAAAGACATCGCCAATATGGACAGAAATACCTTGCGAGGGAATATTTCAATGGTTCTTCAGGACGCTTGGCTCTTTACCGGCACGATAGCCGAAAACATAAGCTATGGCAAAGAAAATGCAAGTATGGAGGATATCAGAAAAGCTTCATATATAGCTTACGCAGATAAATTCATTTCTGCACTGCCTCATGGATATGACACTGAGCTTTCCGGCGAGGGCAGCTCCATTTCTCAAGGGCAGAAACAGCTTTTGACCATTGCAAGAGCCGTTCTGGAGGACGCCCCTATTTTGATACTTGATGAAGCGACAAGCTCTGTAGATACAAGAACCGAACTGCTCATTCAAATTGCCATGGACAGACTTGCTCACGGAAAAACCAGCCTTGTAATTGCCCACAGGCTTTCGACCATTAAATCAGCTGATAAGATTCTTGTAATTGACAATGGTGATATTGTAGAGCAGGGAAATCACAAGGAATTAATGAAAAAGGGGGGCTTTTATGCCAACCTTTACAACAGTCAATTTTAAAATTGTTATGGTCATTTTCTTTAAAATTGCATATTTTTTAATTTCAATTTTTGTTATACTATCTTCAATGAGGTATAATTTATGACAAAAAACACTAAAACAATAATTGTAAATTCTAGCAGAAATGCAGGCGATAAAGAAAATCACAATAATCAAAAAAAGATTGCTGTTATCAATGATTTTTCGGGTTTCGGCAGATGCTCAATAGCAGTTGCTTTACCTATCATATCAGCCATGAAGGTTCAGTGTTGCCCACTGCCTACATCTATTTTTTCAAATCATACCGGCTTTGATGAATTTTTCTTCCATGATTATACAGAATATATGCCGGAATATATGAGCAATTGGAAAAAGCTGGACCTGGAATTCGAAGGTATAGCCAGTGGATTTCTGGGATCCAAGGGACAAATTGAAGTTGTTAAAAACTTTATTTCCCTTTTTAGAACTGAAAAGACTAAGATAATCGTAGACCCGGTTATGGGAGATTATGGCGAAAGATATACTATTTACACCGACGAGATGTGCAGCATGATGAGAGATTTAGTTGATTGTGCAGATATAATCACTCCTAATCTAACTGAAAGTTGTATTATTACAGGTCATAAATATCACGACGGATCCTGGAGTCTTGCTGAACTAAAAGAGTTGGCACATAGGTTCGATGATTTCGGCACAAAAAATGTCATCATTACAGGCATCCGGCAGAAGGGCTATATCGCCAATTTGCTATATACGAAAGGCCCTGAAAATCCGGGAAATTCCTCACAGGCATCGGAAATACGGTATGTTAAAACAAAGCGTGTAGGAATAGATAGGTCCGGAACCGGAGATATTTTTTCGGCAATTATTGCTGCCGATGTTGTAAATGGAGTTCCTCTTTTTGAATCTGTTAAAAAGGCATCTAAGTTTGTTCAAAATTGCCTGGTAATCACAGAAGAAATGAATATTCCCAAAACCGACGGCCTTTGCTTCGAAGAAATCCTGACAAAATTAAGGTAGGTGGCAGAAATTAAAAAGGAAATGACAATATTTTATGAAGTTCATAATGGTCTTTATGTCAATATAACCAATAAATGTCCCTGCGCATGTACCTTTTGCCTAAGGCAAACAATGGACACAGTTGGCAATTCCGGTAGGCTATGGTTGGACCACGAGCCGAGCATCGCTGAAATAGAAGCTGCTTTAGCTAAGATAGATTTAAGTAAGTACACTGAAATAGTATTTTGTGGCTTTGGAGAACCTACTGAACGGCTTGATGTGCTGTGTCGGGTAGCCAGGCTGATTAAAGAAAAGTGCAATGTGCCAATTAGAATCAACACCAACGGTCTAGGCAATTTAGTCAATAAACGGTCAATTGCAGGTGAATTTAAAGGGCTTATTGACAGCATCTCCATCAGCTTAAACACACCTAATCCGGATGACTATTTTAAGCTGGTGCGTCCTAAATTTGGCAGAGAGTCTTTTGATGAGATGCTTAAATTCGCAAAGGAATGTACCGACTTCATACCGAATGTTATCTTAACGACGGTTGCTACTACAATAAGCGAGGATGAGGAAGCGGAATGTTTGAAAATATGCGAAAAGCTCGGGGTGAAATATAGAATTCGACCTTGGGAAGACTAGAAATATATAAGTTTAAAATAAAAACGGGCGCAATGCCCGTTTTTCTGTATATATGCTATTATCGGTTTTGTCTTCTTCTATATCCAATCATACAGATTGCCGCAGCTGCAACAATTGCAAGCCCCATATAAAGCTCAACCATCTGTCCGTCTCCCGTCTTGGCAGACGTTTCCTTTGTTACCTTTGTTACCTTGGTAACTTTGGTAGACTTTGCTTGAGGCTTTTCAGCCGATTTATCTGCAACTGCAAAGGTCATTTCTCCATAGCCCTTTGTAGTAGTAATTTTTACTACATGCTCGCCGACAGAAAGTGTATCAAGGAAATCCTTCTTAAATTTAATGTTGATACTGCCTTCGGACTTTTCATAGTATTTCTCATCTACTTCAGTTCCATCTACGAAAACAGCTAAGAATGAGTTAAAGTCTCCATCCACCAACTTAAAGCTCATGCCCTTGGATTCGCCTCTTATGTAAGTAGGCATTCCCTTAATCTCTTTAATAGCCATTCCTTCATTCATATCCGGACGATATTCCAAATTTAATTTAGTCTCTGCGGTTGGAAAAGTGTAATCAGGCATTACATTCTTTTCATAGCTGCTTGGCATAAACGGCTTATCAAAATTGCCTTTTTCGATATATGCTTTCAGCTCCTTAAGGACACCGTCAGCTACATGGAAAGTCTGCTCTGAAATCTTCTTGCCGATTTCATTTGCCTTCTGTGTAGCTAATTCCTTGCTTTCTCCTAAATAAGCAAGCATAGCCTGATCCATGGCAGGTTGTTGCTCAATTAGACTCTGCTGGTATGCTTCAAAGTATTTTCTGATATTTTCTCCAATATCCTTCTTTTCTTTTTTTCTGGTATCATAGCAAAGCTTGTTAATCCTGCTGAATGCCCAGTTTATAGAACCTTCAACATAGGTTCTTGATTCTTCGTTATATCTAGGGTTAACTTCCGTCAAAAGAGTTGTGTAGTAAGGAAGGTATATGGTAAATTCTCCGTCAGCCATTCCCAGCCACTGCAATGTTGCCAAATCATTGGGCATGCCCTTTCGAACCTCCATTACATGGACCTCTTCCTGTCTGTTATTTCCAATAGCATAGCATCCGGTCTTGTTGGAGTCATACTTTGTCCCTTCACCCCTATATGCCAGAAGTCTAAGTACTTCCAAGGTGCTTAATTTTCTGTCTGCATCAAATAGCAGCTGACGTTCATCAGAGGTTGTTTTGTCGCTTAATGTATCTGCGTATGCAGCATTTAGATAATGAGTTCCCTGCCAAAATCTTGATTCACAGCCTGCAGAAACATGTACCGGTGCATATGTCTTAGCTACATCGATTCTCCCCTGCTCATCTTTTTGCAAAAATCCGTGATCCTCAGCCAGCTTCACTAAATTCTTTGATACGATTACATTTTCCGTATCGTTTACATCAATACTTCTAAGGAGTGTTATGTTTGGCTGTACCGATACCTTATTTGACGGTAGTTTAACAGCTGCATACTGATGGCCCGACACTATTTCAAAATACCAAACTTCATTGGCATCACCAATCATAAGTGAGTTGCATTCTCCTGAGCCATATTCATCTATAATTTTTGCTAAATATTCAACTGCATCCCTTGCTGTAGTAGCCTTACCTAGAATTACACTTGGGAGGTTAAATTCACAAATTCCGTCTTCCTCTTTTAAAGGATCAGCTTCCTCCGCCGCCTTATTGTAATCAGTACTTACAGTCGCACTTATGGATACCCCGAATTCATTTACACCAACCTCTCCATAGGCTTCACATGCACGGAATCCTTCTTGGTTCTGAGGAGTATCCTTACAATAGGTATACCTGTGGGTGTGTGACGGCATCGGCATCGTAAACTTGTTTTCCTGGCTTGTATACATTGAGCCTGCCGGCCAATCTCTTGCTTCTGCAATACCGAAGATTTTACATGAATCAATTTTTGAATCCTCGGACCTTCCATAATATGTGCTTCCGTTTTGGCTGTAATCAGAGCCCACATAAAGTCCTGTACACCCAAATGAGCTTAAAGTCGTCGAAAACACAAAAATAATGGCGAATAAAACAGCAACCGTTCTTTTAGTTTTTTTCATCTTGCTTTCCTTTCTCCCTTGTCTGTAAATAATTTATAGCATTTAGTATAGCTGCTGTTTCAATGGTATGTTAATAAATTAACTTTGTCAATATTTATATGTTTTTCTTAATAATTTGTTAATTTTCTGTTGAAATAAAAATAATAATGTATTTTTATAACTTCGTTTATTTAAAATTGTTATTACTCAAAGGCCTTGTAAATCGACTTAATCGCCTTCTCAAAATCTTGATTTTCCACTCCTACGATAATATTCATTTCGCTGGAGCCTTGGTCAATCATCCTAATGTTCACCTCTGCATCGGCAAGGGCTGTAAACAGCTTTGCCGAAACACCGGGCTTTCGTGTCATTCCCTGTCCAACGGTAGCAATAAGAGCCACATCGTGAATTACCTCTACGTGGTCAGGCTCAAGCTGAGCAGAAATTGCTTCCAAAACTTCATCTAAAACACCTTCAATGGATGCTGTCGACACTACCACGGATAATGTATCTATTCCACTTGGAAGGTGCTCAAAATTCACATCGAAGTCCTCAAGAATAGTAAGCAATCGTCTTACAAATCCTCTTCCCGTGCTCATCATATTCTTATAGATTGCAATTACAGTGAAGTCCTTAGAGCCTGCAATTCCCGTTACAACAGCTGTAGAATCAGGGTCATGATGGGCGGTAATATATGTTCCTTCGTCATCAGGAGCATTTGTATTTCTTATATTGATTGGAATATCCGCAATACGAGCCGGATAAATTGCATCCTCATGAAGAACCGATGCTCCCATATAAGAAAGCTCCCTAAGCTCCTTATATGAAATAGAGTGAATCGGCTTCGGGTTTTCAACAATTCTTGGATCTGCCATCAGAAAGCCTGAAACATCCGTCCAGTTCTCATATACCTGAGCCTTAATGGCTCTGGCAACCAGAGAGCCTGTAATATCAGAGCCACCTCTTGAAAAGGTCTTAACATCTCCGCTTGAAGCAGTAGACCCATAAAAACCGGGCAACACAGCCCTTTCATGTTTAACAAGCTCGGATGCAAGTGCTTTGTCCGTCTCATCCATCATAAGTCTGCCTCTGTCATCAAATAGAATTAGCCCTTGAGTGTCTACAAAATCGTAGCCAAGGTATTTTGCCACCAAAATAGCATTTAAGTACTCACCTCTGCTGGCAATATAATCTGCCGAGCAGCCTGATACAAGATTTGCCTTTATTTCCTTAAGATATTTGTCCAAATGGCCCTCTATGCCAAGTTTATGCTCTACAGCTACAAATCTATCCACAACAACATCGAAAAGCTGCTCCCAAGGCAAATTATGCTCCACATGGGTCTTACAGAGATAAAGAAGGTCTGTTATTTTGTTATCCCCTGAATACCTTTTCCCGGGTGCTGAAACAATTATGTAATTTCTTTCGCTGTCTTTTTCAATAATCTCTCTTGTTTTTCTAAGCTGAATAGCATCTGCAACTGATGATCCGCCAAACTTTGCAACCTTAATTCCCATTTCTTCGAATATCCTTTACACTTACATCATCTAATCCAAAACAGATTTAGATCTATCTCTAATGTCCTCTAATAACTGCTTTCCCTCTTCAATGCGATTTAAAATTTCATCCAAGTCCTCAGGACTCACATTATGACCGATGAAGAGACTTTCCAGATCCTTGCCGAACCTCAAGTGACTGTTAACCAGCTGAATGAATTTATCATAGTTTCGGCTGTTATAGGCATTTCTAAAAAGCTCCACATCCTTTATCATCATGTTGATCAGGCTCCGATCCGTATATAGCCTTCCCATCATCATAAGATATGGACTTACTCTCTGGAGATAAATTTCTCCGGTCTCTTTGATTTCGTACAGATAAGTGATGTTCACTTCATCAGAAATTGCAAACTTTACAATATTAACATGAGCCGGTGTAGTTTTAATTGACTTGGCTCCCAGCTGTCTAAGTCTTAAATTTATCATATCGTCGGAAATCGTATCTTTAATCATTTCAAACCTCCTCAGACCCTAATCGGACCTTTAATATCTAACAAGAAGATATACTGTAGCTACTGCAACGCTAAACAGCATAATCGGAAATCCAACCTTCGTGTACTCTTTGAACGAAATCGGGTGTCCATGTTTATTACTGATTCCTGTAAGCACAACATTGGCAGATGCACCAATAAGCGTACCATTACCGCCCAGACAAGCTCCAAGAGAAATTGCCCACCAAAATGGTTCAATGTTCACACCGCTCTGACCCATGGCCATAATAAGCGGAATTAGAGTAGCCACAAATGGAATATTGTCCAAGATTGAGGACAAAATAGCTGCACCCCACAGTAACACCATCATAGTGAGTATCTGGTTGCCCTTGGTTACGCTTACCAGAATATCAGCAAAGTGTTGAATCACACCCGTTTCTACCATACCGCCTACAACTACAAACAGTCCTATGAAAAATAAAATTGTAGTCCATTCTGTTTCCATAATAATATGTTCGTTGTTCTGTTTGCCAATAATAAGCATCACAACGGCTGCCGTAAGAGCAACAACAGATGATTCGACGTTAAGCTGCCCATGAAGCACGAAGCCGGCAACTACGAAAACCATCATAACCAGACTCTTTTTCAAAAGCACGGAATCTGAAATTGCTTTGTTCTCATCCAGCTTCATTATATCGCTAATAGCAGTCATGTCAGCCTTCATTGCCTTTCCATAGACAAACTTCATAATGAAAACCAATAGAATCATAATTATGACAACTATTACACCTGTATTCATCATAAAGTCTAAGAAATCCAGACCGGCTGCACTGCCTATCATAATATTAGGAGGGTCACCGATTAGGGTTGCTGTACCACCTATATTAGAAGCAAAAATCTGAGTCAGCAGCATTGGTACCGGATTTATTTTCAGCATCTGACAAATGGTTATTGTCATAGGCCCGATTAGCAAAACTGTGGTTACATTGTCCAAAAATGCCGACAATATAGCCGTCAAAAACATAAATGCAACCATTATTCGCCAAGGATCTCCGTGAGCCATTTTAGCTGATTTAATAGCAACATATTCAAATAGCCCGGACCTTTTGACAATTGATACGAAAATCATCATTCCTATAAGCACGCCTATGGTATTGAAATCTATATAATGAATTGCCTTCTCTACATTTAAAATGTGAGTCAGCATAAGCATAACAGTACCTGCCAGGGCTGCTGCAGTTCTATGGATTTTTTCTGATATTATAGCTACGATTACAATCAAAAATATAATTATTGAAAGAGTTTGTTCCATAGCACATCACCTCCTAAATTTAAATAACATGCTATGAATTGTACTCCTCCGACAAGACTTTTTCAAGGGGAAAAATCTGTTTACATAAATTTTACAAATACTTTTACATGCCTGATTCTTCTCTGAGAATTTCTGCCTTGTCCGTGTGCTCCCAAGGCAAATCAATGTCAGTTCTTCCAAAGTGACCGTAAGCCGCTGTCTGCTGATAAATAGGTCTTCTCAAATCCAGGTCTCTGATAATTGCTGCCGGTCTTAAGTCAAAGTGCTTGTCCACAAGTCGGCTAATCTTTTCCTCATCAACTTTAGCAGTGCCAAAGCAGTCAACCAGGACGCTCACCGGCTTTGCGACACCTATTGCATATGCAAGCTGAATTTCACACTTGTCAGCAAGACCTGCCGCCACAATATTTTTCGCCACATATCTTGCTGCGTAGGAAGCTGAACGGTCAACCTTTGTAGGATCCTTACCGGAGAATGCCCCGCCGCCGTGTCTTGCGTATCCGCCATATGTATCCACGATAATCTTCCTGCCTGTTAATCCTGAATCTCCATTAGGTCCGCCGATTACAAATCTTCCTGTCGGATTAACATAGTACTTGGTATCTTCATCAAGAAGCTCAGCCGGAACGGTAGGAATGATTACATGCTCAATCAGATCCTTTTTAATCTGCTCCTGTGTAGCTTCAGGATCGTGCTGCGTACTGATCAAAACAGTATCAACACGAATCGGTTTGTCTCCGTCATACTCAACGGTTACCTGAGTTTTTCCGTCAGGTCTCAGATAAGTAAGAAGCCCGTCCTTTCTTACCTTTGTCAACCTTAAAGCCAGCTTATGAGCCAAAGCAATAGGCAGCGGCATAAGCTCCGGAGTTTCATTACAAGCATATCCGAACATTATGCCCTGATCTCCGGCACCTATAGTTTCAATTTCGTCATTTAGCTGACCTTCCTTGTATTCAAGAGCCTTGTCAACACCCATGGCAATGTCGCCGGACTGCTCATCAATAGCTGTCAGCACTGCACAAGTGTTTCCGTCAAATCCATATTTCGCTCTGTCATATCCTATATCGGTTATAACCTTTCTAACAATTTTTGGAATGTCAATGTAGCATTCTGTACTGATTTCCCCCATTAACATTGCATAGCCCGTGTTGGCGGTTGTCTCGCAGGCAACTCTACCATTAGGGTCTTGAGCCATTATAGCGTCAAGAACTGCGTCTGATATTTGGTCACAAACCTTGTCCGGATGTCCTTCTGTAACGGACTCTGATGTAAATAATCTTTTCAATTTAAAAATCCTTTCTTCGATAGGTCTTAAAACGCCCGAATATCTTTTGATATATAGTTCCATATATGGCTAAAGATGTCCGGGAATTTCTACAACCCTTTAATAAAAATAAGCACTGGCTCGGCAAATATGCCCATATAACAGAAAACCTCTTCAATCACAGGAAAGAAGAGGTTGATGTCGTTTATCTTCCTCATCTTCCAACCCATGCCAATGAGTTGTAGGATTTAGCACCTTACTTGTTGATATAACCAACTTATAGGTTGCCGGGCTTCACAGGGCCTATTCCCTCAGCCGCTCTTGATAAGGCATATTTATATGACCATTATATACCCTTTGAGGTAAATGTCAAACAAAACAATTTAATTTTACTGCTGTAATTTGTGAAAACCTACTTGGCGGAGACGAATTCCACCTCGTATCTATCTGAGGTAAGGCTTCCCTTAAGTCCTTCAGATGCCACAAGCTTATTGTCATCAGTTAAAAGCACAAATTGGAATTCATCCTTATGCTTTTTCCAAAATTCAACGGACTTATCCTTCCCCATAATAAATAATGAGGTGGAAAGCCCATCAGCCAATGTTCCGTCATCACTTACGATGGTAACGGACTGAAGCCCGCTTTTAGCAGGCTTTCCTGTCTTCGGGTCTATGATGTGGTGATAGGTAACACCGTTCTCCTCAAAGAATCTTTCATAGCCTCCGGAAGTAATAATCGCCTTGTCGGCCACTTCCAGAACTCCTGCGTATTCATCTCCCTTATCCGGACTCTGAATCGCAATTCGCCACTTGGAGCCGTCGGTTTTTGTTCCTAAGGTTTGCACATTGCCGCCAAGATTAACCTTACCTGATTTCACTCCGCACTCCTTGAAAATCTCCATAATTCTAGCTGAAGTGTAGCCCTTGGCTATGCCGCCAAAGTCGATCTTCATACCTTCCTTGGCAAAGGCTATTTTGTGCTCATCACGATTAAACAAAATATCATCGGGAGTGGCAAGAGTCAGCAACCTGGCAATGGTCTCGTCATCAGGTACCTTATAATTTTTCGTTGTAAAGCCCCAAGCCTCCATAATCGGATAAACTGCAATGTTAAATGCCCCATCCGTATCCTTATAAAGCTGCAGGGATTTGTCCAGCAATTTATATGTATCCTCTGACAAAGCATCGGCAGCCCCGGAGTTTATCTTATAGACTTCACTTTCTTCAAGACCTGTAGATAGCAGCTTGTCAATGCGATTTACTTCTTCACGAACCTTTTCCAATGCCTTATCGGCATTTTCCCCATAGGCCGTCACTGTCATATGGGTATCCATATTATATAGCTCTATTGTGGATTCCTTGCTGTCTTTTTCGCTGGTTGAGCTTCCGCAGGCTGATAAGGCAAACGCCATAGGTATAATAAGAAGAAAGGCTAAAAGCCTATGATGCTTTGAGCCTTTGAACTTCAATCTTATTTTATTTTCTTTCATTGAATCCCCCATTGATCTAAAACATATTGTATATTTTACATTAAAACCATATGAAAGTCCAGTGTCTGCACCTTCTTTAAAGAAATCTTAAAGTAGTGCCGCTATGTCGGAATCAACATCTGTAATTCCTGCTATGCCAAATTTTTCGACCAAAACGGCAGCAACATTTGGGGATAAAAAGCCCGGAAGTGTCGGTCCGAGATGAATATTCTTGACCCCTAAATATAGCAATGCCAAAAGTACTATTACCGCCTTTTGCTCGTACCACGCAATATTATATGCAATTGGAAGCTCATTAATATCATCCTTTTCAAATACTTCCTTAAGCTTTAGTGCAATTACAGCAAGAGAGTATGAATCGTTACATTGCCCCGCATCTAACACCCTTGGAATTCCATTAATGTCGCCTAAATTCAGCTTATTGTATCTGTATTTAGCACAACCGGCGGTTAGAATAATACAGTCTTCAGGCAATTTTTTAGCAAAATCTTCGTAGTAATCTCTGCTCTTCATTCTTCCGTCGCATCCACCCATTACAAAAAATTTCTTAATTGCACCACTCTTAATTGCTTCAACAATCTTATCCGCCAAGGATATTACCTGGTTATGAGCGAATCCTCCGATAATTTCTCCACTTTCAATCTGAGTTGGAGCGGGTAACCTTTTAGCAAGCTCAATTATTTCAGAAAAATCCTTATTGCCGTTGCTATCGCCTTCAATATGTCTGCATCCCGGGAACCCTGCCGCTCCGGTTGTAAAAATTCTATTTTTAACAGCTTCACTTCTAGGCGGCACTATACAGTTAGTTGTGAACAGAATCGGGCCGTTAAAGCTCTCAAATTCAGTTAACTGCTTCCACCATGCATTACCGTAATTTCCAACTAAATTATCATATTTTTTAAACAGAGGATAATAATGTGCAGGTAGCATTTCTCCATGAGTATAAACGTCTACTCCGGAATTTTTTGTTTGTTCCAGAAGCATTTCCAAATCCTTCAGATCATGACCTGAAATTAGAATTGCAGGTCGTTTTCCTGTCCCTATATTTACCTTCGTAATTTCGGGATTACCATATACAGAAGTATTTGCAGAATCTAAAAGTGCCATAGTTTTAACACCGAATTCACCGGTTCTCATAGTGAGATCAATCAATTCCGCTACGCCCAATGAATCATCCATTGTTTTTCTTAAGGCCTCGTAAATAAAAGAATATATTTCTTCATCTTCAAAGCCCAAGTTCGCTGCATGCTCATCATAGGCGGCCAATCCCTTTATCCCATATATAATCAGCTCTCTAAGAGAACGAATATCTTCATTCTCTGTAGACAGAACACCTACACTTATTCCTTTAGCCAGCATGTCCTCTCGAGTTGCTGCATCAAAGGTTGCAGCATCAGAAAGTTCAATTGGGCAGCTACCGTCATTCGACTTCTCCAGCTGTTTCAGCAACTGATTTCTATATCCTATAATTGTTTTAATTTCAGCTTCAATCACAGCGTCATCAAAATTAGCATTGGTAATTGTCATAAACAGGGCCTTAACAGCTTCTTTATTAATAGTGTTAATTCCTTTAACATCTATTTTCCCGTCATATACAACCTGCGAAAGTCCCTTTACTGCATAAATCAGCAAATCCTGCAATATTGCTACATCAGCATTTTTCCCACATACACCTACTTTGGTACAGCCTTTGCCGCCGGCTGTTTCTTGACATTGATAACAAAACATTCCCATATTACTGCTCATTTTCCTCCTTTAATTATACTTACCGGCTAAATCATTTAACCAGTTTTCATATTTCAACTTCGTAGTGCTGTTAGCCGCCTCAAAGTCTAAGGTTTCATCCTCAATTTTACACATAACTTCATCTGACAGGCTTCGCTGGGCAAATGTGTACACGACATCATTTTCCTTAGCTATATGTCGCCTCAAATGTTCCCCATAGCCCATAGCGTTGGTTAAAACAGCCAGCCGCAATTCATCACTTTTTTCTGCTCTGTACCGTGTCACAGCCTCTTCCAGGTTAGACACATATAATCTGCCCAAATCATGTTCCACGAGCATGCCGTTGTTGACCAACTTCTCAGCTGCAGGTCCCAGCTCCCTTACCATATATTTAAAAAGTATCAGTTCCTCTTTGCCATGATGATGCTTATCTGCATAATTTCTTGCAAAATCTATAAACTCAAAGAACTCCTCAACGCTCTCATTTCTATCATTCATCAAGGCTATCGCCTTTTTTTCCATAATGCTTATCATTTTCAAAATATTATCATGCTCTGACACCAGCAATTGAATATTATCCATTACCCTAAACCTCCTGTTAATTAGTTCTAACAATTTGAAACTTATATGGTTCAACTTCGTTGTAATTAAAATTTTCACCAATCAAGCCGGCAATCATTGCCCCTCTTATTTTATAAAAATCCCTTACATCGCTTTTTGCTGCATCCCAATATTTCTTATGGATATCCAGTCTATCCTGCCACAAAACAGCAGCTTCGTCCTTATCAAGTATCTCTTGGATTCTATCACAAGGCATACCGTTGAGAAGCTTGCCTGAAACCATAGTATAGGCTTCAATGGCAGTGTAAAACTTGTTTTCCCCTAATTCGGCTTCTCTCGTTCTCATACCATATTCTTTAGCCAAATCAACAGCCTCATCCAAAGAAAAACCTTTCTCTTTTTTCAGCATGCATAAAACATATGCTAATCTATACTCTACCTTCGCAATCATCGCTTGAAGTGAACCGTGAATATTGCTTTGGTCAATAATATCTTCCAACTGTCCTTTTGGGATATCTTCAGTATTATTCAACACATCCTCGTAAATTCTTCCATTGCCATAGGCATTTAACAGTTTGTCTGTAAAGGTGTTTTGAAACTTTATTTTTTCAAACAGCATGTGGTGGATTGGTCCTAAAAATGCACTCATTATGCTTCAGCCTCCAGCTTATTTAGTATTTCATCCACACTAATTCCATGTACCATAGCTGCATCCTCAAGACTTTCCATCTGTGATGACGGACAACCCAGGCAATGCATTCCCATGGACATAAGAACCCTTGCCGCCTTTTCATTTCCTCTTAAAACTTCTGCTAAAGTCATTTCTTTACTATATTTCATATCTCTTCCTCTTTCTTTAATATGTTTTACTATATTGGAAAGCTTATTTTTATAGCTTCCATTGCCTTTATGAGAAAAGTATAATATAATTTTCTTTGCAATTCCGTTGCTATAACCACGAAAATGCTTTTTATTTATAAATTCCTGGAGAAGTAAAAAATGAATGGAAAAAATACATATTCAAATCACAGCCTACCCCTTGATTTCCTAACAAAAACAGTCCCTTTTCATGGCTTCACTTTAGAAGAGCTGGATGATGCTGCAAGGTTCTTCAATGCCAAATTAAAGGAATATCAGTCAAAGGAATATATTTTTCATATGGGTGACATCATTACGGTATTTGCCATCGTGATTGAGGGGCGTATATTAATTGAAAATACTGATTTTCTTGGCAATCAAATGATACTTGGGGAAAATCAGTCAGGAGACTTTTTCGCCGAAACCTACGCGAATTTACAAAATATCCCTCTAATGGTTGATGTTAAGGCTGCCGTCAATAGCAAGGTTATTTTCTTTGATATTAAAGCCTTAAAGTTGCCGGAGGCGGAAAAAAAGTCTTGGTTCAATAAGTTTATGATGAATATGCTTAAAGCCTCATCGATGAAAAACATTATGCTATCTAACAGAAGCTTTCACACAAGACCGAAAACGGCGAGAATGAGAATTTCTTCATACCTTTCAAGCCGGCAATTGCTAACCGGAAGTGATGAATTCTCAATACCGTTTAACAGGCAGGAAATGGCAGACTACTTAAATTTAGACAGGTCCGCCCTATCCAAAGAGCTGTCTAAAATGCAAAGAGACGGACTTTTAATGTACAAAAAAAACAGGTTCAAGCTGAATCCTGTTCATTTTGATTAAGATTGCTATAGCATCCATACGATTATATATTGGCTAATTTCTACACATTCAGAATTATTTTAATATCGTCAACGATTTGCCTTGGAGTTAAGCTGTGCTGAACCATTATTTCATCATAGTCATACCTGTCATAAAACTTCTTATTGAGCCCAAAGGCTTTAACCTTCATATTAGATAAGCTATAAAATTGGGAAATCTTTGAGCTGAATCCACCTTCCAGAACCCCGTCTTCCAGAACCACAACCAACTCGTGATTACTTTCCAAGTCTTCAAGTAATGCCTTATCAATATGAGAAACAAAGCCCGGGTTTACAATAGTTGGAGCAATATCTGCTTCCTTTTCCAACAGCTCTGCCACATTTTTTCCTAGATTATAGAAGGTTCCCGGTGCAATTATTGCTACAGCTTTGCCCTCCTTTGTAACCTGGAATCTCCCTATGTCACCATAATTTTTTCTCACTTCATAATCTGCGTAAGTAACATCCGCGGCCGGTACTCTAATTACAACCGGATGATCCTGCTGCTCAATTGACCATTCCAGCATAGCTAAATATTCTTCCTTGCCGGATGGTGCTAAATATACAATTTCAGGAATATTGGCAATCATTGCCAAGTCATAAAATCCAACGTGGGTCACATCATTCATACCGAAAATTGACGCATCCGTAGCTAAAATTGTCACCGGACTTTTATTAATCGCCACATCCTGTGCCAGCTGGTCGTAGGCTCTCTGAAGAAAGGTTGATGATGTACCAAACACAGGCTTGCCTCCGTTGGCTGCAATTCCCGAAGCCAATGCTACCGCCGATTGCTCTGCAATGCCGACATCCACATATTGTTTTCCTGCCTTTTCTCTTACAGATCTCGTAAAGCCCAAAGCTGAAGGAACTCCTGCCGCGATGGCAATGACATTCTTATCGGCTTCCATTTTTTTAAGTAGATATTGAGCTGTAATTCGCTGATATGACTCGCCCTCAGACCTATATTCAGCCTTAACTTCCCCGGTCTGTAGGTCAAATGGCAATGACCAGTGCCATCGCTCCTTATTATCCTCTGCAGGCTTGTAGCCTTTTCCCTTCAAGGTATTTATATGAACTACAACCGGCTTATCTCTATCCTTTACCTTAGTTAGCACTTCTATTAACTTTTCAATATTATTTCCATCTTCAAGATAACAATAATCGAGACCCATGGCTGTAAATAGATTGGTGGATGCTTTTCCATTTCCTTCTCGCAGTGCTTGTAGGTTTTTGTATAAGCCACCATGGTTTTCAGCAATAGACATTTGGTTGTCATTTACTAAAATTATAAAGTTGCTATCAAATTCTCCGGCAATATTAAGACCTTCCAAAGCTTCTCCACCTGAAAGGGAACCGTCTCCAATTACAGCAATTACATTGTATTTATCACCTTTTAAATCCCTTGCCTTTGCCATGCCGGCAGCCAGGTCAATGGATGTGGAGGTATGACCGATTTCAAAAAAGTCGTGGTCGCTCTCTTTCGGATTGCTATATGCGGAAACATCATCATACTTTTCCTCATACAAATACGCATCCTGCCTGCCGGTTAACATCTTGTGAGGGTAGGTCTGATGTGAGACATCATAAACAATCTTATCCAAAGGTGAGTTAAAAACGTAATGCAGTGCTATGCTTGCCTCAATAAATCCGAGATCCGGTCCTACATGCCCCTTATGCTTGCTCGCCCTTATTATTAAAGCCTGACGCATTTCCTCCGCCAGACTTTCAAGTTCTTTTATGCCCAGGTTCTTTAAATCCTCGGGTCCTTTTAGGTTTTCAATATACATAAATTATTCTTCGTTTTCCTCATTTAAGTCTTTCTGCAGTTTAGCCATATTCTTCTTGTAAATTAAAGCTCCAATGGAAATTCCTATTGCAAGTCCCACAGTGAAGCCCAGGCTCATAAACTTAAGCATCTCTCCTGTAAAATATCCGACAATCAGTCCAACAATCATTCCCGAACACATACCGATTAACATTGCCGCTGCTTGATTATTTTCCTCTCGCACTTGTTTTTTCATATTAATTCTTAAAGCTCCTTTTTACAATTAAGTCAATTACTACTTACCCATTTATTTCAAGATTATTTACTGCCAATTAAAATCTTGAAATATATTTACCAAACTAAGCTTATCATTGTCTGATTGTTGTGATTGCTTACATTGACATATTTCTATTTTTGTAATATCATTACAATAAGGATAGTTATTTTCTAAACAAAAGGCGGTTAATATGAGCAGTCCACCATTTTCCTTATCATAATGATTAGATAATACTAACATTTATACGAACATTTTAGAGGAATATAGCAATGGAAGCTCTATGGAAGAAAATATTTATTTGCACATTTATTATATGTAATATAATATGGATTATTTGTTGGGTTATAATCTTAAGATTAGCTTATCTGCAAATTGATACTCCAAACATAGTGTTACTGTTGAAAATAGCAAAAATCTTACAATGGACCCTGCCTATTCCGACCGTAGTAAGTGGACTCATCTATGACTATAAGAGAAGGCAAGAACGAAAAACAAATAGAAAAAAATGAATAATCGTGTGCGAAATATAAGCTTGTAACAATTTAATATGGAAAGAATAAAGGTGCTGTTGCAGAATAGAAAACTCTATTTTGCAACAGCACTGTTAGCATTTACCAATATATATCTGTAAAACTATAAGGGTGAAAATGGCAATCCAAAACACCACTCCACACTTGGCCCCTGCTTTACGCTGATAGTAAAGAGACCTTTCGCTTTCACTCATGGACTCACCTTTGGCCTTAATTCTATCAATATGCTTCATGTATATGTAGTTTCCACAAGCCCCGTATATTATTGAAATTGCAAAGCTGCATAGGCTCCTTCCAACATAAAAATTCATAGCACTATAATTATTAAAGCTTATAATGCTTATAGCAGTTTCAAAAGCTATCATCACTATTCCAACAAAACACATTTTTCTATATATGAGCCAGAGTGATCCAAACCAGAAGACTCCCCAGTTCCAGCTTAATTTAAACTTTAGATGCTTTAATCGTTCAAAGGTTTCTGCATAATAGCCTGCACTGTCCCCTAATAACCGGTAATTGTTTGTATCTGCCAACTCTCCATTTATGGCCACCAAATCCTTTGTCACTTCCACATACTGATACAGTGCCAAGAGAACACATAAAATAAAATGAATAAACCCATATTTTAAAAGCAAATCTAAATTGAGGGACATCCAAAAGCAGGTAACTCCGGTTATGATTGCCATAACATATGTCATACAAAAATATATGCCATATTGCTTCAAAATGCCCCACTGATCCTGATACTTAACCGCTGTCCCTCCAATGAAGACCACTGATGTTACAACTATCAATAACGATTGCAAAAAAGCCGCCCTAATTGGCGAGCCCATTTGCTTAGCCATCTCAAGAGTCACAGGCATATAGCTTGCTCCAGCCAGAGCAAAATGAGAATATAGCATAGGGAATATCAATGCTATTACAAGTCCCACTACAAGCCCGATTTCAATTCTTTTATAAGTATTGCGTTCTATATCTGCACGATATTCTTCCGTAATTTTATCAATATCAAATTCAGAATTATTCATAACAGCCTCCGGAGTGCATATGAAGGTTTTGCTATTGCTATTGTAACCTTTGGTGTAGGTTCGCCCGGTTTAATGATTACTTCAACTTTCACTTTCTGCCTCCACTTTAGTTACATTATACACAATGGGTATCATCTTTTCTATAGCTTATAGCTATGTGGCTGTCATATGGTCGTAAGTGGTCGCTACGAGACCTCAATAATAGACCTGGTTAATTTCATTACAGCTTATAAAATCAGTTATACTATTTCGCAAAGGTCAAAAAGCCTGTATTTTATAACCTTTTTCAACTCTGAAAACGGCATTTCAACCTGCTTTCCTATTTTGCCGCCACTGAAAAAAATATTGTCAACAGTCTCAGCGCTTATATCAATAGTGGTTTGAAATTGCTTCTTCATTCCCAATGGTGAGCAGCCTCCATGAATATATCCCGTCAGCTCCTGAAGCTCCCTGCTTTTGATCATTTCTATTTTCTTCTCACCGACGGCTTTAGCCGCCTTTTTTAAGTCCAACTCTGCTGCAACAGGAATCATAAAAACATAGTGTTCCCCGCTTTTTCCAACGGTTACAAGTGTCTTGAACACCTTTTCAATCGGCTGATTTAGCACGGCTGCAACCTCCACTCCACTTATGGCAGCTTCATCACTGTACTCATGAATTTTGTAGTCCACCTTACCACGATCGAGAATTCTCATTGCATTAGTTTTCTTAAATTTATTTCCCATTAATCATTCCCCCTGCAAACTTTTTATCTAAGAAGCTCATATTTGCCACATATACTCCTACTAATATCACCACTGCCCCCATAATTTGGTAAAGGGAAAATTTTTCCTTTAATATAGCCGCTCCTGCAACAATTGAAACCACTGTTGCAACCCCGATAAAGGAAGCTGTTCTATTCACTCCAATCTTAGCAATTGCTATATTTGATAAGAAGAATGCGGCTACAGAGCTTGCAATGCCTTGATACAATATGGTAATTAAAAATCCCCTATTTACAACCGGAAGCTGAACCAGCCCAGCTATATCATTTTTAATCATCGCCTCGCCCAGTGCAAGTATAACAAAAAAAGCAGCCCCCAATGCCAGCATAATGTATGTTATTTCTGCTCCGGTAAATGCCGATGCTTTGTCAACAAAAACACTATATAGGGCATATGAAACAACTGCCGTAATTAAGCACATATATCCGATTATGGATAGACGGGATGAAACACCTACTGCGAATACTGTCATCAGCACCCCAATCAGTGTAATAAAAATACCAAGAATCTGAGTTTTTGAGGGTTTCTTTTTTAGGATTATTGTAGATGCCAAAAGAGAGGCAACAGGTATGCACGCCAAAAAAGTACCGCTCTCAGATGCTGTAGTATTGCCGATTCCTATAGTCTCCACCAGGAAGTAAATGCAAGGTGTAAATATTGCTATAACAAGTAGTGAGCTAACGGATTTCCCCCTTAAGTTTATTTTTATAAAGCCTGCCAGTACGCAAAAGCTCATAACTATAAACGCCACAAAAAAACGCCATCCCAGCAACGCCAATGCACCGGCAATTTCCGTAGCATGCTTGGTAAAAATATAGCTTAAGCCATAGATTACCTCACAGCCTAAGGCACATATACAGCCAAGGATAATACTGTTTTGTTTATACATAATATCAACCTCCTATTGTCGAAGCTTATATTATGCATTATATATCATAGCTTTTTTTAAGTCCATAAAATGTGGATGTAAATATAATTATAAAGTATTACCTCAGATCAACACTCTCTTTGCATAGCTTGATACCCGATGAGAACGGTCCAAACATAGGCACAGGTCTTTGGAACCATCAATGCTCCTATTGCAGGAATTGTGTCTGCAAATAAAACTACAGGTATGTAAAATCCAAAGCTAAGAACTATTGTAAGCCACAGAAATCTAAACTCGTAATCTTCTTTTTGTTTTGCCGACTGATAAAATATCCATATAATTAACAAGCCTAGAAGTAAAAACGGAATATTTCTATATATTCCCCATGACAGTGGAGGTGCTGCACTTAGCCACCGATTTTGAGGCATCAAGCAAAGAAGGATACGTGAAATTGCTAAAGCCCAAACAGCTACAGTTAAGCCCCTCTCACCCGGAATTTGATAACGCCTGCGCCAAACATAGTAAAGAAGCACATAAAAAAGTGTCATAGTAACAGAGGTAATAAGCTTCCCTATGCCTAAAGCTGTAGTGTAATCTTCAAGTCCGGTTGTGCATAGAGCAATTGCTCTGGGCACCAAATGAAAAGCATCTCCAAAGCCTAATACCACTGCCATAACTCCAAATAAAAAATACTGTCGCCTTCCTTTACTTCCCATTATCATTTTTACTCCAAGGAAAACTACTGTTGATAAATAAATAATGTCGAAAATCGTTTCAAAAATAGCTTGCATAATGTCTCCTTTCAATTTGAACTTTGTTCAATATGCCGCTTTTAAAATCCTGCCACTTAGACAGGATTTCACGCACCTCTTAAGTTATACACCGTTGTGTACATTGCAAACATAAAATTCAGTATACTGTTCGATTTATGATCTCCAAAAGAATTTTGCAGTCATCCTTTTTTTGCATGAGTAAATTAACCACATTTGACAGTACAAACTCCACAAATTCTTCTTTAGTAAACTCCGATGTGAAGGCATCTTTTTTTATGCTTCCATCTGCCTCAAGTGCTTCAAGCATCCTCTTTCTTATTCTAGCAAGATAACGATTCATAGAATTCCGTGCCTTTGCTTGATTTCCACTTGAAAGACTAACTGAATGGATGGTAAAAAAATTAGGGTATTTTCCGACACCTGATTGGATGTGCTTAAAACAAAGCTCGATGTACTTCAAGAAGGATGTTTTGCCCATATCCGTATTTTTCAGCTTAAAAATATCTTCCCAAACACTTTCAATGGTTGCAATTAACAAATCATTCTTTGAGGGGAAATAATAATACAGGGAGCCTAATGCCACTCCACAGGCTTTAGCAACGCTCCGCATATTAACTGCTGAAAGTCCATGCTCTGATACCAATTTACGGCAGCTTTTCAAAATATCTTCTTTTGAAGTTACAGCAGTATTCAAAAAATCACCTCGCTAAATGTTTGCATTTTAAATTGAACTCGGTTCGGTTTTATCCTAACTCGAATGAGCCATTTTGTCAATTACTTTCGCAACATTGATCCGGTCCTTCTTCTATTATTTATCAAGCACTATAACCGCTGTAATGCCGGTATATACTTTCCCCTTATATCCATATTCCGTAGTTATAACCATCTTGTACCACACTTCTCCACTGTCATTCGCGGGAAACATTTCAGGCTTGAGCTTAATAGAAATATTACCGGCTTCATAGCTGTGTTCCAAACTATGCGTAACTACATTTTGATCAATACTCGTAACATCGACCAATTCACAGCTCACGCTTCTTATTTCATTTGGAGAAATATCAATATATTGTAAGTCCTGAAAATGAAGTGTCAAGTAGGCGCTGTCGTTTAGGATTATATGGGGAATATCTCCTTCAACCCTTCCTAAAACCTCTCGCTTATACTTTTCTATTTTTTTGCTGAAGTCTTTCTCAGTATTGGCTATAGTATATGTAATAGCCCGTGAAGGTGTCGCATTTGGTAAATTCATCAACATCTTTATATCTGTATCGCTATTTATCCTTTTTCCATCCGGTGTTGGTTGGAATGCATTATGCAAAACAAATAGAAAGCTTATGATCAAAATAAGCGGCAATACTGTTAAGATAATAAGAGCCTTCTTTAGTGACGACATTTTCTTTTTAATAGAATCTACAGATTGAATATATTGTTCATCTTTTTTAAGCAGCTCGTCAAAGGATATTCCATATGTATCACTGATCATCTTCAAGGAAGACATATCAGGATAGTTCTTATTATTTTCCCAATTGGAGACAGTCTGTCTTGTAACATAAAATTTTTGTGCAAATTCTTCCTGAGTTAAGTTATTATTTTTTCTGATTTCTTGTATCTTATTTCCTAAAGTCATTATCATCACGTATAATCCAATTATCAGTTGATGATTGGATTTTCTCCTTTCTCCCAGTTTCTACTGGGTAATCTAATCTCTATCTGATATATTTTATAAGGCGCTGTGGATCTGTATCTATTTTCATACAGCTTTGACTGGTTGGAGGTGACTCAGACCACAGCTTTTCGACTATTACTGTTAATCAGTTTGTTAACGCATCGACGTTTCTATTTACGTGATTACACAGCCGGATTCTCACCTCCAGCTTAAATATATACAGTGGCTTTACGAAAATAAAGCAAGAATCCTTTTACATTGGAACAATAACAACATAAAGATGTGACTCTCGGATTTTTCTGTCCTCTACTGCCTTGGTTAAAGCTCATATAACTGGCTAATCCGTTATTTGCATACTAAATTTTCAAATTATTATTGTTTAACATTCCACCAAACATTGTATGATAAATATCCTTAGAGGATTCTTCTATCTTGGTAATACTTGATAGTTTATTTCCTGCATCCTTTGATGATGCTCCGCAAAGATAAAAGGCTTCATTTTTTGTCCCATAGTCTATCGCAATATACCTATCGTGATACCTTTTGCCTGCAATCTTCATTTTTAAGTTAATATTGGGATAATCTCTTCTAAAATCGTTTAGGATATTTTTTGTAAGCATATCCTTATTTCTGACATTGTCGCTAAATAGGATAACTTCAATCTTATCTCCATTCATCAAAAGGAAATGCTTATAGGTGTCAGGATCTATAAAATTATCCATTACTTTTTTCAAATCTTCTTTTGTTGCTAAGGTACTAATTTTATCATTTATTTTTGCTATATAATTTGTATTCCGATTGGTTTGTATAGCTATTTGTACTAATTCTTTTGAACCGATAAAATCTTGATTTTCAATAATAAAGTCTTTCATCTGCTTGAATGTTCTAATTAAGGCTCTACTTTGTTTAATAGCAAGTTCTCCCCTTAACACAGTCATCAGCATATGTATTCCCTGTTCTGTAAAAGCATAAGGATTGTATTTAATATTGCTTCCTCTTCCTGCTCCTCTGTTCAAGGTGAAATTTTTGCACCTTGAAAGTTCTAATATTTCTTCACTGGTCAGTTAAAACATAAAATCTTCGCCTTCAAACTTCTCTATATTATTTTTTTACCTGTCTATTAAAGTTTTTAGTTTCGTAACCATATATTTCAGCTAAATCTGCATCAAGCATTACTTTTTGTCCACGAATGAAATATATTTTTTCTTGTATGGTTTTATCATCTACAATAACTATCTCTTTGTTTTCTTCTGCCATGAAATGCACCTTCAAAATTATCTAAATATCTTTTTCAATTTGCCACGCGCTGCGTGACGGATTGAAATAAATCTCATATTCTTTTGTATTTTTCTACTCCACCTTCAGCTTTTCCGATGTGTTCTACATTTTTTACCAGTCCGTTATTTGCATTTTCATAGAACTATCTGCCAATCAAAGCCGGCGGTGATGCGATTAACTCTCTTAAAACAAACTCTTTGTCTTTCGGCAAGGAGCTTATTTTATTTAGTAAGGTATTATATAGGTCAACATAACTTGTATTTTCTTGTAAACTGCTGCTTTTACAATATTCACTAATACTTGGGTAATTACCCTCTATTGCTTTTTTAGTTAAAATTTTCAGTTCTTCATCGTTTACTGTAAATTGAATTCGCACTTATATATCCTCTCCTTATAACTGAGTTTATTACCATATCATTATCGTTATATCATAAATACAGTATTTTTTCTATATAACAAATTCAAAACCTTATTATTCTTATAATAGCATGTATCCTAAGGCTGCATGCTTGCCGTATGCTTTCCACTTTCTCCTTTTGATTTGAAAGCCGATTGAATTTTTCTTGAGGTATTTCTTGCATACCATTCATTCATAATATTTCTAAAATGGGTAAAGTCAGCTTCTCTGTAAAAACTGTCTACATTGTTATTGATAGCAATTAGTATTACGCCCTTTCTCTTAATTTCTCAAAAAAAGAATTAAGAAGTACATATTTCACCAAAAAAACGGTGCAGTCATAAGACACACCACCACATATACATCAATTTTTTTGATTTTTCTATTTCTTTACAAAAAATGGTTGCACAACCTAGTTTTAGATTCCGAAATCACTGACAATATTTCTATAGTCACACACTCATAAAACCCGATTTTGACAATAGCTCTTTTGTTACACCAAGCCAAAAAAGTAGTTCCATTTCTACACTCCCCTATTTCCCAGTAGTCATTACTATTATCATAACACAGAAAAAGGAATTCCCACAAATTATTCATTTCCTAGGAATTCCTTGATTTCAAGCCTTTTCTATACTGTTTAGTCCTTCACTCTTGACATCAAACATATAGTCTCAACGTGAGATTTTTAGGCTATTTGGGAAAATTAAATAGCTCTGCAAAACCCATTGATTTTATAATAACTACAACATTTCTATTGTTTCAATCATATAATTTTTGATTAGGCTATTTTACATACTATAGAAATTATTAATCTTTTTCAGAGATTTATCACTCGAAATATCTGTCCAGCATCAACTGACATTTTTTAATTTGCATATAGTTGCAACTTTAAAATAGCAATATACTTATTTTTACTAAATCTATTTTAATTTATCTGCAGCCGGATCCACTTCATACCAATGATCCGAATTTCGCTTACATTGTAAGGCAGGCACTTTTTTTATAACCTCACGTTTTATTTTCCCATCTGAGTTTGGTATATTTTCCCATTCTACTGGTTTGTTAAAGTATTTCATTTTTCCACCACATATAGGACATTTTTCAATATGAATTTTTTCTATTGTAAGTTTTCTTCCAAGACCACTTATTGCATAATTAAAAAATAATGGGTATCTGGTCTCTTTTTGGGTAATACTCCTTAACCAGAATATCAGCCCCAAAACTAGCATTGTTACAGCAAAAATTACGACATATATATTATTGTTTGTATCAACTTGATTACTCTTGTTGGTCAATAAATTAATTACAGGTTCGAATGTTTTATACATTGGAAAAATCCCTATCAACGAAATGAAAAATCCCATCCATGAAAGTAATGCCATTGTTATAGGACTTCTCCAAACAGGATCTGAGCCTGTGAAAAAATCTCTGTAAATTAAACAATACAAAGGTCTTGTATGATAAAATATTAAAATCATAGGAGGCCTTTTATTATGGCAAACAGAAAAAAAGAAGTTTACAAACCAAAACCAATGACTGAGGGAAAAAGAAATATTATCCAAGGCTTGCTTCAGGAGTATGATATCCAGTCTGCTGATGATATTCAAGATGCCTTAAAAGCTCTACTTTCCGGAACAATTCAAGATATGCTTGAAACGGAAATGGATGACCATCTTGGTTATAATCGTTATGAAAGATCCGGCGAGGCAAACTATCGTAATGGCACGAAAGCTAAAACTGTGCGTAGTAAATACGGTGAATTTGAGGTAGATGTGCCTCAGGATCGCCAAAGTTCCTTTGAACCGCAAGTACTTCCAAAACGTC
>FONK01000023.1 GCA_900112915.1 Peptostreptococcaceae bacterium pGA-8 | reverse complement strand
TTCCACTCTACTCCCTTTAATACATCTATAACTTTCTTCTGATGGTTTCCTATCTTTCCGTCTTTTGCATCAAAGGTCAAACGGTTGTATCCTGCCGGTACTACGCCCGGTTCTTCAGGATTGTCCGGTATGATAATCTTTTTATTATATTTTGCTGTTGCCGTAACATCAGCTTTAATTTTCAATGAATCCTCTTTGTCCCATCCAGAAAATTCATATCCTTCGTCCGCTTTCACTTTCGGAGCTTCTAGTTCTCCAAATGTAACATTTGCTTTTTTATGCACAAAATACTTATGGTTTTTCTCAATATTACCATGATCACCTTTTGCATAACTTACTGTGTAATAATCTTCGCTTGGCTTCGGTACATCCGGTTCAACTGGTCCTATAACCCCAGGATTAAATTCGGCCGTATATGTTGCGGCTATCTCAACAACGCTGTCCTTATCCGGCAGCTGCGGTAACCACCCGTCAAAAAAGTGCTTCGGTTCAGCCTTCGGATAAATTTCCGGGATTTCAGAGAACTTGGTTCCCTTCCACACATCAAATGCAATTGTTTCCTTGGCATCTGCTCCGTCTTCTTTCAAAGATAGTTTTCCTTTTGCTTGATCATTTGCTTTGAAAGTAACACGAACAAAACCATCTTCCGGTTCGCTATTAGGATCGACCATCTTTACATTCTTATCAAAGAGATAAATAAAATGAGGTATAGCCTGCCTATTGATAGTTGCTGATTCAGGACCTGACTTTGCCTTGACATAATGGTATCCATCAAAGTCGCGTTCAAATTCTTCCAATCTATATGTCTGACGTACTTTCCCCGGGAATTTTGCTAGGTCTAATTGCTCATAGCTCTCACTATTATCTGTATTATATTCCACATCCGATTTTATTCCACGATAATCTAATACAACAGTATACAGGTTCATATAGGTATTCGCATATGAATCTTTTACAATCCGATCTTTGGCATTTCTCATAGAGCCTTCGTAATAGTAACTTGTATATCCTGCATCATCCGGCAACATATCTTTCGTGAACTTTACCGGAATATCTACAACAGTTCCGGATACAGTCGGTGCCGAAGCAGCACGTGCAATAAATCGATAAACTGCATCGTTACCTGTCCAAGCATAACCCTTGACATCTTTTTTACTTTCATCACTAGTGCAAATTACCGTGCCGTCGTCATTAAACTGTGACGGACTGATCCACATTGGTTCCGAAGTTGCTCCATCTTCATACTTGTTAATATTATATTTTGCCCAAACAGCTATTTTATCTTTTGGATCTACTGCTTTTAAAAGTCGTGGGTCAATTCTTAAATGATAGGTCCATGGCTTGTGTGAAAGTATGGTCGTATAAGAAGATCCTCCATGTGGCCATACCTGTCTAACTCTGACCAAGGTTTTTGATGTATTGTTTAGTGTTTCATGATAGTTCCGGTCATCGCCTATCATCTTGCCTTCAAATTCATAATCTACCATTTGGTATGATGTAGACTGCAGCCATAAACCGGCGGAACTTCCACCGGAAGAATCCGGTAGTTCAACCGGATCTTTAATTAAGGTTGAGCTTCTCATCGATTCCTCAGCAATCGTATGCACCCCTTCCTTTGAAGTTCCCTGAATTCTCATATCTAAGGTAAATTCCTTCATGCTGGTTTCTGCTTTAATCTCGTCCCAGCTCTTCGTTAAAGGAATCTGAAAATGTGCAAAATACTTATATGCTTCTACCGGTGTTTCTGGGAAAACTCCCCAGTTTCCGGAAAACACACCTTTTTCCAGTTTATTAGATTCTGAATTTCCAACCACCCCACCTTTATAATCCAAAAGCACCCTGTAAACAGGTTCTCCTGTATTCAGATATGGATCTGGTTTTGCTCCATTACTCGGTTTACCTGTCAGTTCCTGGTAACGCGTTGTGGTACCGGATACCATTCCCTCTCTTACCCGCTGCGCATAACGTTGAAATCCTTGATTATGCTTAATCGGGAAATAATCTGGTAAATAAGGTTCAAGTTTTGGATCTAACCTAAAGTAAATCCACATCTGCCTTGGTAGTGGTCTGGTTAATGCACGATAAATCATCGACGCCTTTATAACTGCATTGCCGTTTTCATCTTTATCCAGATTATCATACGTAATACCCGTCTGAAGTATTGCTGTATCTTTAAAAACAACATTACCACCGTCATTTGGCAGTTCCCAATCTGAAGTATACTTGCTACTTCCATCTTCTGCATGTGCCACAATATTTTGAGGTGGCAAAATTGATAATAGCATAGCAATCAAAAACAACAGACTCCAAGCTCGGTAAAAGAATTTTTCATTACTCTTTTTTTTACTCAACATTCTGTTTCCTCCTTTACATTGATTTTAGGTTAGTATCTATGATTTTGATTGTTTTCGTTCGACCTAACATACCTACACAATAATGAGACATCAAATGTCAATAATTTTAGACTTTTAGTTACATTTCGTGTTATGCTGATTATGTTAGGTTTATCATGTGATTTGATAAGATGTTCAAAGCCTTTGATTTGAAATATGGTTATTTGAAAGTCCCTGTTACATAACTGTAAATTTAAGTCTACCTTTTTTTACAGTTGTATGACTTTTTATTTTGTCCACTACTTATGAATATTGTATTTTTCAGTATTCTTTTATTTTTCTTTTGTATA
>FONK01000006.1 GCA_900112915.1 Peptostreptococcaceae bacterium pGA-8 | reverse complement strand
CTTATCATTCTGCTTGGAACAGGGCTTCGTATCTCCGAGTTTTGCGGACTAACGGACAGAGATATTGATTTTGAGAATCGGACAATCAATGTGGATCATCAGCTTCAATACTTCGGGAAAAAGTCCTACCGCATTGAAACACCGAAAACGGACAACGGTATTCGCAAAATTCCAATGAGCGACCGCGTGCTTGAAGCCTTACAGAGAGTGCTGCAAAACAGGAAAAGCAATGATTTTACCGTTGATGGTTATACAGGCTTCCTCTTTCTTACAAGGAGTGGAACACCGAAAATTTGTACCAGTTATGATGCTATGTTTCGCAGGTTGGTAGAAAAGTATAACAAAAGCCATGAGGAATCCTTGCCGGCGATAACAACGCCCCATACCCTGCGGCACACATTCTGTACCAAAATGGCAAATGCGGGAATGAATCCAAAAGCCTTACAGTATCTTATGGGACACGCCAACATTACCATGACCCTGAACTATTACGCACACGCCACCTTTGACAGCGCACAGGCGGAATTTTTCAGACTGGCGGCTTAAAGGAAAAGAGAGGTTTTACTACTTCTTTACTACCTTTCAAAGCGAAAACACAAGCGGATTTAAGAAATTATGTGAGTATCTCCCGATATACAAAATGCCGGAAATGCCTGTAAAGACAGGCTATACCGGCATATAAGAAGTTTTGAAAAGTTAGTTAAAAATCATATTAGAGTTTAAAATAAACAAAGACCATAAAGCAAACACTTTATGGTCTCATACATTTTTTGATTGAATTATGAAGCCGGTGGTGCAGGCGTCTCTGTCTTTGGAGACTCTGCTGCCTTAGGTGCCTCTGCAGCTGCCGGCTTAGCAGGCGCTGCCTTCTTTACAGGCGGCTTTCTCATATTTACAATAGCTCCTGTAGGGCATACCTTGCTGCACATTCCGCAGTTCTTGCATTTCTCAGGATCAATAAATGCAAGGTTATTCTCAACATGAACAGAATCAAATTTGCAAACCGACTCGCACTTCTTGCACCCGATGCATCCGTTTGTACAAGCCTTTCGAGTAACTCCGCCCTTTTCAATGCTCCTGCACTGAACGATATTTTTATTCTTTTCAGTTGAAATTCTGATTACGCTGTTTGGACAAGCCTTAGCGCATAGACCACATCCGACACATGCGTTTCTATCCACCTGTGCAACCCCATCAATAACCTTTATAGCATTATATGGGCAAGCAAATTCACAATCTCCCAGACCGATACATCCGTGTGGACAAGCTGAAAGTCCACCGAAGAACTGTTTTGCAGCCACGCAGGTCTTTACGCCTTCGTATTCCATTATTTTCTTTGTTGCACTGTCTGTACCATAGCACATTACAACTGCAACCTCCCTGTCAGCTGAGCCGGCCTCAACCCCTAGGATTTCTGCCAGCTTTGCTGCAACATCGGCGCCTCCGACAGGACATTTTGAACAGCTTAAGCTTCTGTCCTCAGCCATAGCAT
This sequence comes from Peptostreptococcaceae bacterium pGA-8, assembly GCA_900112915.1. GTDB lineage: Bacteria > Bacillota > Clostridia > Peptostreptococcales > Anaerovoracaceae > S5-A14a. The sequence continues at coordinate 118,182 of FONK01000006.1, read as the reverse complement.
TAGCATAGTCATCGCATCCCGCATAGCCGCAAGCACCACAGTTGGCACCCGGAAGCTCCGCACGAAGCTCCGCAAAGGTTTCATCAACAGGTACAAAGAATACCTTTGATGCAAGAGTCAACATAGCTGCCGCTACAAGGCCGATTGCTACTACAATTAAAATTGGTGTTAACATTCTATGACCTCCTTACTGGAACAGACCGCTGAATCCCATGAAGCCCATGGAAAGCATAGCTGCTGTAATTAATGTAATAGGAACGCCTTTGAATGCTTCCGGAACGCCTTTTCCGCCCTCAATTTTCTGACGAACGCCTGCAAACAGCACCATTGCAAGCAGGAAGCCGAGTCCGGCACCGAAAGCATTGAAAAGTGATTCAATATAGTTGTAGTTTGCATCTATATTTGAAATACAAACACCTAGAACCGCACAGTTTGTTGTAATCAGAGGAAGGTATACACCAAGAGCCTTATGAAGGGACGGGATATACTTCTTAAGCATCATTTCAACCAGCTGTACAAGAGCTGCAATGATCAAGATGAATACAACTGTCTGTAGGTAACCTATTTCAAAGCTATTTAGCACCTGCATAATTGGCCATGTTGCTGCAGTTGCCAGTACCATTACGAATACTACTGCAACACCCATACCAAATGCAGAATCCAATTTCTTGGAAACTCCAAGGAAAGGACAAATTCCAAGGAATTGAGCCAATACATAGTTGTTAACAAGTACCATGCTCATTATGATAGTAATAATTCCAACCATTATTTAGCCTCCTTTCCAGCTTCTTGTTGTCCACAAACCGCACTCATGTGGCAATCTGCACAACCAAATTGTCTGTTAAGTTTGCTCTTATCTTTTGTAAAGTAGTTAACAGCTGCAATTAGAATTGCGAAAACAAAGAATCCGCCCGGAGCCAGGTTAAAGATTCCCATCTGTTCAATATGACCAACCAGGATTTTTGCTCCAAACAGTGTACCGGCACCGAAGAATTCTCTGATTGCACCCATGCAACCGAGGGCAAGTGTAAAACCGATACCCATTCCAATTCCGTCAAGAGCCGAATCAAACGGATTGTTCTTGCTTGCGAACATTTCCGCTCTTCCCAGGATGATGCAGTTTACTACGATTAGCGGAATAAACAGTCCCAGTGAAGCATATAGTGACGGCACGAATGCCTGAAGCAGCAATTGAACAACTGTTACGAATCCTGCAATAACTACAATGTAGCAAGGGATTCTAACCTTGTCGGGAATAATATTCCTAAGTAGTGAAATTACAATATTTGAGCAGATAAGTACTGCCGTTGCGGAAACACCCATTCCAAGTCCGTTAAGAACTGAGCTTGTTGTTGCCAGTGTAGGACATGTTCCCAACAGCAATACAAGCACCGGGTTTTCTTTGATTATACCTTTAGTTAAGATGGCTAGTTTCTTTCCCATTATTTAATGCCTCCCATCTTGTTGAACTGCTCTAAAGCAGCATATACACCGAAGTGAACTCCGTTGGATGAAATTGTAGCACCGGTAATGTGGTCAATTGCCGGCTCATCTTTAGCTGACGGGCTTGTCAGTTTATCGATACCCTTATACTGTTTAAGATGCTCTTCAGTATGAGCCTTGGTTCCTAAACCGGGAGTATCTGCATGGTTAGTAACCTTGACACCGGTAATCTTACCATCCTTATCGATACCTATCATTTCAGTAAGAAGACCACCGAAGCTCTTAGTTTTAACAGTTATCACAACACCGGTCTTATTGTCAGCTACATAACAGTCCTCAACGAAAACCTTACCTTCTTCAGCCACAACCAATTCTCCATCATATGCTGTAAATGCATCAGCCTCCGGCAGCAATTCGGTTCTGGCCTGATCTGCGGCTTTTTTGCTGTTAGTGTCAATAATCGGTTTAGCTACACCATAGGTTGCTGCAAGAGCTGCTGTAATAACAAGACAGATAGCCACAAGCACAACGATAGGTGCTACATATTCTTTGAAAGTGTTATTATTTTTCACGCTTAACACCTCCTACAACATTTCTCTTAATTAAAAATGCATCAAGCTGTGGTGAAAGAATGTTCATTAACAGAATTGAGAATGAAACTCCTTCAGGATATGCACCCCAAAGTCTGATAACCATTGTCAATATACCACATCCGATACCGAAGATGATTTTACCCATTGGCATAATAGGAGTTGTTACATAGTCAGTTGCCATGAAGAAGGCACCGAGCATAACACCACCTGCAAGAACATGGAAGATAGCCATCTGAAGTGCATTGGCATCTCCCTTTATTCCATAGTATGCAAGAGCAAATACAAATACAGTTCCAATAAATGCAACAGGAGTATGTGGAAGGATAATCTTCTTGAAGATTAAGAGAAGTCCTCCGATAAGAAGTGCAATTGCACTGACTTCTCCCATTGATCCACCAATGAATCCCAGGAACATTTCCATGTTGGACGGCAGGTCCTCAACACTTCCGCCCTTCAGAAGTCCAAGGGGTGTAGGACCGGTTACAGCATCTGTAACATTCATCATTCTAGGAAGCGGCCAAGTAGTCATCTGAGTGGCAAAAGAAACGAAAAGCACGATTCTTGCAACGATAGCCGGGTTGGCAACATTTCTTCCAAGACCGCCATAAAGCTGCTTAACAATAACGATTGCAACGAAGCAGCCTACAACCGCCATCCAATATGGAAGGCTTGAGGGAACATTGAAGGCAATAAGTACTCCTGTTAAAGCGGCACTTAAATCCGTTACAGTCTGTGTTTTATTAGTAATCTTATTGTATAGCCATTCGAAGCCTACACTTGCGGCAATACATACGATGGTTAAGATTAGCACTCTGAAACCGAATACATAAATACTTACTAAAAGTGACGGTGCAAGGGCAGCTAAAACCCAAGCCATTGTTTTGGATGTATCAAGGCCTGTCACCAGATGTGGAGCTGATGATACGCTTAAATTATTATATGCTTTCTTATCCATTATTTAATTCCAGCCTCCTTTACTACGCCCTTACCAAGCTTATTTAAGAAACCAAGAGGTCTTCTAGCCGGACATACATACGAACAGCTTCCACATTCCATGCACTGCATAACCTGAAGCTCGTCCAGCTTCTCAGCGTCTCTTTCTTCATAGGCGTCAGCCAATGCAGTTGGAATTAGGTTGAATGGACATGCAGCATGGCATCGTCCACAATTTATACATGCAGTTTCTTCCGGAATAGTTGCCTTTTCTTTACTAAATACTAAAATTGCGTTGTTATTTTTAACTATAGGCATCTGATCCGAGAAGATGGCTCTACCCATCATAGGTCCACCCATAAGAATTTTCTTAGGAGGTGTCTTATAGCCGCCACAGAACTCAACTACATCAGAAATCATTGTTCCAATTGGAGCAATAATGTTCTTAGGCTGATTAACAGCGTCTCCATCTACGGTCATTCTCTTTGATGTTAGCGGAATACCTGTTCTGAAATATTTTCCGACAAAAGCAATTGAAGTAACATTTGACAAAATAACGCCAAGGTCAGCCGGTAATACTCCTGCCGCCATGTGCTTTCCTGTAATTTCGTAAACCAGAACTCTCTCTGCTCCCTTTGGATATCTTGCCTGTAAAGTAAATGTGTGAATATTGTCATGTCCCTGCTCAGCAAGCATCTTGTCTAACAAAGCAATTGCATCCGGCTTGTTCTCTTCGATGCCGATATATCCTTCGTCAAGACCTATATACTTCATCACCAATACCATACCATCAATTAAATCCTGAGTATCCTCAAGCATCAATCTATGGTCAGAAGTAATGAAAGGCTCACATTCTGCAGCATTGACGATTAAGGTATGTACATCGTCAATATTTCTTGGATTAAACTTAATGTGTGTAGGGAAGGAGGCACCTCCAAGACCTACCAGACCACTGGCTCTTATAGCCTTTACAAAGCCTTCCAGATTTTCTACTTCAGGAACTTTAATGTCTTCACACAGCTCCTGCTTCTTGTCAGGTTCAATAACTACAAGAGTGTCTTCTCCACCAACAGCGGATCTTTGAGTTTCAATGGCTTTTACAGTACCTGAAACGCTGGAGTGAATCGGAGCGCTAACAAAAGCGTCAGTATCACCTATAAGCTGTCCTACCTTAACTGTATCTCCCTTTGAAACAAGAGGTTTACATGGAGCACCGATATGCTGTGACATGGAAATCTTAACCAGGTCGGGAATTGGCATAATTTCTGTTGCCGATCCTGCCGTGTTCTTGTAATGTCCGGCGTCGATGCTTTGCAAATGCTTAGCACTTGAACTCATATTTGAAACCATCCTTTCATAATAATAATATCGTAAGAATACAGAATTCATTATACTACATGGGGGTAAAAAAATCATTAAAAAATTAACAAAATAATGTTTGTTATTTGTGAAACTGTGGTACAATAAAAGCAAACGATTAAACAATCGTTTAATTTTTGAACCGTTTTAGGTTCGGACGGGCATCTATGCCTTTAAAAACTATTATCTAGGAGGTAATCCCCATGACTCATACTGTTTTGCCCCATGAGCATAATCCTGCTACTGCAGTCCTGGTTGACTCAATGCCGGAGCCGGGAACATTTTCATCGGTAGCTGAGCTTTTCTCACTTCTGTCAGATCCGACAAGAATAAAAATTCTATGGTTGCTCTGCCATACTGAGGATTGTGTCATCAACATTGCAGCTGCTATGGATATGTCCTCTCCTGCAGTTTCCCATCATCTGAAAATCCTAAAGCAGTCCGGAATTCTGGCCTACAGGAAGGATGGCAAGGAGGCGTATTATCGCCTTGCTGACAGTGAAATTGCAACTGAAACACATAAGATTATCGATGCAGTTTTCAATATGGGCTGTATTGTAAAGGAAGGAATGTAAAATGAAAAAGAAATTTAAATTAGAGAATTTAGGCTGTGCCAACTGCGCAGCAAAGATGGAGTCAGATATTAATAAACTGGACGGCGTTGAAGGCTGCACGGTTAACTTTATGGCGTCCAAAATGATTATTGAAGCTGCAGATGAAAAATTTGATGAAATTTTGAGTAAGGCTCATGATATAGTCCACAAATATGAAAGCGACTGCAACATTATCGTTAAATAGGCACTGATAATAACTGATAATAAAGGAAGAAATTTATGAACCAAGAAAAAGTAATTGACATAATCAAAATATTTCTGGCAGCCTGCTTGGTCGCTGTCGGATACGCATTTGACGCTGATTGGAGCTTTTTTGTCGCTTATGTTATCTGTGGCTATGAGGTAATTTGGGCAGGGCTTACAGGTCTTTTCAAGGGCCACGCCTTGGACGAAAATTTCCTTATGTTAATCGCCACAAGCGGCGCCATTTACTGCAAAGAATTTCCGGAAGCTGCCGGAGTTATGCTTTTCTATTGTGTTGGAGAATTTTTTGAAGATTACGCTGTAGACAAGAGCAGACGCTCCATTGCTGCAGCCATGGATATTAAGGCTCAATTTGCCAACAAAATAGTCGGAGATCAGGTTGTGGTCATCGATCCGGAGGACCTGGAAATCGGGGATGTTGTTTTGGTTAAACCCGGCGAAAAGGTTCCTATTGACGGAATTGTAGTATCAGGCTCATCATCGCTGGACACTGCTGCTCTTACCGGAGAATCTCTTCCTTATGATGTATCAAGCGGAGATAATGTAATCAGCGGTTCAGTAAACGGTAGTGGAGTTTTACAAATAAGGGCTACCTCCGACTACGATGATTCTGCTGTTGGTAAAATCTTAGAGCTAATTGAAGATGCTGCTGTAAGCAAAGCAAGGGTGGAAAAATTCATAACCAGATTTGCTAAATACTACACCCCTATTGTTGTGGCATTAGCAATACTTCTGGCCATTGTGCCTCCTTTGGTTTTAAGTGGTGCGGTCTTCTCGCAATGGCTTTACAGAGCCATGGTATTTCTGGTAATATCTTGCCCTTGCGCCTTGGTAATATCCGTTCCAATGACGCTCTTTGCAGGAATAGGCTCTGCTTCCTCCAAGGGAATTCTGGTCAAGGGGAGCAATTATCTTGAAGCCCTTGCAGACATAGAGGCCTTCGCCTTTGACAAAACAGGAACTTTGACCAACGGCTCTTTTGCTGTAACTGAGGTTGTTCCCCGTGGAAATCATAGTGAAAAAGAGCTGCTGAAGGCTGCATATTATGGAGAGGCTTTTTCAGAGCATCCTATTGCAAAGGCAATAGTTAATCATATCAAAGGAGATGTGAGTTTTTCCCAAGGTGAAATCAAGTCGGATCTTGACATAAAATATAGCGAAAAGGCCGGTTTCGGTGTCCACGCAGAGCTTTCAGATGGAAAAATCTACTGCGGAAACCACAAGCTTATGAAGGAAATTGGGGTCGAGCTGCCCCAAATTGATGCTGTCGGCTCTGTAGTCCATGTAGCAATTTCAAGGGACAGCCAAGTGAAGGCTAATTCCGAGCAGCTTAATGATGATGTGAAATATCTCGGTTATATTGTAGTTTCAGATACTATCCGCCCTGAAGCTAAAGAAATGATAAATCAGCTTAACAGGCTTGGTGTTAAAGAAACTGTTATGTTCACCGGCGATAGAAAGGAAATAGCCTTAAGTGTAGCAGAAAGTCTGGGTATCAGCCATGTGGAGGCCGAGCTTCTGCCTCAGGACAAGGTAGCGGCTCTCAGTAGGCTAAAGGAAAGGAGATTTTCCGCCTTTGTAGGGGATGGAATTAACGATGCTCCCGTTATCGCCGGTGCCGATGTAGGTGTTGCAATGGGGGCTCTCGGTTCAGATGCCGCCATTGAAGCTGCTGATATAGTTATAATGGCTGACGATATCTCAAAGATACCTACATTAATAAAGATATCCCGTAAGGTTATGGGAATATGCAAACAAAATGTAATCTTCGCCTTGGGAATTAAATTCGCAGTATTAATCCTGGGGGCCTTGGGATTTGCCTCCATGTGGGCAGCGGTTTTTGCCGATGTAGGTGTTGCAGTCCTTGCAATTCTAAATGCTATGAGAGCCATGAAAATATAGAGTTCATCGGCTCAGCTATGGAGCCTGTACATCTTAATATGTCAAAACAAAAAGGCCGGTCCAAAGGGACTAGCCTTTTATCATTTTAATTACTGCTTCCTCATTAATTATTTCAACACCAAGCTCCTTTGCCTTCTTGTTCTTCCCTGAAGCTGAAGTAATGTCATTGTTTACCAAATAGCTTGTCTTGCTGCTGACAGAGCCTGAAACCTTGCCTCCCAAGGCTTCAATTTCAGCCTTTAGCCGGTCTCTGTTATCATAAGAATTAAGCGAGCCGGTTATGACAAAGGTCAGGCCTTCAAGGCTATTTCCCACAGCTTGCACTTCTTCATCCAGGACAAGCTCATTTCTAAGCTCAGCTACCATTTCACGCTTAGCAGAATTCTTGAAGAAGTTTTCAAATCCTTCCGCCAAAACTCGGCCTATACCGTCAATTTCCATAAGGTCAGGTGCCTTCATGGCAATTATATTTTCCCATTTTCCTCCGGCAGCCCTGGCTATCAGTTTTGCTGTTTGTACGCCTATGTTCGGTATTCCAATCCCATAGAGCAACCTTTCAGGCTTAGTGCTTCTGGCCTTTTCTATGGCAGCTACCATATTGTCAAAGGATTTTTTCCCAAATCCGGGCAGCCTGCTTACGAGGGCTTCCTTATCCTTGATATAGAAAATATCCTTAAAGCTTTTTACAATGCCCTCATCAATGAGCCTTTCCATTGTGCTTTCAGAAATTCCGTCGATGTTCAAGGCATCACGGCTAACCAGCAAGGTAAAGGATTTTATCTCCTTTGCCGGACATACGGGATTTAAGCAGATTAATGTCTGAACACCATTCTCATCATTAAGCTTAACCTTGCTTCCACATACCGGACATACCTCAGGCAAGACTATATTGTTTGATTTAGTCAAGTTACGGGATATCTGAGGGATTATCATATTAGCCTTATAAACCATGATCCTGTCCCCAATTCCAAGACCCAGTTCTCTCATGATGCTTATATTATGGACCGATGCTCTGCTTACAGTAGTACCTTCCAGCTCAACGGCGTCGAAAATAGCTATCGGATTTATTAACCCTGTTCTTGACGGACTCCATAGTATTTCTCTCAAAACAGTTTCCTCCTGCCGGTCCTCCCACTTAAAGGCTATGGCATCCCGCGGGAATTTAGCCGTTTTTCCCAAAGACTGTCCATAAGCAATGTCATCATAGGTAAGGACAAGGCCATCTGAAGGAAAGACATTATCTTGAATTTTTTTCTCAAATTCATTTATCTTTTCCACAATGTCAGTACTGTTCACCGAAACTCTCTCAACAACCTGAAAGCCTTGCTGCTCAAGCCAGTCAAGCTGAGCCCCTCTTTTGTCCTGCAGCTCTTTTGTTGTGTCAAGGCCTTCAGCCTCAACTAGAGAAAATGCAACTAAATTAACCTTTCGTTGGGCAGTTATTTGGCTGTTAAGCTGTCTCACTGAACCGCTGCACAAATTTCTCGGATTCTTATATGGCTCTTCGCCCTCGGGCAAATTGCGGTTTATTTTTTGAAAATCCTCATAGCTAATTATGGCCTCACCTCGCAAAACGACTCTTCCCTTATGGGGAATTTTGAGGGGGAGATTGACAAAGGTTCTGGCATTGGCTGTGATAACCTCGCCTATTTGTCCATTTCCCCTGGTGAGAGCTTTTACCAGCTGTCCGTTTTCATAGGTCAAAACAACAGTGAGACCATCCAGCTTCCATGAAAGCAGACCTTCATGGGCTCCTAACCAGCTTGCCAAAGCCTCTCTGTCCTTACTCTTATCCAGAGAAAGCATTGGAGCGGCATGGGCTTCTTTAGGCAGTGAGGACAGAACCTCATAGCCTACTTTTTGGGTCGGACTTGATGACAAAACAATTCCGGTCTCCTCTTCAAGAGTCGAAAGTCTATCATAAAGCTCATCGTATTCAAGGTTTGACATTATCTCTTCCGTTCCCTGATAATACGACTTTGCCGCCTCATTAAGCCTGTCAATTAATTCTAAAATTTCTTTTTTCTTGTCCATTTATCTAAATCTATACTCCAATAACCGTTGTTAAAGCTTTTTAATATGCGCAATTCCCTTGGCAAGTTTTTTTCGCCCAACAGAGTCAAACATTACAGTCAATGTTCTTTCATCCGTTTCTATTACTAAGCCTTCTCCAAACTTGCTATGACTGACTCTATCGCCCTCCTTTATATCCACGGCTCCCTCAGAGCTGACATTGGCGCGAGTGGCCATTTTAGCGTTTTTCACTAAGTCAAAGGCTCCGGTTTTACATGCAGAGCTGTACTTGGAAACATCAAAGGGCTTAATAGGGTTTGGATTACTGTAGCCATCCCTGCCTCCGGTGTACACATCCATATCATCCTTTTTTTTCTTTCGGAATACTCCATCTCCCTCCATCAATTTAGGATTGAGCTCCCGCAAAAAAGTGGATTCTCTGGTATAATCACTTCGTCCGTATATAGTTCGCATAGATGCACTGGTTAAAATCAGCCTCTCTTTTGCCCTGGTCATACCGACATAGCAAAGTCTGCGCTCTTCCTCCATGGAATCTTCATTCTCCAAGGCTCTATGTCCCGGAAAAAGCCCGTCCTCCAGGCCGGGCAGAAACACCACAGGAAACTCCAGACCTTTGGAGCTATGCATGGTCATTAGCACTACAGCGTTGGTATTTTCGTCATGATTATCCACCTCAGCCATTAGAGTTATTTTCTCCATAAATTCTGCAAGGGTTGGATTTTCAGCTTCTTTTTCGTAATCGGCTATTACCGATTTAAACTCCATAAGATTTTCAATGCGTCCTTCCGCCTCAACAGTTCCTGCATCTTCAAGTGCTTTAATGTATCCGGTTTTAACCAGCAATTCATCGTAAATATCCGATACTCGCAGATTATCCGCTTCGCTGCTGCAAAGATTTAGACAATCAATTAAAGCCTTTACGCTGCTTCCGGATTTGCCGGATAGGCCGGCAATTATTTCAGGCCTTGATAAGGTTTCAAGAAGAGATTCCCCATACATTGTAGCAAATGATGATATTTTTTCCATAGACTTAGCGCCCATTCCCCGCTTAGGCTCATTTATAATTCTACTCAGGGCCAAATCATCCTTGGGATTTGCCACTAACCGCATATATGCCATTAAGTCCTTAATTTCTTTTCTGTCATAATATCTGAGGCCTGACAGGATTCTATATGGTATGCCTCGCTCCGCAAAGGCCTGCTCAAAAACTCGTGACTGGGCATTGGTTCTATAAAGTATTGCAAAATCAGACCACAAATAATTCTCCGGGCCTGTTTTCATAAAGCCTATTTCCGATACAATGTACCTGGCCTCATCCTTTTCAGTGTCTGCCCTATAGTACCTGATCTTGTGTCCGTCCTCTTTGTCCGTCCAAAGCTTCTTATTCTTCCTCCCCCTATTGTTCTCAATTACCGAGTGAGCCCCTGCCAAAATATTCCCATATGACCTGTAATTCTGCTCCAGCTTAATGACCTTGGCTTCAGGGAAATCCTTCTCAAAGTCGAGAATATTTCTAATATCCGCCCCTCGCCATTCATATATGCACTGGTCGTCATCACCTACTACGCAAAGATTGTGATGCTCATCAGCCAGCAATTTAATGAGCATATACTGAATATGGTTAGTATCTTGATACTCATCGACCATAATGTACTGAAATCTTCGTCTATACTTATCCAACAGCTCAGGGTTTTCACGAAGCAGAATGAGGGTGTTCAAAAGCAGGTCATCAAAGTCCATGGCATTATTCTTCTTGAGCCTTGATGTATATTCCTTATACACATTATAGATAGTCTTCGTTCTGAAATTTTCCTCATTGTTCTTTCTGTAAAGCTCCGGTGACTGCCCCTGCTCCTTACAGTTGCTGATGATGGATAGAAGATACGGAATGCCGAATTCCTTATCGTTAATATTAAAATCCTTCAAAATATTTTTAATAAGGGTTTTCTGGTCAGTGGTGTCATAAATAACAAAATTCTTGCCATAGCCTATCAAATTGGCATCCATCTTCAACATTCTTAGACACATAGCGTGAAATGTCAAAATCCACATACCGTCACAGCTGCCGACAAGGGCTTCGACTCGCTCCCTCATCTCGCCGGCTGCCTTATTTGTAAAGGTTACAGCCAAAATATTATATCTGGAAATTCCCTGCTCTATCATATATGCAATTCTGCCGGTCATTGTGCTGGTCTTACCACTTCCTGCACCGGCTAAAATAAGCAACGGACCTTCCAGTAATTTCACGGCCTCTTTTTGAGGCTTATTAAACTTATCTAAATTCATCTCTACCTCTCAATTCTTCTTCACTATTTTACCACAAAACACCCTTAGGCAAAAGTAATCTATGGGTCAAAACTGATTTATCTTCAGAGATTATTTTTGTAGATTACCCCCCATCATCACCATACCCAAGCGGCATTTTTCCAAAAACGAAAAGAGACAGGTTGACGAGGCCTGTCTCAAGTCAAAAGAATGAAAAGCATTTGGCTTTCCACAATCCATCCAAATAAAAAGGACTGTGGTGTGCCCACAGCCCGTATTTGCTGTTACAAAACATTTCCTATAGGGTTCACCGCCCAACAGAAACAACTTCATGCAGGTCTCCTGGCTGGCAATTCAACGTATTGTCTATCCTTCCCGATTATTCATCAGTGGATGATCCAAATCATAAGACTCTACTCATTGCTCACAGTGGCGGGACCGCGCAGGATTCTCACCTGCTTCCCTCTTAGCTCACCGTATCTCTACGGCAAGAACATGAAGCTTTATTTAGCTACAGTACTATTATATATGGCAAATTAGCTTATGTCAACACTATTTCAAAAAGAGTGCCTCAATTATGAAGCACTCTTTTAATTACAGGTTAAAACTATACAAGCTCTAGGAATACAACTTCCGCACAGTCCCCCTGACGAGGTCCTAACTTAAGAATTCTTGTATATCCACCATTTCTATCTGCGTACTTAGGCGCAATTTCTTCAAAAAGCTTTGTTACAACATCTTCATCGAAGACATATGCAAGCACCTGTCTTCTTGCGTGAAGATCTCCACGCTTAGCCAATGTGATAAGCTTTTCTGCGATTTTTCTGGTTTCCTTTGCTCTGCAATCAGTAGTTGAAATTCTTTCTTCTCTGAATAAGTCAGTTACAAGGTTTCTCAACATTGATTTTCTGTGAGCTGAAGGTCTGCCTAGCTTTCTATATCCCGGCATAATCTATCTCCTTTCTCTACAGTACTTAATCATCAATTTCTCTTAGACCAAGTCCAAGCTCGGCAAGCTTATTCTTAACTTCGTCCAAGGACTTCTTTCCAAGGTTTCTAACCTTCATCATGTCGTCTTCGCTCTTTTCTGTCAATTCCTCAACGGTATTGATAGCAGCTCTTTTTAGACAGTTGAAAGATCTAACGGAAAGCTCCAGCTCTTCGATAGTCATCTCAAGGGCTTTTTCTTTCTGGTCTTCTTCTTTCTCAACCATGATTTCCATGTTATCTGTAGAATCATCAAGCTTAACAAATAAGTCAAGATGCTCCTGCATAATCTTAGCACCGATGGAAACGCCTTCTTCAGGATTTATTGAACCGTCTGTCCAAATCTCTAAAGTAAGCTTATCAAAATCTGTTACCTGACCAACTCTTGTGTTTTCTACTGTGTAATTTACCTTTGTAACAGGGGTGAAGATTGAATCTACAGGAATTACTGAAATAGGAGTATTTTCATCCTTATTCTGTTCCGCAGGAACATATCCTCTACCTCTGGCAAGGTCAATGTTCATTATCAAAGTAGCATTTTCGTCCAGAGATGCAATGTGAAGATCCTTGTTGAAAATTTCCAACTCGGAGTCTCCGATAATGTCTGCAGCGGTTACTTCTTTAGGTCCTACTGCATTGATAACAACTCTTTTGGTGCTGTCCCCATTAAGTCTAACAGCTAACTTCTTAAGGTTAAGGATGATTTCCGTAACATCCTCCTTTACCCCCGGAATTGTTGAAAACTCATGCAAAATGCCATCAATCATGATTGATGTTACAGCAGCGCCCGGAAGTGAGCTGAGAAGTATTCTTCTCATGCAGTTTCCAAGAGTTGTACCATAACCTCTTTCAAGTGGTTCGATGACAAACTTGCCATAGTTTTTATTTTCTTCGTCTACAAATTTTTCAATTGTAGGTTTTTCAATTTCGATCATAAAAAAACCTCCTGTTTTTTTCCAAAGTATCTTGCGGCTTTCTTCTTCTTAGGCTGCTGTATTACTTGGAATATAATTCGACGATTAAGTGTTCTGAAATTGGAGTATCAATCTGATCTCTTGTCGGATCAGCAAGTACCTTTCCTTCCAGTTTTTCTCTATCAACGGATAACCAAGCAGGAACGCCTACTGTCATTTCCTTGATTTCCTTAAACTTAGGAGATGATTGGCTCTTTTCCTTAACTTTGATAACATCTCCAACCTTTACCTGGTATGAAGGAATGTTAACTTTCTTTCCGTTAACAGTAAAGTGGCTATGTACAACCAACTGTCTAGCCTCTCTTCTTGTAGTTGAAAGACCCATTCTGTAAACTACGTTATCCAGCCTTTCTTCCAGCATAATCAATAGGTTTTCACCTGTGATTCCCTTCTTCTTAGCTGCTTTGTTAAAAGTATTTCTGAACTGCTTTTCAAGCATTCCATATATGAACTTGGCTCTCTGCTTTTCACGAAGCTGAAGACCATATTCGCTCATCTTCTTGAAGCTCTTTTGAGGGGCTCTCTTTGATTCTTTGTAAATGCCAAGGTGGCTCGGGTCGATCTGAAGTGATCTGCATCTTTTTAAAATTGGATCTCTATTTACTGCCATTTCTATATTCCTCCCTTCTACTAGACTCTTCTTCTCTTAGGTGGTCTGCAGCCATTATGAGGGATAGGTGTGATATCCTTAATCATAGTAACTTCCAGACCTGCTGTTGCAAGTGCTCTGATAGCAGCTTCTCTGCCGGAGCCGGGACCTTTTACGTATACTTCAACGGATTTCAGTCCATGCTCCATTGCAGCCTTAGTTGCTTCTTCAGCAGCCATTTGAGCAGCGAAAGGAGTTGACTTCTTGGAACCCTTGAATCCAAGTGAACCTGCACTTGACCAAGATAGTGCGTTTCCATTCATATCTGTAAGAGTTACCAAGGTATTGTTAAAGGAGGATTGAATGTGTGCCTGGCCTTTTTCAATATTCTTGCGTTCTCTTTTCTTTTTTCTGACTGTTTTCTTTACAGCTTTAGCCATTATTTTCTACCTCCTTCTTACTTTTTCTTTCTACCAACTGTCTTCTTAGGACCTTTACGAGTTCTGGCATTAGTCTTTGTTTTCTGACCTCTAACTGGAAGTCCTCTTCTGTGTCTGATTCCTCTGTAGCTTCCGATTTCCATAAGTCGCTTAATGTTAAGGCTTACTTCTCTCTTCAGGTCTCCCTCTACTACATACTCAGTATCAATAATCTTTCTAATCTTACCAGCTTCATCTTCTGTAAGATCTTTAACCCTTGTATCTGGGTTAATTCCTGCTTCCTCAAGAATCTTAAGGGCAGTAGGTCTGCCAATACCATAGATATAAGTTAGTCCAATTTCGACTCTCTTTTCTCTAGGTAGGTCAACACCGGCTATACGAGCCATACGTTCCTCCTTCTCCCATCTTCCGTCACTTATTCCGGGGGTGATATAGACGGGCGTTACATAAAAAACTATATCGGTATCTCAAACCCGGCTTTGAGACCGTAAACTAAATTAATTAACCTTGCTTCTGCTTATGCTTCGGATTTTCACAGATAACCATTACTTTTCCGTTTCTTTTAATTACTTTGCATTTTTCGCAGATTGGTTTTACGGAAGCTCTAACTTTCATTTTATCTCCTCCATGAAACTTCTATTTCTCTCGCCACGTAATTCTACCTCTGGTTAAATCGTAAGGTGAAAGCTCTACCTTAACCTTATCACCAGGAAGTATCCTTATGTAGTTCATTCTAATTTTACCTGAAATGTGCGCCAATACTTCGAAACCATTCTCCAGCTGCACCTTAAACATTGCATTTGGCTGTGCATCTACAACAGTTCCCATGACCTCTATGACGTCTTTTTTCGCCATGAAATTTACACCTCTTCCCATAATGTGAGCAGCTCAGGCTCACCATCATTAATCACCACAGTGTTCTCGTAGTGTGCTGAAAGCTTTCCGTCAGCTGTAACTACAGTCCAATTATTCAACAGAGTTTCTGTTTCATATGACCCCTCGGAAATCATTGGCTCAATTGCAAACACCATACCGCTTACAAGTCGTGGACCTTTGCCCGGCTTACCGTAATTTGGAATCTGTGGATCCTCATGCAAATCTCTGCCTACACCGTGACCAACAAAATCTCGTATTACTCCGAAGCCTTCACCTTCGGCATATTCCTGCACTGCGTGTGAAATATCTGAAAGTCTGCAGCCCTCTCTCGCGTACTTAATTCCCTCAAAAAAGCTTTCTCTTGTAGCATCGATTAGATGCTGTGCTGTATCGCTTATCTGACCAACGGCATATGTTCTGGCAGCATCGCTCACATAGCCCTTATAGGTTGACCCTACATCTACGCTCACAATGTCGCCTTCTTTGAGAATCCTTAGCTTATCAGGAATGCCATGAACAATTTCTTCATTAACAGAAACGCAGGCACTTCCCGGAAAACCACCGTACCCGTTAAAAGTCGGATACATACCGTAGCCCCTTATTATTCCATCTACAAAATTGTTTATATCCATTGTAGACAATCCGGGCTTGATATAGTTTTTCAGCTTATAAAGGACCTCTCCGGTTACCTTACCTGATTCTCGCATTAAGTCAATTTCTTGCCTTGATTTGATAATAATCATATTATTCACCTAAGGCATCCACTATAGCATTAAACACATTATCAAGGCTTTCTGCGCCATCAACATGAACGATAACGCCTGCTTTTTCGTAATAGTCAACAAGAGGCATCGTCTGATTGTTATAGACTTCAATTCTGTTGGTTACAGTTTCAACATTATCATCAGCTCTCTGGAAAAGCTCTCCTCCACAAGTATCGCATATGCCTTCCTGCTTTGAAGGAATGTTTACAATATGGTAGCTGGCACCGCAGCCCTTGCAAACTCTTCTGCCGGTAAGCCTTGTAATGAGTTCTTCCTTTTCTACAGCGATGTCTATAACCTTATCAAGCTTCATGCCATTAGCTGCTAAAAATGCGTCTAACTTTTCCGCCTGATATACAGTTCTTGGAAAACCATCTAACAAAAAACCGTTCTTGCAGTCATCTTCCAAAAGTCTAGTTGTAGCAATGTCGATTACCAAATCGTCAGGAACAAGTTCGCCCCTGTTCATATATTCCTGAGCTTTTTTACCCAGCTCAGTACCCTTCTTGATATTCTCTCTGAAAATATCTCCTGTTGAAATGTGAGGAATATGATATTTCTCAACAATTTTAACTGCTTGTGTTCCTTTTCCCGCACCCGGAGGTCCTAACAAAATAGTTCTAAGCATATCTTATCTCCTCTTACTTGAGAAATCCTTTGTAATTTCTCATAACCATCTGATTCTCTAACTGTTTCATAGTCTCAAGAGCAACACCTATGGCAATTAACAGTGATGTTCCACCAAATCTGATATCCAGTGATGTCAGATGACTTAATAATGTAGGTAGAGTTGCAACAACTGCCAGGAATATAGCTCCCACCAATGAAATCCTTGTCATTACTTTTTGCAGATAGTCAACAGTTGCTCTGCCCGGTCTGATGCCCGGAATAAAGCCACCGTTAGCTTTCATATTTGAGGCTACTTCAAGTGGATTGAATGTAACCGCAGTATAGAAATATGTAAAAAATATTATCAAAACTACGTTCAAAGTTCCATATACCCAAACACCGGGCATTCCTGCCGGTGATAACCACTTAGTTACGAATTCCGTGAATCCGGACTTCTGGAAGAAGTAAGTGATTGTTAATGGGAATTGTAAAAGCGAAAGAGCAAAGATTACCGGGATAACTCCGGCCTGATTTACCTTTAGAGGAATATGTGTGGATTGACCACCGTACATTTTCCTGCCAACAACTCGCTTTGCATACTGCACCGGGATTCGTCGTGTTCCCTGCTGTACTGCAATGATTCCTACAATTACAACAATTGCAAACAGTGCAAATAATGCAATTGAGATAATGGATATATTTCCGTCTGAATACTTTGTCCAAATGCTTCTCAGTCCGCTCGGTATTCTTGCAACGATGCCCGCAAATATTATAAGGGATATTCCGTTTCCGATACCATTTTCATTGATTTGCTCTCCCAGCCACATTAAGAAGGCTGTTCCTGCTGTTAGAACAAGAATAATGACAGCAAAGGAGAAGGCGGACTGATCTACAACTGCCCTTCTAAATAGTCCTACAGTTAATCCAAAAGCCTGAATAAGGCCAAGGCCCACTGTCATATATCTAGTAATCTGTGCCATCTTTTTACGACCGGCAGTTCCTTCTTTAGCTAATCTTTCAAAATACGGGAAAGCAACCGTCAGCAGCTGCACTATGATTGACGCTGTAATATACGGCGTAATACTTAGTGCAAAAATTGTAAAGTTGCTGAATGCTCCACCTGAAAACAGATCAAAAAGGTCAAATAGGCCTTTATCACCCGTAAACATATTTAACAAGGTCGCTCTATTGATACCCGGAACCGGTACATTAGAGCCGATTCTGAATATTACCAGCATAACCAGAGTAAAGAGCATCTTCTTTCTCATTTCCGGTACTTTCCACGCTTGTGCAACAGTTCTTAGCAAATCCATATTAAATTACCTCTGCCTTTCCTCCAGCAGCTTCTATTTTTTCGATTGCAGTCTTACTAAATTTGTTTGCTTTTACAGTAAGTGCTTTTTCAAGGTTTCCGTTTCCTAAAATCTTGATACCGTCTTTTACCTGCTTAACAATTCCTGCGTCCTCAAGAACTTCCTGAGTAATAACAGTGCCTGCTTCAAATTTGTTAAGATCGTCAACATTTATTGCAGTATATACCGTACCCCAAATGTTAGTGAATCCTCTCTTTGGTATACGTCTATACAATGGCATCTGGCCTCCTTCGAAGCCTAATCTAACTCCGCCGCCGCTTCTTGATTTCTGACCGTTCATACCTCTACCTGATGTCTTACCCTGACCGGTAGCTGTACCGCGACCTCTTCTTTTACGGTTTTTAGTGGAGCCTTCTGCCTTTCTTAATTCATGCAGTTTCATGCTTGCACCCCCTATCTTATAGTTCTTCTACAGTAACAAGATGCGCTACCTTTGCAACAGCTCCTCTTGTATGAGGCGTGTCTGCCAATTCAACTGAATGATGCATCTTCTTTAGTCCCAGCGCTTCCACAACTTTTCTCTGTTTAGGGGAAGCTCCGATAGTGCTTTTCGTTAAAGTTATTTTTAACATTGCCATTTGGTTTCTCCTCCTATCCTAAGATTTCGCTAACTGACTTGCCTCTAAGTTTTGCAACCTTTTCAGCAGTAGTTAGGCTCTTCAATCCTTCTAAAGCTGCGTAAGCCATATTTACAGTGTTATCTGACCCGATGGATTTAGCTCTTACATCCTTAAGGCCTGCAGATTCAAGTACTGTACGAACAGATGAACCTGCGATTACTCCCGTACCTTCTGCAGCAGGCATGATCAAAACTTTTCCGGCTCCGAAAATACCGATATTTCTGTGTGGTACAGTTGTTCCTACCATAGGAACGGTGATTAAATTCTTCTTTGCATCCTCTGTAGCCTTTCTTACAGCTTCAGGAATTTCCTGAGCTTTACCAAGGCCAACACCTACATGTCCAGCACCATCGCCGACAACAACAGTTACGCTGAATCTCATATTACGTCCACCTTTTACAGTCTTAGCAACACGTCTGATGTTAACGATAGTTTCTTTAAGCTCTGCTCTGGATGCATCTATATTATTACGCATTCCTTATTCCTCCCGTTAGAATTTCAATCCTGCTTCACGAGCACCATCAGCTAATTCCTTAACTCTTCCGTGGTAAAGGAATCCGCCTCTGTCAAAGGCAACAACTTCGATTCCCTTTTCAAGTGCTCTTTTAGCGATAGCTTCTCCAACCATCTTTGCAGCTTCTTTGTTTCCGCCGTATTCTGCAGCGAATCCCTTATCAAGTGAAGATGCAGCTACTAGAGTTACACCATTTGTATCATCGATAATCTGTGCTGAGATATTCTTGTTGGATCTGTATACGCAAAGTCTTGGTTTTTCAGGAGTTCCGATTAAATTTTTTCTGACTCTCTGGTGTCTTTTAACACGCTTGTCATTTCTGCTTTCTTTTGCCATTTTTTAACTCACTCCTTTCTTATTTAGCTCCGGTCTTTCCTTCTTTTCTGCGGATGTGTTCATAATCATACTTGATTCCCTTGCCTTTATATGGCTCAGGTCTTCTCCAGTCTCTGATTACCGCAGCATAATTTCCAACTAAAGCCTTGTCGATTCCCTTAACAATAACTGTTAAAGCATCAGGAACCTCTGTTGTGATTCCTTCAGGATCTTCCATTTCTACAGGATGAGAGAATCCAAGGTTCATTACCAGCTTGTTTCCCTTCTTCTCCGCCTTGTAACCGACACCGTTTAAAACCAGTTTTTTCTGAAATTCTTCAGTTACGCCGATTACCATGTTATTTACAAGAGTTCTTGCAAGTCCGTGCTGAGCTCTGTGCTCTCTGTTCTCGCTTGACCTTGAAAACTTAACTTCATTTCCTTCAACCTCTACTTTGATTAGGTTGCTTAATTGTGCGCCTAACTCACCTTTAGGTCCTTTAACTGTAGCAAAGTTATTTTCGTCTACGCTAATTTCTACACCGGCAGGCAGCAGTACAGGCTTAACTCCTATTCTTGACATTTACTCTACCTCCTACCATACATAGCAAAGTACTTCGCCACCAACGCCAAGTTCTCTAGCCTTCTTGTCACTGATTACACCATTTGAAGTGGAGATAATCGCGATACCAAGACCTCCTAATACCTTAGGAACGTCTCCGGCCTTTGCATAAACCTTTAGACCCGGTTTTGAAATTCTTTTGATTCCGCTAATTACTTTTTCTTTGTTGCTAGCTCCGTATTTCATCTCGATTGTGATAATACCTTGCTTGTTGTCTTCTATAACGTCAAATCCGCTAATGTAGCCTTCTTCCAGCAGTATTTCTGCGATGGATTTCTTCATCTTTGATGCAGGAATATCAACTGTCTTGTGACCTACAGTATTGGCATTTCTGATTCTTGTAAGCATATCTGCTATAGGATCTGTCATTGTCATTACAGTATTTCTCCTTTCCCCGATTTACCAGCTGGCTTTTTTTACACCGGGAATTTCTCCCTTGTAAGCAAGCTCTCTGAAGCATACACGGCAGATTCCGTACTTCTTTAATACGGAGTGTGGTCTTCCACAAATTTTACATCTTGTATATGCACGTGTTGAATATTTAGGTTTTCTCTGCTGTTTAACCTTGAGAGATTTCTTTGCCATTATTTCCCTCCTATTTCTCAAACGGCATTCCAAGAAGCTCTAACAAATAAGCTGCCTCTTCGTCTGTCTTAGCCGTTGTTGTAAATACTACATTCATACCTGTAACAGTATCAACATCATCGTACTTTATTTCAGGGAAAATTAACTGTTCCTTAATACCCATGGAGTAGTTTCCTCTTCCATCGAAAGAATTCCTGCTAACGCCCTTAAAGTCTCTTACTCTTGGAAGAGAGATGTTGAAGAACTTGTCTACAAACTCGTACATGTTGTCGCCTCTTAGAGTAACCTTAGCTCCAACCGGCATGCCCTGTCTAACCTTGAAGTTAGCGATTGACTTCTTTGCCTTTGTTGTAACCGGTTTCTGACCTGAGATAAGTCCTAGTTCTTTAACTGCTGCTTCTAAAATCTTGGAATTTTCTTTAGCTTCGCCAAGGCCCATGTTTATTGTAACCTTTACAAGCTTAGGAACTTCCATTGGATTCTTATACTGGAATTTTTCCTGTAATGCTTTAAAAACATCCTTCTTATATGTTTCTCTTAATCTTGCTGTCAAAATTCTCTCCTCCTTTCCTAGTCAATTACGCTTCCGCTTTTTTTAGCAACTCTGACCTTCTTTTCTCCATCGAACTTAAATCCAAGCTTTGAAGCTTCTTTTGTCTTTGGATTATAGTACATAACGTTAGAAACATGAATAGGTCCTTCGATATGCTTGATTTCGGATTGAGCTGTTCTTGTCTGCTTCTGGTGCTTTGTTTGAATGTTTACACCTTCAACGATTACCCTGTTGTCCTTTGGCATTGCCTTTAGAACTTTTCCGGTTTTTCCTTTATCTTTTCCGGTGATTACTACCACCATATCGTCTTTTTTGATTCGCATCTTCTGCACCCTCCTATAAAACTTCTGGTGCCAATGACACTATCTTCATAAAGCCTTTTTCTCTTAGTTCCCTTGCAACAGGGCCGAAGATACGTGTTCCCACTGGGCTCTTGTCTTCTTTGTCTTTAATTATAACGGCTGCATTCTGGTCGAACTTTACATAGCTTCCGTCAGCTCTTCTAGCTCCTGACTTGGATCTAACAACAACTGCTTTTACTACATCGCCCTTCTTTACTACTCCACCCGGAGTTGCTTCCTTAACTGCACAAACAATTACATCACCGATATGTGCATATTTTCTGCTTGTACCGCCAAGAATGCTTATGCATAAAAGTTCTTTTGCACCGGAATTGTCTGCAACTCTTAATCTTGTTTCAGTTTGTATCATGTTCTGGTGCCTCCTTACTTAACTTTTTCTACAATTCTTACAAGTCTCCATCTCTTATCTCTTGATAGAGGTCTTGTTTCCATAATTCTTACTTTATCGCCAATCTGGCACTCATTGTTCTCATCGTGAGCCTTGACCTTCTTAGTTCTCTTTACAGCTTTGCCGTATAGGGAATGTCTTACGAAGTCTTCGATTGCAACAACTACAGTCTTATCCATCTTGTCGCTTACAACAACGCCGACTTTAGTTTTTCTTCTGTTTCTTTCAACTGCCATAATTACATCCTCCTTTCCGACTATGCCTTAGCAAGTTCTTTCTCTCTAATAATAGTTTTAACTCTAGCGATATCCTTTTTAACTTCTCTCATCTTTACCGGATTTTCAAGCTGTCCTGTGACATGCTGAAATCTTAGATTGAAAAGCTCCTTCTTCATTTTATCCAGCTCTGAAGCAAGCTCGATGTCAGTCATTTCTCTGAATTTATTCATTTCCATTATGCTTCACCACCCTTTGCTAATTCTCTGATGGCAAACTTTGACTTAACAGGTAACTTGTGCATTGCAAGTCTCATAGCTTCTCTTGCCTGTGCTTCTGTTACACCGTCAATTTCAAACATTACTCTGCCTGGTTTTACAACTGCTACCCAGTATTCAGGAGCACCTTTACCGGAACCCATTCGTACTTCAGCAGGCTTTTTTGTTACCGGCTTGTGTGGGAATATGTTTATATAAACCTTACCGCCTCTTTTAATAGATCTTGTCATGGCAATTCTGGCTGCCTCGATCTGATTTGAAGTAATCCAGCCGCACTCCTGTGCAACCAAGCCGTATGAACCGTAAGCAATCTTATTGCCCTTAGTTGCTACGCCTTTCATTCTTCCTCTATGAACTCTTCTACGTTTAACGCGCTTTGGCATTAACATGACCAGTTCCTCCTTTCTATGTCGCTTATGCTTCTACAGTTTCAGTAGCAGGTGCTTCCTGAACCTGTGGTTCTTCTACTTTGGCAGGAGCTTTTCTTACTCTCTGATTAGCTGCCTTTGCCATTTCAGGCTTACCTGATCTCTCATTTCTGTCGTTTCTTCTTCTGTCGTTTCTTCTTCTGTCTCCGTCTTTTCTCTGTCTTCTTTCTCTCTTTTCACGCTTTTCCTCGCGAACAGGACTCTGAAGACCCTTGTCCAAAATTTCACCGTGGTTTATCCAAACCTTAACTCCGATCTTACCATATGTAGTATCGGCTTCAGCGAAACCGTAGTCAATGTCAGCTCTTAGAGTGTGAAGAGGAACGTTTCCTTCGCTGTACTTTTCGCTTCTAGCGATTTCAGCGCCACCAAGTCTACCTGAGCAAAGAACCTTGATTCCCTTAGCATTAGCTCTCATAGTTCTCTGAATAGCCTGCTTCATAGCTCTTCTGAATGAAACTCTTCTTTCCAACGCTTCTGCAATGCTCTCAGCTGTAAGCTGTGAATCAAGCTCCATTCTCTTTACTTCTTCAACTGAGATGTTTATATCTTCAGCCTTTCTGCCTGTCAGCTTAACAAGACCGGCCTTCAGCTCGTCGATTCCGTTTCCGGATCTTCCGATAACCATACCAGGCTTAGCTGTTAAAACTATAACCTTGATCTTGTCTGCACCTTTTCTTTCGATTAAGACTTTTGAAACACCTGCGATATAAAGCTTCTTCTTAACAAAAACTCTGATTTTATTATCTTCTGCAAGCTGATCTGCGAAATTGCTCTTGCTGGCAAACCACTTGGAATTCCAGTCCTTTATAACGCCCACTCTTAAACCATGTGGACTTACTTTCTGACCCATTCAATTAACCTCCAGTCTTAATCTCTTTCCTTAAGAGTTACGCCTACGTGGCTGCTTCTCTTAAGTATCATTGATGCCCTGCCCTGTGCACCAGCTCTCCATCTTTTCATGGTAGGTCCCTGGTGAGCATAAACTTCTGCTACATATAACTTATCAGGGTTCATATCATGGTTGTTTTCAGCATTTGCCGCTGCTGATTTAACAACCTTCTCGATAATTTCTGAACCTTTGCCCGGGGTGAACTTTAAAATATTAAGTGCCTCGTTCAAATCCTTGCCTCTTACAAGATTAGTAACAGGTTTTAGCTTTATAGGAGACATTCTTACATATTTTGCAACTGCTTTTGCTTCCATTTTTTATCTCCTTTTCCTATCTTACTTTTGATGACTTATCAGCAACATGGCCTTTATAAGTTCTGGTTGGAGCAAATTCTCCAAGTCTGTGGCCTACCATATCCTCTGTAATATATACAGGAACGTGTTTTCTGCCGTCATGGACTGCAATAGTGTGTCCCACCATCTGCGGGAATATTGTTGATGGCCTTGACCAAGTTTTGATTACCTTCTTCTCGTTAGCTGCGTTCATCTCTTCAATCTGACGCAACAGCTTAGCGTTTACGAAAGGGCCTTTCTTAAGTGATCTTCCCATTTATCTATGCTCCTTCCTTTATTTCTCGTTTCTCTTCTTAACAATATACTGGTTAGAAGGCTTATTCTTCTTTCTGGTCTTGTAACCAAGTGCCGGTTTACCCCAAGGTGTAACCGGACTCTTACGACCGATAGGAGTTCTGCCTTCACCACCACCATGTGGATGGTCATTAGGGTTCATTACGGAACCTCTAACTGTAGGTCTGATACCCATATGTCTTTTTCTTCCTGCCTTACCAATCTGAATGTTGGAATGATCCGCATTTCCGACTTCTCCGATAGTAGCTCTGCAGTTCAAAAGAACCTTTCTTACTTCTCCGGATGGTAGTCTTACCTGTGCATACTTTGCTTCTTTAGCCATCAGCTGAGCTCCGTTACCGGCAGATCTTGCCAGCTGGCCGCCCTTTCCTGGCTTAAGTTCAATGTTATGAATCAAAGTACCTACCGGAATGTTTGCGATAGGAAGTGCATTTCCTACCTGAATGTCTGACTTCGGACCGGATACGATTACTGTTCCTACCTTAAGTCCTTCAGGTGCTAAGATATATTTCTTTTCACCGTCAGCGTATACGATTAAAGCGATGTTAGCGCTTCTGTTCGGATCGTATTCTATGCTCTTTACTGTTCCAGGAATATCGTCCTTAATTCTTTTGAAGTCGATAATTCTGTACTTAGGTCTTGTACCGCCACCTCTGTGTCTTACAGTAATCTTACCTCTGGAGTTTCTTCCGGAGTGCTTCTTAAGTGTAACTGTAAGGGTTTTCTCAGGAGTGCTTTTAGTGATTTCCTCAAAAGTGGAAACCGTCATGCCTCTTAAACCGGGAGTAGTCGGATTATATTTCTTAATTCCCATTGTTTGCTACCTCCTATATTACAGACCCTGGAAGAACTCGATTTCCTTGCTTCCTTCTGTTAAGGTAACAATGGCTTTCTTATATGCAGGTGTTCTGCCTACTGTTCTTCCCATTCTCTTTACTTTACCGTCAACATTCATGATGTTAACCTTTGCTACGTCTACACCGAAGATTTCTTCAACAGCCATACGAACTTCCGTTTTATTGGCGTCAACAGCAACCTTGAATGTGTATTTCTTATCTTGTGCCTGGTCCATACTCATTTCTGAGATTACTGGCTTAATTATTACATCATATGGTGATCTCATTATAAGTATACCTCCTCAATTTTCTTAACAGCATCCTGTGTAAGAATCAGGCTTGTGTGGTTGATTATGTCATAAACATTCATTGTTCCAACCAGTGCAGTTCTTACGCCCGGGATGTTAGCTGCAGACTTTATCAGGTTTTCATCCTTAGAACCTGTAACGATAAGGGCCTTTCTGGCAGCCTTCAGGTTTCCAAGAGTTTTAACCATTTCCTTTGTCTTTGGTTCCTCGAACTTAAGCTCATCCACTACGATGATTTCCTTTTCCAATACCTTGGAAGACAGTGCTGAGAACATTGCCAGTCTTCTAAGCTTCTTTGGAAGAGTATATCTGTAGCTTCTTGGCTTCGGTGCGAAAGCGATACCGCCTCCTACCTGTGAAGGGTCAGTTGTTGAACCCTGTCTATGTCTACCAGTTCCCTTCTGTCTGAAAGGCTTTCTTCCGCCTCCTCTGACTTCGCCTCTGGTTTTAGCTGACTGTGTACCTTGTCTCTGGTTTGCTAAATAATTTTTAACAACTGCGTGCACAGCATTTTCATTTGGCTCGATCCCGAATACCGCATCGTTCAGTTCGATTGTTCCGGCTTCAGCACCAGCCATGTTTAGCATTGTAATTTTTGCCATTTTTGCTTCCTCCTTCCCGAAGTCTCTAATTACTTATCCTGACCTTTTACTGCGTATTGAATGCGAACCAGTCCGCCTCTGCCTCCTGGAACAGCACCTCTTACCAGCATAAGGTTTCTGTCTGTGTCTACTTTAACTAATACTACGTTCTGAACAGTTACTGTTTCTCTACCCATTCTACCCGGGCCGGCATTTCCTTTGAATACTCTTGAAGGGTAAGTACCTGCCGCCAAAGCACCGGCTAATCTCTTGTGCTTTGAACCGTGAGTCATAGGACCTCTGTGGTGTCCATGTCTCTTAATGTTACCCTGTGTTCCTTTACCCTTGGATACGCCTGTAACATCCAGCTTGCTTCCTTCTTCAAAGTCTGCAACGGTGATTACCTGTCCAACCTCATATGTCTCGCCATCTTCTACTCTGAACTCAGTTAGGTGCTTCTTAAGACCAATGTTATTCTTTTCAAAATGTCCTCTTAGAGGCTTAGTAACTCTAACTTCCTTTGTGTCCTCGAATCCAACCTGTACTGCATTGTATCCGTCAGTTTCCACAGTCTTAACCTGTGTAACTACTTCAGGACCGGCTTCGATGACTGTTACAGGAATTACTTCTCCTGTTTCTGCGAAAATCTGTGTCATACCGATTTTCTTGCCAAGTATTGCTTTCATATTTTTCCTCCTAAATTCTTACAGCGGATTGCTCTGGTTTGACTCTTAGTCAGCCCTCTCATGCAATCTTACTAAGGGAGTGTCCCTTATTCGTGATTAAAGTTTGATTTCAACTTCAACACCTGCAGGCATGTCCAGATTGGTTAACGCATTAACTGTCTGAATAGTAGCATTGCTGATGTCGATAAGTCTCTTATGAGTTCTCTGCTCAAACTGCTCTCTGCTGTCCTTATACTTGTGAACGGCTCTCAAGATTGTTACCACTTCCTTTTCTGTCGGTAGCGGAATCGGTCCTGAAACATCTGCGCCGGTTTTCTTGGCAGTTTCAACAATCTTGGTTGCGGACTGGTCTAATAACGCATGGTCATAGGCCTTAAGCTTGATTCTCATTTTCTGTAATTCGCTCATTTTTTCCTCCTAATTTTTTCTGTACTGTTTTCGCTATGCTCGTACAAGGGGTTCATAATGCCCTAACTTTCAACGTATACAGCGATTCGCTTGCGGTGTACACGCTTCCGTGCGTTTCTTTAATTTTCGCTCAGAATAAAAGCAGGCGAACACCTCCGCCCTCATCCGGTGAGGACTTCTCGGCAGAAATTACCTGATAGCTCAGCAACTTCCTGCGTCATCGCCTAAAGCAAGCCCTATCAGTATATAGCACTATTTGCAAAAATGCAAGTAGTTTTTTCAAAAAAGTTTTATCAAAAAACGAAAATTATTAGAATATATTGCTGTGTTTGCAACGGGTATATCCAACCTCTCCCTTACACTGTTATAGGCGTTTGGTTTCGATTTTTACTCAGCCTCAGCATTTGCTGCGGAGCCTTAATGCTTCTATGCTCCAACCTTGGACATGAAGTCCTAATGCTTCTATGCTCCAACCTTGGACGTCAATCCGAAAAATCCGTGCAACTAATAAAAGAGGATGGCTGTGCCACCCTCTCTGTATAAACTAATTATTGAATCTATTCAACAATCTCTGTTACTACTCCGGATCCTACTGTTCTTCCGCCTTCTCTGATAGCGAATCTCAATCCTTCCTCGATTGCTATCGGTGTAATCAATTCAATTTCCATGATTACATTATCTCCAGGCATACACATTTCTGTTCCTTCCGGTAACTTCAAATCTCCTGTTACGTCTGTTGTTCTGAAGTAGAACTGTGGTCTGTATCCGTTGAAGAATGGTGTATGTCTTCCTCCTTCTTCCTTCTTCAGTACATATACCTGTCCCTTGAACTTTGTATGTGGATGGATTGTTCCCGGTGCTGCCAGTACCTGTCCTCTTTCGATTTCTGTTCTCTGTACTCCTCTCAGCAGGGCTCCTACATTGTCTCCTGTTTCCGCTTCGTCCAGTAGCTTTCTGAACATTTCAAGGCCTGTTACTACTACCTTTCTCTTCTCTTCAGTAAGTCCTATGATTTCTACTTCTTCTCCTACCTTAAGAACTCCTCTTTCAACTCTTCCTGTTGCTACTGTTCCTCTTCCTGTAATTGAGAATACGTCTTCTACCGGCATCAGGAATGGCTTGTCATTTGCTCTTTCAGGTTCAGGTATGTATGTGTCTACTGCTTCAAACAGCTCTATGATTCTGTCTCCCCATTCTCCTGTAGGATCTTCCAATGCCTTTAATGCTGATCCTCTGATGATTGGTGTATCATCTCCCGGGAATTCATACTCTGTCAACAGCTCTCTTACTTCCATTTCTACCAGGTCAAGAAGCTCTTCGTCATCTACCATATCACACTTGTTTAAGAATACGATGATGTATGGTACTCCTACCTGTCTTGAAAGAAGAATGTGCTCTCTTGTCTGTGGCATAGGTCCGTCTGTTGCCGCTACTACAAGGATTGCTCCGTCCATCTGAGCTGCTCCTGTAATCATGTTCTTTACATAGTCTGCGTGGCCCGGGCAGTCTACATGTGCGTAGTGTCTGTTTGGTGTTTCATACTCTACGTGTGATGTGGAAATTGTAATTCCTCTTTCCTTTTCCTCCGGTGCCTTGTCTATCTTGTCGAATTCTACCTTTTCTCCCAGTCCGTATCTCTGGTGCAGGGTTGTTGTTATTGCTGCTGTTAATGTTGTTTTTCCGTGGTCTACGTGACCGATTGTACCGATGTTAATATGCGGTTTGTTTCTTTCAAACTTTTGCTTTGCCATTTTTCATTCCTCCATAAAGGTTTTAATTACTTGTTATTGATTTTTTCTACCAAGTTATCAGGTAGCTTTTCAAAGTGGTCGAATTGCATTACATATACACCACGTCCCTGAGTCTTGGATCTCAGATCCGTCGCATATCCGAACATTTCTGATAGAGGAACCATACCTCTTACAGCAACTGCTCCATTGTTCATATCTGAACCTTCAATTCTACCTCTTCTTGAGCTGATATCTCCAATTACATCTCCCATATATTCTTCAGGAACTGTAACTTCAACTTTGAATACAGGCTCAAGCAGTACAGGTTTAGCCTTCTTGGCAGCCTCTCTGAATGCCATTGATGCTGCAATCTTAAATGCCATTTCTGATGAGTCGACTTCGTGATATGAACCGTCGTAAAGCTCAACACCAACGTCAACAACCTGATATCCGGCAATAGGGCCGGTTTCCATAGCATCCTTAATACCGTCTTCAATTTTTGGTATGTATTCCTTAGGAATAGCTCCGCCAACGATAGAGTTCTTAAATTCAAAGCCTGCGCCCGGTTCACGAGGGTAAACCTTGATTTTAACATGACCATACTGACCATGACCACCTGACTGCTTAGCGTACTTGTGATCAACATCTGCGTTAGCAGAAATAGTTTCTTTGTATGATACCTGTGGCTTACCAACATTGGCTTCTACCTTAAATTCTCTTAGAAGTCTATCTACGATAATTTCCAGGTGAAGCTCTCCCATTCCGGCAATGATCGTCTGTCCGGTATCCTCGTTTGTATATGTTTTGAAAGTTGGATCTTCTTCAGCCAGCTTTGCTAAAGCGATACCCATCTTTTCCTGACCTGCCTTTGTCTTCGGCTCAATAGCGATTTCGATTACCGGATCCGGGAATTCCATTGATTCCAGTATGATTTCTTCTTTTTCATCACAAAGAGTGTCACCTGTTGTTGTATCCTTAAGTCCAACTGCTGCTGCAATGTCTCCGGAATAAACCTTAGTGATTTCTTCTCTTTTGTTAGCATGCATCTGAAGAATTCTTCCGATTCTTTCTTTTCTTCCCTTTGTTGAGTTATATACATAGGAACCGGATTCTAAGGTTCCTGAGTAAACTCTAAAGAAAGCAAGCTTTCCTACAAATGGGTCAGCCATAATCTTAAAGGCTAATGCCGAGAATGGCGCCTTGTCATCTGCCGGTCTGCTATCAGGCTCCTCTGTAACAGGGTTGATACCATTGATAGCAGGAATGTCAATTGGTGACGGCATGTAGTCGATTACTGCATCCAGCATCATCTGTACACCCTTATTTCTATATGCTGATCCACAAAGCATAGGAATCATTTCTCCGGCAATAGTCTGCTTTCTGATTGTGTCCTTAATTTCCTTTGTAGTAAGCTCTTCACCCTCCAAGAACTTCATTGTAAGCTCTTCATCGCATTCTGCAACAGATTCGATAAGCTTCTCTCTCCATTCATTTGCTAACTCCTGCATATCTTCAGGAATGTCTTCAACGACAAACTCTTTTCCAAGATTGTCCTTGTATACCTCTGCCTTCATTTCTACTAAATCGATAATTCCTACGAAACTATCTTCAGCACCGATTGGAAGCTGGATAGGAACCGCATTAGCCTTTAGTCTATCCTTAACCATTCCAACAACTCGGAAGAAGTTTGCACCTAAAATGTCCATCTTGTTTACGAAAATCATTCTCGGTACACCATACTTTTCAGCCTGTCTCCATACAGTTTCAGACTGAGGCTCAACACCGCCCTTTGCACAAAGCACTGTTACAGCTCCGTCAAGAACTCTAAGAGATCTTTCTACTTCTACTGTAAAGTCTACGTGACCCGGTGTGTCAATTATATTAATTCTGTGATTCTTCCATTGTGCTGTAGTAGCAGCAGAGGTAATTGTAATACCACGCTCCTGTTCCTGTTCCATCCAGTCCATAGTTGCTGAACCGTCGTGGGTTTCACCAATCTTATGAGTTCTTCCTGTATAGAAAAGGATTCTTTCTGTGGTGGTAGTCTTGCCCGCGTCAATGTGGGCCATTATTCCGATATTTCTTGTTTTTTCTAGAGAAAATTCTCTACCGGCCATATGTTCCTCCTTCTGCTATTCAAATTCTGAGAATTACCATCTGAAATGTGCAAATGCCTTGTTAGCCTCTGCCATCTTGTGAGTATCCTCTTTCTTCTTAACTGATGCACCAGCTCCGTTAGCTGCGTCCATAAGCTCTTTTGCTAATCTTTCCGACATGGTCTTTTCGCCTCTAAGTCTTGTGTACTTAGTAAGCCATCTTAATCCCAGTGTCTGTCTTCTTTCAGGTCTAACCTCAATAGGAACCTGGTAGTTTGCACCACCAATTCTACGAGCTTTTACCTCTAATACAGGCATGATGTTGTTCATTGCCTTTTCAAATACTTCCAACGGTTCTTCGCCTGAAACTTCCTTGATTCTGTCGAAAGCTCCATAAACGATTGACTGTGCAGTACCTTTCTTACCATCGATCATTACGCTGTTGATAAGCTTAGCAACTGCTACACTGCCATAAACCGGATCTGGAAGTACTTCTCTCTTTGGTACGTTACCTTTTCTTGGCACTTCTCTTCCCTCCTTAGTTTTCCGGGGGTACTCGACATCTTTTACATTAAGATGCCGCGGCGCTCAATATATCTATATATATTAAGGGCACTTTTCTTTCCCGTTATTTCTCAGTTATTTTTTCTTAGGTCTCTTAGCTCCGTACTTGGAACGAGCCTGGCTTCTGTTGGCAACACCTGAAGCATCAAGTGTACCTCTAATGATATGGTATCTTACACCAGGGAGGTCCTTTACTCTTCCACCTCTGATAAGTACAACACTATGCTCCTGAAGGTTGTGACCGATTCCAGGAATGTAAGCGGTTACTTCGATACCATTTGTTAGTCGTACTCTGGCAACTTTTCTAAGCGCTGAATTCGGCTTCTTAGGTGTTACAGTCTTTACAGATGTACAAACGCCTCTCTTCTGTGGTGAATTCACATCAGTTGCAGCTCTCTTCAGTGAGTTCATTCCCTTGTTAAGAGCTGGAGAGTTTGACTTCTTTACAGAACTTGTTCTGCCTTGACGAACTAATTGGTTAATAGTAGGCATTTTATTCTCCTTTCCCAATATGTTTATTTATTTTCAGCTCAAATGACCTTAAATATGATTTAAGGCCATCTGAATAGAAAACCAACCGTTAGTTTATCACAAAACATATATGTTTGCAATACTCTTCTCAAATGCCGAACATTAAATTTCAATGCCGGCTTATATGCCAATATCTTTTTATTCTAATGATAGGTCTACGGTCTCCTCATCCGCACCGGCAAATTCATCTGCAATGACAATTTCATCGTCGGCAAAATCAATCGGCAATGTGATTTCAGGTTCTTCTCTGTGAGCTTCCTCCGGTGCATTTCCCTCTTCCGAATTCATCTCTTCTTCAAGAGCAGCTCTTGCAGCTGCTGCAGCTTCTTCTCTTTTTCTCATTTCCTCTTCGATGAACTCAGCGTTCACACCGTAATCAACATTTATGTTCTTGTATCGCTTCATACCTGTACCGGCAGGAATGAGCTTACCGATAATAACATTTTCCTTCAGGCCGAGAAGCTTGTCATTCTTGCCCTTGATAGCCGCATCCGTAAGAACTCTTGTGGTTTCCTGGAAGGAAGCTGCTGATAGGAATGAGTTTGTTGCCAAGGAAGCCTTAGTAATTCCAAGCAGAATCTGTTTTGCAACTGCAGGCTCTCCACCATTTGCAACAGCAATTTCATTAGCATCTTTAATTTCAAACTTGCTATATGAGCCACCCGGAAGAAGCGTTGTATCACCTGCATCTTCAACCTTAAACTTGGAAAGCATCTGGCTTGCAATAACCTCTATATGTTTGTCATTGATGTCTACACCCTGGTTTTTATATACTCGCTGAACTTCCTTCAACAGGTACTGGTAAACACCTTCAACACCCTTAAGTCTAAATATATCGTGCGGATTCAAAGGTCCGACAGTAATATTGTCACCTGCCTGAACAAAGTCGCCCACCTTAACAGCTAATCTTGCTCCATAAGGCACGACATAGGTTCTGTCTTCTCCATCTTCACTTCTAACTCTAACCTCTGACTTGTTGTCGCTTCTGAGGTCAATAGCCGCAACTGTACCGTTTGCCTCACAGATTTCCGCAAGACCCTTCGGCTTACGGGCCTCGAACAGCTCCTCAACTCTCGGCAAACCATGAGTAATATCGGAACCTGCAACACCGCCTGTATGGAAGGTTCTCATTGTAAGCTGTGTACCCGGCTCACCGATTGACTGAGCGGCAGTAATACCTACAGACTCTCCTAAGTTAACCTCCTCTCCGGTAGCCAGGTTTCTTCCATAGCACTTGGCACAGATACCTGTCTTGCTATGACAGGTCATAACGGATCTGATTGCTACAGACTCTATACCGCAATCAACAATGGCTAGGGCCTGATCATCAGATATTTCTTCGCCGGCAGCAACAATAATCTCTCCGGTTTCCGGATTTGCTACATCAAGAAGTGCTGTTCTTCCAACAATTCTCTGGTTGAGGGGCTCGATTATTTCTTTTCCGTCAACAAAGGCTCTAACCTCAACACCCTCATCTGTTCCGCAATCGAATTCTCTTACGATTACATTGTGCGAAACGTCAACCAACCTTCTTGTCAAATAACCCGAGTCGGCTGTACGAAGAGCCGTATCGGCCAGACCCTTTCTGGCTCCGTTGGATGAGATGAAATACTCAAGTACGGACAGTCCTTCACGGAAGTTTGCTTTGATTGGAATTTCGACAGTCTTACCGGTTGCATTAGCCATCAGACCACGCATACCGCCAATCTGTCTGATCTGATTCTTACTACCTCTCGCTCCGGAGGTTGCCATGATGTTAAGGTTGTTACCCGGATCAAGGGAATCCATAAGAGCATCAGCAACGGAATCTGTAGCCTTGTTCCAAATTTCAATAATTCTCTCATAACGCTCTGAATTGGAAATAAATCCTCTTCTATAAGCCTTATCGAATTTATCTACTTCCCTCTGAGATTGGTCTATAATATCCCATTTCTCTTCAGGAATCTTCATATCGTCAATACCGATTGTAACTGCTGCGATTGTAGAGTAATGGTAGCCCATATCCTTGATGTAATCCAGCATCAAAACAGTCCCGGTGTTGCTGTGAATCTTGTAGCATTTATCAATTATTGCACCAAGCTTTTTCTTGTCGCAAAGGAAATCTACCTCAAGAGCATATTTATCAACACTTCTGTCTACAAAGCCCAAGTCCTGAGGAATTTTTTCGTTGTAGATAAATCTTCCGACTGTTGATTCAACAATTTCCGACTCCGTTTTATCTTCATTGAAAAGTCTAACCTTTACCTTGGCATGGATATTAACAACCCCTGCTTTGTACGCCATTATCATCTCGTCAATATCAGTGAAGACCTTGCCGTCACCCTTCACCGGAATACGAGTAAAGCCCGCAGCCTTGTTTTCTTCTCTGATTTTTTTGTTGTTAAACTCATCCATGGCATAGCTTACAACTTCTTTACCGTCGATGACTTCAACCTTTTTAGCTGTACCCGGGTATGTAAGATAGTAGGCACCGAGAATCATGTCCTGTGTAGGAGTTGTGATTGGAGAGCCATCTTTCGGAGCTAAAATATTGTTGGTTGAAAGCATCAAAAATCTTGCTTCTGCCTGAGCTTCAACAGACAGCGGTACATGCACAGCCATCTGGTCACCGTCAAAGTCTGCGTTAAATGCAGTACAAACAAGAGGGTGAAGCTTAATCGCCTTACCTTCTACAAGGACCGGTTCAAAAGCCTGAATACCGAGTCTATGAAGGGTAGGTGCACGGTTAAGCATT
Organism: Peptostreptococcaceae bacterium pGA-8; assembly: GCA_900112915.1. Classification (GTDB taxonomy): domain Bacteria; phylum Bacillota; class Clostridia; order Peptostreptococcales; family Anaerovoracaceae; genus S5-A14a. The sequence continues at coordinate 83,330 of FONK01000006.1, read as the reverse complement.
ACAGGATGCTCACTGATTACATCTTCTAAGACATCCCAAACTTCCGGTCTGACTCTTTCAACCATTCTCTTGGCGTTCTTAATGTTATGAGCATAACCTCTGCCTACAAGCTCCTTCATTATGAAAGGCTTGAACAATTCAAGAGCCATTTTCTTCGGAAGACCGCACTGGTAGAACTTAAGCTCCGGTCCGACTACAATTACGGAACGTCCTGAGTAGTCAACACGCTTACCCAGCAGGTTCTGTCTGAATCTGCCCTGCTTACCCTTAAGCATATCGCTTAAGGACTTAAGAGGTCTTGAGCCGGGTCCCGTTACAGGTCTTCCTCTTCTGCCGTTGTCTATTAATGAGTCCACTGCTTCCTGCAGCATTCTCTTTTCATTTCTAACTATAATATCAGGGGCTGCCAAATCTAACAATCTGTTTAGACGGTTATTTCTATTAATAACTCTTCTATATAAATCGTTTAAATCCGATGTGGCAAAACGACCGCCGTCCAGTTGTACCATAGGTCTAAGGTCAGGCGGAATTACCGGAACTACATCCATAATCATCCACTCCGGCTTATTTCCTGATATTCTAAAGGCTTCAATAACCTCCAGCCTTCTGATAACTTTAATTTTTTTCTGACCCGTTGCTGTCTTGAGAGACTCTCTAAGCTCAGCTGAAAGTCCTTCAAGGTCAATTCCGGCAAGCAGCTCCTTAACAGCCTCTGCTCCCATGCCGGCTCTGAAGGATGCTCCGAATCTGTCCTTTGCATCTCTATACTGCTGTTCAGTGATGATTTCCTTATACTGGAATTCTGAATCACCGGGTTCAAGAACTACAAAATTAGCAAAGTACAAAACCTTTTCCAAGTTTCTTGGAGTCAGGTCAAGGATGAGCCCCATTCTTGACGGTATTCCCTTGAAATACCAAATATGAGAAACAGGAGCAGCCAGCTGAATGTGTCCCATTCTCTCTCTTCTGACCTTTGACTTTGTAACTTCTACTCCGCAACGATCACAAATGATTCCCTTGTATCTGATTCTTTTGTACTTACCGCAATGACATTCCCAGTCCTTCATAGGTCCGAAAATTCTTTCGCAGAAAAGTCCGTCTCTTTCAGGTTTAAGGGTTCTATAGTTAATGGTCTCCGGTTTAGTTACCTCACCATAAGACCAGTCCAGAATCTTTTCTGTGGAAGCCAACTTAATCTGCAATGATTCAAAATTTGATAAATCGAAATTCTTAATTTTAAGTGTATTCTCTGACAAAGTACAACTCCCCTTTCTTATAGCTCATCTTCAGATGAATCATACATAGTGATATCATCATCTTCGTCTAAACTTTTTTCAACATATCCGCTGTCAAGAAGCTCCTGCTCGCTCTCAAGCTCCGACTCCATTCTCATGATGTCACTGACACCGCTGTTATCGTCGGCTTCCATCGTTTCCTTAAGCTGGATTTCTTCATTCTCCTCAGTAAGAACCTTAACATCAAGTCCAAGGCTCTGCATTTCCTTAATAAGAACCTTGAAGGATTCCGGAATTCCCGGTTCAGGAACGTTTTCTCCCTTAACGATGGACTCGTAGGTCTGCACTCTTCCGATAATATCATCGGACTTAACAGTAAGAATTTCCTGTAGTGTATATGCTGCTCCATATGCTTCCAGAGCCCAAACCTCCATCTCTCCGAATCTCTGTCCACCGAACTGAGCTTTACCGCCAAGTGGCTGCTGAGTTACCAGGGAGTAAGGTCCGGTACTTCTGGCATGAATCTTATCATCGACAAGATGGTGAAGCTTCAACATGTACATGTATCCCACAGTTACAGGGTGATCAAAGAACTCGCCCGTTCTGCCGTCTCTCAGGTTCAGCTTTCCGCTTGCTGAGTATCCTACATCCTCAAGAAGATCCATGATATCCTGCTCATTTGCACCATCAAATACAGGAGTTGCAATATACCAGCCCTTCTTCTTGGCAGCAAGTCCAAGGTGAACCTCCAGAACCTGTCCAACATTCATTCGGGACGGTACACCAAGCGGGTTAAGCATCACCTGAAGTGACTGACCATTTTCCAGGAACGGCATATCTTCTTCCGGAAGGATTCTTGAGATAACACCCTTATTCCCGTGACGACCGGCCATTTTGTCGCCTACATTTATTTTACGCTTAGTAGCGATATATGTTCTGACAAGTTTATTAACACCGGGTGGCAAATCATCACCATTTTCCCTGGTATAAACCTTTACATCTACAACGATACCCGTTTCACCGTGTGGAACTCTAAGGGAAGTGTCTCTAACCTCTCTGGCCTTTTCACCAAAAATAGCTCTAAGAAGTCTTTCCTCCGGATTGAGATCGCTCTCACCCTTCGGAGTTACCTTGCCAACTAAGATATCTGTTGACTTAACCTCTGCACCGATTCTGATAATTCCGTCCTCGTCAAGATCCCTGAGAGCCTCTTCACCGACATTTGGAATATCCCTTGTGATGTCTTCAGGTCCCAGCTTGGTATCTCTCGCTTCCGCTTCATACTCAACTATATGCAACGAGGTCAAAACATCGTCCATAAGCAATCTTTCATTTAGAATGATAGCATCCTCGTAGTTATAGCCTTCCCAGGTCATAAATCCGATCAAGAGATTCTTGCCCAAAGCTATTTCTCCAAGATTGGTTGAAGGACCGTCGGCGATTACTTCATCCGCCTCAATATGCTCACCATGAGAAACTATAGGCCTCTGATTTATGCAGGTGCCCTGATTTGAGCGCTTAAACTTTAAAAGCTTATATTCATCAGTGCCGCCGTCTTCATCTCGTCTAATTACGATTTTAGATGCATCGACAAACTCAACGGTACCCGGGTTATTTGCAATTATAACTACACCTGAGTCTTTGGCTGCTTTGTACTCCATTCCGGTACCGACAATAGGCGCTTCAGTTACAAGTAGAGGAACCGCCTGTCTCTGCATGTTTGATCCCATAAGTGCACGGTTGGCGTCGTCGTTTTCTAGGAACGGAATCATAGCTGTTGCAACGGATACAACCTGCTTAGGCGATACGTCCATCATATCTACAGCTTCTTTCGGGAACAAAGCAATTTCACCGCCAACTCCACGGCAGGCAACCTTTTCGTTTATGAAGTTGCCTTCTGCATCAAGCAATTCATTGGCCTGAGCTACAATTAAGTTCTCTTCCTCATCTGCTGTAATATATCTTATCTCTTCTGTTACATGGTTGGTTTCTTTATCCACAACCCTATAAGGTGTTTTGATGAAGCCGTGTTCATCAACAATTCCGTAAGTCGTCAGGGAGCCGATAAGGCCGATGTTCGGACCTTCCGGAGTCTCAATAGGACACATTCTTCCGTAGTGAGACTGATGAACGTCTCTAACCTCAAATCCTGCTCTTTCTCTGGATAGACCACCAGGGCCAAGAGCGGATAGACGTCTTTTGTGAGTTAACTCTGCAAGGGGGTTGTTCTGATCCATGAACTGGGAAAGCTGAGAGCTTCCGAAGAACTCCTTAATTGCGGCTGTAACCGGCTTGATGTTTATAAGAGCCTGAGGTGTTGCCACTTCAATATCCTGAATTGTCATTCTTTCTCTGACAACTCTTTCCATTCTTGCAAGACCAATTCTAAACTGGTTCTGAAGCAGCTCGCCTACAGTTCTAAGCCTTCTGTTTCCCAAGTGGTCAATATCATCAGTTGCTCCAACTCCGTGACCCAGGTTTAAAATGTAGCTGACAGAAGCGATGATATCATCCAGAATTATGTTTCTAGGTGATAATTCCTTTCTTCTCTCAAACAACGCTCTATCCAGAGCTTCACCCTCGAAACCCTCGCTTAGAATTTCCTCAAGAACCGGGAAGTATACCTTCTCCGGCAATTTAAGCTCGCCTGCAGGAGTATCAACGTACTTGCTTAAAGCTACAAAGTTGTTTCCTATTACCTTAGTTGAAACATCAGATTCTTCTCCCGGATAAACTTCAACTGCCTTTATTCCGGAATCCTCAATATCGACAGCCATTTCCTTTGTCAGCTTAGTGCCCTTCTCCAAAATCTCCCCTGTTAACGGCACTTCAACATCATGAGCCAAAATTGTTCCTTCAATTCTTGCCCCAATGCCTAATTTTTGATTATATTTATGTCTTCCAACCTTTGCCAAATCATATCTCTTAGGATCAAAGAAAAGTGAGTTAAGAAGTGACTTTGCACTCTCCACTGTAGGTGGTTCGCCCGGTCTCAGCTTCTTATAAATTTCTTTGATGCCTGATTCGTAATCGTTGGTTGTATCCTTCTCTAATGTCTTAAGCAGTCTGTCATCACCGCCAAAGAGATTTATGATTTCTTCATTTGAAGCAATGCCTAAAGCTCTTAATAAAGTGGTTAGCGGCTGTTTTCTGGTTCTATCGACTCTCACTGAAATAATTTCATTTGAGTCCGTCTCGTATTCCAACCACGCACCTCTGTTAGGAATAACTTGAGTCGAGAACAGCTTGTTATTTGATTTATCTGTTTCTACACTGTAATATGCACCCGGAGATCTAACAAGCTGAGTTACAATAACTCTCTCTGCACCGTTATAAATAAAGGTTCCTTGCTTAGTCATAAGAGGGAAGTCGCCCATGAATACTTCCTGCTCCTTGATTTCACCGGTCTCCTTATTTACAAGTCTTACCTGGACCTTCAGTGGAGCTGCATAAGTAACATCTCTTTCTTTACACTCTTCCTGATCATACTTTGCTGAATCATTTAGAGAATAGTCTATGAACTCCAGGATAAGGTTATCTGCATAATCTTTAATCGGTGAGATATCATCGAAAACTTCTTTCAGCCCTTCCTTGATGAACCAGTCATAGGATTTCGTTTGAATCTCAATGAGATTCGGCATTTCTCCTACTTCATTAATCTTGGAAAAAGTCATACGTTCTTTTCGACCGACTTGTATAGGTTTTGGCATATTCATCACTCCTTATAATATACTTATCTATATTGCGTGGCAGTCTATTATAATATCACACTGTAGTCAAACTTGCAAGTTTTAAATCATTATTTCGTGGATTTTTTGTGGGATTTTTTAAAAATCATAAAAGCCGGATGCATTTCTACATCCGGCCCCTTTGATTACGATTTAAACTTGCTCCATCCCGATGTCCGACATGGAGATGTTTTTTACAAATAGCTTGGACTATTTAAGTTCAACCTTAGCACCAACTTCTTCAAGCTGTCCCTTGATCGCTTCAGCTTCAGCCTTTTCAACGCCTTCCTTAACTGTTGAAGGTGCACCGTCAACCAATTCCTTAGCTTCCTTAAGTCCAAGACCTGTAACTTCTCTTACAGCCTTGATTACCTTAATCTTTTCAGCACCTACTTCTGCAAGTACTACATTGAATTCGCTCTGCTCTTCAGCAGCTCCGCCGGCTTCTCCGCCACCAACTACCGCTACAGGTGCTGCAGCTGATACACCGAACTCTTCTTCACAAGCCTTAACAAGCTCGTTGATTTCCAATACGGACATAGCTTTTATAGCTTCAATTATCTGATCTTTATTCATTTTAATTTTCTCCTTAAATATTTTTCTTATTCAGCCTTTGCATCTGCAACTGCCTGGAATGTTCTTACTAGCTTACCGATAGGTGACTGAATGCTACCCATGAACTTAGCGATAAGCACATCTCTTGATGGAATTGATGCGATCTGTTCGATGCCTGCTTTGTCATAAAAGTTTCCTTCAACAACACCTGCTTTGAATTCCATTTTCTTTAATTTTTTGATGATTTCGTTCAGCTCTCTAGCCGGTGCAGTAGCGTCCTCCTTGCTGATTGCAAGTGCGCTTGGTCCATCAAGAACATCTGCAAGTCCAGCGAATTCTGTTCCATCAATCGCTCTCTTAATAAGAGTATTCTTATATACTGTATAGTCAATGTTTGCTTCACGAAGAGTCTTTCTCATTGCATCAGCCTCTTCTACAGTTGTTCCCATGTAGTCAATAACTACTGCTGACTGAGCTCCGTCCAGCTTCGCTTTAATTTCATCAATTATTACTTGTTTTGCTTGTTTTGCTTCTACGGACATTTTTTCTCCTTTCCGAGATCGACCGGCGATCTTCAAATTAGGTACTTTATAAAGAAAACCTTGTACTTCACACTTTAAAGTGCCGGGAAGATACAAGGTCAACATCTATATATTGTACCTCGGCGGGGAATTAAGCCATCAGGCTCCCGCTGTCTTCGGCTTGTTATCAAATTCAGTTTTATTTTTGGATTAGCCTAAAATTGCAGGGTTTACTTTTACGCCGGAACCCATTGTTGAAGCAACGGTAACGCTCTTTAAGTACTGTCCCTTTGCAGCTGCCGGTTTAGCCTTTATTATAGCTTCCATCAGAGCTGTAAAGTTGTCCTGTAGTTTTTCAGGTCCAAAAGATTTTTTTCCTATCGGAGTGTGGATGATGTTCTGCTTATCAAGTCTGTATTCAACCTTACCGGCCTTGATGTCAGCCAGAGCCTTTTCCAAATCCATAGTTACTGTTCCGGATTTAGGGTTTGGCATAAGTCCCTTAGGTCCCAAAACCTTACCTAGTCTACCGACAACACCCATCATGTCCGGTGTAGCTACTACAGCATCAAAGTCAAACCAGTTTTCAGTCTGAATCTTCTGTGCCATTTCTTCAGCACCTACATAATCAGCGCCGGCCTTTTCAGCTTCCTCAGCCTTAGGGCCTTTAGCAAAAACAAGAACCTTTTTTGTTTTTCCTGTTCCGTGCGGTAATACGATTGCACCCCTAACCTGCTGGTCAGCGTGTCTTCCATCTACGCCAAGTCTAACGTGTACTTCAATTGTTTCATCAAACTTAGCTCCTGCAGTTTCTACTGCAAGCTTCATAGCCTCTGCTACTTCATGTAATTGTGTTTTATCAAACTTCTCCAGAGAGTTTCTGTAAGTCTTGCCCTTCTTTGGCATTGTTTTACCTCCTTGTGGTATAGCGACGAGCTGATATTATATGCCCATCTCCCATCTTAAATTAATCCTCTACTACGATTCCCATGCTTCTTGCAGTACCCTTAATCATGTCTGTTGCTGCTTCAAGGTTAGCTGCATTTAAATCAGGAAGCTTAGTCTTGGCAATTTCTTCAACCTGAGCATAAGTCAGTGTTGCCACTTTCTTCTTGTTAGGCTCACCTGAAGCTGCGTCAAGTCCTGCCGCTTTCTTTAATAGAACTGCTGCAGGCGGTGTCTTGGTTACAAAAGAGAATGATCTATCTGAATAAACTGTAATTACTACAGGTATAATCATTCCCGGCTGATCCGCAGTCTTAGCGTTAAACTGTTTACAGAAATCCATAATGTTAACGCCCTTTTGACCAAGTGCCGGTCCAACAGGTGGTGCAGGTGTCGCATTGCCAGCTGGGATTTGAAGTTTAATGTATCCTTCAATCTTCTTAGCCATGCTTATCTCCTTTCTTCTAGACTTTATAGTTAAAGCATAGATTTAAACCGTTAATTTAAACCTAAGACTATAACACCTTATCTACTTGGCCGAACTCAAGTTCAACCGAAGTGTCTCTTCCGAACATGGAAACCTTAACCTTAAGAATCTGCTTCTCTTTGTTAATCTCTTCAACAACAGCCATAAATCCTTCAAAAGGACCGTTAATAACTCTAACCGTGTCGCCAATTTCCACATCTAAATCGATATATACTTTCTCGATTCCCATTCTCGCAATCTCTTCTTTAGAAAGGGGAATCGGGTCGGAGCCGTGTCCAACAAAACCGGTAACACCCTGTGTATTTCTGACAAGGTACCATGATTCATTGGTAACAATCATCTTTATGAGCACATAGCCTGGGAACATCTTTCTGGTTTTAATTTTCCTCTGTCCGTTCTTCAGCTCTATTCTATCCTCAGTAGGTACTGTTATGTCCAGAATCAGGTTTTGCATACCGCGGTTTTCCACCATCTTCTCAATATTCACTTTTACTTTGTTTTCATGACCCGAGTAAGTATGTACCACATACCATCTTGCCTGGCCGTCTCCACGAATTCCTTCGCCTTCTAAAGGAGATACCGTATTAGTTGTTACTTCTGACATATTCATACCTTCTTTAAATATAACAATATTAGTTAACAGTTACTCCTAAAACTGCCTTTAATGCAGCAAGAACGCCTGTATCGATAGCCCATAGTGCAAGGGCAAAGAATCCACACGCAGCCAAAACCACGCCTGTATATGATATCATTTCCTGCTTTGTCGGCCAAACGACCTTGGACAGTTCCATTCTAACACCCTTCCATGAGTCCTTAAGGCCTCCGGTCTTTTTAGCCTGGGCTACAGCGTTTCTTTTAGCTCTTTCTTTATTAGTAGTTGCCATGTCTACTCCTTACTTTGTTTCCTTGTGAAGAGTTGTCTTCTTGCAGAATTTGCAGTATTTGTGCATTTCCATTCTGTCAGGATCATTTTTCTTGTTTTTAATTGTGTTGTAATTTCTCTGCTTACATTCTGTGCAAGCCATTGTAACTTTTACTCTCATGTGATTGTCCTCCGAAATAACTCAAAATTCAGAGTCCGCAGGGACTCTGTTTCCATAATAATCATAAAGCTGCCCATTAATACTATACTATAACCGTGTCAATGTCAAGCATTTTATGCTGATTATATGCTTAATTATCTGCCTTCCATGACATCAAGAATTTTTCTATATGCGTTTCTAATAGCATTCTCATCATCTTCCATTACATAAGCATATGCTCCGCCGGTGGAGTACAGCGGTGCCATATTGCCGACACCGTCAAGATTCTGCATTGAAACATCCCATTTGGAAATGTTGAGCAGCTGGCCCCTTATCAAAGCTTTCATTTCATCAGTCTGCATATTTGTTTCTACATACTCCCCTAACGTGTTGAGAACATTGTAGTACTTGAACAAAATCGTCACACTCGAGGTAGCTTTTTCTATGATCGACTTCATTATAATCTGCTGGTTCTTATTTCTTTGAATATCTCCGGCCTCATAAGCATACCTTTCTCTGGCAAAAACTAACGCCTGACTTCCATTCAGGTGATTTTTACCTTTTTGAAGCTGTATATACTCTCCGGCTTTTCCGCCTATCTCAATATTTTCATCTGAAGTTACATCAACTCCGTCAATGGCATTTATAAATTCAACAACGGTTGAGAAGTTAACCTTGACATAGTAGTTAATGTCTATATTTAACAGGTCTTCAGCCGACTTAACGGTTTGATCAATCCCGTAAACACCGGTGTGGGTCATCTTATCTGTGGCATTTCCCATGTCCACCAGCCGGATTCTATAATCTCTCGGGATTGATGTTAAAAGGACCTTCTTTGTCTTAGGATTTACCGTAACAACCATGTTCACATCGGAACGTGACTCAGTGTCTATGCTGCCGTAAGTATCAAGCCCGCTGACGAAAACATTATAGGATTCGTTGTTTACATCTACTCGTTTGGCAATATCTCCATGCTTTCCTTGAATGTTGCTTATGTCTGAGAAAAAACTTATGGTTCCCGTCATATAGAAGATTCCAACCAGGAACATTGCCCCAAACAATAGTGATATAAAAAATGCAGTAACCCTTCTGCCGGCTTTAAACCTTACGCTTAAAAGAGCCGGAATGGTTATTATTCCGATAAATGCCGAAATCCCCGTCAGAATTAGCAGGTATTTTGTCGGCAAGACGTTAAAATACAGCGTAACCGCCAAAAACACAACTATAATCAAAAAGAATATAGTTCCCCATAGCTTGGCAAGCCTGCTGAAAAGTCCATTTTTTCTTTTAGGTTTTTCCCCTCTCATCATTATCCCCTTTTTCATCTATACTTTAACTCAATGAACAGATATAATCCCGCAACGCTTTTTCACGATTAACTGCATGCTATTAACTGTATATTTTACAGCTCGGTAAATTATCTGTCAATTCGCTTGCATAGGCTGTCTAAAATCTCTGCAATCTGACTATGATAATCCTCCGCACAAAGAAGAACTATTTTATCTCCCCCTTGAAGCCGAGTTGAACCGTCGGGAACTATTTCTCTTTGGCCTCGTTCAACGGAAATCACAAGGCTTCCCGCCGGCAGCTCCATGTCGGCGATAGTTTGCCCGTCCATTTTACTTCCAAAATATACATCTCCCTCAACGAGAACCTTCTTGCTGAATCTGTGGTTTGCCTCATCACCCTTTAAGTTCTTGGCAACATTTCTCTCAAGAAGTTCATCGTAAATTGGCGATGCACCTGTAATATCAGCTATTACATAGGACACAAGGGCTACAACCGCCAATGGAAGGAAATTGCTGAAATCCCCCGTCATTTCAGTTATAAGAATAACTCCTGTTATAGGCGCCCTAACGATGGAAGCAAACAGCCCTGTCATTCCTATGATTACAAAATTTGCAATGTAGAATTCCTTTCCGACGGCTACCGAGAAACCGCCTCCAGCTATTGCCCCTAAAACCAGCAACGGCAGGAAAATTCCTCCCGGGGCTCCAGAGCCAAAGCTGACCGCAGAAAAAAACAGTTTTGTCACAAATAGAAGAAGAAATATTTTTATTATATGACCGGTATTCTCGCTGAAGAAGCTTATGGTTTCGGAGCCTAAGCCCAAAGCATTTCCGGAATAAGCAATCTGTTCAACCAGAAAATGCCCGCTTCCCAAAGCTTGAGGGAAAACAAATCCCAGAACCGCCGCCAAAGCCACCGCAATGACAATTCGCAAGAGTTTTGAGCTAATCAAGTCATAAAGATTTAATGCCGTCATCATAAGACGATTATATACCTTACCTAGAATGCCGAGAACCACACCTAGAATTACTATCATCCAGTACAGCCTCAAGGGTAATCTCTCAGCAATGCTTATTTTGAAAACCGGCTCCAGACCGAATATTGATGAAGCAACAAAATTCGATACAACCGACGCTGACATGGTGGAAAGCAAAATCTCTGTAGAAAAATTTTTATGCAGCTCCTCCAGGGCAAATACCACCCCTGCCAGGGGAGCGCAAAAAGCCCCTGCAAGTCCGGCACCTGCACCGCAGGTTATGAGCATTTTCTCCTCAATAGGTAGCTTTTTTGTTACCTTGGAGAGGCCCTTTCCAATCATTGCACCCAGCTGAATGCTTGGACCCTCACGTCCCAGGGAAAGCCCTAATCCTATAGCCGTTGTAGCCCCTGCCAGCTTGGCTGAAATCACCCTATACCAACTCTGGGAAATATCCCCGACAAGCTCACCCTTAACCTGAGGAATGCCGCTTCCTGAAGAGTGAGGCTCCAGTTTAGCCGCAGCCCAAACAACTAGGGTTCCTGCCAGCATTACAATGAACAAAACAGCCATAGCCCGAGGGCTTTCGTCCGAATAAAGGGTTCGCCTTAAGGTCTCGGCATGCTCAATTGCCAACCGAAATATTGCAACCAAAAATCCTGTAATAAGGCCGACTATTATGCCTTCAAAAATCATCCTATATTTCAGTGTCGAAAATTTTTCTAAAGTGATCTTAGCCTTACTCATAAGCTCTAGTTTGTATATAAATTAGTTGTAACGTATTCCGGATCCGAGGTTGTATCAATACCAAGGGCTCGCAAAGTCTGCTCATCGGTATCGCTTAAGATGGCCGTACAATGAGCCTTGCATCCATTAAGCTCCGTTAGCTTTTCCGCTGCCAGTCTTGCAGCTTCTTTTTGAGTCCCTGAAATTGAAAGAGCCATTAAGACCTCTTCAAGGTTCAGACTTGTCCTGTCTGAGTTGAGCACATGAGTCTTCAAATGCTGCAATGTTCCCAGAACTTCAGGGGTTATCAGCAGAGCCTCATCATCCATGCCTGCCAATTTTTTAATTCCGTTTAGTATCGCTGCAGCCGCTGCCACCATTCGCCGTGAGCTGCGACCTGTAACGATTTCTCCATTATTCAGCTGAAGAGCCATAACAACGACATTTTCATATCTTTTGTCGCAGTTTCTCTTCTTTTCGGCATATTCCTGAGCCGGTCTAACAACGGCTCTTTGATGAACATCGCCGCCGACCTCATTCATAAGCAGCTTGGATCTCTCCAATGACTGCTCTGAAATCTTGCCCTTTTTGTAGTCACATTCGGCAATTAAATACCTTCTGATAATCTCCTGCTTTGCCGCCTCTTGACATACCTCATCGTTGATAATGCCATAGCCCGCCATATTCACACCCATGTCTGTAGGTGATTTGTATTCAGATTCCGCACCGGTTATCTTCTCTATAATTCTCTTAACAATAGGGAAAACATCAATATCTCTGTTATAATTAACTGTCATTTCGCCATAGGCCTCCAGATGGAAGGAGTCAATCATATTAATATCCCTAAGGTCTGCCGTTGCCGCTTCATAGGCAATATTAACCGGATGCTTAAGAGGTAAATTCCAAATCGGGAAGGTTTCAAATTTGGCATATCTGACCTTTTTTCCTCGACGATGATCATGATAAAGCTGAGAAAGACTTGTTGCCAGCTTTCCGCTGCCACCACCCGGACCTGTTACAACCACGAGAGGCTTAGTCACCTCAATATATGGATTTGCACCATAACCCTCATCACTTACGATGGTATCGACGTCCGTCGGATAGCCTTTTGTAAAGTAATGCTTGTATGTCTTAATTCCCCTTCTCTCCAGTTTGCTTATAAACATATTTACAGCAGGAGCATCCTCATATCTGGTGACAACCACACTGTTAATTTCAAGCTGATATTTTCTAAAGGTATCGATTAATCTGAGAACCTCCAGATCATAAGTAATACCAAAATCCTGTCGTGTTTTGTTGGTCATTATGTCGCCGGCATAAATACATATAATGATTTCTGTTTGTTGCTGCATCTTCTGAAGAAGCTTAATCTTGGCATTTTCATCAAACCCGGGAAGGACCCTCATGGCATGCTTATCGTGAACCAGCTTTCCGCCAAACTCAAGGTAGAGGCGCTCGCACTGGTTCTCATTAATTCTCTCTAAAATGTGCTTTGACTGTAATTCTATGTATTTATCCGGATCAAAACCAATCTCAAACATTAACTATTTCCTCCTAAATATAATTTCTTTATATAAATACTTATCGCTCCAAAGGTCATGGAAGTATGCTTATATACTCCTACTACTGGCTGACTGTAATCTTAAGCTTGTTTCTACCGTCAACTAAACCATCTAAGCTTATGTGATAGTCAATTTCGATATCGCCGTAGCCATCGATGTCTAAGTCCTGCTTGACATTGTTGGTTAAAACCTCCATATCAAACATGCCGAAGGGTGTCTCATATTTGCCGGTAAAGCGTTTTCCTTTTTCAAAAATAATTTCATCTAAATTGCTAAGCTCCCCAACTCTTTTCATGGAAACCTTGCCATCTTCCAGAATTAACGTCGTCGAGCTGCCCTCCATACCGGAAAGCTCCGTTTCATCATATTTTAAATATACCGCATTGTCGATACGGTACAGCTTACCTTCAGTGATCATTTCAACGCTTTCGCCACCTGTAGCCTCATTGAAATCACCGCCTGTTATCTTTAGGGTCACATCTTTCATCGCTTTTCACCTCTCTTGATTCACTAAAAAATTATTTTAACATATTTTGTGTTAAAATCACAGCCATACAGGGTAAAATATTTTATAAAACTTTATCTGAGGAGGTATACATATGCTAGAAAGAAATGACAAGTTGATAAAGGAAGATATGAATTCCGGCGAGAACTCCCACGACAATTTAAAAGGTGGAGAACAAAACAAGGATACTGACTCTTCCATCTATGAGCCGTCTGAAGGAGACTTTATCCAAGCTGATAAGGATTTTGAAGAAATCGGTGCTCAATATTATGCCGACTCTAAAGCATCAGAGCCACCATACAATGATAATGAAAAATCCGGATATGAAAAGAAATATGTGACAAAAAAGTTCCTAATAATATCCCTGATAGTTTCCATGGTGCTTACATCAATAGTAACGGTACTATCCTATAATTTTTTTGCCACAATTGCTATGCCGGGAGCAACAAAAAAGATTTCAGCTACCAACTACACCCTTGCCAAGTCTACGGGCAGTCCATTGTCCGCTGAGGAAATAATTGCAAAAAATGAAAACGCAGTTGTTGAAATTAGGACTGAATCCGTCAACACCGACAATTGGCTGCATAACTATGTTCGTGAGGGTGCAGGCAGCGGTGTAATTATAGACAGCAATGGCTACATAGTAACAAACAATCATGTAATTTCCGGTGCAAACAGAATAACGGTTAAACTGAAAAACGGACAGGAATTTGATGCACGGTTAATCGGCACTGATCCGCAAGATGATATAGCCGTCATAAAAATCAACGCTTCAGGCATCACTGCCGTACAATATGGTGACAGCAGCAAGCTATCTGTCGGTCAGATGACCATTGCCATAGGAAACCCTCTCGGTAAGCTGGGAGGCACAGCTACTATGGGGATTATAAGCTCTCTTGACAGAGAATTAACCATTGACGGCAAGTCTATGACTCTTTTGCAAACGGATGCGTCCATTAATCCGGGCAATTCCGGCGGCGGACTATTTGACGGCTCAGGTAATATGGTAGGCCTTGTAGTTGCCAAATCCAGCGGCTCTGATGTCGAGGGCCTAGGATTTGCGATACCGATTAATAAGGCGGCTCCTATAATAAAGGATTTAATTGAAAACGGTAAGGTTACAGGCAGACCGGTGATCGGAGTGCAAATTCTGGATATATCCAAGGATAAGGCCGAAGCCAACGGGCTTGATCGAGCCGGGGTCTATGTCAAAAAAATCCTTTCTTCATCTGCAGAAAAAGCCGGTATAAAGGCCGGTGACATTATTTATGCCATTGAAGATGAAGAAATTGAAACTGCGGCTCAGCTGGTTTCTAAGGTTCAAAATTATAAGGTCGGACAAAAAATTAATCTCACCTTGATTAGAAATGGTTCTAAAAAGACAGTCTCTGTCGAGCTGGTGGAGGGAGACCAATAAGGGTGGAAAAAACAAGAGATGGTTAGAAGCTTTTTCTTAACCATCTCTTTAACCATCTCTGTGCATTATTTTTTATTTATTCTTTGCCATGGGTTTTAAAAGCAGTATCACCCTCATTGATTACGAAATTCTTCAGTTTCTTTACATGGCCGTCCGCAGCCCTTCTTGCAGCTTCTTTGTCACCTGAATCAAGAGCCTTCAAAATATTTTTGTGCTCTGAAGGCATGTTCACATACCTTGAAAAATCATCATAGTACAGATACCTGAAGCGCAAAGCCAAATCCTGTACAATTTCGCTTAAATTTATAAGCGTTCTGTTTCCACTGGAATTTACAATCTGCTTATGGAACAGCTCATCGTATTTAATGATGTCGTCTGTATTGTTTTTCTCTATGGCTTCGCTGTAAAGCTTAGCAGTTTCCTCCATCTCTGCAATCTGCTCTTTTGTAATTTTGCCTGCTGCAATGGATGCGGCAAGTCCTTCCAGGTCTTCTCTTACTTCAAGAATGTCAACCATATCCTGAACAGAAATATCTGAAACATAAGCGCCTCTTCTGGGCTCGATGGTGATCAGCCCTTCCTTCTCAAGCTGTCTGATGGCTTCACGAATTGGCGTACGACTTACGCCGAGCTCTTTTGCCAGCTCAACCTCCATCATTCTGGCACCGGGCTTTAAATTTCCCGTCAAAATTCTAAGTCTAATTTGCTCATATACGATTTCCCTTAAGGGTCTGTGTATTTGGTAGCTGTAATTAATCATTTCGCTCTCCTCTTACCTTCTTATCCTGGTGAAAAACGCCGTAAATCCTTGCTTCCTTAAAGCTTGACAACAATTCATCGCCTTCATCTTATCTTTTTCGTCAAAAATCCCATAGATTGTCGGACCACTGCCGCTCATAAGGACTTTTTCCACCCCGTCAAAGCCTGCCATCGCATCCTTCATATGGCAAAGGCTTGGATATTTCTTCAATGTGTAATTTTCAAGAACATTGACCATGTTACAATAGACTGAAGCTGGATTTTTTTCTCTCAGCGCCTCTACCAGTGCATCATTATCAGGCCTTTCTAAAATTTCACAATTATCAATGCCCTTATAAACCTCGGCTGTTGAAACTCCAAATTTAGGTTTCACGAGAACCAAGAGCTTATCCATTCCTTGTATAGGTGTAAGCTCGGTGCCTCTGCCACGAGCCCTTGCCCAATTGGTTGCCATTGGTTCATCAGCAAAATATGACGACAGGTTCCTATCTCCGCGAGCCTGTGAGACTACAGAAAACGGCACATCAGACCCAAGCTCAGCCCCTATGCTGCACAATTCGGACAAGGTCAGCTTTAAATTCCACAAAACATTTAAACCGTGCAAAACAGCCGCTCCGTTACCGCTTCCCCCTGCTAACCCTGCTCCAACAGGCAAGGTTTTCTGAAGATTGATGCCAATGGCTCCCTTTTTATTAAATCGGTCCGCCATAACACGAGCAGCCTTAAAGCAAATGTTTCTCTCATCTGTCGGAACAAATTGAAAATTGCATTTAATGGCTATTTTACAAGGCTGTTCCTCTGAAGATAACTTCTTATTGCCTAAATCCTCATAAGCAATCTTCACCTGATCATAAAGGTCCATTCTTGCCATTATCATGTCCACAGGATGATAGCCATCCTCACCGGGCGGCATAACATCTATAGACAGATTTATTTTTCCAAAAGACTTGATACTAATCTGCTTGGACATGATTACTTTCTTTTCTTTTTCTTAGCCTGCTGAGCCCATTTTTCTTCCTGAGCTTTTCTGGCTTCAGCTGCCGCTTTTCTGCCGGTAATATAGGTTCCGCCGCCTTCAGCGATTGTCTTAATTCGCTTTACCTTGAAATGTCCGGGCGCCGGCTCTTCAACCTCGTCCTCATAGAAAGTCTCTTCCTTAGCTGCCTTAGCGGCCTTCTTAGCTGCCTTCTTTTCTGCCTTTATGCGAGCCTTTTCCTGCTCTGCGATAATCTCTTCAACAGACCTACCCGTTCTCTTAGCTTCTTTGTAAGGGTTAACCTTAATTTCCTTTGCAAAATCGTCATCACTGTCAGCCTCTGCATGCTTCTTCGTAGCCCTTGCCATGAAAATAAACATACCTCCGAACATTACCAGCATCATGAGCATATATATTTTGCTGCTCTTATTCTGATCCAATGTTTTGAAAGAAATTTTCTTGTTTTCACCTAAGGAATTACCCTTTGCATCAGCCAAAGCTTTTGAAATTGATAAAGTATATTCAGTATCGTCCTTGATATCCAATTTTTTATTGGTATCAGCTAAAACCATAATCTGCTTTCTGTCATCAGGGTTTAAAAGAACCATAATGGGAACTTTATTGCCTTTTTTATCCTTGATTGAGAACAAGCTCTTATCAATTTCGTCGTCCTTGGCAGCTCCCATTTCATTATTGAAGTTCAGCTTGACACACATATTCTCTTTAGTGGTATTTTCTTGTCCGTCTACAGGATAGGTGTCTACCAGCTTAAGTGTAGAATCAGCACCAAATGCAAAGGTTCCTGCAAAAAGCACCATTAAAGTCGTTAGGCACACAATCACGCCTGTTCTTTTCATATTCAACGCCTCCGAATTATATTATTTCTTTTTCTTTCTAAGTTCAGCAAAAAAATCCTTCAGAATTTTTGAACACTCTTCCTCCATCAGCCCGTAGCTAACCCGGACCTGATGATTAAGTCTATCTTCTGTAGGAATTTGGAATATACTGCCACAGGCTCCGCTCTTCGGATCCTTTGCCCCTATATAGAGGTTATCAATCCTGGACCATACAATGGCACCGGCACACATGGCGCAAGGCTCAAGGGTTACATACATATCGCATCCGGATAGTCTCCATCCCCCCAACAAAGCAGCTGCCTGCCGAATTGCCATCATCTCTGCATGACAGGTCGGATCCTTCTGAGTCTCCGTCAGGTTGTGTCCTCCGGCTATAACTTCACCGTCTTTTACAATAACCGCACCAACCGGAACTTCCCCCATATTATATGCCTTTTCCGCTTCTTTTAATGCTTCCATCATGTACTTTTTCATATACCGTTAGATTTTATCACATCTGCACACAGTATTCAAGAAATTATATTTAATTGTAGTAAAGGCCGGGGGCATAGTGTATAATGTAGTAAATATAAATTGGAGAAATTATTATGGCAATTGATATAACCATACTTGTAATATTATTGATATCTTGCCTGCTCGGGGCAAGGAAGGGATTTGCCGCAACGATTACAAGCCTCTTCGGTTGGTTCGTTTCCACGGTTTGCGGTCTCGTGTTTTTTGATACTGTAAAAAAGTTTATCGAGGCCAACACTCCTATTGATGAATTTTTTAACGGCATCATCTTGGAAAGACTTGTGATGGCAGCTACCGGAATAGGTACCGGCATAAAGCCTGAAGGCGGGCTGAGCTATGACACGATACCGGATCTCTTCGGAAACTTTTTTACATCCATCAACCCTCAGCTGACAGATGGATTTAATGCGGCTGCAGAAAATGCGGTTTCAAAAATGCTGGAGGGCACTGCTCAATCCATAACATCTATTTTAATGTCTGTTATTTCATTTCTTATTTTGGTTTTGGGTATCAAATTGATATCGAGGCTAATTTTGATGCTGTTTTCTAAACAAAACAATAAAGGGCTGACCGGCTTTGTTGACGGTCTGGCCGGCTTTGCCTTCGGTGCTGTGCGAGGATTGTTTTTAATCTTCATATTTTTGGGACTTTTAGTTCCCATTTTAACCCTTATCAACCCGGACTTCAGTCAGCTTGCAATGGATGACTTTTCCAAGTCTAAAGTAGGCGACTTCCTTTATCAGCATAATCTGATGCTTATGGTTTTAAAGGGGCTTTTCACCGGACATTAATCGACTGAAGGCATTGATTTTACACGATAATTGATATTACCACCTGACTTAGGGTTATAGCAAAAATTGCGGTAAAAATTTCATCAAAAAAGTTAAATCAATGCTATTGACATCCCAAACTCCCTATGCTAAAATGTTGAAGATTTAAGCAGAAATAGGAAAGGAGTAATCGTTTGATGAAAACATTATTAAAAAATGGTATGGTCTACACCCCATGTGGCTTTGAACAGAAAAATCTCCTTGTTGAAGATGGTAAGGTATTTTTGTCATTTGATTTAGAAGCCGATTCAGCCGTTAACAAGCTGGAAGCCTCCGTTGACAAAATAGTTGCCTGTGATAATAAATATATAGTTCCCGGTTTTGTGGATGTGCATGTGCACCTTCGTGAACCGGGTTTTTTTTATAAGGAAACCATTAAGACGGGAACCATGGCCGGAGCAAGGGGCGGCTACACCACAATTTGTTCCATGCCCAATGTGAATCCTGCTCCGGCAACCCTTGAGGCTCTCAAGGTCCAGCTGGATATAATAGAAAGAGATGCGGTAATTAAGGTAATCCCATATGGAACCATCACCTCAAGAGGCGACGGGAGAAGCCGACTGGCTGATATGGAGGAATTGTCACCCTATGTGCTTGCCTTCAGTGACGACGGTAAAGGCATTCAGTCAAAGGAGCTTATGGAAGCGGCGATGATTGAAGCAAAGCGCCTTGGTAAGGTAATAGTTGCCCACTGCGAGGATGAGAGCCTACTGCATAACGGATATATTCACGATGGAGAATATGCCCGTAGTCACGGTCACAGGGGCATAAGCTCCGACAGCGAGTGGGTTCAGGTTATGAGGGATGTGCAGCTGGCGGAGGCCCTTGGCTGCCGGTACCATGTGTGCCATGTGTCTACGGCCGAGTCGGTGGAGATTATAAGGGCAGCCAAGGGGCGCGGGGTCGGCGTCACTTGTGAAACGGCGCCTCATTACCTGGTCCTTAGCGACGCCGACCTTCGCGAGGAGGGCAGATTCAAGATGAACCCTCCCCTCCGCGGCGCTGCTGACAGAGCAGCCTTAATTGCGGGCATACAAGACGGCACCATCGATATGCTTGCCACTGACCATGCACCTCATGGGGAAGAAGAAAAGTCCCGAGGACTTGAAAAAAGCCCCTTTGGAATTGTAGGCTTGGAATGTGCCTTCCCTGTGCTTTACACAAACCTTGTAAAAAGGCACATTATAACCTTAGATAAGCTTCTGGACCTGCTCATTGGAGCCCCGATAAGGCGATTTAATCTGGCAGGTCCAAGAAACAGCCGAATTGAAGAGGGCATGACGGCGGACTTAGCAATATTAGATTTAGACACCGAATTTACCATTGATTCCAAAACCTTCCTTTCTAAGGGAAAGTCTACCCCCTTCGACGGAGCAAGGGTTCAAGGTCATTCAGTTTTGACCATGGTGGATGGAAAAATCGTATACACCGAAGGAGCTGACTATGCAAACAACTGATTTTAAAATCACAGCCAACAAGGCAATAACCAAGGATGTGTATGAACTGACATTATCCGGCAACCTTCCGGATATTACACCCGGACAATTCGTCAATATCAAGATTCCCGGATGCTATCTCAGAAGGCCGATATCCATTTCCAATTGGGACAATGAAGCCGGAACGATAACATTAATATATAAGGTAGTTGGCGAAGGCACAGAAATTCTGTCAAGAAAAAAGCCGAACCACAGCCTGGAGCTTCTTTTGCCCCTTGGAAACGGCTTCGATACAAAGCTCACCACCGAAAACACCCTTCTTTGTGGTGGTGGCGTAGGCGTTCCGCCTCTAATCGGACTGGCAAAAAAGATGCTTGTCGAGGGAAAATCACCGGAGGTAGTCCTTGGCTTTAATACTAAAGACGAAATTTTCGGAGTCGAAAAATTTCAGGCTCTGGGACTGGAGCCCAGGATAACCACTGTCGACGGCAGCTTTGGTATAAAAGGCTTTATAATCGATGCTCTTAAGACCGTAAACTTCGATTATGTCTGTAGCTGCGGGCCGGTAGCCATGCTAAAGGCTATCTACTCTTTTGTGCCTCAGGAGAATGCTGCTTCCCGAGGCGGAGCCCTTGAAAAAAACAGTGAAATAGGCGGTCAATACAGCTTTGAAGCCAGAATGGCATGCGGCTTCGGTGCCTGCATGGGCTGCACCTGTATGACTAAGGAAGGATACAAAAGAATTTGCAAGGAAGGTCCGGTATTGCTGAAGGAAGAAATCCTTTGGTAAATCAGGCTTGAGATAAACTGAGAGGGTAGATTTAAACATGTTGAATAAAGAATTAAAAAACACATCGGTAAATCTAAGTGGCGTAATTTTGGACAATCCTGTCATTCCTGCCAGCGGTACCTTTGGGTACGGACAGGAATTCGCCCGGCTGTACGATTTAAACATTTTAGGCTCCATTTCCTTTAAAGGGACAACCCTTGAGCCCAGATTCGGCAATCCTCAGCCGAGAATTGCGGAATGCCCCGGTGGACTTATAAACTCTGTGGGGCTGCAAAATCCCGGTCTTGAAAAGGTTATCTCCGAGGAGCTGCCTGCTCTGGGAAGGATTTACAAAAAACCTCTAATCGCCAACATCAGCGGCTTTTCCATAGATGAATATGTAAAATGCGCTGAAGCTATGGACCGGCAAAAGCAAGTGGGAATTATAGAAGTAAATGTCAGCTGTCCAAATGTTCACAATGGTGGTATGGCATACGGTGTAGATCCGAAAAGTGCGGCGGAAGTAACGAATGCCGTCAGAAAAGCAACAAAAAAGCCGCTATACATAAAGCTGAGTCCCAATGTAACGGATATTACCGAAATCGCCAAGGCTTGCGAAAGTGCCGGGGCTGATGGTCTCAGCTTGATAAACACCATGCTTGGAATGAGAATTGACATTAAAAGTCGAAGCCCCGTAATCGCCAATAAAATGGGGGGGCTTTCAGGACCTGCGATTTTTCCAATAGCAGTTCGCATGGTTTATCAGGTAGCGAAGGCTGTGAAATTGCCGATTATAGGAATGGGCGGTATTTCATCGGCAAAGGATGTAATCGAAATGATGATGGCAGGTGCAACTGCAACCCAAGTCGGAGCCGCTAACCTGGTGAACCCGATGATTTGCCGAGACATTATAGAGGAGCTTCCGGTTCTTATGGATAAGCTTAAAATCAATCGTTTAGAAGAGATAATCGGAATCGTACAATAAGGAGGAACTCATGAATAATCAAATAAACCGTGATGTCATAATCGCTCTGGACTTCCCAACCGGTGAAGCTGCCCTTGCTTTTTTGAGCAATTTTAAAGACTCAGCGAGAAAGCCCTATGTAAAGGTTGGAATGGAGCTTTTCTACAGCGAAGGTCCTGCAATAATTGAAAAAATCAAGGCTCTTGACCACAAGATTTTCCTTGACCTAAAGCTTCACGATATTCCCAACACCGTTGAAAAGGCCATGACATCATTGGCAAAGCTGGATGTGGATATGTGCAATGTTCACGCAGCGGGAACTGTCGAGATGATGGCGGCAGCTATTGCCGGACTTGAAGCGGGAACTCTTCCGGGAAAATCAAGACCTTTACTGATTGCTGTCACTCAGCTCACCTCAACCAGTGAAGAGAGAATGAAGTCGGAGCTTTTCATAGCAAAGTCGCTTGAAGATACAGTTAAGGGATATGCTGAAAATGCAAAAATAGCGAGGCTGGATGGTGTAGTATGCTCCCCCTTAGAGGCCGGCTTAATTCACGAAACTTGTGGTGAAGAATTCCTGACAATCACTCCGGGAGTGAGATTTGAGGATGCCGCAATGGATGACCAGGTCAGGGTCACTACCCCTGCAAGGGCTAAGGTTCTGGGTTCCAACTTCATCGTTGTCGGCAGGCCCATTACCAAGGCTGAAAATCCTGTGGCTGCTTATGAAAGATGTCTGAAGGAATTTATATAAGAGAATTTATAAGGAGGAAAAATGGAAACAAAAAACATTAAAGATGCCGGCTCAAGACAGGTTGCTGAAGGTCTTCTATCTATCGGAGCAGTTTTCCTGAGACCTGACGAACCATTTACTTGGGCATCGGGCATTAAGAGTCCAATTTACTGCGATAATCGCCTAACCCTTACATCACCTGAGGTGAGAACTCTAATTGAAGAATCGCTTAAAGAGACGATTGAGAAAAGCTTTCCTGATTGTCAGGTAGTTATGGGGACAAGCACTGCCGGAATTGCTCACGCTGCAATTGTCGGACACCTTATGAATCTTCCTATGGGCTATGTTAGAGGCTCTGCAAAGGATCATGGCAGAACAAATCAAATTGAAGGCAAGCTAACTCCGGGGCAAAAGGTGGTTGTAATAGAAGATCTGATTTCAACAGCAGGCTCGTCAATTGAAACAGTAAATGTACTGAGAGACTTCGGAGCGGAGGTACTCGGCATTGCGAGCATCTTTACCTACGGAATGGCTAAGGCAAAAGCTCGCTTGGAGGAGAGCAATACGACAAACGAAAGCCTTTGCAATTTGGATGTTTTGTTAGAGGTTGCAGTTGAAAAGGAATATATAACACCGGCTCAAAAAGAGAAAATAATTGCGTTTAGAAATAACCCTCAGGATGAGGGCTGGATGAAAGGAAGGAAATAGATGAAAGAAATTCGAAACCTAATTAATATCACAGACCTTACTGTAGATGAAATTGATCAGCTAATTGAGGTAGCAGATGATATTGTAGAAAATCATGAGGCTTACGAAGATATTTGTGCCCACAAAAAACTGGCTACCCTTTTCTTCGAGCCGAGCACCAGAACAAGGCTGAGCTTTGAAGCTGCTATGCTGGAGCTTGGCGGAAGTGTTTTGGGATTTTCCTCAGCTAATTCCAGCTCCGCTGCCAAGGGCGAAAGCGTAAGCGATACCATTCAGACTGTTGGCTGCTATGTGGACATTATTGCCATGAGGCATCCTAAGGAAGGGGCTCCTATTGTCGGTGCGCAAAGAACCACCGTTCCAATTATAAACGCCGGTGACGGCGGCCATTTCCATCCGACTCAAACCCTTACCGACCTTTTGACTATCAAAAGAAAGAAGGGCAGACTCTCCGATATGACGGTCGGGCTATGTGGTGACTTGAAGTTCGGCCGTACAGTCCACTCTTTAATTGAAGCAATGCTCAGATATCCAAATGTCAAGTTCGTGCTTATTTCACCAAAAGAGTTGCAGGTTCCGGACTATATGAAGGAAAAAATGACTCAGGCGGGCGCTGAATGGGTCGAAGTTGAAAAGCTTGAGGAGGCTATGCCTATGCTGGACATCCTCTATATGACAAGGGTTCAAAAAGAAAGATTTTTCAATGAAGCTGACTATATTCGTTTAAAGGACAGTTACATCTTGGACCTTGAAAAGCTACAGGCGGCAAAAGAGGATTTGACCATAATGCATCCTCTTCCAAGGGTTAACGAGATATCCGTGGAGGTGGACGATGACCCGCGAGCATGCTACTTCTTCCAGGCACTTTGTGGCAAGCATATTAGAATGGCACTTATTTTGTTCCTGCTGGGAATCAAAAGGCATAAATAAAGAAAGGGGAAAAACAATGAATATAGATGGAGTAAATACAGGTATAGTTCTGGACCACATTAAAGCGGGCAAAAGCATGGAGATATACGAGCTTCTTAAGCTGGATAAGCTAAACTGCTGTGTTGCCGTAATTCAGCACGTTTCAAGCACAAAGTACGGTCAAAAGGACATAATCAAAATTGACGAGGATATTCCCCTAGATTTCGATGTGCTTGGCTATATCGACAGCAACATAACTGTTAACAGAGTACGAAACGGCAAGCTGGTGAAAAAGGTTCACCTTTCCCTACCGGAGACTCTCACAGATGTTATCAAATGCAAAAATCCTCGCTGTATAACCTCAGTTGAGCAGGAAATCCTTCAGAAGTTCCGGCTGGTTGACAAGGACAAAAAAGTCTACCGCTGCATCTACTGCGATTCTGAGCATGTGGTTCGCTAAATATAGCTAAAATGACAGAAGGGCGTGGTCTTTATGACTACGCCCTGTTTTTGTGCTTTGTCAAATCATATACAGTTGAGTTTATAAGTTCAATTATCCATTGTCACTTGAACAAATTCTTTTCATTGCCACCTGACATCCAATTTTTTATTTTATACTATCGAAATACTCCTTTGTCAGCTTAACTACAATAGGGCTTAATATTAGCAATGCAATTAAGTTAGGAATTGCCATAAGACCATTACAAGTATCTGCGAGATCCCAAACAAATCCCAGTCCTCCAACCGAACCTATAATGATAAATATACACCAAACTATTCTAATCGGCATTGCTGAGCTTCTACCAAATAAGTAGTCCGCAGCCTTCTCACAGTAGTAATTAGCTGAAATTAGGCAAGAATAACCAAATAAAACTGCGCTTAGCATTACTATATAACTGCCTATTTTGCCCGGTAAAGCTATTTCGAATGCTTTCATTGTTAATGCTGCACCGTCAAGACCACTTTTCCATGCTCCCGAAATAACAATTGCAAGGCCCGTAATTGTCGCCACAATTAATGTATCTACAAACACCTCCGTTGCTCCCCATATGCCTTGCTCTACCGGATGCTTAACTATTGCACTTGAATGGATAATCGGAGATGAACCAAGTCCTGCCTCATTGGAGAATAACCCTCTTGCCATCCCCTTTGTAACCATCATCATAAAAGTGGTACCAACAAATCCCCCGGTAGCTCCTGCCGGTGTAAAAGCACCTTGAAATATTTCAGCAAATGCCTTCGGTACACTTTCTAAATTAAGTACAATAATTGCCAAACCTGCAATAATATAAATCCCGCACATAAATGGAGTAAGCCACTGACAAACATCACCTATTCTTGTAATGCCTCCAAGAATAACAATCGCTGTCAATACGGAAAATATAACACCTGTTGCTAGGGGTGGAATACCAAATTGTGCTTCAACAGATAAACAAATAGAATTTGTATCTACAATGGCACCTACAACAAAATAAGCAATGATTACCATAACGGCAAAGAACCCGGCTAAAACCTTTGAATGTAAGCCTTTTTCGATGTAGTACATTGCCCCACCGGCATACGTGCCATCTTCCTTCTTTTCTCTAAAATGCACACCAAGAGTTATCTCTGAATATTTTGTTGCCATTCCAAACAGAGCTGATACCCACATCCAAAATACAGCACCCGGACCCCCTATGGCAATGGCTGTTGCTACGCCGGCTATATTTCCGGTGCCAACAACTGCTGCTATTGAAGTGAGTCCTGCCTTTGCAGAAGAAATTGCC
This sequence comes from Peptostreptococcaceae bacterium pGA-8, assembly GCA_900112915.1. GTDB lineage: Bacteria > Bacillota > Clostridia > Peptostreptococcales > Anaerovoracaceae > S5-A14a. The sequence goes on along the minus strand of FONK01000006.1, from coordinate 57,141 downwards.
CCATCGCCTTCAGATGGTTTGAACGCTTTGCCTATAGTACGCTTTATTATGTATCCAAACCTAAAAAATTGAAGAAATTTAAGCCTTAATGATAAGAAAATACCAACACCTACAAGCAAGAAAATCATGTAAGGGCCCCATACCAGGTCATTAATTTTCCCATTAATTTCATAAATAATATCCATAATTGCTCCTTTCTAAGACATTTAGTATTTATACATACTTTAGAAGCAATATGCGTGCCAAAATAATACGTTTTAAGAAATAACCTAAAGCCTTACAAAAGGTTAAGTCCATCCTTCCTGGAAGCGCAGAAACATTTTAATGCACACAAAAACCGTGAAAATTTTTTCGCAGTGTGCAAAATGTTTCACGGTCTGTCCCCAGGTACCTGACTATCTAGTCATTTTTTAACAATTTCTATTTCCAATTCGGAAATCTTATTCCAGAGCTGCCTGTCTGAAATCTTAATTTGATTAGCCGTTTTAGAAATATTATATTTATTTAACTTTAAAGCTCCCTCTATATATTCTTTTTCAAAAGCTTTCCTTGCCTCTCTTAAACCATCACTTTTTATCAAATGCGTATTAAAGTTAATAGGTAAATATCCATCGGATTTGTCAAATGTAATGATGCCGTTTTCACTTAATGTAATGAGGCGTTCCAATAGATTCTTAAGTTCTCTAACATTGCCGGGATAGTCATAATTATATAACTTGTCAAGAACATCATCATCTATTCTCTTAATCGGTTTCTTTTGTTCTTTTTCTATTTTTTTAACAAAGAAATCAATCAATCCGGGAATGTCTTCTCGCCTTTCTCTTAAAGGGGGAATCGTCAGAGTTAATGTATTAATTCTATAAAAAAGGTCTTCTCTAAAATCACCTGTTGAAATTAGCTCTTCTATATTCTTATTAGTTGCAGATATAATTCTAAAGTCAAGCTCTATTCTCTTATTACTCCCTAGTCTTTCAATCGTTCTATTCTCAATTGTCCTTAGTAATTTACTCTGCGTATCTAGCGGTAAATCTCCTATTTCATCTAAAAATATGGTTCCGCTATGTGCCTCTTCAAATCTACCGATGCGCTTGCCACTTGCACCTGTAAAAGCACCCTTTTCATGTCCAAAAAGTTCAGACTCAATCAATCCGCTTGAAAAACTTTGACAGTTTACAGGTACAAAATGGTTGTTGCATCTGCTGCTATTTACATGTATATAGTTTGCAACTACCTCTTTTCCTACTCCCGATTCACCTAACAGCAAAACATTAATATTAGTCTCAGCTGCTTTATCACAAACATCGAGAACTTTCTTAAAGGCTTTGCTTTTAGATTCTAAAAACGCATCTTGGCGGGCAAAATTTTCTTTTAAGATTCTATTCTCATTTGATAATTCCTTTATCTTGGCCAATTGTCCTACAGCCGAAATAAGGTTTTGCGGGTCATCACTCTTCACAAAATAACTATCAGCACCCAATTTTATAGCCTCGACCGCACTTTCAATTGTTCCATATGCAGTTACTATTATAATATTGATATCACTATTTAAACACCTTGTTCTTTTTACAAGCTCAATTCCTGACAATCCCGGCATCTTTAAATCAGTTATAACCAAATCAACATCATTATCTTTTATAGTTTCAATGGCCTCGTTCCCTGAAGATGCCGTCAAAACTCTATACCCTTTTGATCCAAGTATTATAGACATTGTATTTTGATATTCTATCTCATCATCAACCACTAAAATAGTAAAATCATTTATTCTCATTATTCAACTCTCCTTTTAGAAGCTCTACTGAAAATTCGGTCCCTTCATTTTCTTTACTAAATACATCCACAGTTCCATTTAGCTTTTTAATTTCTGACTGCACCATATAAAGCCCCAAACCCGTACCTTGATCTTTTGTTGTATAAAATGGATTGAAGATATTTTCTATATGATCCTTTTCCAAGCCTTTTCCCGTATCCTTAATTTTAATTGTAATTTTATGTTGCTCTCCTACTATGCTGATTAGAATCCTTTTATCATCATATTCTTCACTAAAGGATTCAATTGCATTATCAATTAAATTTACAAATATAATTTTAAGAGATTCCTCTCCTGCCCATATTCCGGTATCCCCAAAAGATGATATTTCAATTAATATTCCCTTTTGATTAATATTTTTCTCTTCTAAAGATACAATGCTTTCTATTACCTTTAATACATCTACATAACATCTTTCATCACTCACAATTTTTGAAAAATTAAGTAAATTTGTTACTAGAGAGTTTATTCTGTTAACAGATATATTGGCAGCCCTTACAGCTTGAATACCAATCTCATCGCTAACCAAATCTCTAAGAATAAATAAATAGTTGCGAATTATTCCTAAAGGGTTTCTGATCTCATGAGCAAGTCCTGCTGAAAGATGATTGACCGCTTCCATTTTGCTTTCCTGTCTTAACCTCTTATTGTATAAAACTTCATTTGTGACATCTTCAAATACAACGAGCGTCTCTTCGTTTGATTTTTGTAAAGTTCGCTTTGTTACACTATAATGCCTGCCACAAAATTCTATTTGGGATTTTTCTTTTAAAATACATGATGAAGACACAAAGTGTAACAATTCATTATCATCTATCTTTGTATTTAAAATATCAGATTTTTTAACTCCTAACAGTTTTTCTACAGCATTATTACATTCCTTAATTATGCCAAATTGGTTATATGTAAAAAGATATGTGTCGAGAGTATCTATTATCGTCTGAAGATTTTGTCTGCCTGTTTCTACCGCCTTTGTTTTCTCTGCAATAATTTTTTTCATTGCATCGTTCCATAAAAATATAAATAAAACCAGCATAATAGCAATAACTGCTATGGCAAAACCTATATTATACTTTTCCGGCTGTTTAATTATTGGAGATGCAACTCCAAACCACTTTTCTTGTGCTTTTGTTAACACGTCTTTTTCTTTAAGCTTAAGAATTGTCTTATTTAAAATGCCAAGTAAAACTTCATCATCCTTTCTCACTGCTAAAGTAACATTCTTGGAGTACAGTTTGGAAGGAAGAATTCTACAGTGCTCTTCATCCGTTGATTTATTTATTATGTAAGCAATTACAGCTTCATCTCCGGCAACAGCATCAACTTCAGCATTCTTCAATGCCATTATGCCATCATTCATGCTATCATATGTCTTAATTTTATATTTTCTATTTGGCTTGTCCTTTAGTATATCTCTCAATTTTTCTTGTGCAAAATCGCCTTCAATTACAGCAATTATTTTACCATTTAAATCCTTAATGTCTTTTATTTGAGGGTCAATTGTTGCGATTGCACCATTAAGAGTATATATGGGTTGAGTAAAAGAAAACTCCTCTCCTCTCTTCTTAGTCGGAAACATATCAACAATATCTACGTTACTTTTCCTTAGATTTTCAATAGTATTATTCCATGGGGCTGTAACACTTTGAAGTGGAATTCCACATTCAATAGAGATGGCGCCCATATAGTCGATTATTAATCCCTCTATATTTTTATCACCATCAGAAAACGAAAGTGGTGGTGCATTACTATCACATCCATAATGCAAAGTTTTCTTATCAGATAAATACTGCTTTTCTACTTGGGAATATGGCATTATAAAGCGTATATAGTCAAATAGCGATATGTCATATTTTTCTTTAGTATAAATAGAGAAGCATATAATAATACCGATTATAGCAATTGTTATCTGTATTAGTCTCTTATTCCTCATATTACAGCAGCTCCTATTTTAATATTTATATATTTAACTTATCATAGTTTTCAACATTGTCAATATTGATACATATGCTCTTAAATAAACGAAAGGTTGCAAGCATATGCCTACAATCCTCTATTCGCTTGCGCTAATTTTAGTCTGTATATGATGAATATATATCAAACCTCTATTTTATATTGAGCTTTTGGACTATTATTTCGTTTGACTTAGTTTATAACATTTCTAATTTCTGCATTAAATTACACATAGGCTTGACTTCTTTCTGATAATGCGTTACTATAATTCTATATTAAAATTACAAGCTTTCGTATTAATTTTTTTAATTTACATTTGGATTTTTTAATATTTTCGTGAAAAACTCCTTTCCAAAAGAGCACAAGGTTGACAACCCCTTGTGCTCTTTTGTTGCAATGCTATCTAATTTTCAATTCCTCTTTTTCAGCCTGCCTTCGCCTATCCTTGGCAAGTGCCATTTTGGGATATATAACTATTAGTAAGCAGATAAGGATAATTATCAAAAAATATGATGGTGAAAGTCGAGAATTCCAAAAGATTTCAAGTCCGTACCGATACATCTTTACTATATTCACTGAAATTATCAGTAAAAAGCTGATTATTCCGTGAGATACTTCTATGGCGACATTTGACCTTCTATACAGCTTAAATGGCAAATATTTATCCAGCAAAAAGCTGCCTAACCCCGCTGCAATCATCATTAGCCAGCATATAACATTTATTGGATCAAGTGATGGTAAAAGTCTATCAGTCCTCATAATAGGCAATAACATGAATGTCAATGCTGAAAATTCAAGTATATACACAGCTACCTGAAAAATCCATAGCTTATCTAAAGCTAAGGCGCTTAAAAGCTGTTTTTCCACAGTTTTATCATACTCTTCGGCAGCAATTTCCTCTCCGGCAAAAAACTCACCGACACTGATGCCTAGTGTATTGCAAAGTAGTTCTAAAATTGTTACATCAGGAATTGACCTTCCGGTTTCCCACTTGGATACTGCTTTATCGCTTACCCCTAAAATTTCCCCCAGCTGCTGTTGGGTCAAGTCCTTTTCCTTACGACAAGAAGAAATAAAATCTCCAACTTTTTTATTGTCCAGCATAATCCACCTCCTTCGTTGAGTAAATTATACCTGAGCTGTGGACTTTTTCCAATCTACCGTTGGTAGAAATATAAAGCCAAATATATTTTGTTGCGGTTTTCACCTTTTGTTAGCCTATTCCCAAAGTGTATGTTGTGCAAATACTTCAAATTGCTTGGATTGCTCATCACTAAAAAATGTAGTATCTATCGTGTATCTTGCCCAAAGCATATAGGTATAGGTCTGCATTTTTATAGAAAAATATTCATTTCCTTTACTTTCTTGATAGCTCATCGGAGAAAGGGAAAAGATATCTTTTATATTCTCATTTTTAAAACGGTCGAAGGATAGCTTTGAAATATTCTCACCACATATTTTAATACTGTCAAACATCTTACTCTTTGATGTTATGCCGAAGTATGTAATTACACAGTCTTCAAGTTCTGCCTTATCTTTTATATTGTGGCGTCAAATTCACATAGCCATATCCCTCTCCGTCTTTAATAAGCTCTACTGTCTCGCCAAAACGAAAGTGGCTGTCTCTCTTATTTTCAATAATGTCATTCGGAGTCTTTCCTGAAAATGTGAATCCCTTTGAAAGCAAATCATCTGCCCTTGTATGGCCGACGACAATTTCATCTTCCTGCACCTGAACAATTGGAGCTTCTACCGGCAATCCCGTCATGTTAAGTGTCAGTACACATGCAAGCATTGACATCAGAAACATGCCGATAACAGCATTTGCAGCGGCTGAACGATTAAAGTTATAGTCCGATTTTTTTGTTTTAGGAAGGATAAAAGGCACAAGCAGCTTACCTATAAGAATGACAAATCTCATAATAATAATGATGGCAAACTCTGTATACATGCAAAATGCTATTTTGTTATTCGTAAAATACCTGCCGTCAAAAATAAAATATGCCGCTATACTTAATATTACTACTCCCACTATATAGGCATTAACTTCATTTAATACAGATTTGTCCGTGAAGTCCTTATATGTGGCTATTCTCGTCCGTAGAGCATGTCCTATTTTATACATCCACTTAGGTACTTCGCTGTTGCTTCTCACTGCAATTACAAGCCGAATATATAAAAATATTGTAAAAGCCAACATGGCAATCAGTGCAGCAAAGAAAATAAGAGCTGCTATAAAAAATTTCATAAATATCACCTCCGGAACTTCCAACCTACTTTAATCTATGAACTTCATCTCATCTTTCAGCGCTTTGTTCGCCGCTATCATAACAGGTATGAAAATCGGCATGGCTTGAATGATAATAGCCGGAATTAACTTAATGAAAATAATCAAGAAGGTTCCTTTTTTCTCATACCATGCACTTCCCCAGTCTCCATTAATTAATGGGAACACCGATTCATAAATTCCGGTAAACCACTTTATAAAAGCATTGTCCGCATACCTATAATTGAGGACAAAGCCAAAAGTGAAGTAAAGCATAATCGGTATATATACCATTATGATAATCCAAGTTATTTTTCTTGTTTTTTTCGTAGCTTTGATTAAGATTTCTTCTTTGTCGGCTTCGCTTAAATTTTGCAAAACTTCACTTTTAGAGCATTTGTCATTAAATCTATATTTTATATATTTATATTGTAATGTTTTTCGTATATCCATCCTTGTTATCATAAGCCTTCTACTATATTAAATCCGCACTATAGCCTTATGGACAGCTTTGTCAATATAGGAGGTTCGACTTCCTTTTCATTTCTCGGATAATCCATATATATCAACATAGGCTGTTCCTTTATGTATCTTCTTAACTCAGAGCGAATCAATTGTATTTTATCCATAACATCATTTTCATTTTTAAATTCAAAATACCGACTTAAAAGGAATCCATTTAACTTAATTCCATAAACACTTTCCTCTGCTGTCAGTTCCAGAGATTGTGAATCATCATACTCAGCTACGGGGAATTTATTTGCCACATCTGCACTGACATCTCTATATCTTGTATCAAAACCGGACTTATCATCCGCCTCATCCTTTTTATCTGCTTTCTTTTCGCCATGGCCGGGCAAAACAAGAGGAGTCTCACAAAAAAACACATTAACGACAGCATCGTCTACAATCTGAGAATAGTTATCCTCCATGTCTCTGCAAAAGGCATCAATCTTGCTGCTGAGATTTGAAATATCCTGATTAACCTTGATATCCCATCTTATTTCTATCATCCCTGTGAAATATTTTATATTTTTCATTTCATCGGCAGAAAAATACTTAGCTGCCACCTGCTTACCTACTTTTTCCATTCTATCATCAGTCACTTTATATTCCGGTACAAGAAATATTGAGCTTTTACCAATCTTTTCTTTCACACAATATTTAATTTTCGGATATTTAGTTAATGATACTTCCCAAGTTTTTGAATCTACTTCTCTTACAGAAAACTGCTCCTTGCCATAACGACCTTCCAGTCGCTTAACAAGCTTTTCCTCTGTTAGATGTTCCCCGCTAATCAAGCTGCATCCTGAAAAAACAGCTATGATAAGCACGCACATTATTGCAATAATCACAAAAGATTTCATTTTTCTATTCATACACCTTCTTGTTAAACTATCTGAAATTTTCAACAATATTGTAGCATATTTCAGCTTATTTTCATATATAAACTGCATAACCTCCCATCTAACCATGCCGCTAGCATAATAATTTTTAGTACTTCCTTTTCCAAACTATGCCCCGATAGCCGCTTAAAGTAGCAGTCATAAGCCCTATAAGTAATTCTCGACAAAATCCGGACAATTTTTAGACATATTTTCAACATATTTTGAAGAAAAAACTTTTAAAATTTTATTTTATAGGGTATAATAAACGCCTGACTTAAAAAAGGAGGAAATAAAAAATATGTCGGAAAACAAAACAAGCGGTACAAATGTTGCTAACAAAAAAAGGGGTTGCCAGAATCGGGCTTCTATTAAGCATATTCTTCATTACATTGGCAATCCTTTCAAATCCATATTCATCATTTGCAGCTTCTCCGGTAGCTGAAGATGAGGTGAAGGCGGTTCTTGCCGATAGAGATGAGCATGTTAAAATAATTCACAAAAACATTGACGACCTTACGGAAGAACAGCTTAAAAAGATGAAACAGGGAAACATCGAAGAAAAGATGTCATGGTTGAATGGGGAAAGCGGAGACTTTGAATATATTACTGCCTTTACAATGGTGTACAAGGCAAAGAAAGCCCCTGCTGCGGTTAATGCCGATACGCCTGCTATGACTTTGAAAGCTCAGCCTAAGACAGGAGATACAAGCAGTATACTGCTGAATGGGGTAATCCTATTTCTTGCAACAGGAGCATTCATTCTTCTCATGAAAAAGCGTAAAAGCGGTAAGTATGCTGCTGTAGCGGTAATAATGCTGAGCGGCTTGGTTATTACACCTTCTGTATTTGCAGCCGAACAGAGCCTTATCGGCACTGTTTAGAATGAGGATATAAGACTTGACTCAACCTTTACTAAGGAAGGTAAAAGTACAGGTGACTTCGAATATGTAGGATATTATCCTGAAATCGCATCTGAACCGACTGTAACAGAAGAGGTAATAAATCGTGATGTTTACGGAAGCGTAAAGACACGATACATTAACGAAGCTACCGGAGAAGAAATTATTTCCGGCGGTACGATTGTAGATAATAAGGTTGTAGCCCGGGAGAAGGTAAAGGTTACTAAGGACTTTAAGGGAAATGTTATTGAGGAGGAAGTCCTGGAAAGAACACCTACCAATCTCACCTATTCCACAAAAGAGGATGCAGCTGCGAAGGCTGAAACAATTAAGGACTTAAAAACCGATGCGGTGAAGTGGCGTGATGCCTATGTCTACAATTCAATGCAATCGGGTGAAGTGAAAAACGGAGTGGCTGTAGGTGCCTATGACCAAATATCATATGAGCCTGTTTACAAGCAGGTTGATGATCCTTCCATCGGTCTTGGTCTTGACTGTAGAAAATATGCCGTTGAACATGGTTTTGTTTTTGATCAAGATACTACTGAAGAGCAAATTCAGCTGGAACGCATAAAATATGATCCTAACAATGTTGTTTTCCAGCAAGATGTTAAATTCACTACTGATGTCATAAGTTATCGTTATGTGTTTAGGAGACCTGTAAAGCCTAAAAATGTACTTGTAAATTATGAGTTTGTAAGAGTAGAAGGCGAGGAAGCAGGAAATGTCAATGAAGGCGAAACTGTTGTTACCTATTACTACATGCCGAAGACATTAGAGATCAATAGAATATCCATGGCAATGGAGTCAGCCTATGTTGCCACTCTTGCTCAAGATTTCTATTAATTCTATATCAACACAATAAGCATTATCGACCTTTGGCAGCTTCAAGGGTCGATTTTTGTTTACTCATTCTTCAAAGAATTTAATATTGAATTTTCAATGTGCATAGCGGTTTTCACCAACTATTTTTGTCCTCTAAGCCTGAATTGTCCTATTCAAAAAGACGGAGCTGTCGCCCCGTCTCTTTTGTATCTATACTTTTTTATTTGAAGCTATTTTCTATTAACAACTGTACTTGCCCTAATGGCACTTTGAATATAATCCCGTAAATGGACATTCCAAGCAGTAATATTGCAACAAGAATCCCTATGCCATAAATGCAGCCGTTGCTAACTTTAGCTTTTTTAACTTTTATATTTATAAAACTGTATATCAGGAATACTACAAATATAAAGGCTAAAATATAATTTGGCAGCATACTCATCATGCTTTACCTTTATCTACAAAATTTATTCCAAAACTCTACCCATCCACTATGTGCTTCGCTTTGGTCAATGTAAGCAAAAGTATCTTCATCATACCAATCATGATTAACTATATCATCAATAGTCTCAGGAACGAAAAAGTTGAAATATTCTTTCTTAAATGAATTTCCATACTGTAGATAATATGAGCCTACCAGCTTTGTAAAATTAGTTTTCTTTACATCTTGTGGTCTGTATACAAGTGCTTCACCAACCTGATTTAAATCGGGGCTTACTTCAAGAAAAACTAGACTTAAATCGTCTTCTTTATAGCCAAGTATAAAGCTTCTGTACTTATAAGAAACAGTACGAAGAACCGCAAAATTTGCTCCGCCTATATCTTCTGAATAAGCATAAACTATTTTATATTCCGAACCATTATCTACTTGCTTATCAAAAATTTCTCTCATGCGATTTTTATTTTCATCGCTTTTAACTTTATCCAGCTCAACTGCTTTTTTTCCGCCGCCAAACAACCCAAATAATCCCATTTCATTATCTCCTTCCGTCAATTAAACTTCGATTTTTCTTTGTAGGCTTATTCTTTGAATCTTCACGCCATTATCATACTCCTTTTTGAAGCACTGGTCAACGATAATCTTTAATATTCAGACTTCTAAGTTGTTATAGCTCTTTGATGATGTGACAAGCCACACCCTGAATGCAGCACTCATCTACAATGAAATATTCTTCTGAGTCTATTATTTATGCTGAAATCTTTCCATAACGCTCAGATTGCAAAACTTCCATCATAACAGTGTATGGTGAGAATTCTCCACTTGCAACCATCGAGAAGAGACGAGGAGTGCATCCAGAGACCAGTGCCACACCTTGTTCGTTCTTGGTTACAGGCTGATTACTGTTGCGACTTGCCACATTCCAGAAGACAATCTGAGGCAACTTGTATCCATGCTCTTCAAACCGACGCTTGGCATTTTCAAAATTTGACAAAGAAGCATTACGAACACAAGAATTGAATTCCATATCCGAAATCAAATACAAAGTCTCAGGAAGATCTTCCTGGGATACATGGTTGCGTACCGCAGAATCCAGTATCAGATTAAAGACTGCCTCTACATTGGTATCTGCAACCTCGTTAAAAGAGCACAGATACTCCAAACGCTCAGCAAAGTTTTTCCCCTTGATCTCAATGAGCTGGGGCAAAGAGGAAAACTCAATAAAATGATTATGGAAGATGCCGGTATTACGCTCACCAAAATACAATCCCAGAGACATAGCTACCGCTGCCGGGAGCGCATTGTTATAGCAATACATGGATCCGGATGTATCGACTACCGCCAAAGCATTTCTTCCGTCACAGAAATTAGGAAGCGACTCCCAGGATGCGTTGAGCGACGCCTTTTCTCCGGCAGACAAATGGGTATTGAAGCCCCAATGATTTGCGTTCAACGCAGATCTTACGATCTCGTAAGGAGCAAGTGTGTCCACATGCAGCTGCTTATTACCGATAGTAACAGCCTCCAGGAACGCATTATATCTCTCACCGTCATTTCTCAAAAACGCTTTGCGATATTTAAACATTGCCTTTGAAGGCTGCGTAGAGTAGTCAAAAGAATAATCCTTCTCACGAAGATTATTCTCGATGATGCGAATCTTCTTTCTCAACTCCACAAGTGTTTTACGATATACCGCGTCGGACATGCCAAGATACCGGGCAACGCGCTTTGCTTTGCCAACTGTCTCGCCGTTCGAAGCATTAACCGAAGGCAACCACTTAGCAAGCAAGGATACCTCACCTTCTGAAGCTAGATCAGCTTCCAACTGCTTACGAATGGTGCGCAAGGCATCTTTTTCACATGCAGTACCGATCAAAGACACCAAATCGTCGAAACGACCGTACTCCGGAATAAGCTCAATGTTTTTTCGCAAAGACTCCGGTCTGTTCTCAGCAAGCCAGTTGGTGATAACACGGAAGACACGACGCTCTCCCAGACCACCGCGAACATCACGACCGAAGAACAAAATCTTCATTGCAACATCCGCATCCTCTGTGTACGCACGAACAAACCTCTTGACAATCTCCTGATCTTCTGCAGCTCTGATTGCGCCGATTGTCGCAAACAAATCTAAGCAATAAGACATTGTATTTGCATTGGTAACTGCGCCGTTTTCTGTGTAGGCGATATTCGCCTCATTTTTCAGATGATTCAACATTTCATTTCCTCCAATCAGATGGCGCAGGAGTGTTTATCACTCAGACGCCTTAAAGTTATAAATAGGTTTTAATATCTCAATCACATCGACAGACTCTCTAATTACATCGATAATGTCTTCAAGCGACTTATATGCCATAGGAGCTTCGTCAATAGTAGATTCATTTACCGATGTGGTATAGATTCCTTCCATCGTTTTCTTATACGCATCCAAATCCAGCGTTTCTCTCGCCTTGGTACGAGACATCAACCGCCCGGCACCATGCGGTGCAGAGAAATTCCAATCCGGATTACCTTTACCACGAGCCAGCACACTACCGTCACGCATATTGATAGGAATTAAAACCAGTTCTCCATCATGCGCAGCAATAGAGCCCTTACGAAGGATCATCTCCTTCGTATCAATATAGTTGTGGATGGTATGAAAAGAAGAAATTGCAGACAGTCCTGTCTTCTCAAGGATAATCTCAGCCATTCTTTCACGGCTTTGCTTTGCAAATTGCTGACATATTTCTACATCGTGGAGATAATCTTCCAGATATGTGCCATACAAATAGCAGAGATCTGCAGGAATGGTCGGTTCTTTTGCTGCCCATTCTTTTTCCATAGCCTTCAAGGCCGCTTGAATCTCGGCTCTACGGTCTTGCTCCTTATATGTACGGATTAACTCGTCACGGCGCTCGAAGTAGTCTGCCTTACCGGCATTCAGGTCGATTGCCAGAGCTTGATAGAGCTCTGCAACCTGCTTTCCTAAGTTGCGGCTACCGGAATGGATAACTAAATACTTTGTACCGTCAGCGGCAACATCAATCTCGGTAAAATGATTACCGCCTCCCAGCGTTCCAAGGCTTCTTTCCAGACGCTTGGCTTGTTTCAGATTTCTATAGCAGCGAAGGTCGGTTAGGTCAAAGCGCTCCATGCGGCCTTCCCAAACATCTCTTCCGCTGGGAATATAATGAGCAGCAGCATCGACCTTTTCAAAATCAATATCCACCTTGCCAAGCTCAACCGTATACATACCGCAGCCGATATCAACGCCGACAATATTCGGAACCGCTTTGTCAGTAATTGTCATTGTGGTGCCAATGGTGCAGCCTTTTCCAGCATGGACATCAGGCATAATTCGTATTTGGGCTCCTGCTGTGAATTCATGGTCACACATCCTGCGGATCTGTTCAATCGCTTCATCCTCAACCACTGTTGCATAACAGATCGCTGTATTAACCTTTCCTTTGATTTCAATCATTGTGCTACTCCTTTCGTGTTAGTAATATAAAGATATATAATCGCTGTTCGCGTCTTTAACAATGTCAAGGCACCATTTGAAGCGGGATTCGGACCCGCGAACGGTGATTTTTAGTCATCTGCTATAACCACTTAGCTATTCGTCGTTGCTGTTGGTGCCTTTTCAAGATGCAGCCTTTAGGCAAAACCATCGCTCCAACTCAAAGAGAGGTGCGTCATAATCGACTTTTGGTTGCTGTATGCATCTTTCCCTTACAAGGTACATCCTTTAACGAACATTGTCCGCCAGCGCCGAGAATTTTCATTCCTTTTCTAATAGTCGTAATGGTTGCTGTAAGTACCTTTTGCAAGAAGCAGTTATTTGTCATCTGCATCTTACAACCATATTATACGGTTTCAAATCATGTATTTCACGGAAAAAAAGCTGCGAACTCATTTGAGTTCACAGCTTTTTTGAGAAATTAATCGTTCTTTTATCAAATTAACAAAGCTTTCGGGCTCCAAAACCTTCACATAAGGTCCAAACGATAATACACGGATAACGATCTCGGTCTCATCGTTCTCATAATACTTGAGGCGCAAGATATACTTATCATCGTCCGTGCGTTCTGCCTGCTTTTCAAAATGGGCGAAGTGTAACATAGCTCTTTCCAGCGCGTTACGCTCATTTGTTATCAGCAGTGTGAGATCCTTCCGTCGCTCTACTTGCGGTTTTTCACGCCACGGACCATATCCGTTATAGAAATCACAGCTTACAACTCTTCCAAGATTAAACTGCTTAAACTTGCATCCAGTCGCAATGATTCGAATTTTATCATCCTTTACCGAATATTCGAATCCTTTGGGGAAGAAGTGAATCCACACCTCCTTACCATGGCGATTCACCATAGTAATTCGAACAGGCCGATTGTTGCGAATGGCGCTAAGCATCAACCTGAAATGCTTTATGTATTGCTCATCTTCAAAAGGATCTCCATCGCCATACTGGTCATAGACCCTGTAGTCTTCTCTCGTGAATAGAGGCTCAACATTATCAAGAGCCGGGAATTCTATGCCAAACAGTTTAACACGAGGATCTTCTGATATTGCCTTCAACCATCTCTTTTCAAGATTAGTCAATGGCATAGTGGGCTTATGAATCAAAACCGGGGAAAAATCCTCATTGAGTAACGGCCATTTTCCAGATTTCAATGCCGGAAGAATTGTCAGGATGCTTTCAGAGAAGGCTTCTTCTACAACACAACGCTGCAAATCCTTTTCCGTTGCTTCAGGATTGAATGCTGCCTCGATGATTTTAGCAACCGTATTGTAATAGATGGAGTACAATTCACTAAATATCATAATTGACACCTCCGTCAATCCCATATATCCGATACATTTCCTCTATATCCGCCTTGAATTTATTCTCTGCAATTCGGTTAGAAAAGTTCAACCTGGTGATGCGAGAAATAAATGTACGAATCCATGGAAGCATTTCTGTTGTATCAAACACTTCTGCTACATAACGATAGTGGTTATTGTCAATTTTCTCGACACGACCGCAGCGCTTTTCTCTTTCCAGCCGGTGAACAATAAACTGCTCATCATCTCCTATTTGTATCTCGAACTCAACATGCTCTACATGCTTGATGTTCCATTTGCAATTTACACCCCACATATGTGCTTCCACTTTGCGAAGTGCATCGCGCAACGCATCAAATTTCTCGCAGATTTCTTCCTCGATTTGAACATTAGACATATAGTCAAGACGATATGAATTCAGACGATGCGCTTTTTCGTGGAACGCCAAAAGATTCTGTCTTCCGTTTTGAGCGCTTATATAGATTTTGAGTGGTACCAAGCGAATGGTTCTGATCTCATTGGAATGTTTGCCCAAGTTGTCAATCGTAATGTAACGATGACCGCAAATGGCTTCAAACAGCGTAGCCATCACATCACTGTCCATCGCTTGAGTTATGTAGTGGTGCTTAAAGGAAAACAGTTCTGAATGTTCTTGCTGCTTATCCTGTAAGAATGATCCAACAACGCCACACGGCGCAACTTCACTAAAGAAACCAATAATGTCTGCTAAAGAAGAAATATCTGTATCTGGAGCCCTGCTGTATAGAACCTTGCGTCCTTCTTTTTCAATCTGGATGATACCCTCTTCAGCATATTCTTTTAGCTTTTTTCGAAGTGTAGATTCGTCAAATGTCACACCGACGTACAGCAATCCATCAATTTCTTCGATGAGCTCTGCAAGCGTCTTTTTAATTTGAGGATCATGAAGGATGTCAAAGATAGCAAAGTGAAGTGTAATATCTCCATCTGTGAAACTCTTTGCCTTCCACGCCTTATAGAAAGGATTTTTTCGAGTTACACGGCTGTCCACCGATAAGAAGACATTCTTTCCTTCCGGTGTCTGAGAAAACCGCATATAGTCTCCCAGCCAACTCTCCAATCTACGACGCTCATCATCATAGGAGCGTGCACTTTTAGTATCATATTCTCTTCTGCTCTTAAAGCCATACACATAAAACTCACGCATATAAGCTCTAACTTTTTCAAAGTTTTTAATAAGTTCATTATAAGCCATATAGACACACTCCTTTCATGATAATCAATTATATATTTTTATTTTTCCAATTCACGGAAAAAAGATTGCGAAGTTTTGTTATTCCACACATTCTTCCATAAGAGATTCCAATATTATTTCTCCAGAAGGTAATGAAATCATCTCCTAAGCCGAGTATTATTCTTCACTTACACACGAATCGTCAATGTCCGTTACAGTGCTTTTAGAAAATAGGCTAAGATCAATGAACAGTTTTTTAGCTCTGCCGGATCCTCGTATTCGCAGAAAATATATTCAAGCAATTCTTCCTGACGAGCTTGTCCCAAGGTTAGACGATATAACGATAGAATTTTGATTACACAAGCATGCAATTTGCATCGTCCACGTTTGGATAGCCTTCCATAGCTTTTCTAAATCTATCATTCAGCGGAAATACTGCGAAATTCTTATATATGGCCTAAACCCCGACTCTTGATAATTCATAAATCACACCTCTTGTTTTGACCACTCTTTATAAAGCTCAACTGCTCCTTCCTTCGAAACAACGGAGAAATATAACAACATCATAGATCTGCTTATCCATATGCTTCACTCCAATCCGATTACTGCAGCACGAAGCATTTCAGAATATTTTTCTTTCACATTTTCAGGCCCTTTGATTTTTACCTTTCCACCAAAACCAAACACCCAACTGTAAAAGACATGGCTAACCGCAATATTGACTACTGCTCTAAAAGAAGTCATATCATTTGCGTATGTAGTTACATCTTCGCCAAAGCGGTCAATGATTGAATCCATAACCTCATTGTCGCAAATGAGCTCTACTTCTTCATGTTCGCTATTAAACATATGGAAAGTGGTATTGATATACTTATCGATGTCAAACCCTTCCGGGGCGGGAATTCCTTCTTCTTTGAGGATAACCGGACACTTTGCAATGCGGTCCACACGGAAGCTGCCTAAGCGCTGCTTATGCTCATAAACGCCAACCATGTAGTAGCAGTCACCATTCCAAACCATGTGCAATGGAGTAATAACATACGGCTCGCCATTTCTCTTAATCTTCTTTTCTTTCCGAACATTGTACTGGAAATATTGGAATGAGATTTGCTTGTTCGTATTTATGGCCTCGTTAATCGCATCGATAATAAGGTAAATTCTCTCATTCCCTGGTTTAATCCGACCTTCGCAGCTAACATTTCGTTTCAAAGATGCCGCAACATGGTTGCTGGCAAGAGAGCTAAGTTTCTCAACCAGTTCCTTACTTTTACTCGCAGTGATAAACTTTGATGATTCAACTGCGTCAATTAGCAGTTTAAGCTCCGGAGCATCGAAGCGTCTTCCAAAAAGATTATATCTGTTCTGAGTAGACTTAACTTCCTCGATCTCCAAGCCAAACTGACGCAGTAGCTCAATTTCTGCTTTTATCGTCTGACGATGAGATTTTATTCCATACTGCTCCTCTAAGATTTGTATCAGCTGGGCAGTGGTGAGGAAATGTCCCTCATCTGTCTGTTCATATAAAATTTTAGCAAGATACAACGGTCTTAATTTTGCGTCGTTGTCCATTGTCTCACCTCATTTCACCATAGTTAATATCAATAGGGACATAGTTCACGACACGACTACCAATTTCGGTTTTCTTATTAGAGGTGAAACCAAACTTAGCTTCAAATTCATTTAAGACACTGAGCTGCAGCTCATCCAAGAAAGTCAAAGCGTGTTTTCTAATTTCAGCCGGGATTCCATAATACGCCTCAGCTATACCACCGGTAATAGCAGCCAAAGTATCGCTATCGCCTCCGATTGAAATAGCATTACGAATACCGTCCTCAAAGCTTTCTGACTCCAAGAAGGCCATTATTGCTTGAGGCACCGTGTCCTGACAAGTTTCATTAAAAGAATAGCTATCCCGAATACCGTCTAAAGTGAAATTCATAGGATAGTAGTATTTGTTGATGTAGTCTCGTATTTCTAATATGCTACTTCCGGTTCTTGCCATATAGATGGCGACTGCAGTTGCTTCAGCACCTTTGATTCCTTCAGGATGATTATGCGTTACTTCGGTTACTTCTCTGCTCAGCTCAATAGCCTCGTCCATAGAAGTTGCCGCAAAACCACATGCGCTAACACGCATAGCTGCGCCGTTGCCGTAACTGCCGTAAGGCTTAGGATCATCAGAATACATCCACTGGCGGAACATTCCACCGTATCCGCAGAACGGATATGGTCTTCCAATCTCCTGCATATACTTCACAGCATTTTTGCTCAGCGCAGAATAATCTCCATCACACTGAACGATTGCCTTGGCAACTGCCAAAGACATAATGCTATCGTCAGTTACGGAACACTTGTATGTAAGAAAGTCAAACTCTTTTGTTTTGATATTATCCCACTCAAAACGGGAGCCGACGATATCACCAATTATTGCACCTAACATATATGTTCTTCCTCTCGTATTTAGTCGTTTTCGACTACTTCCATTAAGTCACCGATATCACAGTGAAAAATCTTACAGAGTCGGAGCATGACTTCCATCGAAACGACTCTATCCTGGTTGAGTTTTGTCATTGTGTATTGCGACAATTCTGCAGCCTTGGCAAGGTCAATTTTTTTCATTTTGTTATCCTTCATTACTGCCCAAAGTTTATCGTATCTAACAGTCATGTCATACCTCCTGATTATGATTCTGTGTGCATCTTCGTGAAGATACAAAAATTCATAATACAGTATAACACTTTTTTCTCGCAATTTTCAACGGATTCCGACGAATTGCCACGAAATTTTCAAAAAGGTGTTGAGTTTAGGCGTCACCTACAAGGAAAAAGCACCCCACACTTAGATTGACAAACCTAAATGTGAGATGTCGTTTCATGATTATTCACACCTCAAAAATTCCGATGCCCAGTGAAGATCGACCAGTGCATCTTTGTCGCCTGCCTTCTCCAGTCGTTCTGCGAAGTCGCTCTTGATTTTCTCGTACATCTCCACCGGCACTTCTGCGCTCAACGACTTCTCTCCGATGAACTGCAGAATGTATTTTCCGTCTGCTACCAAGAAGTACACCGCATTGATGTTGGCGTCCGGCACCTGCTTGCTAGCGTTGGAGTAGTAAATCAACTTGATGATCTCGATTACGCGGTCATCCAACTTTTGATTAAAGATGATGGCCTTCTCGCGCAATGCGTTCTGATCGGTGACGACGCGCTTGCGGTATTCGGGCATTGGGATACCGATCTTGTTTTCTGTGTCGTTCATGGTTGTCAGCGTTTCTGCTACGGAATCCTCATCCGCAAAATAGACCATTACTTGATTTGTCATATCGTGGTAAAGCATACCGTAATCCACATTGCTTCTATGACCGCAGTTACTGCATTCGAAGTGGAACAGTTTTCCGTCCAACAGCTGCTGCTTAGCTTCGGGATTTAAATCACCGTTAAGAGAATGCCAAACGATGAAGTCCTGTTCCTGTCCACATTCGGGACATGTGACTGTTTCTTTGCATTTCATTGACATAACTGATTCCTCCTTACAGTGTGAAACTGCCTGTGTCTTTGCCGTCGATGGCAAATGCAAACAGTGTACCCTTGTTGATTGCTGCGAAGTAACCGGTGCGCTCATACTCATCTTCGTAGTGCTTACCGATTAACTCCAGTGTTTCCTTTAGCTGTAGCATCGCAGCAAACTCATGCTTGCAGTTATAACTGCAGAAGCAGGAGCAGATCAGCTGTCCAACCTCGCCGTTGCGATATTCGAACTCCACCTCGTAGCTTTCACTGCCTTCCACAACAGCATATCCCTTAGTGCCGTCGATGCTGATATATCTAACCTTGTTCTCAAGGTAGTATTCGTGACCACGCTCTGCGATTGCAGAGGAAACATTCATACCCTTGAGATCACCCAGGCGGAATGTGGTATCGTCGCTACCGCTGACGAATTCATCATCTTCATTTGCCGGAGCCTTGAACCATCTTACCACCTTATTGTTAGGCAGTGCTTCGCGATCAAATGTTACAATGTGGCTGCCTGCAATAAAGAATTGACCGTGAACGGTAGTGTCCACCACTGCGATAACGCACTTATAGTCAGAAATCTTGATTTTGAAATTATAATTGACTTCCGTTACGCAGCCAAGCATACCTTCCAGCTTGCCGTCCACATAAACCATATCGCCACACTTCAAGTCAAACAAGTCGTTATAGTACGCTAACGCCATTCCGCGTCCAGGAAATCTGACTTGAACGACAGATTTGCGCGGAGCTGTTTGAACCTTCTGAGTAATATATGCTGCTTCGTTCTGCTTTTCTGCAGGACGCTCTGATGCAAAAGCAATCTTAAATGCCATACTAATCACCTTATCCTTCTTCTTTACACATGTTGTAATACTCGCAATAGACACAGCAATGGCGGCAGTTCTTACCGAGAGGCAGCCACAATTTGAGTCTGTTGACAAATTCCTTAGCTATTTTCGCCATTTTCCGTTTCCTCGCCTTTCTTCTTGAATGAAGATACCAAACAAATGATGATAGCGATATTCAAAAATATAGAGATAACATCGAGTGCGATGCTTAAATATTTCACGATAGCTCCTCCAATCATCTTGCGATAACCAAACCTTGCAAGCATGCTGCTTCTTCAGCCTGTTGTTTCTTGCTTAAATAGTAGCCTTTGTTATCCTCGTCCATTTCGTAGAGGATTCTCGCAACACTAAACTTTCCGTCTGGCCACTTAGTAAACTTAAAGCGAACAAACAGCTCATCACCGTTTTTGCATTTTCCAATACAAATGAACTTATCAGAATTCTGACGAACAAAACCCTCACACTCAACATTGGAACCACAGGTAGGACAAAAGAAGTTGATAAGTTCGGGATCATCGATGGCTGCTTCCCGTGTCGAATAAGTTCTTGTGGACTGAATTCTTTCTTTTGCATGGCTTCCGTAGCACTTCATCTGCTTTTGCAAAGCAGCGTATTCTGCCAAGCCCTTGACCATATCTAAATGCAAGCAGATGCACACCGTATTTCTTGCGTCATTCAATGCGTCATGAGCTTCAAGCGCCGGTTCACCAATTCTCTCCATTGCATAAGAAAGAGAAACCTGTCTCTTTTCTTTCGCAATTTGGTCATCAAAGATAACCTGAATGTTGTATGTACTCGGAATCCATTCCGTGTTCAAATTATGCAGAACCATATTGTCACGAAGCATATCTATATCATCTGGCCCCCAAGTTAGGAATGCAAATTCCTCACCGCACCATTTTTTGAAGTGCTTAAATGCTACCGGGAAAGGAAAACCGTATTGAAGTTCCTCAGTGGTAATCTTTGTGAGCTTAGATACCTTCTTATGTATCTTAGTATAATATTTGGGAGAAACCAAGATTTTGAATGTATCTAAAACATGATAATTCTCGTCCAGCTTCACCGCGCCGATTTGCACGATTTCGCCGTGAAGCATCAACGGTTTTTTGACCATACTTTTCATATTAAAGGGCTGATTCCATTCCATATCCAATACTATGTAATTCATCCGCGTCTCCTTTTCAGGCGATTTTTTTCTATCTGCCCTTATTTTACATCATCATATGTCCCATAAAACGGACTCTACAAGTATAGTATAGCACCAAATCGTGAGTTTTCGACAAAAATTTTGTTTCTCGACCAACAGGTGACGCTTCTGGTCGTCACCTGAACTACAAAAAAGCCCGCTGACTTCAATCAGCGGGCATATATGCATACTAAAAATGGGCAAAAAATAGAGACCTACGACTTTTTCAGTCATAAGTCTCTTATGAGCCTTTACGGGCTTTTAATAGTGAATAACGGGGAATTTGCATATTTTCGAGCCCATTAAATGAGAGAAAATGTCGCAAATTGGAGAGTGTTTTGGAGAATCTCCATTTATAATGCCCCGTATTGCCATTTATTTCGCTTTATTGCGGATTATTTACTCCAATGGCTTCATCGTCGGGAACAAAATTATATCTCTAATGCTTGGTGCGTCAGTAATAAGCATGATAACTCTGTCAATACCCACACCAAGACCACCTGTCGGCGGAAGTCCAACCTCAAGAGCATTGACAAAGTCCATATCCATTGGATGTGCCTCATCATCCTCCCCTGAATCCAGCTGGGCCTGCTGAGTTACAAATCTGTCGTACTGGTCAATAGGGTCATTAAGCTCAGAAAAGGCATTAGCTATTTCCCAGCCATTGATGTAAGCTTCGAATCTACGAGTAATTCTTGGATCCTCAGGGTCTCTCTTTGAAAGAGGTGAGACTTCAACCGGATGTCCCACTACGAAAACGGGACCGTCAAGGTATCCGGGAACATCCTCGCAGTATTCCTCAAACATTTCCGCAATCAGCTTGCCTCTCGTCATCTTGGAAGCCTCTTCAGCATCCATTCCGTAAGCGATACAAGCAGCTCTGGCCTCTTCATCAGTATCAAGCCTTGAGAAATCAACACCTGTTATTTCCTTAACCGCATCTGCCATGTTAAGTCGTCTCCAAGGTGGCGTCACATCAAACTCCTTACCCTGATATTTAAGAATTGGAGAGCCGTTAACAGCCATTGCAGCCTTATATACAATCTGCTCCGTAACCTCCATGGTGCTTTCCATATTCCCATATGCCATATAGCATTCCATAGAAGTAAATTCAGGATTATGGTTTCTATCCATACCTTCATTTCTGAACATTTTGCCCATTTCATAAACTCTATCAAGGCCACCGACAATCAAACGCTTTAGGTAAAGCTCGTTGGATATCCTCATCTTCATATCGATGTCCAAGGTGTTGTGATGAGTCTCGAAAGGTCTGGCATTAGCGCCACCGGCTATTGTCGTCAAAATCGGCGTGTCCACTTCAAGATAACCGTAATCCTCTTCCAGAACACGCTTAATTTCATGAATAATCGCCGCCCTCTTGTAGAACATTTCCCTAACTTCAGGGTTCATAATAAGGTCAACATATCGCTGTCTGTATCTAAGATCCGGGTCTTTAAGACCGTGGAACTTATTTGGAAGCACCTGAATGGACTTGGACAAAAGAACCAACCTGCTGACCTTAATGGAAATCTCGCCGTGTCTGGTTCTGAATACTGTTCCTTCAACTCCGATAATATCGCCTATGTCGTAGGTTTTGAACCACTCATATTCCTCAGCGCCGATAGCGTCCTGTCTGACATAGCACTGGATTCTTCCTTGCTTATCTTGAATATCAATGAAAGAAGCCTTCCCCATATGTCTGAAGGCCATCATTCTTCCGGCACAAGAAACCTCCTCTTCCTCCATAGCATCAAAATTATCCTTGATGTCCATGCTGTGAGCTGTTACATTCCAAGTCTCGTGAAGAAACGGATTTCTGCCGGCTTCCTGCAACTTCTTCAGCTTCTCTCTTCTGATAAGCCTTTGTTCATTCAACTTTTCTTCGGAAAGCTCTTCCGTTTCCGGTTCCGGGTTTACACCTAAATTCTCCTGTGTACTCATTTCTAATTTTTACCTCTATTTTGAAATTTTCTCTATTTTATAATTTACTATTCCGTCAGGGGTTTCGATTTCAACCTTGTCACCCTTCTTTCTTCCGATTAGGGTTCTTCCTACAGGTGATTCGTTTGAAATTTTAGGAATATCAAGGAAGGGATCCGCTTCGGTAGCACCGACAATTTCAAAAACCATGCTTTCCTTACTTGCAATATCCTTAACCTTAACCTTAAGGCCTACATTAACCACGTCGCCTGAAAGCTCATCGCCATTTATTATCTTGGCATTTCTCATCATGCTCTCCAGCTTGTGAATCTTCTCTTCAAGCTCAGCCTGCTCATTTTTTGCTGCATCGTATTCGGCATTCTCTGAAAGGTCTCCATAGGAAATCGCTTCCTTAAGTCTTTCTGATACCTCACGACGTCTTACTGATACAAGCTCATCTCTTTCAGCCTCTATCTTCTCATACCCTTCTCTGGTAAGCAGTATTTCTTCTCCCATTAAAAATTATCTCCTTTCGGGTTCCTTGAACACCTATTTTATGCTATTTGAACTTCTTTGTCAAATGCCGGGATTTTTAAAAACAATCTTTACATTACGGCAATTTGTAACATAAACCATAGATGCATAGTTAATTCCAAAATCAAGAATATCTCCAACGCCAAGAGGCTCTGTCATATCCTCTACATCAAGAATGGTGTGGTCGCTGGAGGCACCTATAACTCTAATATCCTTGTTATGAGGGAAGATTTCGTGATAATCACTGCCATAGTCTACCTTGCCCATTGCAACCAAGGCTCTTTTTCTAATCCCCCTATCTTCATAAACCGGTTTCTTTCCAAAAGCGTCGACTGAGAATTCACCCTGTGGATATGTCGGCTTATCTTTAACTTCAATGACTTCAGCTCTAAGAGTAAATACATCCTGTCTGAACATGCTCATGTCATATCCGAAATAAACATCCAGGTCTCTGGCGTTTAGAATGGCTTCTCCAACTCTCAGGAAGTTAACTCTCTCCGGCAGGTCCCCGTCGAAGACTCTCATAAGTGAGCTTGTTGCTCCGCCGGAAATAAATTCCAGCTCTCTGCCAATTTTCGCCTCAATAGCTTCAGCTATATCAACCAGCTCCTGAAGCTTTTCATTTGTCGCCAAAATCGAGCCGTAGCAGCCCAGGTTGGTTCCCACACCTGCCAGCTCGAGGTTATCCATTTCATTTTCTACCTTCAGAGCTGCTTCAACCATGTCTTCAGTACCCCAGAAGCCTTCCCGCAGGTCTCCAAGGTCTGCCATAAGAATGACCTTGTGAGTTTTGTTCTGAGCTGCAGCTTCTTTGTTCAGTGCCTCCAGAACTTCAAGCTCACTGTTAAGGCTCAAGGCTGTAAGTCTGATTACATCTTTAACCTCGCTTAGCATCGGAATTCTAATAAGCATCATTGGTTTGTGAATACCGTAGTTGATTGCATCCTCAATCTGCTCAAGTCTTGATGAGGCAATGTACTTCACTCCGCTTTCTGCAAAGGCGGCGGCTGCCTGAGGAATTCCTGTAACTCCCTTAATTACGCCTGCAACCTCAACGCCTTGATCTGCACACATTTTTACAACTGTGCTTACATTGTGCCTTAGGGCTTCAAGATCAATCTCAACTCTTGGAAATCCTTTGTCCATTTCAGTTCTCCTTTTTCATTCTTCCTTTTAAATATATGAAGCCGTCCTTGTCGACATAACCAAGATCCCTTGTGTGAAGCCAACCGTCAATAATAACTTCACTTGTAGCCTGTGGATCATCAAGGTATCCCAGCATTACATTTTCACCTCGCAGAACTATTTCACCAACACCCTTTTCATCAGGCTTTTCAATCTGTATATCCATTCCCGGAATAAGCTGTCCTGCTGAGCCACCCTTAAAGTTTTTAAATCCATCAGGTGTTAAGGAGACTATCGGTGAACATTCCGGTAATCCGTAGCCTTGGAATGCAACAATTCCAAGTCCATATATAAAGCTCAAAATTTTATGGTCAATAGGGCCGCCCCCTGAAACGAAGGCTCTCATTCTGCCTCCAACCTCGTCGTGAATGTCCTTTGCAATTTGTCTGCTAAGGTCAAAGCCAAAGACCTTGGTTATTTTATTCGCACCTAGGAGGCCTTTAACCTTAAGGGTATCCTTTTTAAGCTCCATCTTTTCCATAGCTCTCTTATAGAAAGCTTCAAGCATCCAAGGCACGCCCAGGAAAATCGTTGGTTTAATTTCCTGAAGATTTTCCATAATGTGCTTCATATCCTTGCAAAACGCCACTGCTGCCCCTCTATATAACGGAAGCAGCATTCCACAAGTCAGCTCATAAGGTCTGTGCATCGGTAAAACAGAAAAGAACATATCATCAGCTCTAACCTCAGCTAAAGCACTAACCGACATTAGGTTATCCGTAATGTTGGTATTGGAAAGCATTACCCCCTTTTTTGCTTCATGCCTTCCCCAGGTGAACAAAATAACTGCCAGCTTGCTTGCGTCTATGTCTGCGTCAATGAACTGCCTGTCACCATGGGCTATTTGTTCTTTACCCTCCTTGACTAAATCTCCAATGAAAACTGTGTCCTCTACAGCCTCCTCCTGTCGTCTTTCCAGGGAAATAACCATTTCTAAAGGACAATCTTCCTTGGCCAAAAGCTCCTTTGCGCCTGCCATATTCTCCTTGTCGGCGAAAACAGCCTTGGCTCCTGCTTTTTTGATCAGCTGTTCCAAGTCATCAGGCTCCATGTCCTTGTCAAGAGGTACCACTGCACCAACGCCTCCAACTACGGAAAGGAAGCTCAATGCCCAGTTATATGAATTTCTTCCTATAATGGCTATTCTTTCATTCTTCATTCCTCTGTTTATGAGGGCCGTGCCTAAGCCGTTAATGTCAGAAAGCAGCTGTTTGTATGTTATCTCAGAATAAGGTCTTCCATGGGTGAATTTTTCATAGAAGGCTACATTATCCGGGAATTTGGCCGCACTGCTTTCAACCATCTGTTTAATAGAAACAATAGGTCTCATATTTCTGTGCTTGATTCTTGAATCCTTAGATTCAACCATGGCCTTAACCTTTTCTTCGGCAATTTTTCTCTCGAGGGCCTTGACATTTTCTTTGGAAACCGGACCGCCCTTGGAGTCCTCTATGATGTTTCCGGCAACGAAACGTTTGATTTTACCGGTTGTGGTTTTTTCAAATTCCTCATGGCGGATATTTATTCTCTTAATATGCTTGTAAGGCGGTAACAGCTGATTAACCTTGTCCATGTATTCCTTGAAGAAATAGTAGGTATCGCTTTCAGTCATTTCACCCTTATCCTCTTTTAGCAGTGAAAAGCTTGGATAAATGTCTGCTGTTAAAACGATATTTCCCAGTCTGTCATCAGTAACCCCGTGAACCAGTACCTCCTCAACATAAGGATTTTCAAGGATTACCGTTTCAACCTCTTCAGGGAAAATGTTTTTTCCTCCCTTAGTTACAATTACATTTTTCTTTCTTCCCGTAATGTAGAGGAAGCCTTCTTCATCAAAATATCCGTAGTCTCCGGTGTAAAGCCATCCGTCCTTGAGAACCTCGTCGGTAGCTTCCTGATCCTCGTAGTATCCAATCATGACTGATGGACCCTTTACCACGATTTCTCCCACACCAAATTCATCCTTATCTACAATTTCCACCTCGGTTTCAGGCATAGGCTTACCAACAGAAGCCGCCTTGCTGTATCTGTCCTGATTTACGGCAATAATCGGGGCATTTTCCGTCATTCCATATCCCTGAATCATCGGAATACCCATTGCCTCAAAATCCTCGATTACCTTAGGGTCAATGGCTGCTCCTCCGGCAATCAGCATATAGATATTCCCGCCAAGAACCTTGTGAATAGGCTTGAACATTTTCTTCATGATAAAGGGCTTGTCATATAGCTTGAGCCTTCTTGACAGGTCGATCGCTTTTCTAAGCTTATCAGCTTCACCTCTGCCCTCAGCCTGGCGCCAAATCGCTCTGTACATCTTTTCAAAAATAAGGGGAACGCCTAAGGTTGTAACTGCAGAAAGCTCTACTAAATTCTTTTGAATATACTTTAATCCTTCTGAAATTCCAACAGTTATCCCCTGATACAGACAAGTCCATATTGTACATGTCATCTCGTAAACATGATGAACCGGCAATATGGAAAGTACAACTCCGTCGCCCGGAATTTGTACAAGCTTTGACATGTGATAAACATTAGATGCAATATTTCGATGGCTGAGCATTACACCCTTGGATTTTCCTGTGGTTCCGGAGGTAAACAGCAGGCTGCACATTTTTTCATTATCTATGTAGGCATCTACATAGTCCCTAATTCCATCCTGCACGAGGCTCTTGCCATCCTCAATAAGCTCCTTAATGTGGTAGATTTCATTTCCTTCCTTATCTTCTTTAGATGCACCTGATACAGCGCTTGTAGATATGAAATACTTTACATTTCCCGGGTTCTCCATTATGGAGTCCAGCTTCTTTCGACTGCTCTTATCAAAAACCAGCGCTTCCGCACCGGATCTCTCCAACAGGTTTGCAATCTCTCCCTCCGGAAGGTTCTTATCCAGCGGTACAATTACACCTACACCGCAGACCGTTGCAAAGTACGACAGAAGCCAGTGGTAGCTGGTCGCACCGATTACGGCAATTTTTTTGTCCTTAAGTCCCAGGGAAATAAGCTTGGTTCCCAGTGCATCCATATCTTCTCTTAGCTGTCCAAAGGTTATGGGTCTAAAGGTTCCTCCCGGTCTATCCTTAACCATATAGGCAGGATGATCCGGTTTAAGCTCAGCACTGCTGATTATAATGTCCCTTAGGTCTCTGATTTTTCTGACCGGATAATAAACACCGTCGTATTTTTTGTTGTTCATATATTATAGTCCTGTCCAACAATGGGTTTATGCTATTTCAAGAGCAATCTCCATCATCTTTGTAAATGAATTTTGTCTTTCTTCTGCTGAGCATCCTTCTCCTGTAAAAGGATTGTCGGAAATTGTGCATATGCAAAGTGCGTTCTTTCCTGCAAGGGCTGCTTCTGCGTATAGTGCCGCCGCTTCCATTTCTACTGCCAAAACACCCATTTTCTGCCACTTGCCCAGGCTCTGTGACGGATCATAGAATGCATCTGATGAGTATATGTTTCCAACGACGGGCTTTATTCCAAGATTTTTTGCTGCCTCCTCAGCCTTCTTAAGCAGCTCAAAGGAAGCGATTGGAGCAAAGGTTCCCGGCAGCTCGTACTGACTCATAAAGTTTGAATTAGTGCATGCTCCCGCACCTAAAACTATGTCTTTAACCTTAAGGTCCTGATTAATTGCGCCTGCAGAACCGACTCTTATGATGTTCTTAACATCATAGAAATTGAAAAGCTCGTGAGAGTAAATTCCAATGGCCGGCATGCCCATACCTGATGCCATAACTGAAACTCTCTTACCCTTATAGGTTCCCGTATAGCCCTGAACACCTCTTACATTGTTAACTAAAACAGGGTTCTCAAAAAAGGTTTCTGCTATAAATTTAGCTCTTAGAGGATCTCCCGGCATTAAAACCGTTTCTGCAAAATCACCCTGCTTCGCTGTGATATGTGGTGTTGGAATATTAGTCATTTTTCTTCTCCTTCCAAAATACAAGTTCAGGCATTGCCCTACCTCAAAAGTACAATTTAAAAAGCGGTATTCCATAATCAGAATGCCGCCATATTGGAGCTCCCGACCGGGCTTGAACCAGCGACCTGCTCGTTACGAATGAGCTGCTCTACCAACTGAGCTACGGAAGCACGAACTGCCAATACCTAAAGTTTATTAGCTAAAGGCAGTATTGTCAACAATATATGCGACTTTTTATTTATAATTGTATTTGCACCCGGGCAGTCCAACATCAAATCGACATGTGTCCTTTCCACTACAATAGGTGCATGGTATATTTTCCTTTATTTTCATAGGATAAGGAGAGATGTCTCCCCTTATTAAATTTGTGCAGATTTTCTCCACGGTATCAGCTACAGTTCTTTGCAGCTCCAGGAAGTCCTCATCAGCTGAAAAGCTGTCCCTGCTGCTAAGCAGGGCTTCCGAAATAACCTTTTTTGCCGATTCCTTCGCCTTTCCATCTAAGAGAAAGCTCTTCATTCTCGCCGCTCCGACCTTCTCTGTAGCCTTCTCCCTGCTCTTTAAACTGATTTTCCTGTCGATAAGCTTCATATAAAAGGCGCCTGCGCTGTTTTCCAAATTTCCATCGGCTGCCATAAGATATATGAAAAGCTGCATGGAATAGCCTGCCCTCAAAAGATTTTCATCAAAGGCAACGCCGCCTCCTGTCTTATAGTCAATGACAGAGACACTGCCGTCTGACAAGTGGTCAACCCTGTCGATTTTGCCCTGAATAATTATTTTTTGACCCGAAACATTAACCTCGATAGGTTTCAGGTATCTGCTGTTCCTGCCGAAGGCTATTTCATAATCAGTCTTGACAATATCGCAGCCTCTCCTGTATTCCCAAAGCGCCCTGCATGCCTCATAGCTCAGCATTCTAATTCGCCTTAGCTTATATGATTCCATACCATCTTTGGTAAACAAGGCTTCCTGGTAATCCTTCGCCTTTTCATTTATTATTTCATCTACAACACTCTTTATATCAGCCTCGTTGAAGCCGGTTTCATTTGAAATATCTGCGGTTAGGCTGCCTGTAGCAGAAGTTTTGGGCATTTCCCCCAAGCCATCCTTGTCCATACGCTTTGAGAATTCTTCCATTACCAGATGGTACATATCCCCCAGCGCCCTGCTGTCAACACTGTAAATCCTGCGTTCCCTAGGCTGAAGTCCATGCTGGAAAAAGTACTTGAAGGGACATTGATTCATCGCCTCCAGCTTATATGGCGTCATCGTTAACCCTGTCTCAGTATCATACAGCTTATGAAAGATTTCCCTATCCAAGGCAGCTCTTTGGTTGCTATAGTTTACACCGTCACGAACCTTATCAAGCAATTCCTTTTCATTTTCTTCATACCAGCTGCTCACAGCCCGCCACTCAGGCGCCGGTCTATACTTAGGATTATCCTTCGCCAAAATCAGCTCACTGCTGAGCAAATTAATTGTAGAAGCAACGCCGCCGATTATCCTTTCAGTATCACCAATGCTGATGGCATCCTCCTCTTCAATATTGCAGTCAAACATGGACTTAATGTCCTCAACTATTTCCGACGGCAAAAGAGCCTCACCATCACCGTCGCCTATGGAATAGCTAATTCTCAAAGCTTCCATAGCCTTGGAAAGATTTCTATAAATGCCCAGCTTTTCCTCTTGTCTCATGAAAATGTCCAGATTTCCAATCTGCTTAATACCTGTCAATGCGCTTATTTCTTCATCAGTAAACAGCTTCTTCCCGGTATCCTCCATTGGCAAAAGCCCCTCATTGGCTCCAATGATCAAAACAGCCTTAACCCTGGGCGTTCTGGTTCTCTGCATATTCCCAAGTATTACATCATCCACTGTAGGCGGCAGCTCACCTATGGTAATGTCCTCAAGCCCTGTTTTTACCATGGTCAGGAAGTCTGAAAAATCAGCCCTCTCATCTCCAAGCATTCTTACAATCTGGTCTATTACATCTACAAAAGCCTGCCAAATCTGTCTTTCCTCTTCAATAACCTTCAGCGGCAAAGCCGATATAAAGAGATAGTACTCCTTAGCCAGTTTTTCATAGGTCCATTGCTCCTTCTTGGCTTTGGAGACCAGCGCTTCAAGTCTGACAAAGGGCTCAATCAAAATTTCCCTGTACCGATTAAGCTCCTTAATGTCAACCTTGTCAAAGGTAAGGGCTTCCCCTAAAGAAAAGGGTTTCTTCCACATGGTTCCCCTTATGTTGAACCTAATTGCATAATCCTCCAGTTCTTCCCACTGCTCTCTTTCAAGTCCGCATCTGCCGCTTTTCATGGCTTTAATGATGAAATTGCCGCTTAAGCCTCCGGCAACAGCCGCTGAAAGAGACAATATGTATGTAATAAGTGGGGAATTAATAATCTTCATTCTCTCGTCAACGAAGACGTCCATTCCATACTCTTTGAAAATTCTCTTAATAGCCGGTATGCGAACTTCCTCGTCATTGCAGATTATGCAAACATCCCTGTAGCGATATCCCTTATCCCTGATGAGATGCAACAAAAAAGCCGCTGCCCCTTCTATTTCATTGTAGATGTTTGCTGACTTTACAATGGACACTCCCTCTGCAGACTTTTCTTTTTGAAAGATGGCTGTGGAGAATATTCTTTTTTCTATGGTTTCAATGCCCGAAGGGCTGCCGGGGTATTCATATTCCTCGCCTATGGCGCAGGTTTTCACCCTGCCCAGTTCGGTAAGCTGCTGCAAAACCCGAACTGCCGGGGCGAACAGCCCCGTGGCGGCGGCCGGCTCGCCGCCCCAGGTTAAAACCACATTAATATCGGATTTTCGGCTGAGTGCCTCTATAAAGCTCATGAGCTTTGGAGAAAAGCTGTCGAAGCCGAAAATCCATACATCCTTACCCTCTAAAAACTTAGACTCACCTACAGCCCTGCCGTATAGATCTATTAAATCCTCGGAATCTGTATATCTGTCGCCTAAAGCTTCCCTATACCTTTGGAAGATTTTTCTTATATCCTTAAGCTTTCTTTTTGTAATTTGGTCATCCGTGGCTTCCTCCATCAGCCTCAAATCCTCTTCTGAAACATTATACTGCTTCATTTGGGAAATGAAGTCGGAAACCATTTGAGAAAAGCTGTCCTTTGCTGAAATTGCACCGAAAGCCTCCAAATCGTCTATTTGCTTTATAATGTGTCTTAATAGGATATATCTGCCGTTTTTATCAACAAAGGTTTTAATGTCTCCACCGACCTCCTTCAACAGGTTTCTTCCTATTCTGCTGAAGGTTGATATTTCTATTTTAATTAATGCACTGCTGTTTAAGTATTTTAATGCTTGCTTTTCAGCCTCGAGAGTATATTGGTCAGGTACTATAACAAGAGCCTCATTGCCTTTATTTGCAATAGCCCTATAAATAAAGCCTTCTTTATTTATATTCTCTCTGCCATAAAATACATTTATCATAGGTTTTCCCCATATGCTGATACTTCATTGGCTTATTCGCTGTTATTGCCATGAAATCCGTCAACATTTATACTGATTATTTCCCAATAATCTCCATAAGCTCCATTGGCTTTGAAATTCTATAAGCTGCAATTCCCTCATCTGAATCAGCCCCATCAACTGTTGAAATTTCACCGGCTACAGCCCAATCGACTAATACCGATGTTATCCCTGCTCTATTGGCGCATATGACATCAAACTTGCTGTCGCCGACCATGATAGATTCTTCCGGTTTTACATCCAGCTTTTCAAGAGCTGTAAGAGCCGGCCCCGGCATCGGCTTGTGCTCGCTGCAATCCTCAACAGTGACAACCTCATCAAAGTAGTCCCTAATTCCAAAAAGCTCAAGACCATGTAAGGTCGTATGCTTTAGGCGAGATGTGACTATGGCTGTTTTGTAGCCTGATGTCTTCAGCTTCATGATAAGCTCCCTCATTCCCGGAAAAATGTCTATGTCTCGGTCGAAGTTATCGTATTGATACTCTCTGTAAATAGCTATCATCTCATCTGTATTTCTTCCGGGAAACAGATTTTTCATGCTCGTTGTAAGCGGCTCGCCAAAGGTCTTGATTATTTCTTTTTCATCGCCGTTTTGTCCGAATACCTTACGGAAGGTGTATTGCCATGAATTAATTATTAGCTGATTAGTGTCTGCAATTGTGCCGTCAAAATCAAAGAGAACGGCTTTCTTTGCCTTATTTTCTTTCATAATCCTGCCTTTTCTATATATGCAACTACAATTTTATTCCGAATTAGAGCTTCATTGTAAGTCCGATTTTTTGCTTTTCCTTGTCAATGCTTATGATTTTTACCTTTACATTGTCTCCAACAGACACAACATCCATGGGGTGCTTGATAAAGTTCCTGCTCATTTGAGATACATGAACAAGCCCGTCCTGCTTAACGCCGATATCTACAAAGGCGCCGAAATCCACTACATTTCTCACGGTTCCCGTCATTTCCATATCCACCGTTAGATCCTCAAAGATTCTTACATCGTTTCTGAAAATCACAGGCGGAGCATCTTCCCTGGGATCTCTGGCAGGCTTTTTTAATTCATCTATAATGTCCTTCAGTGTCGGACCGCCCAATCCAAGCTCCTCAGCCATTATATTAATGGCTGCCTTATAGGACTTGCCCGGATAAGCATTAGTTATCTTCTCGTCAATGGATAATACGCCGCCCTTGACTACATCCTCCCCTTCGATGCCCAGCTTCTTCATCATTTCTCTTACTGCATCATAGCTTTCCGGGTGGACAGATGTGCCATCGAGAACCTCCTTGCCACCGGATATTCTCATAAACCCGGCACACTGCTTGTAGGTTTTCTCTCCCAGCTTTGCCACCTTCAAAAGCTCTTTTCTCGCTCCAAATCTTCCGTGCTCCTCTCTATAGGATACGATGTTCTTTGCAATTCCCATATTGATTCCGGAAATATAGGAAAGAAGAGACGGCGATGCTGTATTTAGGTCAACACCTACTCTATTTACACAATCCTCCACTACATTGTGTAGGGCTCCATCAAGTAATTTTTGGTTAATATCATGCTGATATTGTCCTACGCCGATATGCTTCGGCTCAATTTTAACCAGCTCAGCTAGAGGATCCTGCAATCTTCTCCCAAGTGACATGGCACCTCTTGTAGTAACATCCAAATCCGGATATTCCTCCGTTGCCAGCTTGGAGGCTGAGTAAACTGATGCCCCCGCTTCATTGACGATTGTATAGCTGATGTTATAATCATTTTTTGCAAGGAAGTTGGCTACAACCTCTTCGGTTTCTCTGGAAGCTGTGCCGTTTCCGATGACGATAACATCTATTTTAAATTGGTCGATTAGCTTCTTCAAAACACGCTCAGTACCGGCTATGTCTTCCTTAGGCTTTGTAGGATAAATTGTGGTATATGCTTTTAGCTTACCTGTAGTCCCGAGAACTGCCACCTTACATCCTGTTCTATAGCCCGGGTCTATACTTATTATCCTCTTGTCCTTAACGGGAGGAACCATGAGAAGCTTTTCTGTATTCCTTGCAAATACTTTAACTGCATCAGCCTCCGCTCTTTCTGTAAGAAGGTTTCTCATTTCTCTTTCTACAGATGGTGCAATTAACCTCTTATATGAGTCTGCCACAGCCTCTTCCATAATGTCATGGTATATATTTGGGTTTTTTGAAATAATTTTTTCTCCCATAAAGCCCCTGATAAAATCTGCATCAATAGCAATCTTAACCTTAAGCTTCTTTTCCTTTTCCCCACGATTTATAGCTAAGACTCTGTGGTTTGGAATCTTTTCAATCGGCTCGCTGCTGCCATAATACATATCATATACAGTTTTTTCTTCAGGGTCGACAGCCTCTGTTTGAATCTGTCCCTTTTGGAAGGTTCCCTGTCTTATAGCTTCAATAAGGTCGGCATCCTCTGAGATTTCTTCGGCAATAATATCCATCGCACCTTGAATAGCCTCTACAGCGTTCTTAACCTCTTTTTCCTCATCGATAAACTCTGCAGCGTAATCCTCAGGTGTCCCGGTTTTATCTCTCTGCAAAACTATACGCATTGCCAAAGGTTCAAGACCTTTCGCTCTAGCCTTGGACGCCCTCGTAGCCTTCTTCTGCTTATATGGCTTATACAGGTCTTCAACTCGTTGCAGCACCTCAGCCTTAAGGATTTCCTCCCTGAGCTCTTCAGTTAACCTGCCTTGCTCTTCAATGAGTCTGATAACCTCTTCCTTACGCTCCTCAAGACCTCTCAAATAGTTCAGGCGTTCTTCCAGGTCCCTCAAAACCACATCAGCCATACCGCCTGTTACTTCCTTTCGGTATCTGGCAATGAATGGAATTGTATTTCCCTCATCAATTAAGGCTACTGTGCTTTCTACATTTTGAACTCTAAGTCCGAATTCCGCTGCGAGTTTTTCTACGATTGTCATTTTACTTATTATTTCCCTCTCTCTGCTTTAGCTTTTCATTAATGAAATGGTCAATGTTTCCATCCATAACAGAGGCTACATTGCCTACCTCTGCTCCGGTTCTATGGTCCTTAACCATGGTATATGGCTGAAATACATAGGATCTTATCTGTGAACCCCACGTAATCAGCGAAAAATCTCCTTTCAGCTCCTTGAGATTTTCCTTATGCTCCTGCTCCGCCAGCTCTAAAAGCCTGGACTTTAACACTCTCATGGCAACCTCCCTGTTTTGATGCTGGCTTCGCTCGTTTTGGCAGGTAACTACCAAATTCGTTGGAAGGTGTGTTATTCTAATGGCGGAATCTGTTTTGTTTACATGCTGTCCACCGGCGCCGCTGCTTCTAAAGGTATCAACTCTAATATCCTCAGGAGCAATTTCCACCTCAATATCGTCTTCTATTTCCGGCATTACCTCAACAGCCGCAAAGCTTGTTTGCCTTTTACCGGCTGCATTGAACGGAGATATTCTAACCAGTCTGTGGGTACCCTTTTCGTTCTTTAAATATCCATAGGCATTTTCCCCTTCAACTATTATGGTGGCACTTTTTATTCCTGCCTCTGTATCATCCTGCAAATCTACGAGGTTTATCTTGTAACCCTTTTTTTCTGCCCATCGGGTGTACATTCTAAGGAGCATTTCTGCCCAGTCCATAGCATCTACACCACCGGTTCCCGCATGGATAGAAAGAATGGCACTGTTATGGTCATACTTTCCATCAAGGAGGGTATTCAAGGTAAGCTCCTCCACCCTTTCCTTAAGCCGTTCAACCTCGTCAGCTACTTCCTTCGCTTCTGCTTCATCTTCCATCTCTTCAGCCAGCTTTGAAAGCTCTGCGGAGTCCTCAAGACCCTGATAAATTGCCTCATAGCTGCTTAGGGTGGCTTCAAGAGCCTTCTTTTTCTTTAAAACCTTTTGAGCCTTGTCCTGATTATCCCAGAAATTAGGGTCACTGCTTATTCTCTCCAGGTCCTTAATCTCATTCTTTAACCCGGGCAGGTCAAAGAGACTCACCTACCTCTATCAATTTTGCTAAAAGCTGCGGTATTTCTTGCTTTACCTGATCAAGTATTATCACTTACGCATTCCTCCCATGACAATTTTTGTATTTTTTCCCTGAGCCGCACGGGCAAGGATCATTTCTCCCGACCTTAGGCTGATCTCTTCTTACAGTTTCCTGCTTTCTTTCTCTTTCGGGAACCCCTGTCTGTCCCGGCATTGAGCCTGAGGCATCAGAATAATCTTCCTTAACTTCTTTCCCTTCTGCGGTTACAGCCTTACGCTCAGTTCCGGTTTCAACAGAAACATTATAGCAATACTTAACGGTATCCTCTCTGATTTCATCTATCATCTGTAGGAACATATCATAGCCTTCCTTTGCATATGCGGCAGCAGGATCCTGCTGACCAAGTCCTCTAAGTCCGATACCTGTCTTCAGCTGATCCATTGCATCAATATGATCCATCCACATATTGTCAACGACTCTCAGAAGTATCATTCTTTCAACTTCTCTCATTCTGTCAGAACCGATTTCAGCTTCTTTGTCGTCATAAATTCTATCGAATTCCGCTACAATTTCTTCTTTCAGAGAATCCCCGTCCATGGCGTTGATGTCATCATCTGAGAATTTCTTCATTCGGAACTTGTCGCTGACTTTTTTCAGGCTCTTTTCCATGCCTTCAAAATCCCACTCTTCAGGATATTTGGAGCTTAAGATAAATGGATCTATAATGGATTCAACAAGCTCGTGAATCATGGTAATGATGTATTCCTTCATATCCTCATCGAAAAGAACCTTTCTTCTCTGCTCATAGATTACTTCTCTCTGCTTATTCATTACATTGTCATATTGAAGGACATACTTTCTGATACCGAAATTCTTCCCCTCGACCTTTTTCTGAGCGCCTTCAATTGATCGTGAAAGCATGCCTGCTTCAATGGCTTCATCCTCATCAAGGCCCATTCTGTTTACTATATTCTGCATTCTTTCGCCACCGAAGAGTCTCATGAGATCATCCTCAAGGGATATGAAGAATTGAGTTTGACCCGGATCTCCCTGTCTTCCGGCACGACCTCTAAGCTGATTATCAATGCGCCTTGATTCGTGTCTTTCTGTACCTAAAATGCAAAGTCCGCCCAGGCTTACAACCTTTTCCTGCTCAGCCTTTCTTTCCTCCATGAAAACCTTGTGCAGTCTATTAAATTCATCCCTGGCTTTAACAAATGCCGGATCATCAGACTTTAGAAGGCTTGTTGCAAAGGAGATTTCATCATCACTGAATCCCGTCTTGGACATCTCCTTCTTAGCCTCAAATTCCGGATTTCCTCCCAGGATTATGTCAGTACCTCTACCTGCCATATTTGTAGCAATGGTAACAGAGCCCAGTCTTCCTGCTTCAGCAACAATTTCAGCTTCCTTGTCGTGCTGCTTTGCATTCAGAACGTTGTGCTTGATGCCTCTTTTGTTTAACAGGCTGCTTAACAGCTCTGATTTTTCAATGGAAATGGTACCGACAAGAACCGGCTGCCCCGTTTTGTTAACCTCAGCAACCCTATTTGCAATAGCCTTGAATTTACCCTTTTCTGTTTGATAAACCGCATCCTGCATATCATTTCTGGCAATCGGCTTATTTGTCGGAATCACTACAACGTCCATGTTGTAAATATCTCTAAATTCGTCTTCCTCAGTCTTTGCAGTACCTGTCATACCGGAAAGCTTGTTATACATTCTAAAATAGTTTTGAAGAGTAATTGTTGCCAGGGTTTTAGACTCTGACCTTACATCCAGTCTTTCCTTGGCTTCAATTGCCTGATGCAGTCCGTTACTATATCTTCTTCCGAACATCAAACGGCCGGTAAATTCATCGACTATGACGATTTCCCCATCCTTTACGATATAGTCCACATCTCTCTCCATAAGGTTTCTGGCCTTTAAAGCCTGCATAACATGATGATTGATTTCCATATTTTCAGGATCACCGAAGTTTTCTAAGCCGAAGTAATGCTCCGCCTTTTCAATACCCTCGTCAGTTAAAGAAACCTGCTTATCCTTTTCTTCAATGGTGAAGTCCTCTTCATTTCTAAGTCCCACGACAAAGGCATCAGCAGTCTGATACATATCCGTCGATTTGTCCCCCTGCCCTGAAATGATAAGGGGCGTTCTCGCCTCATCCACCAGGATTGAGTCCACCTCGTCTATAATTGCATAATTAAGCTCTCTCTGTGTAAGCTGATCCTTGTAAATTACCATGTTGTCCCTAAGGTAATCGAAACCGAATTCGTTATTTGTTCCGTAGGTAATATCTGCCTGATAAGCAGCATTTCTCTCATCTTGAGTGATTCCGTGAATGACACAGCCTACTGTAAGTCCGAGGAAATTATACAGCTTACCCATCCACTCAGCGTCACGCTTTGCCAGGTAGTCATTTACTGTAATTACATGAACACCTCTTCCTTCAAGGGCATTTAAATACGCTGCCAAGGTTGCAACCAAGGTCTTACCTTCACCGGTCTTCATTTCTGCAATTCTGCCCTGGTGCAAAACAACTCCACCGATAAGCTGTACCCTGAAGTGCTTCATTCCAAGACTTCTGACAGCACCCTCTCTGCAAACCGCAAAGGCTTCAGGCAAAATATCGTCAAGGGTCTCTCCCCCCGCCAATCTATCCTTAAATTCCTGAGTTTTTTCTCTCAGCTCATCATCGCTCAAGGCAGCCATAGCCTCGTCATAAGCCTCTATCTTGTCTACGATTTTGCTTAGCTTCTTAACCTCCTTCTCGTTTAAATCTCCAAAAATCTTCTCTAATAGTCCCATACTTTCCCCTTTCTATTCTTCACCTTCCGTTTTATCCTGCACTCGTAAATTTATCTCTATGGCCTTTTTCTCCTCGGCCTTCGTAACCTTACCCATGAAAATCTTATTAGCTGTTTCATAGACAAAAGAGTCACCGTCCTCCGCCATTTTGTCCAGCTGCATTACTACCCAGCCGTTTACTGTGGTCACATCCAAATCAGCTTCCTCGTCGAAGTAGTCGAACATCTTTTCAACATTGGTACTGCACATGACTCTGTAGCTTCCGTCCTGCAAGGGCATAATCTCGGTTGTTTCAATCTCATCATGCTCATCATAGATTTCACCGACCAGCTCCTCAATTATGTCCTCCATAGTAACAAGACCTGCTGTTCCACCGTACTCATCAACAACTATGGCAATATGAGTCTTGTTTATCTGTAACTTCTTCAACAAAACGGCAGCCTTCATCGACCCCGCCACATAAATAACCGGCTTTACATAGTCAGAAATTGTCTTACCGGAGCCGGCTATGTAGTTGTGAAAATCCTTCTGGTTAAGCACACCCAAAATTCTGTCCAAAGAACCGTCATAGACAGGCAGTCTGCTAAAGCCCGTTTCCAAGAACATTTTAGCGACATCTTTTTTTGTGGAGTCCAGCTCAATGGCTTCAATATCGACTCTCGGCGTCAAAACATCCCATGCTTCAAGCTCATTAAATTCTATGGCATTTTGAATCAACTCACTTTGGTCCGCCTCAATGCTTCCCTCAGTTTCAGCCTCTTCAACTATAGTCAAAAGTTCATCCTCGGTAATTCCTCTATTGTCGGAAATTTTAAGCACCCTTGAAAGAAGCTTTTTCCACTGACTGAAAATCCAGTTAATCGGAGTCAAAATCCAAATTAAAAGACCTATGAAGGGCGCCGATATCATGGCAAAACCCTCGGGATTTTCCTTCGCAAGACTTTTGGGGGAAATTTCACCAAAGATTAGAACCACTATTGTAACTACAACTGTAGAGATGGTTGCACCATATTTCCCATAAAGCTCAATGAACAAAACAGTTGCAACCGCAGTCAATGCGATGTTCACCAGGTTGTTGCCGACTAAGATTGTGGACAGAAGCTGGTCGTATTTCTGTTCAAGAGCCAGAACCTTTTTTGCTTTTTTTGAAAGCTCCTCATCGTTCTTTCCCGCTCCTTGTCCTGAGGCAAGGTTTTTCAGCCTTATTCTGTTAATAGACGTAAATGCCGTTTCCGTGGCAGAAAAATATGCGGAAAATATGAGAAAAATTATTATTAAAGCTATAGATAAGCCTAAGCTTTGACTTTCCATTGAATCGTCTATTCCTCCTACCTGTTTCATGCAGAGTTGCATAACTTTTCAAATTATTATTTTACCACAAAACATAGGAAAAATAAAGGTTTTAACTGCTTAATAAAATTTGACAAAATTATTACTTCAGGGTATATTATCCATAAGAATTTAAGGAGAAATCATATATGCTGAGGAAAAGTAGATTATATAGAATTGTCACCCTGATGCTTGTTGTGGTTATGATTTCAGCTGTTATTTCAGGCTGCACCGGCGAAAAGGCAAAGCCTAAGGATGCCGGTAGTGACGAAAGCGGCAAAACAATGAATATATACATATCCATTGATTATCCTGATGAAGCAAACTTGCCGGATTTAATCAACCAAAAGTTTGTCTTTGAAAAGGGCTCAACCGCTCTTGATTCAATTCAGCTCTACGGAACTGTAGTCGGCTTGCCGATTTTAGTAGAAACCACCGGAGGTGACTTGGTAGGCATTAACAACATTAAAAACGGTGATTACGGTAATGGTCACTGGGATTTATTTGTAAACGGGAAACCTGCCAAAGAGAAAAATGTCTTAGCTACACCTTCTCATATTACCTTAGAGCCGGAAGACTCAATCAGGTGGGTATACACTGTTGAAAACAGCGACGGCGAGTAATGTGAAGTAAACTACCATAAAACATCACGGCATTTTCACATTTTAACCTACATTTAGTGTTAAACTCTAGTTGTTCAATTAAGTTTGGTAGTAACAAACTTTTCTTCTTTTATTGAATACACACACTTTCAGTAGAAATGCCTATCATTGGATGGGCATTTTTACTTTTTTGTCCTATAAGACTATAAACCTAAGGCTAAGGCTATAAAACCCCCAATATTGCCAACCAAAAAGGGAGCCATAGGCTCCATTGCCATAGACTCCCCTTTATGCAGATTATAGTCGCCACTCTCGTGCTTCAGCTTTTAATTACCTGTAACAAAATACGGAGCCAGCATTGATGCAATATTTGACAACGGCATTGTCTGAATATATATCTTACCCGGTCCGGTAACCTTAGTATTAAAGAACCCTTCACCGCCGAGCAATTTGTTTTTTAGGCCCTTGACAGTTACAATTTCCATAGTACAGGTGCTTTCCATAGCAGCCAGATGTCCTGTATCCAGAATCATGGATTCCCCCA
Organism: Peptostreptococcaceae bacterium pGA-8; assembly: GCA_900112915.1. GTDB lineage: Bacteria > Bacillota > Clostridia > Peptostreptococcales > Anaerovoracaceae > S5-A14a. The sequence continues at coordinate 15,672 of FONK01000006.1, read as the reverse complement.
CACCGAGAGTATATTCTTCTACGCTGCCGTCAAATTCAGCAAACACTATGCCGTTTCCGGATATCTTTTGCATTATAAAGCCTTCGCCGCCAAAGAATCCCGCTCCCAACTTTTTGTTGAAGAAGGTGGAAAGCTGAACAGATGCTTCACTGGCCAGAAAAGCTGATTTCTGCAATATCATATCTCGGCCGGGACTAACTTCAAACGCCCTGATTTCACCCGGAAAGCTTGATGCAAATGCAATCTCCCCTTCTCCACCGTTACACGTATATATGTTCTGGAACAGAGCTTCACCGGAAAGCATTTTTCCAAACATTTTACCCATACCGCCACCTGAAGTTGACATTTCCATATTAGGAGTCATCCATGACATGCCGCCACCTTCAGTAATAATCTTCTCACCTGATGATAATTTACAAATCACAACAGGGAGATTTCCACCTTTAATTTCATATTTCATTGTAGTCACCTCTTTTTTAATACATACCTTTACTTTAACTTTTTATATTATGTGGTTTTCTAAAACCTGCACGTCATAATCAAAATCTTTTATTTGCAAATAATATTCTGCCGAATCAACAAGGGCCTTCATAGGGCAAAGTCCTATGATCTCCGACTGAACAACTGTAACTCCCCACTTCTTGGCCTCGGATTTAACCATTTCTGTAACCCTATAAAGGGGTGTCTGTTCATAGTTTGTCATATTAATTGAAACCTGAGCATATTTCTTTCCTGTCTTTTCATCATCAATCTCAAATCCCATAGCCTTTACGCATTTTAATCCGCCATCCTTTTCTCTGATGACAGCAGCAATCTGCTTAGCAATTTCAACATCATCCGTGCTTAGGTTAAGATTGTATGCGATTAGTGGCGGTCTGGCCCCGACAGCAATCACTCCCGCTGACGGATGAATTCTTCTTCCACCGAAATCCGGCTCCCAAATATCATCTTGAACCTTTTCAGCCATGCCCTCAAACTGACCTTTTCTAATTTTAACCAAATTCTGTCTTTCCGGTCTTGTAGCGGAATGCTCATATAAAAACACCGGAACTCCCGCCTCCTCGGCAATCCTTGCGCCTACACGCTTTGAAAGCTCAACACAGTCATTTACATCGCAATCCTTAATTGCAAGAAAAGGCATCACATCGACAGCTCCCATTCTGGGATGCTCCCCCTTATGCTCTCTAAGGTCAATAAGCTCGGCAGCCTTCTTAACCAATTTCACACTGGCTTCTTCGACGCCTTTTGCATCTCCAATGTATGTGATTACTGTTCTGTTATGACTTTCATCAGGCATAAAGCTCAACAGGGTGCAACCCGGAGTGCTTCTAATTTCATCTACGCAAGCCTCAATAACATCCATCCTTCTGCCTTCGCTGATGTTTGGAATACTTTCTATAATCTGTGCCATATCTTCCTCCTAAAATATCTTTTATAGTACCTTTTTAAGTGCTCTATGAGCAATTTGGTTTGCCTCATCAAAAATATCTTGCCCCTGAGCCCTGAACTTCTCTGCGGCTGTTTTGTCCTGTAAGCTGTCAAGATTAATCAAAACATTCATCCACGCTCCATTTACCGCTGCGCTAAGGTTCAAAACCGCCACGCCGAGATCGCTTTCACAGTTTGGATTTGAATGTCCTATCATAGCTTCCGCCAGCAAAAGACCCTCAAAGGCCAGCTTCATGGTCTGAAACGGCACTTCTGTGGACTTCAAGGTTCCTGCTTGAATTGCCGCACTTCTTGCCGCTTTATCTTCCTCTGTATCCTTGGGCATTTTAAACGCTACTGCCACTAAATTAAATGCCTCTGTATCCGCATCAATGGAATCGGAAAGATTTTCAAAAAGTCTCTCTCCCTCCTCTTTGACCCGCTGGCATATTGGGAAAAAGTCTTGGAATTTTTCTTTTCCCAGGGTAAGATCCGCTACCATCATGGCAAGTCCAATTCCCTGAGCTCCTGCTAAAGCACTTACCGAACCGCCTCCCGGTGCAGGAGCATCGGATTTCAGCATATCCAAGTATTCCTTAATGTCCATTTCAATTAATTTCTTCATATCAGAACTCCCTTCTTTATCGTTGACAATGCCAGGTTTGAGCCATATCTGTAGCAGAGCATCTCAAAATCTTCGCAATCCCATATTACCAAATCTCCCTGCTTTCCAACCTCTAAAGTCCCTACCAAGTCGCTTCGATTAATTGCACAGGCTGCATTTATTGTTACGGCCGTTAGAATTTCTTCAGGCAGCATCTTGTATTTCAGCATCGCCAGATTCATTATAAACTGTAGGTTCAAGGATGGGCATGAGCCAGGGTTGAAGTCTGTAGACACGGCTACGGGTATTCCCATTTCAATCATCCTTCTTGCAGGGGCAAAGTCAGCTCCTAAATAAAATGATGTTCCCGGCAGGCAGACAGCTGTAACACCTGCCTTTGCCATGGCTTCAAGACCTGCTTCATCTATTTTTATCAGGTGCTCTGCGCTGACCGCTCCGATTTCTCCCGCTAAGGTGGAGCCTCCTATCGGATAAATTTCATCTGCATGTATTTTCAGGCCAAATCCCAGCTTCTTAGCCGCCTCTAAATAGATTTTGCTCTCTTCTTTATTAAATACAGCCTTTTCAGTGAACACATCTGCAAATTCCGCCAAGTTTTCCGCCTTAACTCTTGGAAGAACTGTCTCTATCATCAGTTTTAAGAAGCCTTCTGAATTATCCTTATACTCTTCAGGTACTGCATGGGCTCCCATAAAGGTGCTGACCACATCCAACGGATGCTCTTCATTGAGCTTTTTCAACACCCTAAGTATTTTAATTTCAGTTTCCTCATCCAAGCCGTATCCGCTTTTTGCTTCGCAGGTTGTAACACCCAGGCCGGCCATTTCATCAAGGAACGCGGCTGTTTTGTCGTAGAGGCTTTCAAAGTCGGCTTTTCTTGTTTCTCTCACAGTGTAGTTAATTCCGCCACCTGCCTTGAGTATATCCAAGTAGCCTGCCCCCTTTAGCTTCATTGGGATTTCATGCTGTCTATATCCGCCGAAAACCATGTGGGTGTGGGCATCTACCAAGCCGGGAGTTACCAGCTTTCCCATGGCATCAACTACCACGTCAGCCGAATCAGCTCCCTCCGGCATTACGCCCTCTGAGGTTATTTCTTTTATTATTCCGTCTTTAATTAGTATTGCAGCCTCGGAAAGCTTCAGATTTTCTCCTTGAGATGCCCCCCTGTGGCTAAAGCTTCCTATCGGAGTCTGCATGCAGCCAATGTTTTTTACAAGTAATGTTGACATAGTTATACCGCCTATTTCAAGAATTTTTCAAGAGTATCTGCTATAAGCTTGTCGTCTGCCATGTACGGGATAGTAATATGTCCTTTGCCGTCATATTTCTTGTTGTATGCACAGGATACGGAAACTGCATTTTCATTTCTTGCCCAGCTTCTTCTGGCTACGCCTCCCATTACATCCCACATCATAGCTGAATTTATAATATCATCTACCCTTTCGCTTCCGTCAAGGAGCAGCCCGAATCCGCCGTTTATAGCCTTACCGATTCCTACACCGCCTCCGTTATGAAGTGCGCATAGCGACATTCCTCTGGCTGCATTTCCGGCAAAGCACTGAACTGCCATGTCCGCCATTACATTGGAGCCATCCTTGATATTTGAAGTTTCTCTAAATGGCGAGTCGGTTCCTGACACATCGTGATGGTCTCTTCCCAGCATAATAGGTCCAACCTTGCCATCTCTAACCAGCTTGTTAAAGGCCAAGGCAATGTCTCTTCTTCCCTCAGCATCCTGATATAAGATTCTCGCCTGGGTTCCTACGACCATTTTGTTTTCCTTCGCATCTCTGATCCATACATAGTTGTCCCTGTCCTGAGATCTTCTGTTAGGGTCGATGCAATCCATTGCCGTTCTATCTGTAGCATCTAAATCTTCAGGTCTCCCTGACAGGCAAACCCATCTGAACGGTCCGTATCCGTAATCGAAAAGAATTGGGCCCATAATGTCTTCAACATATGAAGGCCAAATAAATCCATCTTTATCATCTACACCATTTTTAGAAATTTCAGTTATTCCTGAGTCAAACATAGCCTTCATGAAAGAGTTTCCGTAATCAAAGAAATATGCCCCTTTTTCAGTCAACGTCTTAATTGCCTCAAAATGTCTTCTTAGCGTCTTATTAACCTCTCTTATGAAGCCATCTCTATCTTGGCTGAGCATCTTAGTTCTTTCCTCAAAAGAGAGGCCGGCCGGGCAGTATCCTCCGTTGTAAACATTGTGACACGAGGTTTGGTCTGACAATAAATCTATTTTGAAATCCTTTCTCACAGCTGCTTCAAGAAGGTCAACTATATTGCCATGATATGCAATGGAAATTGTCTCTCCCCCTTTAAGCTTTTCTTCTGCAAGAGCAAAAACTGCATCTATATCCTCTAAAACCACATCAACCCAGCCTTGATTATGTCTTGTTTCAATTCTGGACCTGTCAACTTCCGCAAAAATTCCAACCGCACCTGCAATATTCGCCGCCTTTGGCTGAGCGCCGCTCATACCGCCAAGCCCTGACGATACGAAGGTATGACCCTTCAAATCACCTTGCTCGCTAACGCCCAAATACTTTCTTCCTGCATTTAGTATCGTATTGAAAGTGCCATGAACGATGCCCTGAGGTCCAATATACATCCAGCCGCCCGCAGTCATCTGTCCGTAGTTTGCAACGCCCATTTCTTCAGCAATTTCCCAATCTTCAAGGTTGTCATACTCACCTATCATAAGGCTGTTTGTGATTATTACCCTTGGGGCCTCAGGCTTTGACGGGAAAAGTCCCAGCGGATGTCCTGATTCTACTACAAGAGTCTGCTCATCAGTCATAGCCTCCAGGTATTTCTTTATTAATCTATATTGCAGCCAATTCTGACAAACCGCTCCTGTTTCTCCGTAGGTTACAAGCTCGTAAGGATAAAGGGCTACTTCAAAGTCCAAATTGTTTTCAATCATAACCTGAAACGCCTTACCTGCAAGACAGTTTCCCTTATATTCGTCTATTGGTTTGCCGTACAGTCGTCCTTTAGGTCTATATCTATAGGCATAGATTCTACCTCTGGTCAAAAGCTCTTCGAGAAATTCAGGTGCCAGCTTTTCATGCAGCTCCTCCGGCACATATCTCAATGCGTTTCTAAGGGCAATTTCGGTCTGCGCCTTTGTCAGTCTAAAGCCTCTGTCCGGTGCCCTTCTGATTCCCTCTTGGAAGTCCGGGTATTCAGGATATTCATTATCCAATTTAATTGTCATTGCTTCAGCAATTTTTCTATTTCCTTCCATTGCTCTTCTCCTTTCAATATCAACTATCCTATCCTCCTTGACAACAGCAAAATATGTTGTCTGAACAAAGTTTATTAAAAAAAGTTTATCTAATTTAATTTCTGCACCTTTTCAACTGCCTCAAGTAAGCTGCCATCTTTAATCATTTGGTCAAACTTAACAAGCTCATCGTGCATTATCACATCTCTATCTACAGGCTCAGACTTGGTTCTTATGAAATCATATGCAGCCCTTGTTGCCTTTGATAGCTTATCAATTCCCTCTTCACCTATTTCCTGTCTCAGCCATATTCCTTGAGCCGCCGCCGCAAGCTCTATTCCCAAAACCTTTTCGGCGTTATCAAGAATCATAGCTGCAGTTCTGGCGGATGTGGTTCCCATGGAAACATGATCCTCTTGATTCCCGGAGCTTGGAATAGAATCGACACAAGCCGGGTGTGCATATATTTTGTTCTCTGAAACCATCGATGCCGCTGCGTACTGTGCAATCATAAATCCGGAGCAGACCCCGCCATATTTAGTCAAAAATCCCGGTAATCCTTCGGAAAGTGCAGGATTGATAAGCCTTTCAGCTCTTCTCTCAGATACATTGGCAAGCTCTGCAATGGCCATCTTCAAGAAATCGAAAGCCAAAGCCATCGGCTGTCCGTGGAAATTTCCTCCTGAAATAACTTCATCTTCATCAGGGAAGACGATAGGGTTATCAGTTACGGCATTTAGCTCTTTTGTTACTGCATTAAATGCATATTCAAAGGCGTCTCTTGATGCTCCGTGAATCTGAGGGACGCATCTTAATGAATACGGGTCTTGAACCTTGCTCTCCTGTACAGGCAAGGCGTTTTGACTATCCGCCAATAAATTTCTAAGGTTTTCTGCGCAGTCAATTTGTCCCTGATGACCCCTCAACAAATGAATTTTACCGTCATAGGCCTTTGTGATTCCACGAAGCGCTTCTGAGGTTAAAGCGGCAGCTATATCCGCTATCTTTGCCAGCTTCATTGCATCGTAAAGGACATTTACGCCTACAGCCGTCATCATCTGCGTTCCGTTGTTTAAGGCCAGCCCTTCTTTTGCCTCAAGAGCTATCGGAGAAATACCTTCTGCCTTCATAGCCTTCTCCGCATCTATGATTTCCCCCTTATACTCAACCTTTCCGAGCCCTATGAGACCCATGGCAATATGAGAAAGAGGCGCCAAATCGCCGGAGGCTCCTAAAGAGCCTTTTTCAGGAACTACCGGATGAATTCCCGCATTTAGCATGTCTATCAAAGTCTGTAGCGTGCTAAGTCTAATTCCTGAGTTTCCCCTTGCCAAAGCGTTGCATCTAAGCAGCATTGCCGCTCTCACATATTTTTGTTCATAGCCTTGCCCCATTGCACAGGTGTGACTTATTATAAGGTTTTTCTGCAGCTCAGCAGTCTCTTCTTTGGAAATAAAAACATTAGCGAACTTACCAAAGCCGGTTGTCAGTCCATATATTATGGCGCCCTCATCCAGCTTCTTCTCAATATAATCTCTTGCCTCAGTGACTGCCGTCTTGGACTCCGGTGCCAATTCAACCTTTTCCATACCTCGGCAAACTTTGATAACCTCATCTACAGTTAATGTTTTTCCACTTATAATCACTGCCATGTCAGATTCTCCTTTTTTATTACAAAGTTACTTATATTATACTTTCTTTCGTGATGGTTTGCTATATATTTTATAGATTTTTGTTTTGTTCACTAAAAACACGAGGCAAATTTGTTTATTTTTATACAGTTTCAACCCACGGCTTAAAGCGGGTCAGCCACATTAAAAGAAGCATACAGGCTAAACCTATATGCTTCTAATCCAAAGTAGGCAAGATATACTTTCCATCCGGTTCATCTAAATGAGCTGCGTAACCGAGCTGTTTTTTATAGTTCGTAAAGCCTGAAACTCCTTTGCAAGCATAAATACAATGATAAATGTCAATAATGTATCTATTGCAAAAGAACCGTAATAGATTGATCCTATCCCGAAAAGTTTAGGTAATATAATCATAAGCGGAATGTAGAGAAACGCTTGCCTTCCAATGCCAACCACCATAGCCGGTTTCGGTTTTTTAATAGCCGGGAAGAATGTCATCGCCGTCAATACCAGACAAAGCATTGGAAGTATTAAAATGATGGTCCTGAAATAATTTAAGTCAGTCATGCTAAATTCCCCCGTAGGAAGCATTAAGCGAAGGACGGACTCCGGTGCCATAATTGATACGAGCCACATAGGAAGAATAAATATAAAGGCAACGGCTGAAAATGTCTTGTAAAATCCGATTACCCTGTCCATTTTTCCTGCCCCGTAATTTATCCCGACAGCAGGCTGTAGAGCTCTCATCAGACCATAAATCGGTGTCATTAAGAGATTTAAAATTCTGAATACAATTCCATAAAAGGACACATCTGACGTAGTTCCAAATGTATTTAACGCTTTTAGAATAATTATCCCCTGGATGACCGTCATAACAGTCATAATAAACGACGGTACACCGATATTTACAATCTCTTTGATAATATCCTTGTCAAAATATATTTGCATTTCATTTGTTTCAAAGCTCGCTTTTTTTCTTTTGCAGTAGATGAAAAATAGCAGGCAGTAAACAAACATTGCCACATTAGTTCCCCAAGCAGCACCCTTAACACCCATATTTAAAACGGCCATAAAAAGATAATTAAATACAATATTAACTATCATCCCCAGCCCCATCATAAGAGCCGCTGTTTTCATCTTTCCTTCCGCCCTTACAATCATATTATACGCAAGCCCGCCTATCCAGAATACAGCGCCGAAAATGGTTACACTGTAGTATTCTCTTGCATAGATTAAGTTTTCTCCCCTTGCTCCGATTAAATTAAGCATTGGCTTCATAAACAAAAGCCCAAGAAGCATAGTAGATATACTCAAAAGTATAATAAGAGTATTTGTGTTTCCCAATATTCTTTTTTGTATTTCTTTATTATTTTCTCCTATCAAAATACTGAGATAAGAGCCGGCTCCGACTCCTGCCAAGGACCCCAAGCCGAGAGCTATCTGAGTTAAAGGATAAACTATAGAAACTCCCGCAAGAGCTTCTTCACCAACCAATCTGCCTACAAATGCCGCATCGAGGACAGTATTTAATCCGTATAAAAACATGGCGATAACCGCAGGAAGAGAAAGCTTAAGGCAGGTTTTTAACATGTTGTCATTAAGTATCATCGTTTTTTCTTTTGCTATTTCCATATTTACAAATTATCACTCCCTCATAAATTTTGAATTATGACATAGATTTCTCAATCATGTCCCGATATAATTTTGAGCTTGCTCTGAGTTCACCATCCGTGCCCATAGCTTCGATTTTTCCTTGATTTAATAAGACAATCTTATCTGCGTTTCTTATGGTCCTCATTCTGTGGGCAATGACAATAACCGTCTTGTTCTTAATCAGCTCCGACAAAGCTTCCTGAATAAGACTTTCATTTTCAACATCAAGGGATGCTGTGGCTTCATCCATCAATATAATGGGCGAATCCTTTAAAATAGCTCTTGCAATGGCCAATCTCTGTCTTTCCCCTCCCGAAAGTCTTTCTCCGTTTTCTCCTATAACCGTATCTATTCCTTCCGGCATTTTTTCAATGAACTCATGGCATCTTGCAATTTTAGCGGCATGCAAGATTTCTTCATCTGTAGCACCTTTTTTTCCTATTCTGATATTGTCTCTGATACTTGTGTTAAATAAAACCACATCCTGAAATACGATGGAAAAATGCTTTAAAAGCGTTTCCGGGTCAACTTTTCCGATATCCTCTCCGCCCAGAAGGATTTGCCCCTTATCTATATCCCAAAATCTTGCGGCAAGCTTGGTCAGAGTCGTCTTCCCGCTGCCCGACGGACCGATAAGTGCCGTTACCTCACCCTGCTTTGCGGCAAAGCTTACACCGTTAATCACTGAATAGTCATCGTAGCCGAAATGAACATCCTTGAACTCTATATCGTAGTTTTTTATATTCATAACGGATTTTCCTTCTTGAATAGGCATAGTTTTTATTTCTTTCATTCTTGTAACAACACTGTCAAGAAGATTTATCATTGCCATAAACGCAAGAATGTTCTCAATCGGCAAATAGATGCTTGCCGTTAAGATTAGGAAAGCAATATAAACCAGAACATTGATTTCTCCCGCAATCAGCATATTGGCTCCGATGATGGCCACCGTTACAATGCCAAGCTTTAAAAGAATTCCCGCAAAGGCAATTGACACTCCCGACACAAATTCCGTCTCAAGCTTTACCTTGGTTGCACGATTTAGCTTATCAAAGAAGCCTCCCGTCGCCTTTTCTTCCAGATTGTATGACTTAATCTCTTCAATCTGCTCAATTTTCTCCTGTAGATCATCAAATACCCTTCGGCTGGCTTGAATCCATTTATCTATAGTTTTTCTTTGTTTTTTCTTCGACAGATAAAAGATAAGCAGAGATACTGGGATCACCCAAAGTGCTGCAATGCCCAATTTCCAGTTATAGCCTAAAATCATAACAGCTATAATGGCTGTGGAAATGCTTGTGGAATAAATATGAGGCACGGCATGGGAGAAAACCTCCTCATATATGGTAATATCCCCCATCATAGTTGTAGCAAGGTCGGTCAGATCCCTTTTCCCGAAATATGAAAGAGGAAGCTTTTTCATTCGGTTCGCAAGATCTATTCTCGAGTTTGCCGTTTCATCGTAAACTGCGGCGTAAAGCCTTACATAATCCCATCTCGCCACAAAGTACATGACGATAAGCATGATTAAAATAACCCCTATGTAAAGAATATCGGAAAGACTTAAAGCCCCCTTTATACCTTCCAAATCACCTAAGTATTGGAACAGGAAGGTAAAGGCTATAATCGGCGGAAACATCTTTGTCAGATTTAAGATGGTATGAGAAAAAATAGCTTTCTTCAGGTTCTTCGCTCCTGTCTCCGTTAAAGCATATTTTTTTATAAAATATTTATCCATTTTGACCTCCTATTCTCCAATTGACCGCTCTTTGATACTCATCCCAAAGCTTTTTATAGGTCGCTCCCTTTTCAAGAAGCTCTTCGTGTCTTCCCTCTTCCACAATTTTTCCATCATCTATCACAAGGATTTTATCGGCATCAACCACCGTTGAAAGTCTATGTGCTATTATGAGGGTTGTCTTATTTTCAGAAAGTTTTTTGAAGGATGTCTGAATGATATTTTCATTTTCAGGGTCCGCAAAAGCTGTAGCCTCATCTAAAATTAAAAGATCCGCATCCTTTAAAAACGCTCTTGCAATAGCAAGTCTTTGCACTTCTCCACCTGAAAAATAGGTCCCCTTCGTTCCATAAACGGTATCAAGCCCCTTGTCAAGATTATCTATGATTTCCTTTGAACCGGAATTTACAAGGGCATGTTCTATCTCGGAAGCCGTTGCATTTTCTTTGCCTAAAAGCAGATTATCCTTAAGGCTCATCTTAAAGAGCTTTGATCCTTGGAATACAAAGGCAATCTTTCGCATCAAGGCTTTCTTATCATACTCCTTAATATTGGTTTTTCCGATTAATATTTCTCCGCTGTCGGCATCATAAAATCTTGCTGAAAGCCTTGCTATAGTACTTTTTCCGCCACCTGACGGTCCGACGAGAGCTACCGTTTCTCCCTTGTTTACCTTAAATGAAATATTATCCAGCACCTTTTCATCCTTATATGAAAAAGACACATTCTTAAACTCTAAACCATCCGCAACCTCGGATGCTTCGCCATATGATAACTCTTCATAATCCAACATATTATCAATCTTATCCATGGCTGTAACGGCAAAAAAGCTGAACTGAGTAATTGTTGTCGTTCTCATAACAAACATGCCTAAAACCGGACCAAGCAAAAGATAAATGATTGAGTTTCCTAAAACCATACGAACATCTTCCCCCCTGCCGATTAAAAACAGGGCTACCGGTACAAGGAAAAATGCTGTGGAGGCTACAACAGCTTCATAAAAAGCCATCTTATTTTTGTACATAAAGGTGAGCTTCAGTACATTCTTCTTCAGATTAATAATCAAAGAATGAAGCCTTTTGAAGCTCTCAACACTCTGTGCAAAGGTCTTTACAACAGGAATTCCTCTGACATACTCTACCGTTTCAGCTGATAGATTTGCAAGATCTTCAAAGTATTTATCTCTATCCCTTTTCACTTCCTCATTCATCATGGTTGCCATAAGGCACATTGAGAAGATAAGAGGGATAAGGCTCGCCACCCCCAGTCTCCAATCAAAGTATAAAAACAGCCCCAGAAGAATGATCGGAGAAATCACCGACATCGCCATATCTGGAAGCTGATGAGCCAAAAAACTGTGGGTTTGGGCAGCGCCATCCACAATCACATTTCTGATTTTCCCGCTTTCTCTATTTAAAAAATATCCCAAAGGCTTTTTCATCAATTTTTCCACATTCACCTTAATAATATTATCTTCCACCTCAAAGGCAAAAATATGGGATACAATAAGCGCTATACTGTAAAGCAAAAGACCTGCGATGGCAAACGCAGCGGCATAAACGGCGTAGTTCTTTATCATCAGGGTGTCAACTCCGCTGCTGTCAAGTATGATACTCTTTACAATTTTATGGATGTAAACCATTGGCATAAGCACCATAATTCCGGAAGCAGCAGATAAAATCATAGCCATATAAAGCATATAGCCTTTACGCCCGGCATAGGGCATCAGACTTTTCAATACGAAGGGCTTCTTTTTTTGTTTTTCTTTCAAGATAACAATCTCCTTTCCTTAATTTAGCCTTGACTTTTTCTTTGCAGGCTTTTTACTAAGCTTTTATTCTTCACATTTAAGAAGGATATGATAAGGTTTAGCCCTATCAATATTATCCCTTTTAGATTGAAATGCGCTTTTAAGACTTTTCTTTTAAAGCTGAGCATAACATTTTGTTAGCTGTAATTGTATCATTTTAAAAAATGTGTTACAATATATACAAACAAACTATGTCTAATGGGGATAAAGTCTAATCGGGACAGATGTGGCAGAAAGGAAACTGAAATGAGTGATTTTTATGGATTTGTTAAAGATTATATGCAGATTTGCGAGTGTGATAAGTTATCGAAATACTGCAAAATAGGGCATAACGTCTGTATAAACAGAGATGATGCAGAAGGTATTTACTGGTTCTATGAATCAGAAGACTTTATTGTCAGCATCCACGACTTTTTTATTAAAAAAGAAATGGTACAAACCAAATGCCCTGATATGAACGATTTTATGCGATTTTCTTCCTCCTATATCATTACCGCTAACGGAGAAAGCTTTAATCCTTACCAGACTTTGACTTCAAACGTCCTATATATCATTGATTTAAAGAACGCATATAAAGATTATCGTTTTTTACTTCACGCAGGTTCTCCATATCTCAGTGTTGAAATCAATTTCAAACAGCCAATGATCGAGAAATATATGAGTTCTTTAACAGATAAAAATACGGTATGTTACTCGGATATATTTTTTGACACAAAATCAATTATTACAAAATCATTGGAGCCATTAGCAAAAGATATATTAAATTGTAAAATGGAATCTCCGGCAGCCGAAATCTTCTTTGAAGCAAAGGCGAAAGAGTGGTTAAGCCTAACCATAGACGCTTTTTTGAGCAAAAAAAACAGCTCTTTATCTGAAAGCGATGACAAAGCTATTAGAAATGTAGCAAAATATCTTGATGATCATTATGCTATCAATGTTCATCAGGAAACCTTAGAAAAGATTGCTATGATGAGCGGTACCAAATTGAAAAAATTATTTAAACAAAAATATCAAATGAGTATTACCGAGTATTCGCAGAGGAAAAGAATGAATATGGCTGAAATCCTGCTTTTAAACTCCAACCTCAATATTAAGGAGATTGCCGAATCCGTGGGCTATTCATCCCACTCTAAATTCAGCACATACTACAAAAAGTATAAGGGAACTTATCCAAAGGATATTAAAAGACATGTTTCTAAAAAAATTACAGACACCTGTAATTGTGACAAATAAGCTATATTTTTCGCTGCAATCCGGCAAATAAAAACCGGCTGATATAGATTTTACACTCTACCTCTGTGTTCCAACATATGTTCTTCATCATTTACATAGTCCTCATGATAGTGTTTGTGCTTTTCCTCTAAGACAAAATGGCTGTGCTCGTGACTATGCTCTATTACATGTAAATGACTTACTCCATTATGACTGTGCACTATCACATGCCTATGTTCATGAGTATGCTGTTTTGTCAATGTATCATAGACGACAAAGATTGTACCGACTATCATTAAAGCAAGCCCTACGAAATATATCGGCTCCGGTTTTTCTCCGTTAACAGCAAAAGCAATAAAGGCCCCAATAAACGGAGCTATGGCGTAGTAAGCACTGGTTTTAACTGCTCCTAACTCCCTCTGGGCTTTTATATACAGGAATATGCTGAGACCGTATGCTATAAAACCTAGGAGCATGGCAAAAATAATAAATCTAATCTCCGGCATTTTCTCTCCTACAATCATTGCAACTATCAGAGCTCCACATCCGGAAAAAATCCCTTTTAGCAAGACAATTTCATGGGTACTCTTATCAGATATTTTTCTTGTGCAGTTATTTTCCAGCCCCCAACAGCAGGTTGCCAAGAACACAAATACCGAGCCGAGGGAAAATTGAAAGCTTTCGGCGCCTTCCAATGATAAAAATATGCTTGAAGCGAAAATAAAGCTGATTCCGCACCAAAGCTTAGCCGTTATTTTTTCGCCAAATATAAGCAACGCAATAAGCGTAGTTGCAACAATCTCAAAATTGCCGAGTAGGGAAGCGTTGGAAGCTGAGCCATTCTTAATTCCCAACATTAAGAATATCGGCGCCGCTACATCCAGCACTATCATCCCTAAGGTATAAGGAAGATCCTTTATTCCTAAACGTTCTTCATTGCTATCATTTCGAAAACGAAACATATACATGATGCCGACTCCGATACCTGCACCGAGATATAGAAACGCCGCCATGTATGTTGGTCCTACATTGTCCAGTAGTACTTTTGAAACCGGTGTGTTAATTGCATAGAAGATTGCTGCCAACAGAGCAAATATAACTGCTATCAACTTTTTGTTCTGACTCATATTTTTCACCTATAACCTATTAAAATTCGGGAACACATTTATGCTTCATCATCCTGCTCATATTCCCCAAGGATGCTATTTATCTCTTTCCCTAAAGACAGCAGAGCATCAGTATCTGATGCATCACCTGTTCCAAACACATTATGATTGGTGACCCTGTAACAGCTTTATATTCTTTGGCTACGCTTCGAAGAGTTATCTTGTCATTTTCTGTATATATGTCTAAGCTTGCAGCTTTTACCGAACCTCTTATTCTATTATTAATGTCACAGAATGTAACCTTACCTGACATTATTTCCTCACCGTCTTCTGTAATATTAATATTGCCGTCCTCCAGCTCCACCACATAAGATTTCGTTAAGCTTTTTTGTATAGTTCGGATCAACAGATAGCTACAATAGAGAACACAGCCCGTTATCAAAATCACCAATATCGGACGAGATTTAAAAAACTCATCAAGTCCCAAATAAAACACTGCTAAACGTATTGCTAGCATAGGAAATCCTATTGCTGCGAGATAGCTCAATCCCATAATCATATTTGTATTGGAGCTTGCTGCCATAAATTTATACCTTTTCATATTCACCTCTTTTTCCTTAAAAATCTCCCCCCTAAGTCCTTTTCGTCAAATATTGTATCATTTTTACCGCACATTTGCCGAAACTATGATAAAGTTCATGCTTTTTTCATATTTATACAAGTGAGCATAAAAAAGGTCTCCGGCCTTAGTCCAAGGCAGAAACCTTTATTTGCACTCTGAGACCTTGCAATAAAAAGTCTTTACAGCTCAGTGCTGTTGTAAATTATTCACTTATAAGGCTTAATATGATTCCGAAGGTATCTTACCCATTTCAGTTCGCATTTCGTATATGGTATAAAAGAAACAGACGTACTATTATATTAGACACCACAAGGAGGTATCTTTATGTCCACAAGAAATCACTATGACGAGGATTTCAAACGAACGCTCGTGGAGCTTTACCACAACGGTAAAACACAAGCTTCACTCATCAAAGAATATGGGATATCACAATCAGCACTCACAAAATGGATTAAACAGTATTCAACCGTGGAAACAGATAACGGAGAAGTTCTTACAGCCAAGCAAGTCAAAGAACTTCAAAAGCGTATGGCTCAACTTGAGGAGGAAAATCAAATATTAAAAAAAGCGATTGCCATCTTCACGCCACACTCAAACAAC
>FONK01000020.1:16935-29584 GCA_900112915.1 Peptostreptococcaceae bacterium pGA-8 | reverse complement strand
CAAAAGGTCTTAGATAAATTAGCAATTCAATTACAGAGTGAAAATCTCAAACCCGTCAAAGTGCCGAAATGCAAGATAAAACGAGTGCCGTATTTTAGTACGGGAGATGTTCTCGCAGTGAATTTTGATGATGAATATGGAGTTGTATTTGTTTCAGCTGTCGATGAGAGTCCGAGAAAAATCGAATATCACTTGGCTTGTACCCGCTTATTACAAAAAGAAAAGCCAAGCATTAATGATTTCCTCAACAGTCAAATTGCTTGCACTAAGCAAAACACATCTTATTGCTTAAGTACTGATTGTTGGTTTAGTCATAAAGACCTAGGGTTTCTGTTAGGTAAATTGGAAAAAATCGGATATGTGGAATTAGAAGACTATATTTTAGGAACATTGTCACCTGCTTCTACACTGGAAGATATTTATGATGAGATTACAAGCGATAGAGAAATTTGGGGACTGAGATTTAAGGATACTTATCATTTGATAAAGAATTTTTAAGTTTGTGGAAATTGAAAAACAAAGCAGAATAAGGCTGAAGAAATTTGAATTTGAACAGCGTATATTTATATTATGTCAAGAAAGGGATTATGTAGGCACAGTAAAATCCGGCATCGTTAGACGCCGGCCGATAATACTCGGGCTTGCAGCCCTAGGTCAACCACACTAGGGAAGGGTGGTTATGACTGATTACTCATTTTTCTTTTCTTGAAAAGCTGTGTTATTGCTATACCAATAAATGAAATTACTGCAGCCATGCTAAGTAGCATAATATTTGAGTTATCGCCTGTTTTTACAGCAGGTGATGTTTTAACTGGTTTTTTTTCTACAGTTTTTGGAGCAGGAGCCTGCTTTTCCTTTTCGATAGCTTTTACCTTGCTACCTGCTTTAGGCTGATTGTTATTTTGAACTTTGTCAGCATTCTTAGGCTGTTCGTTATCCTTAGGTGGCTCGCTGTTTTGAGGCGCCTCTTTTACTGTGACGGTGATTGTCTTTGTGGCAGAAGCACCTTTTTTGTCAGTGACCATATATGTTACATGGTATATACCGACCTGTGACGGTTTAACATCGGATGCTGTAACTCTAATGTCCGTGATAGGATCATCTTCATCATCATTAGCAGTTACGCCGTCTAGTGGATTAAACTTATCCCCAACAGTGATCTCCTTATTGTTTGCGGTAATAGTTGGAGCATTGTTGATTACAGATGCGTATTTTGCGAAGGTCCATGTTCCTACAAATTTCATATCATCGGTTACTACTTGTTTTTCCTTATCATAGCCCTTGAATGTCCATAGTCCGTCAGGAGCTTTTACGGATAGTGAAGACGGGTTAACTGCTGTTACCTCTGTTCCGTTAACAACCCTGGAGGATTTAGGAAGCAAGGCGGTTACACTTTCCGGAAGATTTGTATTTGCCGTTCCGCTTACAAATTCATATGAAACATTGTGAGTTTTATTTTTGAATGTTGCATGAATAGTATGCGGCTCAGTTATATTGATAAATGTATATGAGAATGTACCGGTTCCGGCTTCAGTCGGAATAGCCTTACCATCTACTGTAATTGAATCTATTTCTTTTCCTTCATCGGCAGTGATGGTGTATGTTTTGCTTTCATCATATTCAACCTCTTTTCTGCCGCCGTCTGTAATGCTTCCGCCATTGTCGGCAGTGGCAGTGATTGTGGGATTGAAATTTGCATATACATTATATGTCAGTTTGTTCCAAGTTGACTCTAGCGTTGTTAATAAACGATTAACAGAGATAGTTGCATTTGGCTTTTGGTATGTCTCTCCCCAATAAGAGCTGGAATTGGAAAATGAATATCTCATTCCGAATAAGTCGGTACGATTACCCAGATCTCTTCCATTGAACAGCTGTTCGTATGTCCAACCTTTCCATACCCATCCATCGGCAGGCTTTGCAGTATATTCTCTAAATCCTAATCCCTGTGAGAATGTAGGACCCCAACCCTTCCTTGTCAGTTCGACAACTCCGGCCTTTTTTGTAGTATATACATGGACTTCGGCATCTTTAACAATTGCCCTTACTCCAAGTACCTCCTCGTAGCGGCTTGCATCACTTTCTACAGCAAAAGCTGTTTGAGGAATTATAATTGCAAGCACGGCCAAAGATAAAATCATTGCTAATACTCTTTTTGTTTTTTTCATTAGTTGCTCTCCTCTCATTGTTATCAGCAATACTATAGTATAGCGAAAAACTTGTAATTTTCAATAGATATCATCTTACAAAAAGGGGAAGGTATTACATTTCCATTACGATATATTTAAATCCATAATATATTTTCTCCGGAAGATTTATATATCTGCTTACTTGCTTTATAAATTAGAAAAACTGCAATTGCACTTTGAGTCTAAATTAAAAGGCTAATTATAAAAAATCCCCCTATAGCGGATGATGTCACATCTGACCATTCTGCAAGGGGGATTACTTTTATCTTTTCAACAGGCTGCCGAATACATTTCTGGCAATTTCTCTTCCGACGGCTCTTGATACAGAGCCCATGAAAGAGTCAACGCCTTTTTCCATAACGCTCTTTTTTGGACGCCCAACCTGACCGGCCTTTTTAAGAGACGCCTTTTCAGCTTCTTTCTCAGCCTTGAGTTTTTCTTTTTCTAACTTGGCGATTTCAGCCTTATGAGCCTTTTCAATTTGCTCAAGCTCCAGTTTATGAGCTGCCTCCAATCGTTGTGCCTCTAATTCCTGCTCTCGCTCAAGAATCTTGCGATTTAGCATCTCATAGGCACTTTCACGATCAACACAGGCCTTGTATTTGTTGTAAAGTGGAGATGTCATAACCATTGCCTTTGTCATAACCGAATCAAGAGCTGTAAAGCTGGATTTTGGCGGCAATATCATAGCCTTTTCAGCCTCGGCAGGTGCACCATCCTCGTTTAAGAAAGATATTACAGCTTCACCGGTACGCAAGCCTAAGATTTCACTGTATGTATTGAGATTAGGATTTGCCCTAAATGTATCAGCAACACTCTTAACTGCCTTTTCATCCTTTGGTGAGAAAGCACGAAGCTGATGAACAACACGATTCCCGAGCTGGGAGGAAATTGAATCGGGAATGTCCAGTGGATTTTGAGTAATGAAGAAAATTCCCACGCCCTTCGACCTTATCAAACGAACTGTTTGAAGAATTTTTTGCTCAAGAGAAGATGAAATTCCATTGAACAAAAGATGTGCTTCGTCAAAGAAAAATACCAGCTTAGGCTTATCAAGATTGCCAACCTCGGGTAGGCTTTCATAGATTTCAGAAATCATCCAGAGCAGAAAAGTCGCATAGAGAGTCGGGCTTTGTATTAAACGATTAGCCTGAATTATATTCACTACACCTCTACCATTGGCATCGGTTCTAAGCATATCTGTAATTTCCAATCCCGGCTCTCCAAGAAAAATATCTCCACCTTCATCTTCAATTGTCAAAAGGGCTCTGAGGATTGACTGCACACTTTGAGCAGAAATATTACCATATTCCCTTGAAAGCTCGTCTTTGCGTTCTATCATATAATTTAGCGCACTTCGAAGATCCTTTAAATCCAGAAGCAGAAGTCCTTCTTTGTCGGTCACCTTAAAAAGAATATTCAAAATCCCGCCTTGAACTTCATTTAAATTTAGTATCTGGGACAAAAGAGTCGGACCCAGATCTGTTACGGTTACCCTCAATGGAAGCCCCGTTTCTCCAAAGACATCCCACATTTCCACCGGAAATCCGGAGAAGTTAAATTCATTGATGCCGAGCATTTCCAGCCTCTGAGCAAGCTTATCGTTCATAGCGCCCGGCACGGAAATGTTTGACAAGTCTCCCTTTACATCCTGAATTACAGTTGGTACGCCAAGAGCAGAAAGCTGCTCGGCAATGACCTTTAATGTAACGGTTTTCCCACTACCTGTAGCGCCGGAAATCAGACCGTGTTGATTTACTTTATCAGATAGAAGATAGGCATCACCGGTGCCTTTTCCAATTAGCATTTTTTCCATTTTAAATCCTCCAACAATGGCTTTTGTTTTCTCGTAAGTGTAGATTCATTACAGAACCTTTATTGAGTTTATAATACATCAATTACACCCCTTTAACAAGGTCTTAATATATGCATAAATATGGCAATGACAAGGAGCCTTTATAATGATATAATAATCCTTCAGAAAATGTATGGAAAATGAGTTTTATTAGGAAAGAAAAGTAAGGAAATATGAATAAAAGAACTAAGGGAATAGCCTTTGCAGTTTTAGGCGGTGTTCTATGGGGGCTTTCCGGTGTATGTGCACAATACCTATTTCAGTATAAAGGACTAAATGCGCCTTGGCTGGTAGGAATCAGACTCGTATGTGCAGGTATTATGATATTGGCTTTATCCTACACAAAGCGAGAGGGCAGGGATGCGGTAATAAACATTTGGAAGGAAAAAAGAGATGCTCTTGAACTGATTTTATTTAGTGTATTTGGCATGGGTGCTTGTCAATTTACCTACTATTCTGCTGTAGAAACCTCCAACGCCGGGACTGCAACTGTTTTGTCATATACTGCACCGGCATTGATTATGATTTGGGTGTCATTGAAGCTCAGGAGACTTCCGACTGTGGCTGAGATTTTTGCTCTTATTTTGGCTGTAGGAGGAGTATTTTTGCTTGCCACTCATGGAGATTTAAATAATTTAGCAATTGCAGAGATGGGACTTGTGTGGGGTCTCATATCTTCTGTAACATTGGCGGCCTATAGCCTGATCCCGGTGAGAGTAATGCATAAATTCGGCACATTGCCGGTGCTGGGCTGGGGTATGCTTATAAGCGGTGTGAGTTTGAATTTTTTTACAAGGCCATGGGATGTTCCGGGGATTTGGGATGGGAAGACATTTCTGTTTTTGGCAATTGCCATAGTACTTGGAACGGTAATGTCATTTTCCTTGTACCTTGAAGGTGTTAGACTGATTGGAGCTGCTAAGGCCAGCTTGTTTGCGACATCTGAGCCATTAATGGCGACTATTTCCGTGGCTGTTTTCCTCAATGTGTCTTTTATACTGCCGGATTTGATTGGGCTGATTATGATAATCTGTGCTACGGTTATTTTGACTGTTTTTAAAGGAAATCTGGAAGACTGATATCCGGATTTGTAGGGCTTATATCCGGGTTTGCAGAACTTAAATTTAAATAAGGCAATTTGTGTTGCGTATATAAACCTTGGATTTATGAAAAACAAAACGGGTGCTTTTCTACGAAAAAAGTAGAGTAGCACCCATTATTAATTCAAGCTATACTGCAGGCAAATTCAGATTAAAGTGAGAACCACCCCTTCTTATTATAAGGCTCCATTGCAAATGAAGTGAGCTCATAGCCGGTTGCATCTACAATTGCTTTAATCGATTCTTCCGGTATATCATTTTCTGAAATAATCACGGTTTCCTTGCTCTTATGAGAAGAGGTTACTTTTTTAACCTTAAAAGCATTTCTGATGGCGTCATTCATATGGGCTTCACACATATTGCATGCCATTCCATCAATTCCAAGTGTAATTTTAACCATAGTTTCCTCCTTAAATATTAAGTTGTCTAACGCTAACCAAAACCATTATATACCTAAATCTACTTAGAGTAAAGCTCTGTTGAAAGATAGTGTTCTCCGGTATCAGGCATGAGCACAACTATATTTTTGCCTGAATTTTCTTCTCGTTTACCTAAAATAGTAGCGGCTGCCAATGCCGCACCGGACGAGATACCGACCAGTGCACCGGACTTTGTAGCTACTTGTCTTGCAGTCTCCATAGCGACTTCATTATCAATCGGAATAACTTCATCGTAGATATCAGTGTCTAAAATTGCAGGAATAAAGCCTGCACCGATTCCTTGGATTTTGTGAGGTCCCGGTTTGCCGCCTGACAAAACAGGAGAGCTGCTTGGCTCAACGGCTACGACCTTAATTTTAGGATTTTTCGACTTTAAATACTGCCCGGTTCCGCTAACAGTTCCACCTGTGCCGATACCTGCAACAAAGATGTCAATCTTTCCCTCGGTATCTTCCCAAATTTCAGGACCGGTAGTTTCTAAATGAGCCTTTGGATTAGACATATTCTCAAATTGGCTAGGCATAAAGCTGAGGGGTAACTCTTTTGCAAGCTCTTTTGCCTTTGAGATTGCACCTGCCATTCCTTTGGAGCCTTCTGTTAAAACAACTTCAGCACCATAGGCCTTGAGCAGCTTCTGCCTTTCTATGCTCATGGTTTCAGGCATTGTGAATATTGCCTTGTAGCCTTTGGCTGCAGCGATGGCAGCTAAACCGATCCCGGTATTTCCGCTTGTTGGCTCAACAATTGTTGCACCGGGTTTCAGAGCACCTGTAGTTTCTGCATCTTCAATCATTTTTCTTGCAACACGATCCTTTACACTGCCGGCCGGATTAAAATACTCCAGCTTTGCATATATACTTGCACTAATGCTTTGAGCCTTTTCATAGGCAGAAAGATGTAGCAATGGTGTTTTTCCGACAAGTTGACTTATATTTTCATATACTTTCATAGTAATTCCTTTCTACTTTTTATATTTAACTTATATCTATGCTTATTATATTGTACTTAACGGTTATATTTTCTATTTGGATATATTCAATCCATATGTTATAATTAGATTTGTTATATTCATGTTTATAGAGTTTCTTTGACTCGCAAAACAGTATATACCATATGCGGAGAGTTGTCAGAGTGGTCTATCGTGCGGCACTCGAAATGCCGTGCCCGCAAGGGCCCCGGGTTCGAATCCCGGGCTCTCCGCCAATTTTATTTTTCAGAATAATCTACCCCGCCTTTTATGAAGGTGCCGGCATGAAGCTCTCTAAAGGCTTCATTTAGCTCTTCTTCTGTATTCATTACGATTGGGCCGCCCCAAGCAATCGGCTCATTAAGGCTCTTTGATGCGATGAATAGAATGTGAGCACTTTCATCCTTTGCCTCAAGCCTCAAAACATCCCCCTGACTTAGCTTTACGGCTGTTTTTTCCGCAATATCTTCCCCTGCAACCACTCCCTTACCAAGAAGTGTGAATGCCATTACCGAATCATCGGGATCTGTAAGGATATCGATACATGCACCGGGATTAAGGTGGACATCGTAATAGGTTATTGGCAAATACTTGCCTTTGAAGCCTTCATGAACCTTTCCGTTTTCATCAGTATACTCTCCGGCTAAAAGTCTAATCTTACCACCCTCAAAAGAAATTTCTTCAATTTCGTGATTTTTAACGCTTTGGTAAGCAGGAGATGCCATTTTATCCTTTGCCGGCATATTCAACCAAAGCTGCACGCCTAACATTCTTTCAGAAGCAGGAAGCCTTTCTTCGTGCATAATTCCGGAACCTGCGGTCATCCACTGAATTTCTCCATCAGAAATAGCATCTTCATTGCCGAGGCTATCCCTGTGAATCATACCGCCTCTATATACATAGCTGATGGTCTCTATACCTCTGTGCGGGTGCATTGGGAAGCCTGCAATGTAATCTTCAGGATTTAGACTGTCAAAAGAGTCCAGCATCAGAATCGGGTCATACTTGTCAGTGGTCCGGTTGCCCAGTACTCTGACAAGGCTAACGCCTGCACCGTCTTGAGTTCTAAAGCCGACGACCTTATTTGTTATTTTCCTTTCTATCTTCATTCTATTGTCCTCCATAGACATATTTACTAAAAACATTTGCCTTGTTGAAGTATTTATGCCCAAAATAGAAAGATTAAAGCAGTGTTTAATTAATACCAATAGCATTGAAATATTTTTTGTTGGGTGTTGCAAATGATTATGGTATAATTAACAGCATAGGATAGAATAAATTATTGTACATAAGCAATCAAATCGCAGTATTTACTTTTATAATGGTTAAATAAACTGAATTTGTAGGAGGAAGATTTTATGAAAAAGCCTTTTGATGTTCCTAATAATCAAAATGGAGAATTAACAGGATTGGATATGATGGGTGATAATATTCGTAATGATATTAAATATTGTGGAGAAAATGTTGTTTTTTATCCTCTAGCCAAGTTAGTGCGTGGTAAAAATGCTATGGTTGATGACTATTCGCGTATTTTAGATTACACTTTCATTGATGCGGGAAAATCTTTAAAGATTGGTAAGCATTGTATGATTACATGGCATACAATTATTGAGGGTGGAGCAAGTACAACAATTGGCGACAGAGTGTTTATTGGACCAGGAACAAAAATACTTACGAGTACATATGCATTGCATGGTTTCTTTTCTGCTGAGTTTATACCTGACGGAACACACGAAATAATGTATGGTGACATTGAAATCGAAACGGATGCGTATGTTGGTGCAAATTGTACTGTTATGCCAGGTGTAAAAATTGGAGAGGGAGCAGTGGTAGGTGCAAATTCACTTGTCACAAAGGATTTGGAACCTTGGGGTATATATGTTGGCTCTCCGTGCAAAAAAATTGGGGAACGAAAAAAACCCAGTAATGAAATAAGGAAAAAACTTATGGAGAGTTTTGATTGGTCAAAACATTTTTAATTTAAATGAAAAGCTATAAAATAAAGGAGAATATATTTTGCGAAGAGTGTTAGTAATTGGCAATGCTAAATCGGTTTGGACGAAAGAATATATACTTAATACGCATCATTTTCTGGGGAATAAGGTTTATGTCACTTCATATGAAAAGTTGGATAAAGAGGAGATAGATTTTTATAGGGAGATAGGTGTAGAGATTATTTCTTTTGCTGCATCCAACCGCGTTTTTAAAATGCTGAAATGCATATTTAAGCTACTATGCTTTTCGATAAAAAACAAAGGTCGTATTCAGCTTATCGACATTCAAAGTCCTCCACATTCACACCAAGCAAGGCTACTGGAATTAATAATTGATATTATGGGTGGCAAGACGATAACTACTTTTTGGGGCTCAGATATTTTTTGTGCTAATGAAAATTCAGCAAATAAAATGAAGGGAATACTGGATAGGAGCAAGTGGATAAACATTGGTTCTAAGGCCATGCATGAAAAACTGTGTTCATTGTATGGTCACGTGTATGATGAAAAATGTACATTTGTAGGCTTTGGGAGTCCAGCTCTTGAACAGATAAGAGTATGTACATTATCGAAAACTGAATGCAAAAAACTTTTTAATCTCAATGAACATAAGATCTCTATAGCAGTGGGATATAATGGTAGAAAAGAGCAACAGCATCTAGATGTGATTGGGCAATTGGCTCATTTACCACGACAGTATAAAGACCAAATTGAATTTCTAATTCATTTAGGGTATAATACTCCGGATGGATATAGGCAAGAAATAGTTGATGCACTTGAAAATACTGGTATTGAATATTTAATATTAGATGAAATGTTCAATTTGGAATCAATTGCTAGATTAAGATTAGCTACAGATATATTTATTCATGCACAGGTTTCAGATGGATTATCTGGCACAATAAGAGAATGCGTATACGGGGGAGCTATTTTAGTGAATCCAGTTTGGTTGAGATATGACAAATTTGATTCAGATGGTGTTGAATACATAAAGTATGAAAACTTTATAGAACTTCCGACAATTGTAGAAGAAATTTTAGATGATAAAATCAGTATTAATAGAGAACTGAATAAATCGTTACTATATAACGAATATTCATGGAAAGCTGTTAGACATAAATGGATGAGGATGTTTGATGAATAGGTTCATTAAAAGTATAGGGGGCTTTTCGCTAGGGCCTATGTTGGGAGCCGTAATTGCTTTTATTACGGTACCGATAATTACATATTTTATTAGTCCAGAAGAGTATGGAAAAGCCAGTATGTTTATACTTGCACAAAGTACGATTTCTACGGTTGTTTATTTAGGTATGGATCAGGCATTTGTGCGTGAGTTTAATCTGTTCAAGGATAATTTGCATAAGCTTCTTATAAATGCCATGTTAATTCCTATGTGTATGGTTATAGTATCAAGCTGCTTGATTTTTTTATTTGCAACAAAAGTAAGCAACATACTTTTTGGAAATAGTAATGAACTTCTAGCCGTATATGCACTAGCACTACTATTGCCGTTTATGATTATTGAGCAATTCGCATTACTTAAAATAAGAATGGAGGAAAAAGGGTTAACATATTCTTTTTTTACCATCTTATTAAAAGTGGTTATATTAATTTTAACTGTTTTGTTGTTGTTCAAGTATGAGGCCAGCTTCAGAAGTGTTGTTTATGCAGCGGCGTTAGCTGAAATTATAAATGGCTTTATTTTATATTTTTTCGTATTATATGGATATCCAATAAAATTTTCGTTGTTTGATAGAGATTTACAGATTACGATGCTTAAGTTTGGATTGCCACTTGTTCCAGCTTTTGCGATTGGATGGATACTAACATCTATGGATAAGGTAATGCTAAGAACTATGTGTACTTATGAAGAACTAGGTCTATATTCTGCAGCATTCAAGATAGTATCTATTCTTAGTGTTTTACAAACTTGTTTTACACTTTATTGGACACCAGTTGCCTATAGATGGTATGAAGAAAATAAAGAAAACCGGCAGTTTGAAAGAGTTGCTTGGATTGTTGCTTTGTTGATGACAATAATGTGCATGGGGGTTCTTATTTTTAAGGATGTAGTGGCTATTATACTTGGTCCTAGTTTCAAAGAAGCGATTAGTATATTCCCGTTTCTTTTGTTATATCCTGTATTGTACACCATCTCAGAAACAACAGGCTTAGGTATTGGATTTAAAAGAAAGACTACATATACAATTGTTATTTCAGTTATCTCTGGTGGAACAAATGTTGCGTTAAATTGGATTATGATACCGGTTTTTGGTGGTATTGGAGCCGCAATAGCTACAGGTATGTCCTATGTAGCATTTTTCTGGGGGAGGACACTTATTTCAAACCATTTGTGGTACAAAATGAATATACTCCCTTTTGTAGGTGTTACACTAGTTGTGATTTCAAACTGTATTGCACATACTTTCCTAAAAGGATATACTCCTTATATTATAAGTGCTGTGTCTATCATAGTTATTTGTATGGTGTTAGTATGCTTGAATAGGAAGTATGAAGTATTAAAAAAATTGAAGAATGGAGAATTTTTTGGATAAGAGTATTATAATCCTGGGAGCGAGTGAACTCCAGGTTCCAGCGATAGTAGCCGCTAAAAAGAATAATATAAGAAGTATCGTTGTAGATTATGATCCTGATGCAACAGGTCGATATTTAGCAGATGAATTTTATGAAATAAGCACACTAGATTATAATAGTATATTAGAATTAGCCATTACAAAAAATGTTGATGGCATTATGACATTATGTAGTGACAGACCTATGAAAGTTGTTGCAATGGTAGGTGAACGCTTGGGCTTGAACACTATATCAGTTGAAACAGCAATTGCTGCAACTAGTAAAGCTGAAATGAGAAAGGCATTAGCAGCAGAAGAAGTTCCTATTCCCGGGTTTTGCATTGTAGATTCAAAACATGAATTCTGCAATGCCATAGAGCAATTTGCAATGCCGTTTATTGTCAAGCCATCAGATAATTCAGGCAGCAGAGGCATAACCCTTGTTGATGATAAAACCTATGCACTAGAAGCGTATTATTATGCTAAGAAAAATGCTATGGACGGAATTGTATTGGTGGAAGAATATATGTCTGGTGATGAAGTTAGTGTTGAGGTGTTTGTCGAGAAAGAGAATATTCATATCATACAAATCACTGATAAGCTTACAACTGGGGCACCGCATTTCGTTGAAATGGGACATCTACAACCATCAAAATTAGATGAAGCTTCAAAAAACGACATATGTAAAGTAGCTAGAGCTGCTGTAAAAGCGCTGAAGATTAATACCGGTCCCGCACATGTAGAAATAAAGTTTACAGATAAAGGAGCTAAAATTGTTGAGGTTGGTTCGCGACTTGGTGGAGATTTCATTACTACTGACTTAGTCCCATTGTCAACAGGCATTGACATGGTAGAAGCTACTTTATTAGACGCTTTAGGCGAAGATGTTAATCTGCAAAAAAAGAAGAGTAGAATGGCAGCAATTAGATATTTTTCATTCAATAGATATATCAATTTTTCAAATGATGTGATATCTAATTTAGAAAGAGCCTATGTTAATAAAATGGAAAAGCATGAAATTGAATCTAGCAGAGATAGAGAGGGGTTCTTTATAGTATCTGGAGATTCTTTCGACGAGATAGAAGAAAAAATAGAGAAAGTTAACAATTCAATATTATAATTAAATAAATATAAAGGGGAAAAAATGAAAAAAATATTATTAGGAATTTGCTTAAGTACTATTATTGTTATATTTGCACCTACAGTATATGGTATTGAAGATTCAAATGCAAATGATGCAGGTGTAGGCATGCCTGCATCTGTTAATGAACAAAATGAAGAGGTGATAAATTATGCACCTAATTCATGGGTTACAAACGATAGTGGAACATTTTATATTAATCAATACGGTAATAAGTCAAAAGGTGTAGTTGAAATATCAAGTGTATTATATTATTTTGATGAAGTTTCGGGAGCTTTAAAACAAGGAGCTGGTTGGGTAGAATACAAAGGTAATAGGTACTATTCCAATGAAAAAGGTGTACTATACAGAAACAGACATATTCATTTCGGATATCACGATGATTATGTA
>FONK01000020.1:0-16587 GCA_900112915.1 Peptostreptococcaceae bacterium pGA-8 | reverse complement strand
TGGATAGAATATAACGGTAATAGATATTTCTCCAACAGTGAGGGTGTATTATATAGAAACAGACATATCCACTTCGGATACCATGATGATTATGTAATGAGTGCAGACGGTAGCGTAGTTAGAGGATTATTTTACGAAGGAAATAACAGATACTATGCAGACATAAACACCGGCGAAATAAAAAAAGAAGCACGCTGGATAGAATATAACGGTAATAGATATTTCTCCAACAGTGAGGGTGTATTATATAGAAACAGACACATTCACTTCGGACACCATGATGATTATATAATGCGTGCAGATGGCAGTGTTCTACGAGGATTTTTTTATGAGGGCACGGATAGATACTACGCAGACATAAACACCGGCGAAATAAGAAAAGAAGCACGCTGGATAGAACACGATGGAAATAGGTACTTCTCTAATGGTGAAGGCGTACTTTACAGAAATAGATTTATACATTTTTCAACAAAATCTAAGTATTATATGACTTCTGATGGAAGTGTAGCTAGAACAAGATTTGTCTTGAATAATATAACCTACGTTCCTGATTCGGTAACTGGAGAAATTATGATTAGCCCTGAAAATCAGGAAGGCTGGTTTCATAAAGATGGAAATAAATACTATAGAAATTCTGATGGTAGTTTGGCAACTGGATATAAAGATATTGAAGGTTTTAAATACTATTTTGATGACAATGGAATTTTAAAATCTAAAGTAGTCATAGACGTTTCCCAATGGCAAAATCGTATAAATTGGAGTGAAGTCGCAAAAACTCCTGTATCTGCAGCAATAATTCGCTCATCATATACAGGAGCTGCTAGCGGGAAAATTGTTGAAGATCCTAATTATAGGCAAAATATTGCTGGTGCTATTGAAGCAGGCATTGAGGTAGGTGTATATCATTATTCTCAGGCAATAACAGTAGAGGAAGCTAGGGAAGAGGCAAGAAAGATCTTTGAGCTATCTAGAGGATATAATTTAACATTACCAATTTTTATGGACATAGAATACTATCATGATTCAGGTGGATATGGTAGAAATTATTACATAACAAAGCAAGAGAGAACTAACATAATAAAGGCCTTTTGTGACGAAGTGATTAGGCTTGGTGGTAAGCCTGTAATATACTCCTATACATCATTTTTAGAAAATGAAATATATATGGGACAGCTGCAAAATTATCCTGTCTGGGTAGCTCAGTATTACCATAAGGTCACATATTCAGGTCCGTTTATCGGATGGCAGTACTCATCAAAAGGGCGAGTTAATGGAATAAATGGTGATGTTGACTTAAATTTGTTTTTTACAAAGTAACAATATTGAACATTTAGGCTGATGGATAAATGCTATCAGCCTGTTTTATTTAAAAGCCGGATACTACATTTTCATAAGGACACAAACTGTAGTTTGTCACACCTGCAATTTTATTGGCGAAGATTGCATTTATCAAGCTTTTGTGCTATAATTCTAAAGATATTTTATATATGAATTGAGGCGTAATTGTGACTGATTTTTTGAAAAGTAAGAACTTTAGAATATTTCTTTTGATGATTCTCGATATTATAGCAGTATTTCTAAGCTCTATGGCTGCCTTAGCTCTTCGTTTTGATATACTGAGCATTCCTATAGAGTATTTGCGTGGTGCTGTGATTAGCATGCCTGTGTATTTCGTTGTCACAGTGCTTGTTTTAAATATTTTTAGGCTATATAACAGGGTATGGACATATGCTTCTTTGAGTGAATTTGTTGCAATCATAGAGAGTACATTACTGATTGAAGTGGCTTTTATTTGCTATCATGTTTTCACAAATATTGATATGCCAAGAAGTTATTATCCACTAAATTTAGTTATTATGACTATGATGATTATTTCTATACGATTTGCCAAGCTGGCTTTAAAAAATGTTAACAATACAAAGAATATAGAAAAAATAACTAGACATGTTATGATAGTGGGAGCAGGAGCAGCTGCAGCCATTTTAATTAAAGACTTGAAGAGAGCAGAAAGCACAGCAAGAGCAATATGTGCTATTGATGATAATCCCAATAAAAAAAATAAATATATAATGGGTGTACCTATTGTTGGTACTAGAGACGACATAAGTAAAAGTATTAAAAAGTATGGTGTAACTGAAATTATTATTGCTATGCCTTCCGTGGCTCCGTCTGTGCTGAGAGAGGTTATTTCCATATGCCAAGAGACAGGTAAGCCTGTGAAAATATTACCTTCAGTTGCTAAGAGCCTTACATCTTCTGTCGAAAGAGAGGTTAGACCTGTAAGGTATGAGGATTTGCTAGGTAGGGATGCAATAAATGTAGATCAAGATGGAATAAATGATTTTTTAGAGAATAAAACTGTTTTAGTTACTGGTGGAGGTGGATCTATTGGTTCAGAATTATGTAGGCAGATTGTAAAAAACAGACCCAAGAAGCTAATTATTTTTGATATATACGAAAACAATACTTATGAGATACAAATGGAGCTTGAACGCCATTATCCGGAGGTCAATATATCTACACTAATTGGATCTGTAAGGGATTTTGACAGAATGGAGGCAATGTTTAAAAAGTATAAACCGGATGTTGTTTATCATGCTGCCGCTCATAAGCATGTGCCACTTATGGAGAAGTCACCTAATGAAGCGATAAAGAACAATTGCTTAGGAACTCTTAATGCTGTGAAGTTGGCAGACAAGTACGAAGTAAAAAACTTTATACTGATTTCTACTGATAAGGCAGTAAGACCTACAAATATTATGGGTGCCACAAAACGAATATGTGAAATGCTAGTCCAGACATACGCTAAGAAGTCAATCAAGACACGTTTTGCAGCTGTTCGCTTTGGCAATGTTCTAGGCAGCAATGGTTCAGTAATTCCTTTGTTCTTAAAACAAATTGAAGAAGGCGGACCGGTTACTGTAACCCATAGAGATATAACAAGATTTTTTATGACAATTCCGGAAGCTGTTTCGCTGGTTTTACAGGCGAGTCTATATGCTAAAGGTGGAGAAATCTTTGTTTTAGATATGGGAAAACCTGTTAGAATTTATGAGTTAGCTGAAAATCTTATTAAAATGAAAGGTTATAGACCTAATGAGGACATGAAGATTGAGATTGTAGGGCTAAGACCTGGCGAGAAACTTTATGAAGAGGTTCTTATGGATGAAGAAGGTCTTGATAAAACTGAAAATAATATGATTTTTATTGGGAAGCCACTTAAATTGGATAATGAGAAATTCTTATTGGGTCTTGATGCCTTGATTTCTGAAGCACTGAAGAATGGAAACCATATAAAAGAAATGACTGAAGAAATATGTGGAACTTATACTATTACTGATAATTAAGAGGAATTAACGAGATGGATATTAAATTTTCACCACCAGATATAACTGAATTAGAAATAAATGAAGTTACAGAAGCTTTAAAATCTGGATGGATAACTACAGGACCAAGAACAAAAAAATTAGAAGAGAGGATTTCTTCATATATAGGTACTGAAAAAACAGTATGCCTTAATTCTGCTACTGCGGCAATGGAATTAACTTTAAGAATTCTAGGAGTTGGTCCAGGTGATGAGGTTATAACATCAGCGTATACTTACACTGCGACTGCTTCTGTAATTACGCACGTCGGAGCAACGCCTGTGCTTGTTGACACTGATGGCATGACTTTTGAAATGGACTATGATAAGATGGCTGAAGCCATTACAGAAAAGACAAAGGTAATTATGCCAGTTGATATAGGTGGGAGAGTTTGTGATTATAAACGCATAGAGGAGATAATACAAGAAAAGAGCTATTTGTTTAATCCACAAAGTGATATACAAGGAAAATTCAACAGAATTATTGTGCTTGCTGATTCTGCCCATGGGTTTGGAGCAAAAATGAATGGTGTTAGAAGTGGTTTGCATGCAGATTTTACAACATTCAGTTTTCATGCGGTAAAGAATTTGACTACGGCAGAAGGTGGCGCTGTAACATGGAAGAACATAGATGGCGTTGATAATGAAGCTTTATATAAGGAATATATGCTGGCATCTTTACATGGACAGAGCAAAGATGCTTTAGCAAAAACAAAGCTAGGTGCTTGGGAATATGATATTATTTATCCAGCGTACAAGTGCAATATGACCGATATTTGTGCAGCTATTGGGTTGAAACAGTTAGAACGATACGAGGCTCTGTTAGCTAGGAGAAAAGAAATCATACAAATGTATGATGAAGCATTTGTTCCTATGGGTCTTAAACCACTTAGCCACTTTGATGAATGCAGTGAATCCAGTGGACACTTATATCTTTTAAGAATACCGGGATTTGATGTAGAACATAGAAATGATGTTATAGCAAAGCTTGCAGAAGCTGGTATAGCTTCTAATGTTCATTACAAGCCTTTACCAATGTTAACGGCATATAAAAATTTAGGATTTGATATTTCTAGATATCCTAACGCATATGCCATGTATGAGAATGAAATTACATTACCTTTACATACATTGTTAACTAATGAAGAAATTAATTATATTATCGCTAGATTGAAAGAAATTGTAGAAGGAACTAAAAATTGCGCATAGTCAAATGGGATAATTTACCAGAGAATATGAAAAATGATGATGTAAGGGATTACTATAATTTTATATCAAAAAAACATATTAGTTTGGTATTGAAAAGATGCTTTGATGTACTTATGGCGGCATTCATGATTATTTTATTGTCACCTCTGTTGTTCATAATTTCAATTTTGATTAAAATTGATTCACCAGGGCCTATTTTATATAGACAAGAGCGTGTTACTCAATATGGTAAAGTCTTCAGAGTGTGCAAATTTAGAACAATGGTAAACAATGCAGATAAAATAGGAGCACATGTGACAAGCGATGGAGATTCCAGAATTACTAAAATTGGTCGTAAAATCAGGAATTCTAGAATTGATGAATTGCCACAATTATTTAATATTATGGCAGGCACTATGTCATTTGTTGGCACAAGACCGGAAGCCATAAGATATGTGGAGTGTTATAGTCCTGATATGTATGCTACATTGTTGCTACCGGCAGGTGTCACGTCAGAAGCCAGCATTAAATTTAAAGATGAAGCAAAACTGCTAACAAATTCAGAAAATATTGATGGAGATTACATTGAGAAGGTTTTACCTAAAAAAATGGAATATAATTTATCCTATTTAAAAGAATTTAGTTTGATTAGAGATTTAAAACTTATGTTAGAAACTGTCTTAATAGTTTTTAGGTGATTTATATTGAAAATTTGGATTATTAATCATTATGCAATACCACCTGCATTCGGTGGTCTTAATAGACATTACTATTTTTCAAAAAAATTAAAAAAACGTGGCCATAAAGTGAAGATCTTTTCATCTGGAAAAATTCATAACACCGATTTGAATTTTTCCACAAAAAATCTTTATAATATAGTCGAGTCAGACGGTGTAGAATACACTTTTATAAAATCCATGAATTACAGCGGAAATGGAATTGGTAGGCTGCTATCTTTTTTGCAATTCCCAATAAATACATATAGGGTCATTAGCAAGTTTTTCAAAACAGAGAAACCAGATGTTATATATGCATCGTCTCCCGAATTGTTTGCTACAGCAGTGGCTGTTTGGTTCGCAAAGAGAAAGAGAATTCCAATCTTAGTTGAGATTAGAGATTTATGGCCGGAGAGTGTAGTAGCGTACACCAGTTTAACGAAACGTAACCTTATTATAAAATTATTGTATAAACTTGAGCGATGGATTTACAGTAAATGTGATGCGCTTTCATTTACCTTTGAGGGCGGAAAAGATTATATAGTTAGTAGTGGTTGGGATAAAAAGGGGAAGAATCTTGTTGATATGAATAAGATACACTATGTAAACAATGGTGTAGATATCAAGGGTTTTGAAGAGTGTGCAAAAAAATGGCTTGCTACTGATGAAGAATTAGACTCTGACAAGTTTAAAGTGGTTTATGCTGGCTCAATCAGACGAGTAAATTCAGTTTGGATTATAGTGGAATGTGCAAAGTTATTTAAAGAAAAAGGCATTGACGATATTAGCTTTATTATATATGGAGATGGAACAGAAAAAGAAGCTTTAGAAAAGGAAGCCAAGAAAAACAACCTTACAAATGTGGCTTTTCGAAGTAGAGTTGATAAGAAATATATACCGTCTATACTGCAAAGAGCAGATTTAAATGTGTTTGTCGGCGAAGATGACCCTATGAATCAATATGGGCTTAGCCTGAACAAGTTATTTGATTATATGGCGGCAGGTAAACCGATTCTTGCCAATATTAAGTCAGGTTATGACAATATTCTGAAATACCAGTGTGGTAAAATTGTGCAAAGTGGTAGCCCTAAAGCCTTTGGAGATGGAATTTTATCCATAAAAAATATGGATATAGCAGAATATGAACAGGTGTGTATAAATTCTCTTAAAGCCGCAAAAGACTTTGATTTCGAGAATTTGACGGATAAACTTGAACAAATTTTTAGTAAAATTGCAGGAAGGGCTTATGATGAAACTGAGTGAATTATTGCCAAAGTATTTACCACAATACGAGTTTGATGTGAAGAATGAAAGATCTTTTAGCACGCTGGGGCTTGTTGGATCTAATACAGGAAGAGATAAATGTACATTTTTGGATAGACCGGAATTTGCCAATAAATTACCCGCCGATGTAAAAATGGTAATAACAACAAAGGATTACGCAAATGCTGATTTTGCTGATTCAGTTGGAGTATGTATTGTTGAAAATCCTAGAGTAGTGTTTTTTAGATTGCATAATGCTTTGGCCAATGAAGAAGCCTATGCGGGGGAAAAAGAACCTACAGTAATTGGGGAGAATTGTAGGATACACCCAACTGCAATTATCTCAGATTACAATGTAAAAATAGGTGATAATGTTATAATCGATGAATATGTTGTAATAAAAAATAATGTACAAATTGGCGATAATTGTATTATACATGCGGGTGTTAAGCTAGGAGACTCAGACTTTGAATTTAAGAGAGAAGGAAATGAGGTTTTTGGGGTTACTCATTGTGGCAGTGTAGTGATTGGACATGATGTAGAAATTTTAGCAAACACGGGAGTAAATAAAGCTTTATATCCATGGGATAGTACAGTAATTGAAGATTATGTCAAAATAGATATGTTATGCAATATATCTCATGGTGTAAAAGTTGGCAAAGAAACAATGATTGTTGCTTTAAGTGGAGTCGGTGGAAGGACCGTAATAGGTGAGAAGTGCTGGATTGGTTATGGCTGTATTATAAGAAATGGAATTGTAATCGGAGATAATGCACGAGTAAATATGGGAGCTATTGTAACTAGAAATGTTGAATCAAATCAAGCTGTTACAGGAAACTTCGCAATAGAACATGAAAAGTTTATGGAAGACTTAAAGCTTCGTTCTAAATAGACAATTGTTAATATCAAGGAGATTACACATGAAGAATGAATTATTAAAAAAGATATCAGAAAAAAGCATAAAGGTTGGTGTTATTGGATTAGGTTATGTTGGACTTCCTTTGGCTGTAGAAAAAGCAAAGGCTGGATATATAACTATTGGCTTTGATGTGCAGGCAGAAAAGGTAAAGCTGGTTAATGAGGGACATAATTATATTGGAGATGTTGTCGACAGTGATCTAAAGGAACTGGTTCAAACTGGGAAACTTTCTGCAACAAGCGATTTTAGTTTTGTAAGTGTTGTTGATTTCATTGCAATATGTGTTCCAACACCTTTAGATGCACATCAGCAACCGGATATCAGCTATGTTAAATCTTCAGCAGAACAAATCGCTAAGTACATGAAAAAGGGAACTATGGTAGTTCTTGAGTCCACTACATATCCAGGGACTACAGAGGAATTGTTGAAACCAATTTTAGAAAACGGTTCGGGTCTTAAATGTGGAGAAGACTTTTATCTAGGATTCTCTCCAGAAAGGGTGGACCCAGGTAATAAACAATTTAAAACAAAAAATACTCCTAAGGTGGTAGGTGCAGTTGGAAAAGATGCTACTGAAGTAATTGCGGCAATGTACAGGTCGGTTTTGGAAGGTGATGTATATGAAGTATCATCACCAGCTATTGCTGAAATGGAAAAAATTCTTGAGAATACTTATCGAAATATAAATATAGGCCTTGCAAATGAAATGGCAATACTTTGTGATAGGATGGGGATTAATTACTGGGAAGTAGTCGATGCTGCAAGCAGCAAGCCCTATGGATTTCAACCGTTCTATCCGGGACCAGGGCTTGGTGGGCATTGCATACCGCTGGATCCATATTATTTGTCATGGAAGGCTAGAGAGTTTGGTTTTCATACATCAATGATAGAGAGTTCTATGATGGTAAATGATAAGATGCCTGAATATTGTGTTGAGCGTGCTAGCAAAATCTTAAATAAATCTGGAAAAGCTTTGAGCAGATCTAAAGTTTTAGTTTTAGGTGTGGCTTACAAACAAGATATCGATGATTATAGAGAAAGCCCGGCAATTGATGTAATTGATATCTTAAAAGAATATGGTGCCAATGTTGATTTTTATGATTCCTATATTAATGAGTATAAGCATAATGGCGAAGTTTTCAAAGGCATCGCGGGTATAGACGGAAAAAAAGTTTCAGAGTATGATCTAATTATGATTACTGCATCACATAGCAATGTAGACTACCAGATGATAAATGATAATGCTCAACTGATATTTGATACTAAGAATGCCATGAAGAAAATTGATAACAGGGAGAAAATAGAAGTCCTATAGAAACACTCTAAAATTAGTTTGGAAAAATAATAAAAGTATTTTTCGTAGATATTTTATAATTTGTTATAAGGAAGTTTATTTAATGAAAATAAGTGATATAGTACATTCGGAATATGATGATTTTTATATTAATGAAATTATTAATGAACAAGAGTTTGATTCTCTTGGCTTAATAAAATATAATTCAGGCTCTAATGTTTGCACCTTTGTGGAAAGCTTTGATTATATAGATAAATTGGAATGCAATGTGTCTATGGTAATTACAACCTATGATGTAGCAGAAAGAATTCATAGTAGGGATTATGGTGTTATTATCTCAGATTTTCCGAGAATTACTTATTTTAAGCTGCATAATCAATTATCTAAAATAAATGAGTATAAAAGAAAACCAGAAGAATTGTTTTTGGGCGAGAATGTCAAAATTGGAGAAATGACATCAATATCTAAAAATAATGTGCACATTGGCAATAATGTAATTATTGAAGATTTTGTTTCAATATACGAAAATACATATATTGGTGACAATTCTATAATTCGGTCAGGAGCTAGAATTGGTGGATATGGGTTTGAATTTAAAAAGTCAGGAAGTTCAGGTGAATGTTTTTTTGTAGAACATGTAGGTGGAGTTGTAATTGGTAATAATGTAGAGATACAACACAATACTTGTGTGGACAAAGCAGTCTATCCTTGGGACAATACTATAATAGATGATTATACAAAAATTGATAATTTAGTTTATATCGCACATGGTACTAAACTCGGTAAGCTCTCTCAAATTGCTGCAGGTGCTACAATTGGTGGAAGATGTATTATAGGAGATAATGTTTGGGTTGGACTAGGTGCTGTTATAAGAAATGGAATAAGTATTGGGGCAAATAGCAGAGTTAACATGGGAGCCGTGGTAACTAAAAACATTATGGACGGTGAATCCGTTACCGGAAATTTTGCAATTAGTCACAAGCAATTTATTGAAAATCTGAAAAAACTAAATAATTAAGGAGAATAGGTGTAATGAAATATTCATTAATAGGATGTGGAAGAATTGCAGTAAACCACATGAAGGCGGCAATAAATAATGAACTTGAAATTGTAGCAGTATGCGATGTTCTACCGGAAAAAATGGATGAAATTTTGGGTAAGTACGATTTGCAAGATAGAGTGGGAATAAAAAAATATAAAGATTACAAAGAACTTATTCAGAAAGAAAAACCGGAACTTATCAGTATTGCTACAGAAAGTGGAAATCATGCTGAGATTGCTCTTTATTGTATCGAAAATGGAGTCAACTTAATTATTGAAAAGCCAATGGCAATGAGCATTGAAGATGCAAATAAAATTATTGATGCGGCAGAGAAGAACAATGTCAAGGTTTCTGCATGCCACCAAAATAGATTTAATGTTGCTATTCAAGAGCTTAGAAAAGCTGTTGAAGCAAAACGATTTGGCAAGCTTTCTCATGGTTCAATTCATGTAAGATGGAATAGAGATCATGGATATTATGATCAGGCGACTTGGAGAGGAACATGGGCTCAAGATGGCGGAGCGTTAATGAACCAGTGTATCCATGGTATCGATTTGCTAAGATGGATGATGGGAGATGAAATTGAAGAAATCTATGGTGCTACAAGGCAACAATTTCACAACTACCTTGAGGCGGAAGATGTTGGAATGGCTGTAATTAAATTCAAAAATGGTGCTATTGGAACAATAGAGGGAACTACAAATGTATATCCAAAGAATTTAGAAGAAACACTATACATCTTTGGTGAAAAGGGAACTGTAAAAATTGGTGGAACATCGACTAATAATATCGATGTTTGGGATTTTGCAGATGAAAGTGAAGCTGATAGCAAGAATAAAGGCTTGCAGGAAGAAACCAGCAATGTTTATGGTAATGGACATACCAGCTTATTTGCAGATGTAATTGATGCGATAAAGAATGATAGAAAACCATATGTGGATGCAGTGGCAGGTAGAAATGCCCTTGAAGTGGTACTTTCTATTTATAAAAGCCAGAAGACCGGTCAGGCTGTTAAATATCCATTGACAGATTTTGCTAGCATTGACATGAAGGGTGAGTTCTAATGTCAGCAAAAGTTTGTCATCTCACTAGCGCTCATGACAGCAATGATATAAGGATTTTCCAAAAGGAATGTGTATCTATTGCAGAAAATAATAAGTTCAAAGTATATTTGATTGCTCCTGGAGAATCTCGAGTGGAAAAATGTGTAACTGTAATCGGTATTGGTGATAAACCAACAAACAGACTTAAGAGAATGACATTGTTTACGCGAAAGCTATATAAAAAGGCGGTAGAGTTGGATGCTGACATTTATCATTTTCATGATCCGGAATTGTTATCAGTTGGTTACAAGCTGAAGAAAATGGGCAAGAGTGTTATCTTTGATAGTCACGAGTTTACTTATGAACAGATTAAGATAAAAACATATATACCGAAGTTATTTAGGTATGCTATTGCGAATTTGTTTTATAAAAAAGAGACTAAAATTTGCCGTGAGCTTGATGCAGTAATTTTTCCTTGCAAGGTTGATGGAAAAAATCCGTTTGAGGGAAGATGCAAAAAAACTGTTTTTATTAACAATTTGCCTAAATTCAACGAATTCTCAAATGATGAAAATGACAATCTGAAAAAAGAGTATGACATATGTCATATTGGCAGTCTTACAGCCGAACGTGGAATTACAGAGATGCTAGAAGCTAGCAAACGTGGAGGCTTTTCGGTAATTTTAGGTGGTGAGTTTTCATCTGAAGAATATAGATCAAGCCTAGAGGCGAAGGGACTTTTAGAAAATGTTAATTTTGTTGGTTACTGCTCTAGAGAAGATGTGGTAGAGTATCTTAAAAGAAGCAAGATTGGAATATCAACAATTCATAGAGTGGGACAATACCCTTTAATCGAAAACTTACCCACTAAGGTTTATGAATATATGGCAATGAGTATACCAGTTATAATATCTGATTTTGAATACCCTAAAAGGTTGTTAGCTAAATATAAGTTTGGTATCTCTGTTGATCCTAGTAATGCTTTTGAAATATATGAAGCTATGAAAACTCTTGTTCGTGATACTGATATGAGGCTAAAGATGGGTCATGAAGGAAATAAAGCAATTAAAGAAGAGCTAAGTTGGGAAAAAGAAATAGAAAAATTACATGCACTATATGAAGAACTTTGTGAGTGATTAGAGGGGGGGTGTTTACAAAAATGTATTCTGTCGTAGACAGCGTATGTGATATGTTTAATAATCTGTTTCGCACATCCAAAAGTAAAAAGCTAACTTTGGAAGTAAGTATATGTTTTTTATTGGTATTTTCTCTGGGAATCCCGGTATTTTTAAAAGGAAATAGCTTTTCCGTTTTAGTAACCATATGTGCTGTGACTCAATTGACGGGATTAATTGCTATTGTTAAATCAAATACTATTAGGTTTTCTAATGTAAAAATGGTATACCTAGTTTTATTTGAAATAATTGGACTGTCATTTATGATAACAGGTTTATATTTTCGAGTTCTGGGATATATTGCGATATTTTTTGTGTTAGGGGTAATAGTGCCTATTTCCCACATGATTCTCCATGCCTATGGTGAAGGAAACTCACTTAAAGGTATTGCTAGTGGCATTGTAATGGCATTTTTTATCTTTTTAATAATATCACTTGTTTCCGGACCAGCACTTGGAGCAGATCAATATTTTTCCTTTACATCAAATCCTAATATTGTTGGAGGATTGATGGTAGTTGTAACAGCTGCATTGATATATTTATTGTTTGAGGCTAAAGATAATATAAAAAAAATTAAAATCATATTTTTAATAGGATTGTCTACATCTATATGTTTTTTTTCTCAATCCAGAACCTCATTAATTGCAATATTAATGCAATTATTTGTAGCTGCTATAGTTGTGGCAGTTAGGAAATTGAAATACTATCAAGATGAGAATCTAAAAGCAACCATCAAAAAAAGCATAAAACACTTGCTAATGATGATTATAATTTTTGCGGTAGCGTGGGGAACATTTTTCTTTTCAATGACGACAGTAAAAAAGGAAATCTCCAATTTACTACCGAATATTCAAATTAGAACTGAATCAAAACAAATTTCATTGGAAAAGACTCTTGATATTTCAGGTGCCAGATTTGCAAAAGGAATTGATAATAGAAATGGAGATGCATTTACATCTGGTCGAATTGGAATATGGCATGAATTTTTAAGCAATATAAGAATTTATGGCCATAAGACGGAAGGAAGAGCAATTAATGTAAATGGTAGAGTATATCATGGGACTAATGCGCATAATGTTTATCTGCAAATTGCCTATTCTGCAGGAGCTATAGCAGGCGTTGCCATATTGCTACTGATGCTAATTATTTTGAAAGACTTAATTTTTAAACTTATATATTTTATAAGAGTTGGAGATGTATCCAATGAGTTAGTATTTTTTGTTATGGGATACATAGGATTTTTTATAGCGTCACTCACCTCAGGAGGATATATGACCTATACATATTTGCCAGCTACACTATTTTGGATAACCTTGTTTGTAGTTTCGATTAAAAACGAAAGGAGCTGTAATGACGAATCATTACAAAATAGAATATAATGCAATTTAGAGATTTAAAAAAACAATATCAGATTTTAAAAGATGATATAAACAAAGAAGTGATGAGGGTTATGAATGATGCTAATTTTATAATGGGTAAGCAGGTAAAAGACCTTGAAAAAGAATTAGCTGAATATGTAGGAGTAAAGCACTGTTTGACATGCGGTAATGGTACCGATGCTCTTCAACTGGCTGCGATGGCTCTTGACATAAGAGAAGGCGACGCAGTTTTTGTACCTGATTTCACTTTTTTTGCATCTGGAGAGATTGTATCCCTTATGGGTGCAACACCAATATTTGTAGATGTTGATGAAGCAACGTTCAATATGTCACCTGAGAGCCTAGAAGATGTAATTAAAGATGTTAAAGCCTCCGGAAAATATAACCTAAAGGCAATTATTGCGGTTGATTTATTTGGATTACCTGCAAATTATCCTAAAATTAAGGAGATTGCGAAAAAATATGATATGTATCTGATTGAAGATGGTGCGCAAGGCTTTGGAGGAGAAATTAATGGAGAAAAAGCTTGTAGCTTCGGTGACATTAGCACGACTTCATTTTTCCCGGCAAAACCACTGGGATGTTATGGCGATGGCGGTGCAGTTTTCACTAATAATGATGAATGGGCTAGGCTTATAGACTCATATAGAGTTCACGGAAAAGGTGATAATAAGTATGATAATGTTAGAATCGGTTTAAACTCCAGACTAGACACAATTCAAGCAGCAGTTTTATCAATTAAATTAAAGGCTTTTAAAGAGTATGAAATAAAGGCTGTTAATGATATTGCAAATAAATATACGAATGCTTTAAGCCATATAATAAGCACACCGCATATACCGACCGGATTCATGTCTAGCTGGGCACAATATACCTTAAAATTATCATCAAAAAAAGATAGAGATAATATGCAAGAAGCACTAAAGGCTGCAGGAATACCTAGTATGATTTATTATCCAAAACCAATGCACAAACAAGAAGCTTTTGAAATTTCAACGCATTATGAATCCTGCCCGGTGACTGATAAATTATGTGATACAGTGCTTTCGCTTCCTATGTATCCATACATGGAAGAGAAAGATATAGATGCTGTTGTGGCTACTATAAAATCAATTTTATAAGAATAGGTTAGAGTATAAATGCGTTTAGAGAATTCCGCAAGAAATATTAAAACAGCGTGGATGTTACAACTGGTACATATTTTGTGCCAGTTTTTTTCCCGTACAGCAATTATCTACACACTTTCTATTGAATATGTGGGATTAAGTGGGCTATTCAGCAATATTTTGACTATGTTGTCGTTGGCTGAACTTGGCATAGGTGAAGCCATAATTTTTAGTCTATATGGACCAATTGCAAGAGGGGAAATTGATACTATCCAAGCGATAATGAGCTTTTATAAAAAAGTATATATTTCCATAGGAATATTTGTTTTATGTGTAGGTCTTTCAATTACACCTTTTATTGATAATTTCATAAAAGAAAAACCGGCAATTGAAGAAATATATGTCATATATATGCTGTATGTCGTTAATACGGCGGTTTCATATTTCTTTTCATATAAAGCAGCATTTATTACTGCAAATCAAAAAAATTCTACTGTTGTCATAAATAATGGTATTTTTGAAGTGCTTATGGTAATCTGCCAGGTCATTTCTTTGGCGGTTTGGAAAAATTATCTTTTATTTATGATTATTGGAATTACCTTTGCTTTGGCGCAAAATATATCAATTAACATAATTGCAAATAAAAAGTATTCATATCTTTGTGAAAAAGTTGCAATTAGGATTCCAAATGATATTTTATCTCAAATAAAGAAGAACACCGGGGCAATGGTATTTCACAAAATAGGAACTATTGTAGTGTTTGCAACGGATAATTTAATTATTTCTAAATTTATTGGACTTGTGACTGTTGGTATCTATGCGAACTATTTTACAATAACCGGAGCTGTTACAACTTTTATAAGTAAGTTTTTTAACAGTATAGCTGCAAGTATAGGCAATTTGGCTGTTGAAGAGGGTACTGAGGTACAAGAGAAAGTGTTTTTCAGAGTTCTATTTGTTAATTTTGCCCTGTATAATGTAGCTTGCTGTTGTCTTTTTAATTTGTTGAACCCATTTATTAAGAATATATGGCTTAATGAAAGGTATGTATTTTCTACATTTGTTGTACTACTTTTAATTCTGAAGGTTTTTATCGTAGGTATGAGGGGATCTGCTCAGACTTTTAAAAATGCTAAAGGTCTCTACTGGTATAATCGATATATGCCTATTTATGAGTCATTGATTAACTTAGTAGCCTCATTAATCCTTGTAAAATACATGGGAATATCAGGGGTTATTTTAGGTACTATTATTAGTTCAATTTTTACATTTGTGTGGATAGAACCTTATGTATTATATAAATATGGATTTAATAAAAAAGCAAATAAATATTTTAAGAAATATGGAATGTATTATCTAATTTTTGCCATTTGTATGCTTGCATCATTTTCTATAAATAAGATGATATTGATAGGAGGGTTAATTGGGTTTTTAATAATGATTTTAATCTCTACGACAGTGCCGATCATAATCATGTGGCTATCGTTAAAGGATACTGATGAGTTTCGCTATTTTAAAAACGTTATAACAAGAAAAGTTGTTCGTAA
Organism: Peptostreptococcaceae bacterium pGA-8; assembly: GCA_900112915.1. Taxonomy (GTDB): domain Bacteria; phylum Bacillota; class Clostridia; order Peptostreptococcales; family Anaerovoracaceae; genus S5-A14a. The sequence continues at coordinate 551 of FONK01000020.1, read as the reverse complement.
ATAGGTCTTATGCTATAATTCAAACATAAAGGAGAATTGGGATGAAAAAACTTAATATAGTTTTAGGATTTTTAATTATTATCACAGCTCTTTTCTGTTCTTCATTGTTTTCTTATGCTGAAACAGATGACAAAGCAGAACTAAACGCTAGTGAAGTAATTGAAGAAAATAGTATTGGACCGGATCCATTAAAAGCACCTAAAGATTTCAATAATGGCCCGGAAATACAGCTTGATTGGGACATACGGCTTACTGCTAATGTATTACGAGGTTTCATTGTTAAGACAAGTCAGAAAACCGGTGAGCTAAATATTCGTACATTAGACCCAAGCATAGTAGAGGTAAAGGTAATAGATGCCAATGATGAAAGAGGTTATTACTGTGAAATCATAGGTAAAAGAGCAGGAAAGACAACATTAATACTGGAAGATTCAGGTACAGTCCTTGAGAAAGAAGTTAATGTATCGGGACCTGAGTTAAGACTTGATTGGGACATACGGCTTACTGCTAATGTATTACGAGGTTTCATTGTTAAGACAAGTCAGAAAACC
>FONK01000007.1 GCA_900112915.1 Peptostreptococcaceae bacterium pGA-8 | reverse complement strand
TTAATTTGCTCTAGTAAATTGTTTTCTGGTTTCTCGGTTGAAATCGTTACCCTTGCAGCTTTTCCTTTCGGAAAAACTTGCTTAGTTTTGTTATCTTTCTGATAACCTCGATTTCGTTGTTTTTTGTTTTTGTGATACACATTATTCAGTTTTCAAAGTGCTATACCCTTTTCCAAGGGTTGGTGGGCTTGGGAGGACTCGAACCTCCGACCTCACGCTTATCAGGCGTGCGCTCTAACCACCTGAGCTACAAGCCCATAAACTCATAGTATAGAAACTTAAGTCTCCTTAGAAAGGAGGTGATCCAGCCGCACCTTCCGATACGGCTACCTTGTTACGACTTCACCCCAGTCATTGGGTTTGCCTTAGGTAAACTATTTACTGTCCAACTTTGGGCACCCCCAACTTCCATGGTGTGACGGGCGGTGTGTACAAGACCCGGGAACGCATTCACCGCAGCATTCTGATCTGCGATTACTAGCAACTCCGACTTCGTGCAGGCGAGTTTCAGCCTGCAGTCCGAACTGGGATCGGTTTTGAAGATTTGCTCCACCTCACGATTTCGCTGCTCTCTGTACCGACCATTGTAGCACGTGTGTAGCCCAGAACATAAGGGGCATGATGATTTGACGTCATCCCCACCTTCCTCCGAGTTGTCCCCGGCAGTCTCATTAGAGTGCCCAACTTAATGATGGCAACTAATGACAAGGGTTGCGCTCGTTGCGGGACTTAACCCAACATCTCACGACACGAGCTGACGACAACCATGCACCACCTGTCTCTACTGTCCGAAGAAGGTCCCGGTTAAGGAACTGTCAGTAGGATGTCAAGTCCTGGTAAGGTTCTTCGCGTTGCTTCGAATTAAACCACATGCTCCGCTGCTTGTGCGGGTCCCCGTCAATTCCTTTGAGTTTTACACTTGCGTGCGTACTCCCCAGGCGGAGCACTTAATGCGTTAACTGCGGCACCGAAGCCTTTTGGCCCCGACACCTAGTGCTCATCGTTTACGGCGTGGACTACCAGGGTATCTAATCCTGTTTGCTCCCCACGCTTTCGTGCCTCAGTGTCAGTTACAGTCCAGAAAGCCGCCTTCGCCACCGGTGTTCCTCCTAATATCTACGCATTTCACCGCTACACTAGGAATTCCGCTTTCCTCTCCTGCACTCAAGTAGCCCAGTTCGCAAGGCGAACAATGGTTGAGCCATTGCCTTAAACCCTGCGCTTAGGTAACCACCTACGCACTCTTTACGCCCAATAATTCCGGATAACGCTTGCCCCCTACGTATTACCGCGGCTGCTGGCACGTAGTTAGCCGGGGCTTCCTCCAAAAGTACCGTCATTTTTTTCTTCCTTTTGGACAGAAGTTTACGACCCGAAGGCCTTCTTCCTTCACGCGGCGTTGCTGCATCAGGCTTTCGCCCATTGTGCAATATTCCCCACTGCTGCCTCCCGTAGGAGTTTGGACCGTGTCTCAGTTCCAATGTGGCCGATCACCCTCTCAGGTCGGCTACTGATCGCTGTCTTGGTGAGCCGTTACCTCACCAACTAACTAATCAGACGCGGGCCCATCTTACACCGATAAATCTTTGGCTTCCTCAGCATGTGCTAAAAAAGCGTTATGAGGTTTTAATCATCGTTTCCAATGGCTATCCCTCTGTGTAAGGCAGGTTGCCCACGCGTTACTCACCCGTCCGCCGCTTTCCACTTTTTAAATCTACCGAAGTTTCATTAAACAGCTTCTCGCTCGACTTGCATGTGTTAGGCACGCCGCCAGCGTTCATCCTGAGCCAGGATCAAACTCTTAATTTGTTTGTATATTATCTTCCGAAGAAGTTTAATATCGTTTGTCTTAACTCACTTGACGCTCTCGCGCTCGATTCGTTTTCTAGAATCATTGTTTTGTTTGTTTAAGAAATTGTACGTAACCCAATCTTACCATTTTGGTTTTTGATTGTTTTACTTTTTAATCGTTTTTTGAAAACCGTAGTTTTCTTTTGACTAAATTTCTACACTATGAAGTTTTCATGGTTCCCTTGCTTTTGCAAGGCTTGCTCACTTGTCGTGAACGTTTTATATATTACCATCTTAAGAGCTCTTTGTCAACTGTTTTCAAAGTTATTTTTTAACTTTTTTTCAGCTCACTCTCGCCTGTTACGGCGCTCCCTCTTTGCGACAGCTTGATTATATTACCACCTATCTCTTTCATTGTCAACTACATTTTTAAACTTTTTTCCTTTTTTCTCAAATTTAAAATGCAGATACAGTATAAGACCTATAAAATTTAAGATTGCGAAGATTCCATATACCCCTCTGCTGCCGAAATGATCCATTGCAATTCCGCCAAGGAAGGTTGCACATATGGTACCCATATTTGCACTAACAGCATAGAACGCCGATACAGCCAGACCTATGGCTTTTTTGTCTACAATTGATGAAATGAACTTTATGTACTCTACCAATAATATGCCGTTAACCATGCCCTGTAGCATAAAGGTTCCCATTAGTAAATACCATGCGGGTCCTGTTGAGTAAAATCCGAATCTTAAGAATGAAAGTGTAATGGCAACCAGGATTACCTTGTTAATGCCGAATTTTTTTGAAATAACCGGTGCCAATGCCATAAACGGCACCTCACTGCCTGCCATTAATAGGAACATTAAGCCGAGTCCTGATACCGTTCCTCCTCCGTCTATATATAGGAAGCCAAAATATGTATTGTTTGCAACATTGGTTCCGAATATAAAAATGCCTACTATTATAAGGTAAATTACCGGTTTGTCCTTTAGCAATACCTTATAGCCTATATGGGCTTTTTCAGTCTTGTGGATGCTATGAAAATTAGCAAGCTCTTCCTTTGGTATTCCTAGAATCAGTAGGGCTCCTATGATAAAGGTTATGGTATATATAGGAAAGATTTTATCTAAGCCTAAAATGTCACAAATTCTGCCGCCTAAAAAAACCGATACGGCATAGCCTGCCGCTCCAAACAGTCTAACCTTTGAGAAGTCAACTGAAGCTTCTAAGGCCATTGCATCGGTAAGTCCCATAATCGGACCTTGAAAGAAATACATTGCACCATAAATCAACGTATATGGAAGGAAGGTGGATGCAGTCAGGCTGAACATTGAAATTGCCGCTGCCGTTAAACAAAGAAATGCAAGTATTTTGTTCTTTGACGTGGAGCTTGAATATATCTTCCCCCAGAATGCCGCTGCAATTATGGATGTAAAGGTTCCTACAGCGGTGATTGTTCCTATTTGTGTGCCCGAAAAGCCCAGGTGCTTCAGATATTGTCCTATAAGTGGACATAGTACACCAATGGGGGCATATGTAAATATATAAATTAACTTGTATCTGTTCATTTTTTCAGTATAACAGTGAGCATTTTCCTTGTCAATAAATACTACATGTGTTAGTATTGAAATCGGTAGAGTAAATATTGTGCGTTAAGTGTCGTAGGATGGGATGTTGCCTGCGAACGAAAACCATATTAGGTTGCGGTGCAATATTGCGTCCACTACTACATTGGAGCATTCTCTTTTCTTTGCTTTGGTGTAGTTTCACTAAAGATGAAAGGAGATTTTTTTATGGACAGAAATTCAAAAACTACCAAAATTATCGTTATTGCTCTATTAATTGCTGCGGAGGTTGTACTTACAAGATTTCTTTCAATACAGCTGCCAACCATGAGAATTGGATTCGGATTTATTCCGATTGCCATTGCAGCTATGCTTTATGGTCCTGTTTGGGCCGGGCTTGCTCATACCGTAAGCGACCTTTTAGGAATCTTTTTATTTCCTGCAGTAGGAGGATTTTTCCCGGGATTTACCCTTACAGCATGCTTAACCGGTGTAATCTTCGGATTAGTTCTGTATAAGAAGGATGTAAATATTTTAAGAGCTTTCATAGCTGCCCTTCTTGTAGTTCTATTCTTAAATCTTATTTTAGATACATACTGGCTTGTAATTTTAACGGGCAAGGGCTTTACAGTATTGCTGCCGGCAAGAATTCTAAAGTGTGCAATTACTTTGGCGCTTCAAACTGCCTTGCTTCCAATTATTTATCATTTGATAGTAAAAAGACTGCCTTTTGCCGGCAATCAGCAATAATCAGCCTATAATACTTGGTACATATTTACAGCATCTTCTTTTTTAGAGGATTCCGTAAGTAACAATACCTTTACTTCAATGGAACTGTTGCCAAAGGCAATGTGAACATTGTCGCCTACTTCAACCTCGGTACCTGCTTTAGCAACCTTGCCGTTTATTGAAACCCGACCTTGATCACAGGCATCCTTGGCTACAGTTCTTCTTTTTATTAATCTTGAATTTTTAAGAAACTTATCTATTCTCATTGTACTCCTCATAACAAAAAGGACGACCTAAGCCGCCCTTAAAACAATCATGCATTATTTGTTTACAGCATCTTTGAAAGCTTTTCCCGCTTTGAAAACAGGAGCCTTTGAAGCAGCAATCTTGATTACTTCATCAGGCTTTCTAGGGTTTCTTCCCTGTCTAGCTTTTCTGTTTCTTGTTTCGAAAGTTCCGAATCCTATCAGTCTTACATCGTCACCCTTCACTAGAGCATCCTGTACGCAAGTAAGGAAAGCGTTTACAGCAACTTCAGCATCTTTCTTTGTAAAATTTGTCTTTTCTGCAACTGCAGCAACTAATTCAGCCTTATTCATTATTAGTCCTCCTAAAAAAATATTATTATTTCCCTTGGACCTTGGCTAGATGCCAAAGTCTATCCAACTCCGTCAGAGACATATCCTTTAGATTTGCTCCTTCGGACTCAGCCAGCCCTTCAACCGTCCTAAATCTATCGATAAATTTATCAGTGGCCTTGGTAAGAGCTCTCTCTGAGTCAACCTTCAAAAATCTTGCTACATTGACAACAGAGAACAGTAAGTCACCCAATTCTTCTTCAATGTCCTCTTGTGCGCCTAGGCTGTAAGCTTCTTTAAGTTCTAATGACTCTTCTTCTATTTTAAGAAATGCATCATCCACACGCTCCCAATCAAAACCTACACTTGACGCTTTCTTCTGAACCTTCTGGCTCCGCATTAAAGCCGGTAGTGAAATGGGCACATTCTCCAAAGCTTCACAATAGGAAACATTTAGATGTTCCTTACGTTTTATATTTTCCCATTTTTCGAGGACTTTGTCAACACTTTTTGTTGAAAAATTCCCATTTTCAGCCAAATCCGTGCTATATTCTTCTTCGAAAACATGTGGATGTCTCCTTATCATCTTCTCACATTCTTCATTTACTACATCTGACAGGGTGAATTTTTTATCTTCCTCTGCCAAAATCCCATGGAAAACAACTTGAAGTAAAACGTCCCCCAATTCCTCCTTAAGGTTTTCAAAATCCTTCTTTTTTATGGCATTGACAGCCTCATATGCCTCCTCAATCATGGGATTTATAAGGGTTTCATGAGTTTGAACCCTATCCCAGGGGCATTCCGCTCTAAGAATTTTTATGATTTCATTCAGTCTTTCAAAGGCATCCCATGCAGCCTCTCTATTTTCTTTAATATAGGCATATCGGTTTTTCATAATTAACCTCTACTAAATTTAGCAGCCGCTCTTGAGAGCTTGGACAGTACCGGAATTGTACTTACCTCTTCAAAGGTAATAGCCTTAAGAGCAAATATCAGAACAACATATACAGCTCCGCCTACCATTACAGCTGCCATGGTAGCTATGGTGTTTCCCAATGCTCCATTTATAACCATATGGGTTATGTAAGCACAGATTCCCATAATTACCGCTGCAAGAGTCGGCTTTATATAGGTTAAAACAAAATCCAGTTTTAATCCGGTAAACTTAATTACATCTATAAAGTTCATAACCATGGCTATCGTGTATGCTACCAGAGTCCCTATTGCTGCACCGTTAACATTAATGGCAGGTATACCGACAAGGATATAGGTGAGAATTACCTTAAACACGCAGCCTAGAGCCAGGTTTCTAACAGGCAATGTCTGCTTGCCTATAGATTGTAAAATTCCTGTCAGCGTTTGTGATATTGCCAGTAGCAGTATTCCTATGGCCATAATCATCATAATCGGAACTGCCTTTTCGGCACTGTCTTTTTGTGCAAAATACAACATGTGCAGAATTGGTCTTGATAAAAAGAATATACCGAATGCACAAGGACAAGCCATTATCATGGTAGTTCTAAGGCTAAGGGCGGCATTTGCTCTTACGCCTCCTTTGTCACCTGCACCTGCGCAGCTTGAAATGGCGGGAACCAAGCTAACTGCAACTGCAACTGTAAAAATTTGCGGCAACGATACAATCGGGTTTACAAAACCGCTAAACAACCCGAAAAGACCTTTGGCTTCCAGCAGACTCCAGCCTGTGGCCTGTAATCTGTTCATTATAATACCGGTATCAATCATTCCCATGATTGGCATAATTTCAGCCCCAATTATAATTGGAACAGCTATATATATTATTTTTTTCAAAATCTGACTCGTAGGCTCTACATGCTGACTATGACGCTCTATTTTATAGTTGAATGCCTTCTTGTTTGCAAAATATATTAGAGTCAGTATTATAAGGCTTGCCAGAGAGCCGACCGATGCCCCTAAAGAAGCTCCCGCCGCTGCCGATGCTTTGCTTGTGCTTACATAGGTGTATGCCAAGGTTAAGCCGACAGCCGCTCTTACAAGCTGCTCGATTACCTCTGAAATTGCTGTAGGGTTCATGTTTTGTCTGCCCTGAAAATATCCTCTGCAGGATGCCAGCATAGGTACGAACAAAAGAGCCGGAGCAATGGCTTTTACTGCTGCACCGGCTTCAGGATTCCCCATAAGTCGTGCTATGGTATCTCCACCAAAATAACAAACGGAGAATGAAAAAAATCCAATGCCGAACATAAGCTTTAATGCTACAATGAATACATTATGTGCATTTCTGTATTCCCTCAGTGCAATTCTCTCCGCCACCATTCTGGAAATAGCCACCGGCATACCTGAAATTGCCAATACCAAAAGAGCTGAATAAACAGAGTATGCAACGCCATAGTATGACATGCCTACATCTCCTATTAAGTTTGTTAATGGAAGTCTGAATACAGCTCCGATTATTTTCACAAATATGCTTGCAATTCCCAGAATTGCCGCACCCTTTAGAAGCTTACTTCCTTTGCTGTTTGCCATAATTTATAGTTTCTCCTATATCGATTTTAAAATCTTATCCTTTGCTTTCTTTACCTCGAATATGGTTTTTTCCATATCTATAGTTTTGTATTCACCCTTTTCATAAATGATCTTGCCATCGGAAATTGTCATAACAATCTCATTGGAGGTTGCTGCATATACAAGATTGTTCACTGCATTATGTACAGGTGCCATATTTGGAGCTTCTAAATTTATTAGGACCAAATCCGCCTTATTTCCTACTTTAACGGCTCCACAGTCATCTCTGCCCTGAGCCTTGGCTCCTCCAAGAGTTGCCGCTCTGAAGATTTCTTCCGGCGTCAACACCGTAGGGTCCATATACTTTATTTTTGCACTTAGTCCCAACATTTTCATTTCTTCAAAGAAATTGAGATTGTTGTTGCTGGCAACGCTGTCAGTCCCTATAGCTAAATTAATGCCCCTTTTAAGGATATCATGGGTAGGACAAATCCCGCTTGCCAGTTTCATATTGCTCACCGGATTAGTGCAGACGGTTACATTTTTTTCTGCCAAAATATCAATGTCCTCTTCAGTAACCCAAACGCAATGAGCCGCCAAGGCCGGTATATCAAAGGCACCGCATTTATTAAAGTAAGCTGCCGGTGTCAAACCGTTATGCCTCTCCTTACATCCTTCATGCTCATCCTTTGTTTCTGACAGATGAATATGCATTATCAAATTATGCTCTTTAGCATATTGACTAAGCTCTCTTACTGTCGCTTCATCTGACGTATACTCGCCATGAATGCTGGCATCCATTAAAACCCTGCCCTTGGCTGTTTTGCGAAACCTCTCCACAGCCGATTTCATTTCCGTAACCGACTCCATTTTATTAAAGCTGTCTCCGGTGAAATTTACTATGGAGCGAGATATGTTAGCCTTCAGCCCGCTTTCTGTAACAGCCCTAACCATATCCTCTGTAAAGTAATACATATCTGATGTGGAAACAATTCCGAATTTAGCTGATTCTCCCATGGACAAAAGAGTTGCCCAGTATACGGCATTTTTCGTCAGTTTATCTTCAAAGGGAAAAATTTTCTTGTTCAGCCAATCTGAAAGTGTCATATTCTCCCCATATCCCCTCATAAGCGACATGGGTGAATGTCCGTGAGCATTGTAAAATGCCGGTATTAATAGTTTACCTTTGCCGTCTATGACTCGTCCTGTATTTCCCTCCGGAGCTTCGCTGCCTATATAAGTTATTTTGGCTTCCGAAGTTTCAACAAATCCGGTTTTTACTTGACAATTCTCATCAATGTACGAAATATTGCGAAATAGCATTTACATCATCTCCTTACCCTTGATTATCTTCATAATATTTAGGACATCTTTAATCTTGCTTTGTTTATCCGTAGTAAGCTTAATATATGGCTCAGTTCTGCCATATATTATCACTTTATGAGGAAAGGCCGCGCTTACCTCAATTAACGCCTTGCCCTTTAGAAGATTTTTTTCCTCAAAGGCAATCATAACCTTTCCTTGGCTTTCGTAAACACGCTTTACTCCAAGATCTTGAGCTATGCTGCGAATATGACTTATTAACAAAAGATTTTCCGTTTCTCGCGGAACATCTCCAAATCTGTCCAGCAGCTCATCGAAAACTTCATCCAGGCTGTCATCATCACAGATACAGGCAATTTTTTTATACATGGAAAGCTTAATCTGTTCATCAGCAATATACCAGCTTGGAATTCCTGCAGTTACAACAAGGTCTATGGAAAGCTCCTCTTTTCTTTCCTTAACGACTTCCCCCTTTAAAGCCTTTACTGCATCATCTATGAGCTTGCAATATAGCTCATAACCGATGTTCATCATGTGCCCGCTCTGCTGAGCCCCCAAAATATTTCCTGCACCTCTGATTTCAAGATCCCTCATAGCTATTTTAAAGCCTGAACCGAATTCTGTAAAGTCACGGATTGCTTTTAATCTTTTTTCGGCAATTTCTGTAAGAACCTTTCCTTTTTGATGCATCAAATATGCATATGCAAGTCTTGATGACCTTCCTACTCTGCCTCTAAGCTGATATAGCTGAGAAAGCCCAAAATTATCAGCGTTTAATATAATCATCGTATTGGCATTTGGGATGTCTATTCCGGTTTCAATAATCGTAGTGCAAACTAAAATCTGTGTTTCCCCATTTACAAAGTCAATCATTACGTTTTCCAGAGCATGTTCGTTCATTTGCCCATGTCCGACAGCTACCCTTGCATCCGGTATTAACCCTCTAATTTTATCCGCTACGGATATTATACCCTTTACCTTATTGTATACAACGAATACCTGACCGCCTCTATCCAACTCTCTTTCAATTATATCCTGTAGAATGTAATCATCTTCCTCAAGAACATAGGTATGTACGGGAAGTCTTTCTTCCGGAGGCTCTGATATAAGACTCATCTCCTTAATTCCCGAAAGCGACATATTAAGAGTCCTTGGAATCGGTGTTGCCGATAGGGTCAAAACATCCACAGCCGCCCTTAGTTTTTTTATCTTTTCTTTATGCGAAACTCCGAAACGCTGCTCCTCATCAATACAAAGCAGACCTAAATCTTTAAACTTAATATCCTCAGACAGCATTCTGTGGGTTCCTATTAAAAGATCGATTTGCCCGGCTTTAACCTTTTCAATTATCTTTTCCTGTTCTTTCGGTGAACGAAATCTCGATAGCATCTCAACAGACATGGGAAAATGCTCAAACCTGTCCTTTAAGGTGTAATAATGTTGATTTGCCAGGATTGTAGTAGGTACCAAAACAGCTGCCTGCTTACCCTCAGATAAACATTTGAAAATTGCCCTTGCGGCCACTTCAGTTTTTCCAAAGCCGACATCGCCGCATAATAGTCTATCCATAGAATAGTCTTCTTCCATGTCTTTTTTAATCTCAGCGATAGCTCTTAATTGATCATCGGTTTCTTCGTAGGGAAATGAATCTTCAAATTCCTTCTGCCATACAGAATCCTTACTAAAAGCATACCCGGGTTCCAGCTTCCTCTTTGCATATAGGTCTATAAGCTCCGATGCCATCTCCGCTATGGCAGCCTTTGCTTTAGCCTTGGTCAGCTTCCATTCTCCACCTGTCAGTTTATTTATCTTAGGAGTAATTCCTTCAGAGCCGACGTATTTTTGCACAAAGTCCATTTGCTCAACCGGAACATACAGGGCATCATTTCCGGCATATTTTATGCTGAGATAATCCTTTTTTTCACCTTCAATGGATATTTGCTTTATTCCTATAAACTTACCGATACCGTGGTTTTCGTGTACAACATAGTCTCCCGGCTTAAGATCCGAAAAGAAGGTCTCCTCCTTTTTCTTGGAAGCTTTCTTTTTTCTCCGAGCACCTATATTTTTTGAAAGTCCGAAAATATCCTTTTCACAAATATAGCATATTTTTTCATCTAAAAGATCAACCCCACTGTTTAGAACACCTTCATCATAAAGAATATTTCCGATAATTTGATTTCTTTCGAAAAACTCTTTAATGTTGTCAAGCTTTTCCTTGGTGGACATAACAATGTGAATTGTATATTTCTTTTTAATAAATCGTCTAACTTCACTTTGCAAAAGCTCCATCCTGCCATTGAAGGGAGACATTTGTCTGCCATTTACAGTCCTAAGCTCCGCTAAAGCATCCGCCCCCTTACATGCCTTAGGAAACGCCATTAGGATATATGTTTTTCTTGCATTATAGACTTCAAAAAATTCCTCTTTTTCGGGAATTAGAACAGCATCTTTAGGTATTGCCATTCCTCTTTCAATTAATACTTCCAGGTCATCCTTAAGTTCATCATGCAAATTATCGATAGTCTCATAGATTCGGCCCGGCTCTTCGACAAAAATATTAGCCTCGTCCCTTAAATATTCCCAAAGATAGACAGTGTCATTGTAGAAATAATGGATATAGTTTTCCATAAGATCCACATTTAACATATTTTCAATTTGATTACAGAGAACATTTCTCTTTTCAGCCAGATTTTCGAGAGGTCTAAGGTATTTTGCCTTATCTTCATCTGAGCTTGCCTGTTTTTCCAGATTTCTTATTGCCCTATCAAATTCTTTTCTAATTTCCTTTGCAGCTGCCTTAAAACGCTCCTCTTCTTTAAGAATTTGTCGGGCTTGGAAAATTTCCACAAAAGCTAGGTTTTCAAGAGACCTCTGACTGTCTTTATCAAAGCTTCTAAGGGAGTCTATTTCGTTTCCAAAAAACTCTATTCTATAAGGCATTTCTCCATCAGGAGTAAATATGTCTAAAATGCCACCTCGAATACTAAATTCTCCGGCTTCTTCCACTAAGGATACAGGTTCGTAACCCAAGGTAAGGAGTTTTTCTCCTATTGACTTTATATCGTAAATATCTCCTCGATTTAGGACAACGGAAGAATCAATGAAGCTGCTTATTGGGGGTAATTTCTTCATAGCCCCTGCAGCAGAGGCGACAAGTATGAAATCTTCTCCTCTTGCAAGAGCTTTTAAAATTTTAAGTCTCTCTAAAATATTGTCTCTATTTCTAGCCTCATAGCTGACAAATAATCTTTCATGGGCAGGTAATACTAATACTTTCTTCTCACTAAAAAAAGAAAGCTCAACAGCTAATTCTTTCGCCCTCTTCTGATTTGCTACAATAATTAGACTTTGGCCTTCCCCTGCAATTTTTGAAATTGTCGGTGCAGATATGCTTTCAGATACTCCTGAAATACTCACTATGCCCTTATTCATCATTTTTCGCCTTCTTTTTAGTGTTGTACTTGTTCATCGCAAAGTCTATTCCATTTTCAATCCATTCTGAAATAGCCAAATTTGCCCTTTCTGCCGTCTCCTTAATGCTGTCAGCCTCTGCCTTGGAAAAGCCGCCGATAACAAAATCCTTAAGATCTCCATTGCCTGAATTTCCGATACCAATCCTCATGCGTGGGAACCTATCATTCTTAAGCTGATAAATAATAGACTTCATTCCATTGTGAGTTCCGGCACTGCCGAACTTTCTGATTCTAAGAGAACCAAGCTCAATATCAATATCATCATAAATTACCATCAGGTTTTCCATAGGAGCCTTATAGAAATTCATGACCTCTCTGACGGATTCTCCGGAAAGGTTCATATAGGTCTGCGGTTTAACCAAAACAACTCTTTGGCCGGCGATTTTACCCTCGCCGACCAAAGCCTTGAATTTAATTTTTTTAATATTTATGTCATTGTGCTTTGCAATATTATCCAAGGCGATAAAGCCCATATTATGTCTAGTATTTTCGTACTTTTTTCCGGGATTACCAAGCCCCACGATTATATACATATTCACCATCCATAGCTAAATTTTTTATTGGCCTCCTATGCCATAGCTTGACATCTATGAAGGCTATCATCGGGAATTAGTCAAACAGCTTACTAATTGAGCCGTTTGTAAATACTCTTGTCATTGCCTCTGCAAAAAGCGGAGCGACAGACAGGAACTTGAATTTTTCAATTTTATTTTCTTCAGCAACAGGAATTGTATCCAGCAAGACAACTTCCTTAATAACTGAATTTTTCAGTCTCTCAATAGCAGGACCTGACAAAACGGCATGAGTCGCACAGGCATATACTTCCTTCGCACCTAAATTCTTAATTGCCTCGGCAGCATTGGTAATGGTACCGGCAGTATCAATCATATCATCAAGAATGATGCAGGTTTTGTCCTCAATATTACCTATAATATTCATTACCTCGCTCTTGTTCGGCTCAGGTCTTCTCTTGTCTACTATAGCAATCGGACAATCCAGATATTCTGCCATGTTCCTTGCTCTTGTAACGCTTCCATGGTCAGGTGAAACAACGACAACATCCTCTAAATTCATTTCTTTGAAAGCCTTTGCTAAAATTGGCATTCCCACCAGATGGTCAACAGGTATATCAAAATATCCCTGAATCTGATTTGCGTGCAAGTCCATAGTTACGACTCTGTCAGCGCCTGCTGCAACGATTAGATTTGCTACAAGCTTGGAAGTAATCGGGTCTCTCGCCTTCGCTTTTCTGTCCTGTCTGGCATAACCGTAATACGGAATAACGGCATTGATTCTGCCTGCAGATGCTCTCTTAACAGCATCTATCATGATTAAAAGCTCCATTAAATTGTCATTAACCGGATTGCAAGTCGGCTGCACAATATACACATCTGCACCTCTGACAGATTCCCAAAGATTTACAGAAATTTCTCCGTCACTGAATTTGTTTACAGTCGCTTTACCAAGAGGTTTTCCCATAATAGAAGCAATAGCCTCCGCTAATTCCGGGTGAGAATTTCCTGAGAACACCTTGAAATCTGTAAATGAGCCGTTTTTCATTTTTTTACCTCAACTTTCTTATTAAATGAATTATTTTCTATAAAGGGCCCTGTCCTTTGCCCATTCCTTAACAACTTTTTGTCTAGATCTGCCTATGCACAAAGCATCTTCAGGCACATCTTCAGTTACAGTGGTTCCTGCTGCAATATATGAACCTTTTTCGACTTTAACCGGTGATACCATATTGGAGTTGCATCCGATGAAAACACCGTCCTCTATAGTTGATCTGTACTTGTTGGTGCCATCGTAGTTTACGAAAACCACACCACAGCCTATGTTTACATTTTCACCTACATCTGCATCGCCAATGTAGGTAAGATGTGCCGATTTGGTGCCGTCACCGAATGTCGCATTCTTAAGCTCAACAAAGTCTCCAACCTTGCAGTTCTTCCCTACCTTTGAACCCGGCCTGATATATGCAAAGGGACCGACAGAGCTTCCGTCATCTACCATGCTATCCAAAATAACTGCCGACTCAACATTAACTCCGGAGCCTAAAACAGCATCAGAAAGGCGGCTGTTTTGCCCTATGCTGCAATTTTCACCGATTACAGTTTCCCCTTGCAGCTGTACACAGGGGCCAATTAAAGTTCCCTTGCCGATTTTTACATTTTCATCAATGTAAACCGAATCAATATCTATAAAGTCGACACCGGCTTCCATAAAATCAGATATGCGCTGCATGTTGGCTTCTTTTTTCCGATTATATTCATTTATGGTCATTTTCGTCCTCCAAAATCATTTCTCCCACCTTATAGATATCTCCTGCACCCATTGTAATGACCAAATCATTTTCCTCAGCATTTTCCCTTATATACTGAACGATTTTCTCAAAGCTGTCCATATAATACACAGCCTTGTTGGGTGATGATTTTCTTATTTCTTCAGCCAAGCCCTTAGAAGACACCTTATAAATATCCTTCTCTCTTGCAGCGTATATGTCGGCCAAAATAAGTATATCCGCCTTGGAGAAAGCTTCTGCAAACTCTCCGAACAGAGCCAAGGTTCTTGTATATGTGTGCGGCTGGAAAATACACCACAGCTTATTATGCGGTAATGCGGTTGCTGCCGAAAGAGTTGCTTTGATTTCAGTAGGGTGATGAGCATAATCGTCAACAATTTTAACACCCTTCGGAGTTATTCCCTTTGTGTCGAAACGTCTTTGGGTTCCTGAATATTCTCCAAGGGTTGCAATAATTGTATCTGCCGGCACACCTAACTGGTGGCAACAGGCAAAGGCTGCTGTAGCATTTAGTATATTATGCTCTCCCGGCATTGATATATGAATTCTGCCAAAGCTTTCACCATTATAGATAATCTCAAATATCGGCATTCCCTCTGAATCAAAGGTAACATTTTTAATGTAATAAGTACAGTGACTATTGTATCCATAGGTTATAGCTCCGGGAATATTCTCAATCACCTTATTGACAAAGGGATTGGCATCATAGGCTATCATAAGGCCATCTTCCGGAATAAGTCTTGAGAATTTATCAAATGAGCTCACAATATGATCTATATCCTTGAAATAATCCAAATGGTCTGAATCTATATTTAAAATAACCTCTATTCTGGGTTTAAGCTCCAAAAAGCTGTCTCTGTATTCACATGCCTCTGTAACAAAATATTGACTGTGTCCAACCTTTACATTGCCCCCTATGGCGTCCAAGTTGCCACCAACGAGGATTGTAGGGTCCAGCATTGCTCTCTCTAAAATTAAAGAAACCATAGAAGTTGTAGTGGTTTTACCATGGGTTCCGCTAATGGCAATTGAGTTCTTAAATTCATCCATCAGTACACCCAGTATTTCAGCTCTGGTATACATAGGTATCTTAAGCTCCTTTGCCCTTACGATTTCCGGATTTTCCTCCGCTATTGCTGCAGAATATATAATTAAATCCGCACCCTCTACATTTTCTCCTCTATGGCCATTAAATACCGTAGCGCCGGCATTTTTTAATTTTTCCGTTATTTCACTGTCATTCATATCTGAGCCCGAAATCTCATAGCCCCTTGAAATCAGAATATGTGCAATGGCTGAAAGTCCTACGCCTCCAATGCCGATACAGTGAATTCTTTTATAGTTTGATAAGCTAATCATTCTTTTCCTCCAAAACTTTTAAAAAGTAATTATAGGCAAAACACATTATACCATATTTTCGGCTAAAATTTACTATTAAATTGACTTTTTTTCAATTTAGAAATATTATATTTACATAGGAGGTTTGCCATAATGAAAAGAGCTGTAAGAATTGGAACCATAGTAAAAATTTTGACTGATTCGCCGGGAAAACTCTTCCCTTTACAATACTTTTGTGATTTATTCGGTGTTGCCAAGTCCAGCATCAGTGAAGACATTATCCTTGCTGACGAATCAACTGTAGCTGCCCATTCAGGGCGTATTATCACAATTGCAGGTGCTGCCGGCGGTGTCAAGTTCATTCCTGCCATTGACAAGGAAGAATGCAGGAAGGTGCAGGATGATATTTGCAAAAGAATTACCGACGAAAGCAGAATACTGGGAGGCGGCTTCCTATACACCTCAGACATAATGTTTGATATGTCCCTTGCCATAAAGCTATCTCGAATATTCGCAACTAAATTTTCCGATATAAATGCTGACTATGTGGCAACGGTTGAAACAAAAGGTATTCCACTGGCTGCTATGGTTGCTCATCAGTTAAATCTGCCTTTAATAGTAATTAGAAGAGAGGCAAAATTTTCCGACGGATCTACGGTAAGCATAAATTATTTTTCCGGCTCCTATGACAGAGTTCAAAAAATGTCACTGGCAAAACGAGCTGTAGTTCCCGGATCTAAGGCAATAGCCATAGATGATTTCATGCGTGGAGGCGGAAGCAGCAAAGGAATTGCCGATATTTTATCTGAATTTGACATAGAGCTTGTGGCTACAGGAATTGCCATCGTAGCACGAGAGCCTGAAAAAAAGAAAATAGATAACTTCGTCCCCATAATCTATCTTGATTATGTTGATGAAGAAAATAAGGTAATTAAAGTCAGCCCTAACGACAATTTATTCGACTAAAATTCTTAATTATTTGCATTTTATTAAGTTACTTTGAAAAATAGCACACTAAAAGGATTTTTAATTATTGCAAACTTAAGAATTCTGTAATATACTTAAGTTGCATCTAAGTAATGCAAATATGTGTAAATTTGGAAAGGGTAAGTGTACTTGAAATGGAAATTACTGATGTAAGAATCCGAAAGCTTGACACTGATGGGAGACTAAAGGCTGTCGTATCCTTGACCTTTGATGATCAATTCGTTGTTCACGATATCAAGGTTATACAGGGAAATCAGCAGCTTTTCGTTGCGATGCCTAGTAAGAAGCTTACTACCTCTGGTGAATACAGAGACGTTGCTCATCCCATTACTACAGAGACTAGAAACATGATTAGGGATGTCGTTCTTGAAGCATATGAGAAGGCTCCTACTGAAACAAAGCCTTTGGATGAAGATGCTTAAGCTTACATTTCACAAAGCTATACTTAGAAAAATAAACTGTTGTTAAAAAATCAAAATTAAAAGACCTCTGCCAGCCTTTTGCCTAACAGAGGTCTTTTTATAGCCTTATATCTTTGAAATCGTGGCTTATATGACAAAGATAGTCGGCGGTTAGTCTCAACAACTAGGGAGTTTTTCACTTGTATTAAATTCTTGCAGTCTCTACTCTTATTATATTAGTATTTCCAGGCACATCAAGAGGCATTCCGCAGCTGATTACAACCTTATCCCCCGCCTCAATTACATCAGTTTCAAGTAACCGTGAAATACCCTTGCTGATGATTTCTTCCAAATCATCATGTCGGTCAATAATACTAGGAATTACACCCCATTCCAAGGCGAGCTGATGAAAAGTCTTTTCATAGGCGGTTAATCCTACAATAGGCGTATTAGGTCTGAACTTAGACATCCTTCGAGCTGTATAGCCGGTTTTAGTTATCGCCATTATTGCTCCTGCCTTAATATCCCCGGCTAAAGTACATGCACTATGCCCTACTGCATTAGTAACATCCTCTGAATTCATCTCCCTGTAGTTCTGAGTGGCATTCAGGTTCTTGGGCATGTCATCCTCGGCCTGCATGGCTATTTTGTTCATTGCCGCTACAGCCTCCACCGGATAACTTCCTGCCGCTGTTTCTCCCGATAGCATAATTGCACTTGTTCCGTCAAAAACTGCATTTGCCACGTCGGTGATTTCAGCTCTAGTTGGAGATGGATTTTCAATCATGGACTCCAGCATCTGTGTAGCCGTAATCGCCAGCTTTCCCGACTGAAGACAACGTCTTATTATATTTTTCTGAATGCCGGGCAACCTTTGGAATGGAACCTCTACACCCATATCTCCTCTGGCAATCATAATTCCGTCTGATTCCTTTAGGATTTCTTCAAAGTTTTCCAAGCCCTCCGTGCTTTCAATCTTAGAAATAATTTTAATTCTTTCTCCGCCATTTTCAACAAGCAGCTTTCTCAAGGTTATTACATCATCACGATTTCTGACGAAGGATGCGGCAACATAATCCACATCCATTTCAATGCCGAAAAGCAAATCAGCACGGTCTGCCTCACTTATATAATCCATAGACAAGGAAACATCGGGCAGGTTGACTCCTTTGTTATTGCTGACCATACCACCATTAATGACCTGACAAA
This sequence comes from Peptostreptococcaceae bacterium pGA-8, assembly GCA_900112915.1. Classification (GTDB taxonomy): domain Bacteria; phylum Bacillota; class Clostridia; order Peptostreptococcales; family Anaerovoracaceae; genus S5-A14a. The sequence goes on along the minus strand of FONK01000007.1, from coordinate 97,461 downwards.
TAATATCCCTATCTTTGACCTCTAAAACTTTCAGAGTAATCTTTCCGTCGTCAATCAATACACTGTCGCCTACCACTATTTCCTGTGGCAATCGTTCATATTTTACATGGGAAATGTTTTCATCACCGTCAACCGCCTTTGTTGTAAGAATGAAGCTTTGCCCCTCTTTTATGAATGCTTTTCCGCCTTTAAAAGTGCCAAGGCGGATTTCCGGTCCTTTGGTATCCAACAAAACAGCTGCCGGCATGCCCAATTCATCTCGCACCTTCCTGAAGGTCTCAATTTTACTTCTATGCTCCTCATGGCTTCCATGGGAACAGTTTATTCTGGCCACATTCATCCCGGCTAAAAGAAGCTTCCTTAGAGTGTCTTCCTTTTCAGATGATGGACCTATTGTACAAATTACCTTGGTTTTTTTCATCTATTAGTCTTGTATAATTGACAGCTTCCATCAACTACACATTTTCCTTTCCAAATTTCCAACAGCTTGATGGAGACCTTGTCTCCAGTCCTATAGTTCATTATACATTATTTATCCCTTTATTCAAACTTTAATTTGGTATATAATGTTCCTTATGAATACTATAATAACAAACACAAAAAAATTTATTCCAGGCATAATTGTCTGCACATTAATTGCTGCATTCAGCTTTTTCGCCGGCAGCAAATTCCCGATTATAGGAGGCCCTGTATTTGCCATTATACTGGGTATGCTCCTGCACAAATTTACAAGTGCGGAATCACTGAAAGCAGGAATCGGCTTCTCCTCAAAAAAGGTCCTCCACTGGGCAGTAATCCTACTGGGATTCGGACTTAACCTGAATATCGTCCTTAAAACCGGGCTTCAGTCACTTCCAATTATAATTTCAACAATAGCTACCTCATTGATTATTGCATTTGTACTTCAAAAGCTGTTGAAAACCCCTGTGGATATAGCCACCCTTGTCGGTGTAGGTTCCTCAATTTGCGGCGGTTCCGCCATCGCCGCTACGGCTCCTGTCATTAAGGCTAAAGATGAGGATGTAGCTCAGGCTATTTCCATAATCTTCTTCTTTAATGTATTGGCAGCGTTGGTGTTTCCGGCTCTGGGCGGAATATTAGGATTTTCTACTGATAACGGCGAAGCCTTTGGTATATTTGCGGGTACTGCTGTAAACGATACATCATCTGTTACAGCCTGTGCATCTACGTGGGATACCTTATACCATCTGGGGTCACAAACCCTTGATAAGGCTGTTACGGTTAAGCTTACCAGAACTCTTGCAATAATTCCGATTACCGTCATCCTCGGTTTAATGCAAGCGAAAAAAGCTTCTTCAAAAAATGAAGAAGGGAAAATTTCCATTAAGAAAATTCTCCCTATGTTCATTATCTATTTCATTCTGGCATCCGTCATTACGACCATTGCATCACATTTCGGCATTGCAGACGAATTTTTTGCACCTGCTAAGACTTTAAGCAAGTTCTTTATTATAATTGCCATGGCTGCCATTGGCCTTAACACAGACATTGTAAAGCTGATCAAAACCGGTGGAAAGCCTCTGTTTATAGGCTTCTCCTGTTGGATTGGCATCAGCCTTGTCAGCCTTGGAATGCAAAGCATTCTCGGCCTTTGGTAAGTAATTAGAATTTAAGTCGTCTAAACTGCTTTACGCCGGTTGTCATAAGAACTCTCAGTAGGACAATAGCCCCTATAAGCTGCAATCCTGTGAAGACTGCAAGATAGGTTCCAAGATTGATAAAATGGCTGAAAATGAATATGTATAGCAGCAAAAATGTTGCCATATATCCCATTCCCGCAAAGCTGGAAATCATCGGTGCTGCGGCTTGTTTATAGGCATAGCTTTCATTGACCCAGTCAAATTTGTAATGATATAGGTTTATAAGCAGACTGGAAAATGATGATATTATTACTAAGCTCATTGGGAAAGCAATCATAATAATACCGGTCAATAAATCCAGCGAAAGAGCATACCATGTCATGGCTGATGCAATTAGTACACCGGGAATACCTATAACAAGGGGCGCAAATCCTTTGGCCTTCAAAATGCTTCTTTCATCAACCGGAACGGTTCTTAGAATCCAAAGGGTTCTACCTTCCAGGTTTATAGAGGATGCCGCCAAGGAACCTACCGTCATCGACATAAAACCTAAGAAGAATGCAGCTGCCCTACCCAATAGGGCTGTGCTGTGAACCCCATAAACACTTAGTAGGGATACAACATCCTCCAATGAATCCTTTTTTATTAGTAGATAAACGGCACCAATAATCATAAATAGAGTTCCCGTGCCATAGTTGAAAAGCAGCATTGGAGTTCCAAATACTCGACCGACTTCCTTATGAAACAGTGCTGCAAAACCGGATTTTACATTTAAGTTCCCTTCCTTGTACTTCACCTTGGCAGAGGACTTTTTTGTTGTAATTATTCTATAGTAAGTCTTCACCAGCAATATGTATACTATGGCAAATGGTATAGCCGCCCAAAGGAAAAATCCTAAAAATGCCGGCATATCAAGGTCTGCAATTCCTTTTCCCATTAGATACATCGGCGCACCATAGGTCTTTATCACCTCTCCAATCGCGCTTCCATTATCCGCAATTGACTCCATAACAGAGTTCATATTAAGCATTACAGCCATGTATAAGAAGAACAAAGTAAATGTTACAAGTAAAGTTGCAATTTTTTTGAACTTTATCTTGCTTCCTATCCATGCTAAGGCAAATGAAAACACAGCCGTTAATGCAGTTGAAAATAAAATAATTATCATATAGCTAACTGTCAGCAGCAGGAGTGTAATTATATCAAATCCATAACCTATAACCGTTCCGATTACAGTCCCTATGTATACCGTAACCGCTGAGAGCGCATTGAAAATCATTATTGTTATGAGCCTTGAAATTAAAATCTTAGACTGTGGAATCGGCATCGAAAGCAACAGTTCATTATCCTTGGAATCAAATAGATGATTCTTCGCCGTAAAAATACTGCCAATGAAGCATAACCCGAATGCCAAGGCTCCACTGAGGCCATAATACAGCCATTTAAGCCCCAAAGCCTCATATGGCTCGGAAATTATGACAAAAATCCCGGCAAAAATTACCACAAATGCAATTCCAAAATATAGAAATGCAAAGATCATGAGTCCCTTTTGCAAACCGGATTTGGAGCCTCCAAAAATGTTGTTCAGTATCATTTTTATTTTTAGCTTTATCAATGTTAATGTCATGACTACTCCCCTAACTCAAGGAACACACTCTCAAGAGATGTATCTCCCTTGACCTCATCCATAGTTCCCATTGTAACAAGCTTCCCTTTTTTGATTATAGCTACCTTATCGCAAAGCTTTTCAGCAACCTCTAGGACATGAGTTGAGAAAAATATAGCTCCCCCCTCATTGCATATATCTCTCATAATGGTTTTAATCTTATGAGAAGCAATAGGATCAAGTCCTACAAAAGGTTCATCCATGATCAATAGTTTAGGTTTATGAATAAGAGCAGATATAATAGCCAGCTTCTGCTTCATACCATGTGAATATGAGCTTATAGGCTGTGCCAGATCTTCATAGATTTCAAACTCCTTTGCGTACCTGTTTATGCGCTCTTCCCGTTCTTTTTTTGGAATTCCGTACATATCGGAAATGAAATTCAAATACTTAACGCCTGACAGAAATTCATATAAATCCGGATTGTCAGGTAAGTACGCCATATCCCTCTTGCATCCGATTGGATCATCCTTTATAGATTTACCATTCACAAAGATTTCTCCCTCATCAAATTGATGAATCCCACAACATGCCTTGATAGTCGTAGTTTTCCCCGCTCCGTTGTGTCCAATAAAACCATAGATTTCACCGGGGGCAATTTCAAGGCTTAAATTATCAACAGCCTTTATATCACCGTATAGTTTAGTTAAATTACAAATCTTTAGCATAATCTCCTCCCATTATGGTTATTAAATTAAAGTGAATTTATATATTCTACAGCACTGAGAGCTGCTACAGAGCCATCTGCAGTAGCCGTAGTAATCTGTCTTACCTTCTTTGTTCTACAGTCTCCGGCAACGAAAATACCTTCTGCGGAGGTTTTGCAGCTTTCATCGGCTTTGACATATCCGGCTTCTGACAATTCAACCAGATTTTCAAAGGCCTTATTATCCGGGACCTGTCCAATTGCAACAAAGATGCCCTCAACGTCAATTTCCCTTAAGGCTCCCGTATCTTTATCCTTAACGGTAATTCCGGATACCTTATGTTCTCCTCTTAAAGCTTCAACTGTTGAATTTAGTACAAACTCAACATTATCCTTTGCAGACAGTCTTGCAACATTATGTGCATCACCTCTAAATTCATCTCTTCTGTGAACCAAATATACCTTATTACACAAGCCGCTGAGCACTTCTGCATCCTCAAGAGCAGTATTTCCGCCTCCTACCACAGCAACATCCTTGTTTCTGAAAAATGCTCCATCACAGGTAGCACAATAGCTGATACCCATGCCTGTAAGCTCATCTTCTCTTGCTATGCCCATAGGCCTGTTTTTAGCCCCTGTTGCGATTATTACTGACCTTCCCATGTATTTACCGCCTTCTTCTGTCGACACCAGCTTCGCCTTATTAAGCCCCTTCTCAACGGATACTGCTTTTTCATACTTTATTTCAGCACCAAGGGCTGTCATTTGTTCATAGAGGTCATTGGCAAATTCCAGTCCGGACACCTTTTTCAGACCCGGATAATTCTCAATTTCAGGTGTATTAATAACCTGTCCACCATAGCTGTACCCATCTAACAAAAGAGTTGTCTTCCCGGCCCTCTGTCCATAGATTGCAGCTGTCATTCCAGCCGGACCTGCGCCTATTATTATTATATCATACATGTTAATTACCGCCTATATTTCAGATTTGTCAGACATTACCGACAATGTAATTATACCCAAAAGAATAATAAAAAACAAGGCAAGAGCCAAAAGCTCCCGCCTTGTTTTAAAAACTGTTATAATTATTTAGCAACAGTAATCTAATATTATTCAACAATTCCAAGAACTACATTAGGAACCTTAGAACCTAAAGTATCTAAAGTAGTATCCTTATCATTAGGAATAGTGATTTCTCCGGCCTTAAGTGACTTAAACAGCTTTTCATAATCATCCTTGTTGAACTTCTTGAATTGTGAAGTCTTCATTGGAAGACCTACACCGTCCTTATCAGCTCCCAGAACCAGAGCCTCTCCACCAGGGAACTTATCTTCTTTGTATGCAGTAAGAGCATCCTTAACTGCAACTGAAAGTCCCTTTATGGCTGAAGTAATAACGGTCTTTGACTGTGAACTCTGGTCAACGTCAACGCCTATAACACTTCCCTTAGCTTCTTCTGCAGCAGCTGAAATTGAATCAAATATAGCTCCTCCACATGAGAAGATAACTTCTGTTCCTGCAGCGTACCATCCGGCAGCCTTAGCCTTGATGTCAGGGGAAGCTACAAATCCACCGGTGTAGTTGTACTTAAGATCTACATTTATTCCCATTTCTTTAGCAGCATCATTTGCACCTTGAACGAATCCGTATCCGTATCTGATTACAGCAGGTACTGCCATTCCTCCCATGAATCCAATCTTAGTGTATCCATCTTTAACGGCAGCATATCCGGCAAGGTAACCTGCCTGCTCTTCAGCAAATGTGATACCTACTGTGTTCTTCTTAATTACCGGAGTACCTGTCTCGTCTTTAGGATCAGCAGGAGCACCATCAATTAGGATGAACTTAACATCAGGATATTTATCCTGTGCCGTGAAGATAATTTCATTGAATAAGAAACCCGGAGTTGCAATAACTTTTGCTCCATTCTTTACTGCAAGGTCAATCTGCTCAAGTCTTGCATCGTTAGTGTTTTCAGTTGGCTGATAATACTTATAAGTAAGACCGTTTTCTTCAGCCCATTCCTTAACACCTTCCCAAGTACCTTGGTTAAATGACTTGTCGTCGATTGTTCCAACGTCAGTAATCATTGCTACCTCGTAGCCCTCTTTCTTATCGCCGCCACCGCAGGCAAAAAGAACGAAAACCATTGAAAGGCATAGAGCCAATACTAATGCTTTTTTCATTTTGGAAATCCTCCTTAAAAAAATTAGAGTGTATATTTACACCCTAATTATATCCTATATTACATATTCTGTCCATCAGATTTAGACTTTATACATGCTTTTTATTCATTTCAAACATACATAAGCTTTATACTATAAAAGCTCTTTCCTTGATAGATTAATCCTGTTTTGGCTGTCGATTTCCACTACCTTTACAGTAACCTCATCGCCAATGTTCATAACATCTTCAACCTTCTCTACTCTAACCTTATCCATCTTTGAAATATGAAGCAAGCCCTCCTTACCCGGAAGAACCTCGATGAAGGCTCCAAATGGCATAATTCTCATAACCTTACCATTGTAAACCTTGCCGACCTCCACCTCTGCAGTTAGAAGCTCAATATGTGCTCTTGCAGCATCTGCAGCTTCCTGCTCCATAGCATATATGCTTATTAATCCCGGATCATCTTCTGAAATGTCAATCTTAACACCTGTTTCCTCCACAATCTTATTGATGGTCTTACCGCCCGGCCCAATGACAATTCTAATCTTTTCAGGATCTATTCTCATTGTAATGAATCTAGGAGCATACTTGGAAAGCTCGGCTCTAGGCTCAGGAATTTCATCAAGCATTTCATTCATAATGTGAAGTCTTCCAACTCTAGCCTGCTCAAGAGCTGTTTCAAGAACCGCTCTTGAAAGTCCGTGAACCTTAATGTCCATCTGAATAGCTGTAACGCCTTCAGTTGTACCGGTAACCTTAAAGTCCATGTCTCCAAGGAAGTCCTCCATACCCTGAATGTCACTTAAGATGGCCATTTTGCTTGTTCCATCTTCTTCAACACGCTCAATAAGTCCCATTGCAATTCCGGAAACAGGTCTCTTAATAGGGACACCCGCATCCATTAGCGACAGGCATGAGCCGCAGGTTGAACCCATTGAGGTTGAACCGTTTGAGCTCAAAACATCAGACACGACTCTTATTGCATAAGGGAACTCTTCAACCGAAGGAAGAACAGGTAGAAGCGCCCTCTCTGCCAATGCTCCATGTCCAATTTCCCTACGACCCGGACTTCTTGAAGGTCTGGCTTCTCCTACAGAATACGCAGGGAAATTATAATGATGCATATATCTCTTCTCAGTCTGCTCAGTAATTCCGTCTATAGTCTGCGCCTCGCTTGCAGGAGCCAGTGTGCAGGATGAAAGAACCTGAGTCTGACCTCTCTTGAATAGACCGCTTCCATGGACTCTAGGCAACAAAGAAGTCTCACACCAGATTGGTCTGATTTCATCAGTTTTTCTGTTGTCAGGTCTGATGCCTTCGTCAAGAATCATTGCTCTGACAGTTTCTTTTGTTATATTATAAAGAACTGCGGCGATGTCTTTTCCATTTTCAGGATAAATTTCTGCAAAATGCTCTTTTGTCAGACCCTCCGCTTCATCGACCGCATCAAGTCTGGCTTGCTTTTCAGTAATTCTAAGAGCCTGTGACAGTCTTTCCGTTGCGAAGGCTCTTACTGCCGCATCAATATCCTCAGGTACCTTATAAAGCTCCACTTCCTGCTTTGGCTTTCCTACCTCTGCAACAATATCATCAATGAATTCTACAATCTTCTTTATTTCTTCGTGGGCAAAAAGAATTGCATCCAGCATGGTTGATTCAGGAACTTCATTGGCACCGGCTTCAACCATCATAATTGCTTCTTTTGTTCCTGCAACGGTTAGATGCATTTCAGACTTTTCCCTCTGCTCAAGAGTCGGGTTAATTACAAATCTTCCGTCAACCATACCAACCAGGACAGATCCTGTAGGACCTTCCCAAGGAATATCTGAAACCGCCAATGCCACTGAGGACCCTATCATTGCCATAATTTCCGTCGGACAATCCGGGTCAACGGACATAACGGTTGCCACTACTACGACATCATTGTAGTATCCCTTAGGGAAAAGCGGTCTTAAAGGTCGATCCATCAGTCTTGAATTTAGAATAGCCTTTTCACTTGGTCTGCCTTCCCTCTTAATAAATCCTCCTGGGATTTTGCCTGCTGCGTACATTCTTTCTTCGTAGTCACAGCTTAGTGGGAAGAAATCTATGTCAGGTCTGGGCTCCTTAGATGCTGTAGCGGTTACACTTACAACAGACTCTCCATACTTCACCCATACCTGTCCGTTTGCTTGTTCGCAAACCTTTCCAATTTCCAGCTCCATAAGCCTTCCGCCTATTGCTGTCTTAAATGTTCTGTAATCTGTAAATCTTGCCATTTTAATAAACAACTCCTTCCTGTTTATTTACTTCTTATAAATTTATATACTCTGAAAATGAAAGCAATTATTTCAGAGTAAAAATAAAGGCGAGGTTCTTACCTCGCCCAAATTTTCTTAAGTGAATTACTACTTTCTCAATCCTAAACGAGCAATTAAGTCTCTGTATCTTTCAACATCAACGTCCTTAAGGTAATTGAGAAGGTTTCTTCTTTTACCAACCATCTTCAAAAGACCTCTTCTAGAATGGTGGTCTTTCTTGTGAATCTTAAGATGTTCATTTAAATCGTTAATTCTAGCAGTTAGAATTGCAACCTGTACCTCAGGGGAACCAGTGTCGCCTTCTGTACGAGCATAGTCCTTAACGATAGCTTCTTTCATTTCCTTTGTAATCATTTTCAGTCTCCTTTTTCTTCATATGCTACCACCTGGCAGACGTCGGAGTCTCGAAATGCTAAGTGATAGTAATTTCTAACAACTAACTATAACATAGGTTAATTTCAATTGCAAGAAGAAAAACGCATTTCATACCTTTAGCTTTAAAAAAATTTAATTAAAGATTTACATTCTCTATTATTTTTGCAATTTTCTTTTTGCCATAGCTCCTATTATAGCTGCAGCTGCTATAACCGTTACATTAATCGGAATATTGCTATTATCGCCTGTGGACGGTGTCTCTTTCTCCTTCTTTGCAGCCGGCACCTTTGTTTCCTTTGAGGAATTCTCTTTAGAGGCCTTATTTTGATTGCCGGCAACGACTTTTTTATTAGCAAAAATGTACGGGGAAAAATCCTTTGACTTAAACAGAACGGTCTTGCCGGTCAGCCGGAATTCTTTTATTTCTTCCAATTGTCCATCCGGTTTTTGATGGAATATCTGCAAATTATCGGTTCCTATTTTTTTCAAATCTACTTTTACATCCACCATTTCCTCAGGTATAATATGCTCCTCCATATCCGTACCCGCCGTAAAATAGATATCAAAGATTTCAAGCTCATATCCGTCAAAGCCCTTTAGCTGCATTTCAAGGGGTTTCGTATGCTGAACCAATGACTTAGGTTTTTCTCTTACAGCAACCTTTATATATGGGAGGATTACTGCCTCTATGCCATCTTTTGCAACAGACTTAATCAGATATGTTCCCGGTTTTTCAAAAGAAAATTCAACGTTTCCCTTATCGTCACTTTTTCCTTTTGCTGTAACGATAGCCTTTGTCTTCTGCTCTTCAAGCTCTACCGTAAACCCTTCCTCAGGATGATGCTCATTATTAGGTGCCCACAGGGCGTCAGAGCCGTAAAGATTTGCTCTTACAGTTTTCCCCGTCTCAGTATCAAACTGATTTTTTTCAAAATATAAGTACTCTGTGTGTCTTGCATGTTTTATATCATAAACATACATGGACAGAGTATCGCCGTCTACAAGTCTAAACTTACTGAAATGCACATTATTGAAGTCATTATGCTTAAAGCCTGAATATGAGCTTGCAAAAGGGCTTGCAAATATGAGACCGGGACTTCCCATAAATTCATCATATTGTAAATATTTCTTCGGATCCTTTGCAAAATCATCTCCATATAACTCAAGATGTAAGGCAATAGCCGCATCTAAAGGTGTGACCTTCTTCCGATAGCTTGCAGGCTTATCATACTTGTACTGGGCTGCCAAGGTGGCTAAAGCATGTATCTCAAAAATCTCAGGTGCAGCTCCCGCTGCTCTGTTTACTCTGATCTTTACTGTCGCCTCTTCAGGGAGTTGGGCTCGTCTTACACTCTTTAGAACTTTTTCCAAGGCATCCTTCTCCCTATCTAAATCTTCGTCTTTTGATTTTTCATTTAAAAAGACGGCATTTGCCTTTGAGATTGCATCATCCAAGGTTTTTATAGTGCCTACAGGAAAGTTCCCCGGCTCAGTCCCTTCTTTCACATCCCGCTTCAGGTTATTGGCTGATTCAATAGAATCCTTTAAAAGCCCCCTATTATTTCTTATCAAAAGGATTCTCTTTTCAATTTCTCCTTCATCGCCATTTTCAATAAAGGTTTCCACGCATTCATCATATCCGTCAGAATTAACTGTAACAGTGTACTCGACATCTCTCTTAATGGTATAGCTATTATCCGTGTTGGTCTTCAGTTCTTCCTGTTTTCCATCCTTATTGCAGGTTACTTTTATAGTGTATGGCTGATTTATTTTATCGTAGGACTTATTGCTCTCAACATTGAATTTGACCTTATATTCCTTCAATACAGGCTTCATCAAAACTTCAATATTTTTGTCCTCTGTTACACTTAATTGAATATCCTTATGTGATATGTACCCATCCGCTTCTACACTGTAATAATATGCTTTGCCATCAAATAAGGTGTACCTCCCATCTTCGTCAGGTTTTACTTTCTCACCTCCGCCTTGCTTTGTCACTTCAAGCTTAGGATTCTTAATTTCTTTTTTGTCAAGGTCCAATATATTGAATTTAACTTTGTGATTACTGTCTTTTTTTGCTAAAAGTTCAATCTCGCAGATTTCATCCTTACCAGGATAGTAGGTGGTTTTGAATACTTCATTTCCATTTAAGTCAACATAGTCCGGTGCAGAAACTTCCAAGCTGTATTTTTCACTTCCCTTTAGTGTGAAAACTTTATCCTCACCCGGCTTTACTTCGTTGTTGGCAGCGTCTACAAGCTTTACAGCGGCATTATCTATCTGCTTGCCGGTTTTTTTATCCTTGATTAAAAAGCTTACTTTGATATCGGCAGGCGCTGCTTTAATAGTAATGTTGAAGGGCAGCTCTGCAAGATATGGTGATTTCTCATCATCCCAATTTACAGTTGAATTTTTGTCATATAGCCTTAATTTTGCAGTTATGTTAATATCCTCGCTGCCTCTTTTTATTTTTCTCGCCTTACTTGAAGTCGGTTTTAAATCCTTCTTCTTATTGGAAAATGCCTTAGCGTTATCTTCTTCACTTATATGCCACGCTCCTATGTAATCACCGCTCTTTTCCCTTGAAAACTTAACTTGAGTAATCGGACCGCTGCCATCAGCCTTAGTATATGGAATTGTATAGTTATCTCCACTTAAGCTTTTGCTTATGGCTGCATCGGGACTTTCAAATATATTGCCGTCAACATATTTTGAATATATTCTCTTCATTGCATTCTTTTCGTCTGTAGGATGAACAGGTTTGATATCTATCAGTTTAAGTGTATTTGATTTAAACACTATGTCATGGGCATACCAGCCTTTATTCTTTTTTCTTGACTTACCTGAAATGCTGATTTTTTTGTCCAGAGCAGAAACCGGAATCGGCCAAAAAGTCCTGATATTAGCAGTATTATCCGTGTATCCGAGCATACTGCCAATTATTGCCTCTTCGTTTCCCGATTCTTCTGCAGCCTTGGCCTCGTCAGCTCCTCCCATATAAATTTTAATAAAATTTTGCCCTTTAAGGGTCATGATGGCATACATTTTGCCCTTTTCCGCAACAAGCGTTGTCTTAGTTGCAGCAAACATTGAGCTGTCGGTCTCAGCTTCGATATCATAGGTCCCATCCTTTAGAATTCCATCTGTAAAGTACTCACTATTTTGACCCGCTTCTCCATCAGTTTCTGCCGTAACGGTCAATGGTTGGAAAAGAGTAACAGCAACGACAAAGGACATTACTATTACCATAATTCTTTTTAGCGTTTTCATATATTATCTCCAAATATAAAATAGATTATTTTAATTAAGCAGATAGCCTTTTGAAAAATATCTCAAAAGGCTATCTGAATTTTATTTTACTTTTTGCGTTATGTTAATGAATTTGCCTTATTCAGTCTATTTTTTGTTAGCCTTTGCTACAGCTGTAATTGACAAAGCAGCAAGAATTAACAAAATCATTGACACCATAAGAGAATTTCCATCTCCTGTTTTTGGTGTGCCTGCAGTTGTAGTCTTGGTTGAGGCTGCAGCAGCTGTAGTTTTATTGCCCGCTGCTTTTCCATTAACTGTGAACTTTGTCTCTGCTACACCTTTCTTGGTTTCAACGCTGATGGTGTGCTCTCCCGTTCCGATTTTTTCAAGGAAGGCTTTCTTTAGGCTTATGATTATGCTGCCCTTTGTTAAGGTGTATTCATCCTTCTCTACGTCTTTATTATCTACTTTAAGTGATACAAAATTGCTCACCTCAACATTTGGAACTCTAAAAACAGCTTCACCCTTATCTAAATTTATGTTTTCCGTTTTGATTTCAACCTTTAGCTCAGGCAAATCAGAAATTTTAGTCAATCTGTCACCGTTAATCTTCATTTCCTTATGTGACCATTGATCATACTTAGCTGAGTGACCACCGATTTTTATAAATTCATCAATGGAATTTTCAGGTACAGCGAAATCAAAATGGTAAAGAGATGTTCCATCAAGCATACCTTCTTGATAGACTGCCGCCTCACTGAATGGCAGCTCCGCCTTTGTCCAAAGCTTGTTGATATTTTCCTTGGTTATAATACCCTTAGGCATTTGATCCATTTTCTCACCTGAGTATAAAGCATCATAGCCCTGTCCGCTTAGATATATATCAACACTTACAGGCTTACCGTTTACGCCAATTGTAACGGTTCCTCCCATAATTCTAAACATCTTGCTCTTGCCTGTATCAATTCCGCAGGTTGAAGGGTCATCCTCATCGCTTCTGGGCTCAATCTTATAAATTCCGGGAGCCAGCTTTGTATCTGCTTTAACCGGTTTTTCTTTAAGATTTCCTATGGCGGTTTCAATATCTGATGCCATTTTATCAACTTCAGCCTGAGCAGTCTTTGACTTGGTACGGTTAACAGCTGCCAACGCAGTGTTAAGCGCCTTTACAGTGTCATCAGTATACTTACTAAGATCTGCAGGAACCTTCTTAATTGCTTCATCTACCTTAGTGTAATCTGCAGTGTTATCAACCAATTTGTCTTTAGGAATAACCATAAAGAATGGACCTACCCACTTATCCATTAAAGTGGAATATCCTTGTACTCCCATCTTTTCCCCTATTTTTATCGGGGCATTTTCAAGGTAGGAATTATTATCATTTTTAGTATCCCTTGTTTCAAAATTAATTCTAAATTTTGAGTAGGTTTTTTTGTTGAAGACAACTGTTGCAGTTGCCCTTCCCTTTGAAACGACAATGTTCTTTACTGTCATCTTAGGAGGATGCATCTTCGCGCCCTCAACATATAAGTCATCAGCGTTACATTCATAAACACCGTCCTTAATGTCTGTAACGACATTAAAGTTCGGATCCGGGGTTCCCTGTACCTCTTCAGTAACGGCAAAGGCCTGCTGTATTGGGGAAAATACTACAGCAAATGCCATGAGCATTACCATTAAATTTCTAACTATTCTTTTCACATTTACTCCTTTCATCTTTCACATCAATCAGTAAAATAAAATTATTTTATAAGATGACAAAATCATTAAATTTCTCCCGCCATCCTCTAAACATTTTTATATGCCGCCGCTATCTACATTCCAGAATATCCTTCATTTCGGCATACTTGACCAAATCCTCTATTCGTTTGTTCGATTTACCTATGGGAAAATCCGTTTTGATTACATGATCACATAGGTCTATAAGCTTTATCGCCCGTGCATATTGCTCGTCAGTTATCTCCTCAAAGGGCGTGGCTGTAACCACTTCCGTTGCAAGGCTTACTGCAACGGAATAATCCAAATCATTCTCATATATTATTCCGCAATAAAATGGTATCTTTTCCTTTTGCAAATGTCTAAAGACCTCTATACCTGAGCCACAGCTTGATATTACAAAGGTTTTAGCCTCACCAACGGGCTTTGGAAGCTCAACGCTGCCAAAGGATATATTGTATGCACCTTCTTCGATTTCATATAGGCTTGTAATTATCTCCTTAGTAAATATTTCTTTTGGAGTACCGAAATTTTCAATCATTTCACCTTTGACGCACATTATTTTATCTGATATTTTTTGTGCCAAATCAATCTCATGTAGAGACATGATTACCGTTATGTTTTCATCCTTAGCCATTTGTCTCAAAATAGTCAACAGCTCAAGCTTGTGCTTAATATCGAGGAAGGATGTAGGCTCATCAAGTATTATAATTTCAGGTTTCTGGCAAATTGCTCTGGCAAGAAGAATTCTCTGCTTTTGGCCATCACTGATTGACAAAAAATCTCTGTCGCTTAAGTCTTCTCCGTGAACCTTCTGCAGAGCCTCGTCTACAATTTTTTTGTCTTCCTCTGAAAGAATTCCCATAGTTCCGGTATATGGATATCTCCCTGTTGAAACAATATCTCTGCACGACATCATTTCCGGTCTTAAACGTTCAGTTAAAACAACCGCCATCTTCTTTGACAGCTCTTTATAGCTCAGGCTCTTCACCGAAATTTCTTCTACAAAACTGTCCCCTGCAATAGCCTGTAAATGCTTGGTTATGCTCTTCAATATAGTCGATTTTCCTGAGCCGTTAGGACCTATAAGGGTAAGAATTTCTCCCTTATGCAGACCGATTGAAATATCCCTTATAAGTGGCTTGCCTTTATAACCCACGCTGAGGTCCTTAGTATGAAAATAATAGCAATTCTTATCCATAATCACCTCTGCCCTTGTCTTCTAATAAGCATCACTATTACAATAGGTGCACCGAACATTGCAGTTACAGTGCTTATGCTTAATTCCACCGGAGAAAAAACAGTTCTTGCAATATAATCGCAGAACAAACAAAAGACTCCGCCACCTAAAAATGCGGCAGGGATTACGATTATCGGCTTCGATGTATTGAGGGACAGCTTGATCAAATGTGGAACTGCAATCCCGACAAAGGAGATTGGTCCTGCAAAGGCTGTCACACATCCTGCAAGAAGACTTGAAAGAAGAATTAAAACCACTCTAAAGGTTTTAATATTCAATCCCATGCTCTGTGCATAGCTCTCTCCCATCTGATATGCACCTATGGGCTTGGAGAGCAGAAAGACTGTCAAAGTAGCGATTCCTACGATTACGGTGCAAACCCATACGCTGTCCCAATCCATGCCTGAAAAGCTTCCTTGGGACCAATTGTGAAGATTTACAATGTCCGAATCCTTAGCGAATGTGATTAAAAATTCCGTTATGGCTGAGCATATATAGCTTATCATTATGCCGGTTACAAGAAGCATGGGCATCTGCCTAACCTTGCGCGCAGCCAAAAGGACGAATCCCATTGATATAAGCGAACCTAAGAAGGCCGCTCCCACCATGGAAAGTGAGGAAATCGTGCCTGCATATTTAAGTATGACTATCATCACTACTGCTACGAACAGCTTCGCTCCTGAAGAAATTCCCAACACGAAGGGCCCCGCAATTGGATTGTTAAAAAATGTCTGTAATAAAAATCCTGCCAATGCCAGGGCACCGCCTAATAATCCTGCCGTCAGTATTCTTGGAAGCCTGATTTTCCAAATTATATTGTAGCTTATAGGTTCACCTTCACCTGTAAATATGATTTTACATATATCTCTAATGCTGATATCAACACTGCCGGAATTTATGTTCCAAATTGTTAAGGCGATATATGCTACTATGAGGAGGATGAAAACCGCATTGTACCTGGCATACTTACCTATATTTTGTTTGTAAGAATATTCCAATATGATATTTCCTTTCGATCTATTTAATCTTGGTAAAATAATCTAATTCTGTTGCATCCCCTGCACCGGCATTAAAAATCTTGTGCATATCTTTAATTATCCCGCCTATGCTGTTTGTTTCCTGAAACAGGTTTTTCCCTGTACACCAACAGTTACCATTTTTAACAGCCTTAAAATCAGTTAGGACAGGGCTTAAATTAATTAACTCGTCAATACTATGAACTTCTTCCATAATACTGCTGTTGTAGATTAAAATGTCAACATCCTTAGCAGAAGCATAAAACTCTTCAATTGTCATATTAATAGTTGACAGCTTAGTATCATCGCTTAAATCATCAAATATATAGTTGCCGCCTGCCATTTTAATCATCTTGGATACATAATCATTGGACTTTCTTGTAACTACACCACCGTGGGAATTTATGTAGAAATATGCAACAGTCTTCCCTGTGTTCTCGTTATCCTTAACCTTGTTTACAATTTCCAGTTGTTCCTCAAAGGATCTTTCGGCTTCCTCTTCCTTATCAAATAAAATTCCATACAACTTTATCCACTCAAATCTCCCAAGTGGGTGCGCTTCGTAGCTTGATTTTTCCACAAGCACATTGATGCCCAGCTCTTCCAGCTTTTCCTTAACCTCCGGAGTATGATAGATCATCGTTGATTCAATCGCCAGGTTGCATTTTTCATCAACCAGTAGTTCATAATCCGGTGCGCTATATTTACCGGCAAAAATTAAATCTCCCCTATTCAGTGCATCAATTGGAGGCTGTATCTGCCATCCTTCTACATTTGTACCGGAAAATTTTAAGTTTTCCATTGCACCGATATCATTTATAAGAGCCATTGCGGAAGTAGCTTGAAGGTATATATTTCTTAACGGCTTATTTAAAGCAATTATCTCCTTATCCAGATCTGAAGGCGCCTTCTTTCCCTCCGGTACAATCAAATAGTCCCCCACCTCATCTATGTGCACAAGGTCAAAGCCACCTTCATATCTATAGACCTTAAAGGTCTTTGCATATGATAAATCAAGCTTTTTTTCAAAGCTCAGACCGGCAATTTCAGGAGCTTTATCCCCTTTTTTAGCCTTACCGCAGCCTGTTAATATAAGAAAAAAAACTAAACCTGCTGCCAGTATTGCAAGCTTTAAATTTAAGCTATTGTTCGATTTTACATTCATTGTTAACCTCTTCTTTTTTTCACTGTCCTAAATGCAAAGAATAAAGCTAAGCCTACCGCAATCAGCACCATTCCTCCATAGAGCAGATAGTTGGATGAAGGGTTCTTATCACTTACACCGTATTTAGACAAATAGCTTGCTTCAAACTCGACCGAATTTGTTTTTTTATCATATAGGGCAGAGAGCTTTTCTCCATCCTTATTTAAGTCAAATACAAATACTCTTTTTGCCTTTGCAAATTTCTTATCAAGCTTAAGTCTTATTTTGGCAATGCCGGCAGAACCGCTCTCTTTAAAAAGAGTTTTGCCCTTATCGTCCTTAAGCGTTAGTTCAAAGATACTGATGTACTTCTTGTTCCCCTTGGATTTTTTCATTGACAAAGTAATTCCGCCGTCAGCATTCTTTATTATGCTCTCAACAGCAGCTTTATCAAAAATCACATCCCCCTTGGATGTAGTTAAATGAAGAGATTTTCCTTTAGCTGACTCTAATTGCTCTTTAGAAGTGCTGGTATACATACCATGTGAATTTTTAACACTTACAGTATTCTTAATATCTTCACCTCCAGCAGTATCTTCATCTTTATCGTGTCTCTCCGAATCCTCCCCATCCTTATTATCGTCACTTTTAGTGCTGCCACCGGAGGATGTTCCTGTGGAAGATGAAGAGTTGCCTTCAGCAGATGAGCCTCCGGAGTTGTGTGGGTTTAAAATTGAATTAGGGTCAAAATATAGAGTGTAATTAATTTCATGAGCCTCGGACATTGCCGATGACAATGTAGTAATCGGCACACTGCCCAGGCTTTCAATAGGAACCCGATAGAAGGTGTTGGTATAATTAGCTTCATCCACAACAGGCATTACCGTACCCTTTGATGTTCGTAACCACTCATATCGTGGTGCATGCCATGGTGGCGTAACTCGTTTAAATATGATGTCGGCATAGATATTGCCATTTTCTATTGTAACTGTACAGGGAGAAGCTACATTGTTGTGTCCCATGCTTCCTCCCGACAGGCTGACCGGCACAGAATAGGTACCGTTAGGATATTGCTCTGCATATGTAATTGACGGCATTGCAGTAAATAGTGCAGTAAATAGTAAGATAAATGCCATAATTCCACTAAACGCTTTCGCCTTAAATCTTTTCATTAAATATTTCTCTCCTTATCCAAAATAAAAACGCTTACCTCTTAGAAGCAAGCGTCAAAAATTCAATATAAAACAGTATAACTCGAACCAGTGCAGTGCTTTTCACGGAAGCTTCACAAGCTTCAATCAGCAGGTCTCCTGACTTACAAATCTTCACATAGCTCATCCTTCTCATGCAATTGCACAATGGATTTATGAGCATGCTCCCTGCTTACAGTGACCGGATCGTTCAGGACTTTCACCTGATTTCCTCTTAGCCATATAAAAATATGGAACTGATTGATTATTCAATTATTACAAATTAATTATAATCATTATGATAATTTAATACAAGACTATTTTCATAAGGCTGTTAAAAAAATACCACTATCGGTCCAGAGGCTGGAACCCATAGCCTCTTACCTCACTATACTCAAGGACGATTACAAAGGCTTCCGGATCCACCTCCCGGACAATATGGTTCAGTTGCACCTGTTGAGCCCTGCTGCATGCACATAGTAAAACATCCTTATCGGCTCCACTGTAGGATCCTTTTGCCATAAGTCTCGTGGAACTTCTATTAATTTTTTCACCTATGCCTTTGGATATTTCCGTACTGTAATCGGAAATTATCATGGTAAGCTTACCTGAATTAAAGCCGTACATCAACTTGTCAATTACTACAGTTTCAACTGCTGTAAACAAGAAACCGAATAATACCGCATCTATATTTCTAAATACTGCCCATCCGGCAAAGATGATAAGCCCGTCAATTAAAATCGTTATTTGTCCAATAGAAAGATGTGGCTTTACTTTTCTTGCCGACATTATTACTAAATCAGTTCCGCCTGTACATGTGTCATTGTTATAGATTATTGCAAGACCGGCTCCGGCAAAAGCACCGGAATAAATTGCCGCCATCAAAGGCATTCCCTGATACATGCCAAATTGCGGAATTACCACATCCATAAAAAATGCACTGATAGCTAAGGTCCTTGCCGTTCTGAGTATATAGCTTAAGCCTAAATACTTAAAGGATGCAATGATAATCGGAATATTAAGCAATATTGAGATTGTACCTATAGGCAGGAAGCTTAGAAAATGATTTATGATTATGGCTGCACCGGATATTCCTCCCGGTGCAAAATCTGCATTTTTGGCAAAATAATAGATTCCAATGGCATATAAAATTGAGCCAATGCAATCCATTATAATTTCTTTAATTATATTTCTTCCGGCAAAATTTTCTTTAATTCTTTTCTTCATAAGCATTCTCTCCTTTTATTTTATACACAGCATGTATAAAGTATATCACGAGGATACAAAGTGTTCAATACTAAGAACAAAAGAATAGATAAAAACCTGTTAAAAGCCTTTGCTGCTTCAGCGGATTTTTTAGCTTTGCAGCATATACGCTCAAACTACATGTTTCCATGTTCTCTATGAAGGGCTTCAGCTTCATGACAGTCTCTTACGATTTGGTCTGAAAGCTCCTGAAAATCATCAAATTTAACTTCATCACGAGTCTTCATTAAAAACTCTACAATAATATTTTTACCATAAAGTTCTTTGTCGAAGTTGAATATATGAGTTTCCACATTCTTGCTATATTCGCCTATAGTCGGCTTATTTCCAACATTTGTTACGCTTGGATATCTAACGCCGTTATAGTCACAAAGAGTCACATATACACCATTTGGAGGTGTAACCATAGTATCATCGATATTGAGATTGGATGTTGGAAATCCCAACTTTCTGCCCAGCCTGTTACCAACTACCACCTCACCTGCAATTTCATAATTTTTTCCAAGGTATTTCTCGCACTTATCCACCTGACCTGAAGCAATTAGTGTTCTAATCATAGATGAGCTGACAATGTTTCCGTCTATGCGGAACGGCTCCATTTCAGAAATAGTAAATCCCCATTTTTTCCCCAGCTCTTCTAAAAGCTCCGAATTCCCCGATGCCTTATATCCAAAACGGTAATTAAAACCACAAAAGCCCGCCTTCATATTAAAGGTGTCAATGAGCAATTTTTTTGTAAAGTCTTCGGCAGACATCTTCATAATATCCTCAGTGAACTCTAAATTGAACATATAATCTACCCCTAGGCTTTCGATGATTCTTATTTTTTCATCCTCATACATTATATTTTTAATAGGCTTATCCTTCATAATAGTATTTTTCGGATGATTTCTAAAGGTAAATACCGCTGATTTTAAGCCGGCTTCCTTGGCATTTTTCACCATATTGCTGATTAAAGCTCTGTGTCCCATATGAACACCGTCAAAATTCCCAAGTGCAACTGCGGTGGCTCCTATATTTTTAATCTCATTTATTTGATTGAAAATTTCCATATTTTGTCTCCCTTGAGATATCCGATTTCCTTATTAATTCTACCTATTCCAAGAAGCCTTTCCTCCCCATAAACTAAATAGCTATACATTTTTTCGTTTATTGGAAGCTTATATCCTTCTATCTTGGCAACTCGGTCAGCCTCAGGCTCTTTATTTACTCTAAAGTTAGCCTTTCCAACCTTACCGCCATTGATAAAATTAAAAACTTTTTCTTGATTTAATGTTATTTCACCCAGATTGACAGCTACCTGCTCAGGAGCCATTATAATTTTCTCAATTGCTTCCGGACTCAGCTGTCTCAGTTCATCCAGAGTTATGCAGTCCTCCTTTTTTATGCTGCCTGTCTCCTCTCTGCACAAAAAAGTCATAGTCCCCAGTGTTCCCAACGCCTGAGCTATATCTCTGCAAAGGCTTCTAATGTAGGTCCCTTTGGAGCAGCTAACCCTAAATTCAATCTCATCATTATCAAATCCAAGCAGATTTATTTCCTTGACATAAACGTTTCTCTCCGGAATTTCTACCTGCTCGCCTGCTCTTGCATAATTATATAATCTTTTTCCATCTACTTTTATTGCCGAATAAAGCGGTGGAACCTGACTCACCATACCGACAAAGCTATTTAAGGCCTCCCTTATCCGCTCTTCAGATATAGTCGGAACAGCTTGCTCCTCAAGAATACTTCCCCATACATCCAAGGTATCGGTTAAAAGTCCCAGCTTCATCCTACAGTGATACACCTTGGTGTCCAAATCTAAATATTCAATTATTCTTGTACCATTTCCAAGACAGATTGGCAATACTCCTGTTGCCATTGGATCAAGGGTGCCTGTGTGGCCTACATGCTTCATCGACAGAATTTTTCGTACCACGGCAACCACATCGTGAGATGTGAAACCTTGTTCTTTGAAAATAGGTAATATTCCGTTATATTCCATAGCTGTTTAGGTTCTCTTCTATTTCCTTCTTCATTATCTTAAGAGCTTTTTCCATATTCATGTGCAATGTGCAGCCTGCAGCCTTTACATGGCCGCCTCCGCCGTATTTTGCTCCAATAGTTGAAACATCCCCTATTGACTTTGCTCGCATACTTACCTTGATTTCATTGTTGTCATATTCCTTCAATAATGCCGAAATTTCAACGCCTGAAATCTTTCTCATATCCTCTGTGATGCCTTCACTGTCGCTCATTAAGGCTCCGGTTTCTTTCAGCATAGCTCTATCCACATATGAGATGGCGCCCTTTCCACCGGCAAAAATCTCCATTTTCCCTAAAGAAATTGCTGACAATGCCATCTTGCTCTCTGAAATATTCTCGTAAATTTCTACACAAATTCTGTTGCTATCTATGTTATGCTCATATAGCCGTGACACTATTCTATGGCTGTCACCGGTGGTATTTGAATATCTGAAGCTTCCGGTATCGGTTAGAATTCCCGTATAAATCGCCTCTGCAATTTCTTTGTCCATGTCAGCTCCGAGAGCCTCAATAACATAAAAAATCAATTCAGCCGTAGCTGCCCTAGCGGGGTCTATTAGATTGTAATCACAAAATGGCACGGATGTTTTATGATGGTCTATGCAAAGGGTTTTCTTCCCCTTAAAAAAACAATCCTGCCTTTTTTCAAATCTAAATGTTTCCCCACAATCAACGGCAATTGATAAATCGTGATTTTCTTCATCTGATTTCACAGAAAGATAACCCTTATCTAAAAATGCAAGATTACTCTGGACAGGCTCATCTACTAAAATCGTGCATTTTTTGCCCAGCTTTCTCACGGCTAACAAAAGAGCCACCGACGAACCTATGGCATCTCCGTCAGGGTTTACATGGGGGAACAAAACAATGCTGCCGGCTTCTTTAATAGCCTTAGCAACTTCCTCAAAATTACTGTGCTTTTTACTCATTCCGATTTTCCTCAGATTTCTTTATGGTCTTGAGAACCTCTGAAATATGTCTGCCATATTCCATTGAATGGTCGATTTTAAAAATTAAATCCGGAACATTGCGCATTCTAATCTGATGTCCGATTTCCTTCTTAAACATGCCCTTGGCACTGTTAAGACCTGCCAAAACTTCCGCCTCTTCTTTAGCCTTTGCATCCCCGTCTTTTGCAGCTGACAAAATTGTCACATAGCATACTGCATAGCTTCCGTCCTGAGTTGCTTTCACCTCTGAAATAGTAATGAGAGATGAAAGTCTGGGATCCTTAACCTCTCTCAGGAGCATTTCACTTATTATTTTTCGAATTTCTTCGCTTAATCTTCCTTGTCTGTAACCTTTTCCCATCACAAGCTCCTTTCATTTAAATGCAAAGGGATTTTACCCATAAAAAATTCCTTTACACTATAGGAAAACCCTATTTAAAAATAGGGTTAACATATCTTCCTCTCTTGGCAGTGGCTTTTCCGTATTCAATTGCCTCTGCAGGACATCTGTGAATGCAAGCCAAACAATGGGCACATCTTTCACCGGTCCATTTTGGTTTTCCATCTTCCATCTTAATTGCAGCTACAGGACAATGGAATTGACAGAGTCCGCAGCTGATGCACTTGTCAGTAGCATAGAATTTCTTCGTCTTGTTTGTAGCCTTATATATTTTATTTGTGAGGATAGATGCCAGGTAAATAAATATATTAGACTCATAGCTTACTCTGAAATTATAATTAATATTATCAATTATATTTTCCAGTACCTTATCTGCCCGTCTAAGCTTCATTACCTGTTCCTCTTTAAGAGGCGCCTTAAACATTAAAATATAGTTGTCTACCATAGGCAACTTATAGACAGCCTTGATTTCACCTGTTTTGTTCTTAAAGGCCTTCTTGAAAAGCCTATCGGCACCTCCAATAGAGCTTCCGCAGGTGATTACAGCACATATCTCAGGACTTCCGTCTAATTGAAGCTTTTCAATAAACTCTTCGACTACAGTAGGCATGCTGAAAAAATATACAGGGAAGACAAAGAAAACTTTTTCTCCGTCTTCAACCTTGTAAGTATACTCTTTCCTTCTTAGAGCGTCATCTATCTTTACGATTTCACCGCCCAATGCTTCTTGCAGCTTTTCAGCAACATATTTAGAATTTCCTGTTGCAGAAAAATTAAATATCATATATTATTTCCTCTATTTTCTTTCGATTTCTACCATATGGAAGCACTCGATCACGTCACCTTCTTTAATGTCATTATAAGCCTCAATGCCTATACCGCACTCAAATCCGGTTGCAACCTCCTTGGCATCATCCTTAAATCTCTTAAGGGAAGAAATCTTACCTTCGTGAATTACTATTCCATCTCTCACCAGTCTAACTTCAGCATTTCTGGTAACCTTACCTTCCGTTACATAGGCTCCGCCTATTATGCCGACACCTGGAACTTTAAAGGTATTTCTAATTTCAACCTTACCAAGTACCTCTTCCTTAAATTCAGGATCAAGCATACCCTTCATTGCATTTTCCACATCATCGATTACATCATATATAACTCTGTATGTTCTGATTTCAATGTTTTCTCTGTCTGCGAATGTGGTTACTGCAGTGCTTGGTCTTACATTGAATCCAATGATAATTGAGCCCGTTGTTCCGGCCAATGTTACGTCAGATTCGTTTACAGTACCTACACCTGTATGTATGATATTTACCCTGACATTTTCATTGTTCAGTTTTTCAAGAGAAGCAACCAGTGCCCCAACAGAGCCCTGTACATCTCCTTTAATGATTAAGTTTAGCTCCTTAACTTCACCTTCTTTAATCTGAGAGAACAGCTTTTCAAGAGTTGAGCTTGCGTTTCTGGCAAGAACCTCTTCTCTCAGCTTGTTCTTTCTGCTTTCAGCAATTTCTCTTGCAATTCTATCCTCTTTAACTGCGTTAAATTCGTCCCCGGCCTGTGGAACCTCAGTCAAGCCTAAGATTTCCACTGCGGTTGCAGGTCCGGCTTTTTTGATAGTCTTGCCCTTGAAGTCGGTCATTAGCCTTATTCTACCTGAGCAGGTTCCCGCAACTACACTCTGACCTGTATGTAAAGTCCCGTTAGTTACAAGAAGAGTGGCTACCGGACCCTTTGCCTTATCAAGTCTTGCTTCTATAACTGAACCTAAAGCAAGTCTTGATGGATTTGCTTTAAGCTCAAGCATTTCCGCCTGCAATAGAATCATTTCAAGAAGGTTTACAATACCCTCCCCACTCTTTGCAGATACAGGTACTGAGATAATATCTCCACCCCAGTCCTCTACCAAAATACCATGCTCGGTCAGGTCCTGTTTAACTCTATCCGGATTTGCTGCCGGCTTATCCATTTTATTAATAGCGACAATAATTGGAACCCCTGCTGCCTTGGCATGGCTTATTGACTCTATGGTTTGTGGCTTAACACTATCATCGGCAGCAACTACAAGAACTGCAATATCAGTAACATGGGCACCTCTGGCTCTCATTGCTGTAAATGCTTCGTGACCAGGCGTGTCCAGGAAGACAATTTTTTGTCCGTTAATTGATACCTCTGACGCACCGATATGCTGAGTAATTCCACCGGATTCCATTGAAGTAACATTGGTTTTTCTAATAGCATCAAGAAGTGATGTTTTTCCGTGGTCAACATGTCCCATTACAGTTATGATAGGCGGTCTCTGTTTCAAGTCCTCTTCTCTGTCTTCAAAGGTTTCAAGGCCTTCTTCAACAGTTTCCTCCATAACCTTTCCAATAACAACATCTATTCCCAGGTCATCAGCAAGAATGCTTACTGTGTCTTCATCGATATTTTGGTTAATATTTGCCATAATTCCCAGCTTCATAAGGGACATAATAACCTTTGCCTGACTTACTTCAGTCTGTTCGCAGAAGCCTGCTACTGTAATTGGAACATTTATAACGATTGTACCTTCCGGTAATGTTTCTTCCATAATCTCCACTTCTTCAACCTGTGGCTTAGCCTTTACATGCTTCTTTCTTGCCTTTTTCTCCAGGTTCTTCTTTGATTCTACTGCTTTTTCAAATTTATTAAACTTATCGTGCTTGCTCTTATCATACTTGTCCTGGTTCTTCTTGTGTTCGGCTCTCTTAGTATGATCCGTCTTTACTTCAAGCTTATCAAGAATAGGCTTATCACCTCTCTGAGTTCGGGAACCGAAGGATTTGCCTCCGTTGTTCCTTCTATCGCCATCTTTTCTTGAACCGTCAGAATTTCTTCTATCGTTTCTGTCTCCGCGATCGTTTCTGTTATTTCTGTCATTACCTCTATCGTTTTTGAAAAGGTCTTTCTGATGAGGGTTTTTGCCGTCTCTGGAGCCTCTGTTTTCATTTCTGTTATCACGTCTTCCATCTTTGTGATCACGGTTTCCTCTTGAATCTCTGTTGTCACGGTTGTCACGGCTGTTGAAATCACGACGATCTCCGGAGTCTCTTCCCTCACCTCTTGGGCTACGATTATATGAAGGATAATTATCCTGTCCGGCTCTGGCGATAACAGTTCCTACTTTTATTTCTTCATTTTTTTCTGCAGTCGGCTTACCGTCAGCCTTTTTAGCATCATCAGTCTTGGCCTGAGCTTCACTCTTCTTAACAGTTTCAACCTTTGCCGGCTTTTCACTCTTTGTTTCTTCTTTAACATCCGCCTTTTCTGCTGCCATTTTTTCAGCCTTAGCTTCAGTTGCCGCTTCCCACTTTACCTCTATCTTTGGTTCAGCCTTTTCTGGAGCTTTAACCTCTGCTTCTTTTTCAGGAAGCTCTTGCGGTACCTCATCCTTAGGCAGAGGAGTAGCCTTTGGAAGTGGTGTGGCCTTTGGCATTGGCCTTCCTACCGGAGGCTTGGGTTTATTCTTGGATTCAAGATAAGCCACATCAACAATGGGCTTACCGATTGGCGGTTTCGGCTTGTTTCTGTCGGCAACACCCTTTGATACAGCTTTAACTGTAACCTTAGGCTGATCCGGAGACTCTTTAAGATGCTGAGCCTTATCAGATTTTACAATCTTAGTTTCACTGCTTCCTCCATGAATTTTTTCAATATCTGCATCAGATAGTACGCTCATATGACTTTTTACTGCAATTCCTAAACTGCTTGCCTTCTCTTGCAATTCATTGCTGCTGATGTTCATCTCTTTGGCCAGTTCGTAAACTCTTTTTGTCATTAGAACTCCTCTCTTTCTGATTGAATTTGGTCAATCTCCCTCAATATAACCTGTGCAAAATTGTCATCGAGTATTGCAAATACCCCTTTTTCACTTTTCCCTGTCATCTGACTTAATTGATCACAAAGGCCATAATTCTTCACAGCTATATTGTTACTATTGCATTTGTTTATTATTTTTTTTCTCGTATTATCCCCAACATCCTCGGCGATAATAACAAGCTTTGCTTTTCTATGTTTAATCTTATCTAAGACTATTCCCTGACCTGCAACTAAATTTTTTGACTTGGCTGCAAATCCCAGATATGAATTAATCTTGTTTTTCTTTATCAATTAATTGCCTTACCTCTTGAAATATATTATCTAAATCTTCTCCTCTAAAGTTCTGTTTAAAGCTTCTACAAAGTCCCCTCTTCTTTTCAGCTATATCAATGCATTTATGATTTTTACAAACATAAACACCTCTGCCCTTAGCCTTGCCTGTCGTATCCACTTGCAGCTTTGAATCAAATAGCGCTATTCGAAGAAGACTTTTTTGTGGAAATGATTCCATGCAGCCTATGCATCTTCTTTCGGGAGTCCTAGGATTACTCTTCATCGTAAGCTTCCTCATCACCATATACTTCGAAATCTTCATCGCCGAAATATTGCTGATGGCTCTTTATATCTATCTTCCATCCTGAAACTCGCGCTGCCAGCCTTACATTCTGGCCTTCCCTGCCGATTGCCAATGAAAGCTGGTAATCAGGAACAACGACTGTTGCAATTTTTTCATCCATATCGATTATGGTCTTTTCGACCTTCGCCGGGCTAAGAACATTAGCAATCAATTCCTCCGGATCATCACTCCAAGCAATAACATCGATCTTTTCACCGTGCAGCTCATCGACAATGTTCTGTACTCTAGCTCCTCTTGTTCCTACGCAGGAGCCTACAGGGTCAACATTTTCATATTGAGTAGCTACTGCAATCTTGGTTCTCAGTCCTGCTTCTCTGGCAATACCCTTAATTTCAACAGTTCCATCCTGGATTTCAGGCACTTCCAGCTCAAAGAGTCTTTTTACCAGTCCCGGATGAGTTCTTGAAAGAAATACCTGCGGTCCCTTCATTGAGTCCTTAACATCCATAATGAAAACCTTAACTCTGTCGTTGATATTAAAAGCTTCTCCCGTTACTTGCTCTGTAGCCGGTAGAATACCTTCCGTTGAACCTAAATTAATAAAATATGTAGTTGGGTTCTTACGCTGAACTACGCCGGTTACGATTTCTCCTTGACGCTTGCAGAATTCGTCATATACCATACCTCTTTCTGCTTCTCTGATTCTCTGAACTACAACCTGCTTAGCTGTCTGAGCTGCAATTCTTCCAAAATCTCTAGGAGTTACCTGAAATTCAATGGCATCCCCGACTTCATATCTTGCGTCAATTTCCTGAGCATCCTCAATGGACATTTCTATCATGTCGTCAAGGACCTCAGATACAATATCCTTTCTCATTAGAACTGCAATGTCGCCTGTCGTTTCATCAATTTCAACCCTTACGTTCTGAGAAGTTCCATAGTTTTTCTTATATGCAGAAACAAGCGCATTTTCAATTGCATCTAACAAAATAGCCTTTGGAATTGATTTCTCTTTTTCCAGTACATTTAGGGCTTCAATAAATTCTGCGTTCATTTTAATCATTACCTCCAAAATATTAGAAAACGAATGATAGGCTAACTTTTGCTATCTGTTCTTTTTCAAAATGAATTTTCTTTTCTTCTGTTTCTATGGTTACATTACCATTTTCATAGTTTTTTAAAATGCCTGTATATTCTTTGCTTCCTTCATAGCTCTTATATAGCTTGATGTCCACAAGTTTTCCAATATATCTGATGAAGTCTTTCTCCTTCTTGAGCTGTCTGCTCATACCCGGTGAAGATACTTCTAACAAATAATTTTCTTCAATAGGGTCTTCTTCATCCAGCCTTTCACTTAAAAATCTGCTTACAAGCTCACACTCATCAGTACTTACAAAGCATTCTATTTCAACACCATCTCCATCATAAGTAACTGTCTTATCAATGAAAACCCTTAGAATTCTATCTCGTCCTTCTTTTACAAGCTCAATATCATATAATTCCAAATCCGATTTTTCTAAAAATCCGGATAGCATATCTGACACAGCTTCTACAATTTTCTTTCCAGCCAAAAAATTAACCTCCAACATAAGTGAAAGAGTGGGGAACGCCCACTCTTTCTGCCAAACTTCTATAGATGTTTCAATCATAGCACAAAACTGTAAGAATGTCAAACCTTTCTTAAAATTTGAATGAATCTCAAATTTAAGGCTTAAATTTGGTAATTTGTCTTAGTTTAAAACTATTATCGCACTAACACAATAGAAAATCGACCTCCGCAGGTCAACTTTAGTTGAAATCCGAAGGTCGATTCTCCAGTTTATGTGGGATTTAAATTAACTCTATTTTCTGCTCTTTCTAGCTTCTGCAGCGATAAGCAGTAATCCCGATAATCCAATCAAAATACCATATAACGCTAAATTAAAACTGTCACCTGTCTTTGGCGACATCTTACTATTCGGTGCTTGTGGCTTGTTATTGTCAGTGTTAGGAGTAGGTTTATCCTTTTCTATTACAGTAACGGTTGCCTTCTTAGTGATGCTTGCTCCGTCCTTGTCCGTTACTTTATATGTAATGGTGTATTTTCCTACCTTATCCTTATCAAATCCGCCATCATCAATAAGTTCAACCGTGGATTCAAGGTCTCCATCCTCTTTATCCTTTGCGAACACTACAAGGCTCATTAAATCAAGCTCTTCTCCTTGTTTAATGGTTTTATCTTTCACTTCAAGTGTAGGCGCTTCATTGATGACAACAGCATTTTTACTATAAATCGCATATACCGTCATATCTTCATCTACAACGGTCGTTCCTGTAAAGGCAGTGCCTTTGCCATCATTTTGTGTATTCCATTCTTTAAATGTATAGCCACTCTTAGTTGGATTTTGCGGCATTGACTCGCTCGTTAAACCATCATTATCAATAGCCTTGCCCGTTTCAACCTTTACCTTAGCATATTCCGCATCCTCATTTATGAATGTAACTGTATTGTTTGCAGGCTTATTTACTTTAAAGGTATATGATATCAGATTTGGCTTGTCGGCAGGTGCTGCTTCATCTCTTCCTTCATTATTTTGCTTTGCCGCAAAAACAGTAAAAGTTCTTGTTAAGTAGTCTTTGTCTATATCAATCCCTTCACTGCTACGATTATCTAGTATTGCTTTGTTATTTGTCATAGCAAAATCATACATTCCACCAATAAATGACTTAATAGTTAAATTTGTATTTAGTGGTACACTATCTGAAATTTTTACATTTTTTATGCTTAATGTAACCCTCCCGTTCGAAGCATTCATCTTATTAAAATAATCAGCTACAGATGAAACCGCTCTAGGATTTTCTTCATCAGCATATACAACTATTTTTTTACCGGTTGTATCATCTTTTATAGTGTCCCATTTTAATGGATAACCTTCTAGCCCTTTTATTTCTAATTGCATAGAATCATCAATAACGATACCGGCTGGAAAATCAAAAGTAAATGCGAATTTGTCATCAGCCAAAACAAATCCTTGACCTTCTAAAGGAAGTTTTGTAGCCGTGTAGTCATATTTTGAATTAATCACCTCTAAAAGATGGGTGTTCATTACATTTTTAAATAGAGATAAATCTACTGATAAGTCAAGGTTTAGAATATCCCCTATTGTATATTCCCCTACAGTTTTTGAGTTCGTTGTTTGAGGGCTTGATAAATCTCCATAAATATTAAAGTCATTAATGTTTTTTATGAGATCTTTTTCTGTATCAAAATTCAAAGGATTCCAAACTTTACCATCTTTGTGGTATTCATCATTCCATGATGAATAATCTCTGTCAGCTATATCCTTTAAGTCATAACCGGCATCCTCACCAAATAAATCAAACAATGCCGGTCTGTCAGACCTGATTCCTGTATTAGCCCACATAAATCCAAAATTATCATCAACCTGTATGTTTTTACCTAAAAAGCTGATTTCCTCCAAATTGACTCCTTTGGGAATTAGATTGCCATTATATATTTCCAATTCACTCCAATAATTATCTGTTAGCCACCCATTTAGTTGTTCTTCGGTTTCAGCATGTGACACATTCGGAAAAACCGATAAGGTCAATGCCATAATAAGTGGTATGACTAACAATTTAAATTCTTTTTTCTTCATTAAGAACCACCTTACCTGTTTACATTGATATCTATTTTCTTTGCTACAACATTAACTAATTGAGTATTAAAGAGCTTGTTTCCACCCTTATACAAGGCACATAATCCTTCAGAACTAATTGTCCCAAGATTTGTAATAGCAGAATCTGTTATTTCTACTGAATATGGAACATTAATTGTTATTGGATGTCCCTCTGTTCCCTCCTTTTCATATAATCCAAAAAAACCTTTGTAGTCATTCCAATTTCCTAAATAAAATGTGAATGTTACAGAATTGTTTGTTTTATCATATGATTTTTCTATTTTGCTAACAAGTGCTGTATTATCTGTTACTACAATGTTATCGAAATCAACATTAAAGTTATCCGGAAAATCAATAGTATACTGTGCTGTCGGAAATTTTTCATCCCTATTAAACATTACAAGATTTTCAACCTTTTTACCCCAATACAATGTTCCCTTGTAATCTTTAATATATTTATCATAAGCTCCTTTAAACAAGTCAGAAGCTTCAACAACGCCCCCTATATTTCCCTTGTAGTATAGACTGCCATTTTCTTCCACATCATGACCGCTATTTGATACGACATTTGACAAATCAACTTCTCCGTTGATTCTCCACCCACTTTGGCTATAATTACTTATTACATTATTAGCCGCAAATACATTTGTTGTGCCAGCAAATACACCAAACACCATCAGTAGAGCCATCATTAAGCCCATAAATTTTTTCATTGTTTTTCTCATTTTTGTATCCTCCTTTATTTTTGAAAAATATTAAAAAACTGGCAGAAATACATACCTATCCATCCGGTACATATTCCTGCCAACTATAAAAACCTATTTCAGAAAAAGACAGAATTATAGCTCTGTCTGTCTGTCTGTCTGTCTGTCTGTCTGTCTAACAATTGTCTTCAAATGATTCATAATTGTCAACTCCTTTCTCATCTATTTATACAAGTACATTATAACAAATTCATTTGTTTTTTCAAGTGCCATATTTATATGTTTTTCTGTACAGCTCTAGGTTTGTCACATATATAGTATCAGATCAAATTATTAACATTTCAATGAATCAGAGAGTATAAACACAAATATGAAGAATTTTTCTCTTTCACACTATGTTAGTCTATACTAACATAGTGTTGTTAGTTGTACCTAACTAAGCACATTTAATTAAGGAGGAAATAATGACGACTAATTGCAGTAAATTTAAACAACTAATGATTTTGATACTGGCAATGTTGATGCTCGGCCTCTCTGCTGTCCCTGTACGAGCGGCGGAAAACGAAAAAGTTCGCATAGAGTATCGATATGTCAGTGAATCAGAATTGTCCAAGGATGAACCTTCTCATCTTGAAAAGGGACTTCCTAAAATCAAGGCAACAAAAGATGCAAATTATTTAATTGTATATAAGAGTCCCACTGCTTCAGCCACTAACACAAAACAAAGTGGAGCTGTACCGACTACAGGTGATTCAACCAAAATTTTGGTTTGGATTTTAGCAGCACCTGTTGCTATGTATGGACTTTTCAAATTCAGAAAGAAAAAGGCTGTCAGCACAGCTTTGATTCTTTGTTTAGGTCTTACAAGTGTAGGATTGATGACAAATTCAAATGTTTTTGCATATGAGAATAAAAATCTCAAAGACTACAACAAGGTGCAAATGGTACCTATAGGTACTGAATTATTTACCGATTTGCAAAAAATTAACGGATATGAAATGCTTGGAGTTATCGACGAAGCTAAATTGTCAAAGCCTATCCCTGACAATCCAACCCCTTCCCTTCCGGTAAATCCTGAAGAGCCAAATCCTGCTAATCCGGAAGATCCTGTAAACCCTCAGGTACCTACAGAGGACTATGATGATGGTGAGTTTCTAGGTGAAGCTTCAGGAAGAAGTATTATAAAACCGGTTCGTGTCAAGGTTGTTGTTAAGAACGGAAAAATCGTTAACGTCAATAAGCAAAACGAAAACGAAACTATAGACGATGGCGGTAGCTGGGAAGAAAAAGGATTCAAAAATCTTATCAAGCTGGTTCTCAGCAAGGATAAGAATGAATAAAAGAATTTCATAAATACTATGAGTCAGGAAATGACAAGGTTGTTTGACATTGCATTTGCCATACATGATGAAGGAAGCAAGGCAGGCGGCAAGATGAGTGATTTTAAGGCAGCTTTTGACAAATATCTTCCGGGAATAGATGGCGCTTTGTTACGTGATAATATGCCTGAAGATGAAGTAGTTAATATAACCAAACTGCACCTCATTAAATCTAACAAGTACCATCAGGTTGATACTGTAACCGGTGCGACATATACGGGCAGAGGCACCATAAACGCTATTTTTAATGCACTGCAGAAAACCGGTAAGGATATCACATTAAAAAAATTCATTATTGATGGCGGTATTAAGTACGACTATGTAGATGGTGACACCTTGGATCTGACAAATCTTAAGATAAAGGTCGAACTCAAGGACGGTTCAACAAAACAACTTCTCTATGATGACTTCGAAAAAAACGGATTTTCAATAATGAAAATAGAGAACAAGGGTAAAAAAGTGCCAATCGGCAGAACTCTGAAACTTACTGAATCCGCCCTCGGGCATCCAATTTCACATGGAGTCCACCTTGTAGTTATTCATAATAAAACCAATACTGAACGACAGGTTCCGATTATCAGGATTAACCCTGATATTATAACTGTAACCCCTAAAAAAATTGTTGTCAGAAAGCAAGGAACTCAGGATTGGTTAAGCTCTACAACGGAATTTAATCCAAAGTCATTTGTGCAGAAAATTTCTTTGTCAAAGGAAGATAAAGAGAAGCTGATAGATAACCCTATTGAGTTCGGGTTGATAGTGCAAGGGCTGAATAATGAAGAGCATACTATCCTTCTGAAGCCTGAACTTAGTCAGGGTGATATGAACGGTTCAAAGGAAGAAAAGGAATACAGTTTAAAAGTAGATGAAAATGATCTGAAGAAGCTCAATGATAAATATGATATACAATTTAAATACTGGCGTTTAAATGTTATTGGCGAGGAAAGCATTGTGCAGCCGGAAGAACCTCAAACCGTAAAAAAATTGAAACCATTCATGATATTCATGAAGGCTGCGGATGATCCGGAAGGTAAGACTAAAATTCCTCTTGTAGGAAAGTTTGACAACAAAGTATTTGAATTTGTTCTCCCTCAGCATGTAGAATGGGCAAAAGACTCAATGGAAAGAATATTGCCTTTGAAGTGAGCTGCATAGACGATAAAAAGGAAAAATATTTCTTTGAATTTGCCATAGAATCAATAAATGAAAAAGGTGATGATGAGTATATCTATGACGGAGGAAAGCTTACCGTATCAGGCTTCATCATCAATGAAGATCAATTTATGGAAATAGATGAGGATTCACTTGAGTTCACTGTAAAGGCATTGAAATAGCATTGCTATAAGGCTTTTGAATCAGATATTAAAAAGATGGTTAAAGTTATCTGCCTAGATAAACTATAGCCATCTTTTTTATTACCATAGACCTATTCTGCAATCGCTCCCATTAAAACAAGGATAACTGATCCGTCTCCGGTAATCCATCAAAAACACCCAAGCTTTTTAAGCCCTCTACGGTGGCTTTATTAATCTTAGATCGTAAAACAGCCTCCTCAATAGTTTCAAAAGGCTTTTCAGCCTCTGCGTCAGCGAAGCTCTTTGCTGCAGTTTCACCCATTCCAGGTGCTGCAATGTATGAAAGCATTACCTTATCGTCAACAACCTTAAACCTAAAGGCTTCTGCAACTCCCAAAGCAGGTGCGGTGAATGAATAACCTCTGGCTATCATTTCCAGTGCCACTTCAAGAACAAGAACCTGGTCCTTTTCTTTTTGCGTCGCATTATTAGATTTTAAACGAATCTCTTCAAGCTTGGATATGATCTCAAGCTTTCCGCCCATTATAGTCGTGGTATCAAAATCTGCAGCCACACTGGTAAAATAGGTTGCATAAAATTCCTTTGGATAATAAACCTTATACCATGCCATTCTCATTGACATCATAACATATGCAACTGCATGGGCTCTCGGGAACATGTACTGAATCTTAATGCAGGAATCTACATACCATTGAGGAACTCCATGGCTATACATTACCTCCAGTTCTTCATCCGTAAGAGTCTTATTCTTTCTTACCTTTTCCATTATGTCGAAGGACTGCTTATTATCAATTCCCTTTAGAATCAGATAGTTCATTATGTCATCACGGGTCGAAATCGCTTCACGCATTGTAGCTGTTCCACTTTTAATATAGTCCTTGGCATTGTTGAGCCAAACATCAGTACCATGAGAAAAGCCCGATATTCTGACCAGATCAGCAAACTTATCCGGTTTAGTATCATCCAGCATCTGCCTTACAAAGGCAGTTCCAAATTCCGGTATTGCATAGCTTCCATGGGTCGCTTTATAATCCTTGTCTACTATATCAAGAGCATCGACGCCATTAAATATACTCAAAACCTTAGGGTCTGTTAAAGGCACTTTAATAGGATCCACACCCGTAAAGTCTTGAAGCTGTCTAATCATTGACGGTATAGTGTGTCCCAAAATGTCTAATTTTAAAAGATTTTCGTCAATCTTATGATAATCGAAGTGTGTTGTTATTATGTCCGTTGTGCTGTCATTGGCAGGGTGTTGCACCGGACAAAACTCATAAATTTCATGACCCTCCGGAACAATTATAATACCACCCGGATGCTGTCCGGTAGTCCTTTTAACCCCTGAGCAGCTCATAGTAAGCCTGTTTATTTCGTACTTGTTCACCGGCCTTTGGGTTTGCTCAAAGAACTTTTTAACATAACCGAAAGCGGTTTTTTCTTTAACAGTTCCTACCGTACCTGCTTTAAATACATTCTCTTCTCCAAATATTTCTCCAACATATTTATGTGCTGTAGCTTGATATTCTCCGGCAAAGTTAAGGTCGATATCAGGCTCCTTATCTCCGTTAAATCCCAAGAATGTAGCAAAAGGAATGGTGAAGCCGTCTTTATTCATTTGGGCACCGCAGATCGGGCATGTTTTGTCAGGCATATCCACGCCGCAGTCGTATAAAGCCATATCTCCCCATTCAAGATGTTTACATTCAGGACATATGTAATGGGGCTCCAATGGGTTTACCTCTGTTATTCCTGCCATAGTGGCAGCAAAGGATGAACCTACTGAACCTCTTGAGCCTACAAGATAACCATCCTCTAAAGACTTTTTAACCAGCATTTGTGCCGCTACATACATAACTGCATAACCATTGCTGATTATGGAATTTAGCTCTTTTTCCAGTCTTTCTTCAATTGGCTCAGGCAATGGATTGCCATATAGGCTATACGCCCTTTCCATACATGACTCTCTTAAGGTCTCATCGGCACCCGGAATTTTAGGCGGGAATTTTCCTTTAGGTACAGGTCTAACTTCTTCCACCATATCTGAAATATAGTTGGTGTTTTCCACAACCACTTCGTAGGCTCTATCGCCTAAGTAGCTGAATTCTTCAAGCATTTCTTCGGTGGTTCTCATATATAGGCCTTGCCCACGCTCCGCATCCTTGAAGCCCATTCCGGCCATTAGAATATTTCTGTATATGGCGGCCTCCGGCTCATCATAGTGAGCGTCGGTTGTTGCCACTACTTTTTTGCCAAGCCTGTCTGCCAATTCTACAACCTTCAAATTGCACTTAATAATATCGCTTTTATCTTTTATATCGATTTTTACATGCTTATTATTACCTTCCAGGAGAAATCTATTATTTATCAGAGGTTGAATCTCCAGGTAGTCATAAAACTCGGCAATTTTCAGTAGCTCCTCGTCAGGCAAGCCTGCTAAAATACCTCTGTAGACCTCACCGGCTTCACAGGCTGATCCGATAATGATACCCTCCCTATATTTTTCTATTATAGACTTAGGCATTCTTGGTTTTTTATAAAAATAGTCGAGATGAGAAAAGGAAATCAGCTTATATATATTCTTTAAGCCTTCTTGATTTTTAGCTATTAATATTATGTGATTGGTGTCCTTCTTTTTATAATTTATTGTTCCATCTTCATTTAGGCAATCTCTGTCATCAAAAACATAGCCTTCCACACCGTATATGATTTTAATATTGATCCCTTGCTTTTTTAGCTTGGATTGTTCCTTTGCCGCATCCGGAAAGCTCTGTACCACTCCATGGTCTGTAATTGAAACAGCCGGATGCCCCCATCTGGCTGAGGTCTTTATGAGGTTCTCCACTGTGTTCAGTCCATCCATGGCGCTCATCTTAGTATGAGCATGGAGCTCCACACGCTTAAGGCCTTCATAATTATCCTCTCGCTCTTTCACCGTGGACCTGTCAATGGCCTTGACCATTAATACCATGGTCTTGTCATACTGATCCATCTTTGGTTCTGCTAATAATTTCAGACAATCACCCGGTTTAATTTCATGACTGAGTTCTTCCCAAACCTCATCACTGACAAACAGCTTTGCACAGACGCTGGTTTTTTTGTCCGTTATGTGCATTGTAACCAGCTGCCTTTCCTTGCCAATTGACCTTGCCTCAACAAAAAAGACTATTCCCTCAACGGTTATAATTGCACCGGAGTTGGAATTATTCTTGGAATCTCCTCCATCTATGGCTTCCTCAGGCTCAATGATATCTGAAAGCATAGTAAGGGTACCCATTTTACCTCTTCCAATTAAACGATTACCTTCTTTACTTATGCTGCATTTCTTTTTATTTTCAACAGACTGCTTAATAGCAATATTCTTAGGTGTGCTTAATATAGACGCCTGCTCCAGCTCTCGCTTTTTTTCTTCAGCTTCTGCATAAAGGTTTTCATTATTTAGAAACACCACATTATATTCCATACTGAATTTAGAATTAAGTGCCTTCGAAAGCTGCTTTGACATGGTAGAATTAAGGGCTTCAGTTGCACTAATACCTAAAGCCTGTATCTCGATTGTATTTCCCTTAATTTCAAACATTCCTGTCTTTATGGAATTAAGCCACGGACTTCTCATGGAAGGACTTAAAACCATATTCTCAATTATAAGGGCTACTATTTCCTCATGGCTTTGAATAATTTCATCATACTCATACTCAATCTGAACTTTATTTAAACCCGGAACCTGTGATTTGACAAGGGTCTTTAATTTTTCTCCATCTAAGAAGGGCATCACAAAATTAAGACGCAGTTTAATTTTTAAAACTCCGTCTTTTGAATTAAGATCTGCACTGATGACCCTATAGCTGAAATCTTCTTTTGAATGATCTCCTAATTTTTCATATGTTAATGATTGCTCAATCAATTCTATCATTTTATATCTGCCTTAATAATACCAATAAGCTCATCTAAAAGATGCTCTTCCGGCGTTGTTTTTATTATTTTTCCCTTTGAAAATATTATCCCTTTTCCTTGCCCCCCTGCAACTCCGTAATCGGCACTTTTAGCCTCTCCCGGTCCATTTACAGCACATCCCATTACAGCTATGGTTATATTATGGGCAATTTTTTCTTCATTCATTCGTTTTTCTACGGCTTCAGCAAGACCTTGAAGGTCAATCTTGGTTCTGCCGCAGGTTGGACATGAAACTATATTAACCCCGCCTTCAGCCATACCAAGTATCGCCAGTAGCTCTTTTGCAAAAATAACCTCTTCCACAGGGTCTGCAGTCATGGATATCCTCATGGTATCGCCAATTCCCTGTAAAAGCAGCGGACTTAATCCTGCTGCTGATTTTAGTTGACCCCTTCGTATAGTACCTGCTTCAGTTATACCTATATGAATTGGATGCTCTGTTCCTTCACTCACAATTTTATGGGCATGATAATTCATAGCAACATCTGAAGACTTTAAAGATACTACTAAATTATCATAGCCCATATCTTCAATCAGCCTTAAATTTCTTAGTGCACTTTCAGCTAATCCTTCAGCTGTTACACCGCCATTTTTTTCGATTATGTCTTTTTCCAGAGAGCCGGAATTAACTCCTACACGAATGGGAATATTTCTTTCTGATGCCGCTTTAACCACTTCTCTAACACGGTTTGCATCACCTATATTGCCCGGGTTTATTCGTATCTTATCTGCTCCTGAAGCAATTGCTGCAACAGCCAGTCTATAATCGAAATGAATATCGGCAACCAGAGGTATCGCAATCTGTTTTTTTACCTTTTTTAGAGTCTCTGCTGCCTCCATATCAGGAACAGCAACCCTGACGATATCACAGCCTGCCGCTGCCAAGCTGCTTATTTGTCTAACCAGTTCCTTTTCATCAGTTGAAGAAACATTGGTCATAGACTGAATCGAAATAGGTGCTCCGCCGCCAATTGCAACATTTCCGCACATTACCTGCTTAGTCATTGGAATAACCTTCCTACATCATTAACCGTCACCATAAGGAGGAGACCCAGAAGAAGAGCCATGCCTATCATATGCACTATTCCTTCTGTTCTGTCAGATATCATTTTGCCTGTAATTTTTCTAATGATAACAAAAATTATCCTTCCACCATCGAGAGCCGGTAGTGGCAAAAGATTTAAAATCGCCAAGTTTAGGCTTATTAGCGCTATTAAATTTGCAACATAGGTAAATCCCAGCTTGCCTGTCTGTCCAACCAGTGACACCATACCGACAGGACCTGCAACATCTTTAATTGAAGCACTGCCACTTATCAACTGCTTTAATGATGAGAACATTAATTTGCCCATCTGCCAAGTGCCTTTAGCCCCGTTTGAAATAGACTTTATCGGGTCCTTAACTATTTTGCTTTTTATGCCTATTACCGGTACCTTATCACTACCAACAGTTGGTGTAAGGGAATAATTGATTATTTCACCATTTCTATCTACAGTCAGTTCAACAATATCCTTCGAATCTCTGATGCCGTTTATGACTTCCTGCCATTCGTCTGTAGCCTGTCCGTTTATTGCGACAATTTTATCACCTGCGACAATCCCCTGAAGCTCAGCGGGACCACCTTTAGTAACCTCTCCAACTGTATTGGTAGCTGTCCCGACAGCCAATGAGATACAAATCATTATTATTAAAGCAGTAAGGACATTCATAGCTGCCCCTGCCACCAGAACCAAAATCTTCGCCCAGGCAGGTCTATTGTTGAAAGCTCTTTCATTATCACTTTCTTCATTTTCCCCTTCCATGGCGCAGTATCCACCTAGAGGAAAAGCCCTGAGCGAATATAAGGTTTCCCCCTTCTGTCTTTTGAAAATAGCCGGTCCCATCCCGATGGCAAACTCATTTACCTGTACACCTACTGCCTTAGCCACTAAAAGATGACCTAATTCGTGAGGTGTTATCATTAATAAAAATAGTAGTATTGCATAAATTGCTGTCATAATGTATCCTCTTTAATTCTTCTTCTAATCTCTTCATCTGCAGCTTCGACATCTTCAATGTATTTAATAGTACAAGGCTTATGTTCATCCAAGACTTTCATAAGTGTATTTTGTATATCTATAAAGCTTATTTCTTTCCTTAGAAACATATCAACCAATACTTCGTTGGCACCATTTAGAGCTGCCGGATAGCTCTTTCCCATTCTAATAGCTTCATATGCTAAGTCTACACATTTAAACACCTTGCGATCTACCGGCTCAAATGTGAGACCTTTCTCAAAGCTGAACAAATCCAAGCTGCCGCTTCCACAAGGCTTCCTTTTCGGATATGTCATTGCATAGGAGATAGGAATCTTCATATCCGGAGTTCCCATCTGTGCAATAACAGAATTATCAAAAAATTCCACTGCAGAATGAACTATACTCTGAGGATGCACATGGACTTCAATATTTTCGGCATCGACATCAAAGAGCCATTTAGCCTCTATAATTTCAAGACCCTTGTTCATCATAGTTGCTGAATCAATTGTAATTTTTCTTCCCATAGACCAGTTAGGATGCTTAAGAGCCTGTTCAAGGGTTACTTCTTTCAACTGTGCAAGACTATATCCCCTGAAAGGTCCGCCGGATGCAGTCAACAAAATTCGCTTAACCGGATTGTGGGCCCCCTGTAAGCTCTGAAAAATTGCACTATGCTCACTGTCTACCGGAAGCATAGTAACACCTTCATTTTTCAGGGCCTCCATTATAAGCTCCCCGCCTGCCACCAGAGTTTCTTTATTTGCAAGGGCAATGGTCTTATGGGCTTTAATTGCTTTGTATGTAGGAACCATTCCTCTCATTCCCATAACTGCATTCAGCAAAAAAGTCGCATCAGAAAACTCTGCAACATGCTCAAGTCCTTCTTTCCCCCAATGCACATCTAACCCGGGGAATAATTTGCCAATTTCAAGAGCATGCTCCTCTGTTTTTACAGAAACCATAGATGGATTAAATTCTTTTATCTGCTCTTTAAGCAAGGATATATTGTCACCACAGGCAAGAGCTGTTACGGAAAAAGAATCCTTATTGAGTCTGGCAACATCTAAAGCCTGAGTGCCTATTGAACCGGTACTTCCGAGAATTGCAATTTTTTTCATAATACTCCTTTATTGTATGAAGAAAATAATATAATAGAAAATTGCCGGAGCTGTAAACAAAACGCTGTCAAATCTATCCATTATTCCACCATGTCCGGGTATAAGGTTTCCATAGTCCTTTATACCCATTTTTCGCTTAAATGCAGAAGCTGTAAGGTCCCCACACATGGATAAAATACTGCAAAAGAATCCCATTATAATGCAATGAATCATAATTGCAGGTGCAAAGA
The DNA here is from genome assembly GCA_900112915.1 of Peptostreptococcaceae bacterium pGA-8. GTDB lineage: Bacteria > Bacillota > Clostridia > Peptostreptococcales > Anaerovoracaceae > S5-A14a. The sequence goes on along the minus strand of FONK01000007.1, from coordinate 55,713 downwards.
AGTAAGAAAACAACGCTGATAAGGCCATACTTCCTATTACACCTCCCACTGCGCCTTCTATGGTTTTCTTTGGGCTGAGTACCGGGGCTAATTTGTGCTTCCCTAGAAAATAGCCTGTGAAATATGCCATAACATCTGAGCCAAAGGCTGTAATAAAGATCATCCAAGTTAATATATCGTATTCCGTTCTATCTACTAAAACTACATGAAACGAGAAGAATCCTACATATATGATTCCCAATATGGTTGCCATAGAATCCTCCGGTTTTCGTTCTTGTATATTGAACATATAAAGCATTGAAGCAATTATCGAGCCTACCATCCAAAGTGATATAAGTCTATAATCCACATCATAATTTAATGCACCAATGATTAATAGAGCTGCAATAGATATATAAGGTACAACGGGCGAAGAATTTATCCCCATTGATTTAAATCCTTGCAGAAATTCCTTAATGCCTAATATCATGACCAAGGCAACAGCTACAAAAAGAGGCCATCCCCCAAAATAAACAACAGCAAGTAGCGGCAGCATTACCAATCCGGATATTACTCTAGTTTTCATAAGCTATTTTCTTCCTCCAAATCTTCTGTCTCTATTCCGGAAACTCTCCAATATCCGTTCAAATTCATCTTTGTCGAAATCTGGCCACAAGGTATCAGTAAAGAAAAACTCTGTATATGCACATTGCCATAACAAGAAATTAGACAGTCTTTGCTCTCCACTGGTCCTTATAATCAATTCCGGGTCAGGAATTGAACCATTTTCAACGCCTGTATATAGATAGCTTGATAGCATATCTTCTGTAATTGGACCACAAATAATGCCTTTAGAAATGGCCTCGTTTATGGCATTAGCAGCTCTTACAATTTCCATCCTGCTTCCATAATTCAAAGCTATATTAAACTGTAAACCTGTATTATTTTTAGTAGATTCCAGAAGCTGCTCCAAGGATTCCTTTGCAGCCTCCGGTATTGCAGAATAATCTCCAAGAACCTTAACTTTAACATTATTCTGGTTAAGCTCCATCAATTCGCTCTTCACATATTTAATTAAAAGCTTAAAAATAGCGCCTACTTCCTCTTGACTTCTTTTCCAGTTTTCAGTTGAAAATGCATATACAGTTAAGTGTTTGACGCCTAAAGTTGATGCTGCTTTGACGATTTCCTTCATAGCCTTCATTCCGGCATTATGACCTGCCGCCCTCGGCAAAAACCGCTTCTCCGCCCATCTGCCGTTCCCATCCATAATAATGGCTACATGACTTGGAACATAATTAGAATTTATCATTTTCTCCTCAAATACAATGTGGCTGCAAATGCAGCCACAAACTTATACTTCCATGATTTCCTTTTCTTTAACTGCGATTATATCGTCAATATCTTTGACAGCTTTATCAATTGTCTTCTGAACCTTATCCAAATCCTTCTTTAAATCGTCCTCAGAAATTTCACCATCTTTTTCCTGCTTCTTAAGAGCCTCGTTAGCATCTCTTCTTAGGTTTCTAATGGCAATTTTTGCATCCTCACCCATTTTTTTAGCTCCCTTAGTAAGCTCTTTTCTTCTTTCTTCTGTAAGCTGAGGTATAACAAGTCTTATGCACTTTCCGTCATTTGAAGGTGTAATGCCTATATCAGATACATTAATTGCTTTTTCAACATCGCCAAGTGACTTAGGATCAAATGGTGTAATCATAAGTGTCCTTGGATCAGGTACAGAAATGCTAGATAAATTCCTAAGCGGAGTCGGACTTCCATAGTAATCTACCACAATCTTATCAAGTAAAGCCGGATTAGCTCTTCCTGCTCTTACTGTATTAAGGTCCTCTCTCAATACCTCTATTGTCTTAACTATACGTTCTTCCATTGTCTTGTGTGAATGGCTCATGATATTCCTCCAAAAATCTTTTTAATCTTCAACCGGTTTTCTATTCGATAATTGTTCCAATATTCTCGCCACATACAGCCTTCAGAACATTTCCTTCTTCCGATATGGCAAAAACATGAATTGCAATGTTATTATCTTTGCAAAGAGTAGCGGCTGTCAGATCCATAACCTTTAAATCCTTATCCAGAATTTCCTTATGAGTCAATCTGTCATACTTTACCGCATCAGGATTTGTTACAGGGTCATCTGAATATACTGCATCTACATTCTTAGCCAGTAAAATAACATCTGCACCAATTTCTGCTGCTCTTAAAGCTGCAGCAGTGTCTGTTGTGAAAAATGGATTTCCAGTTCCGGCACCAAAAATTACAATATCCTTATGCTCCAAATTGCTCAACGCTTTTCTTCTTGCATAAGGTTCGCCAATTTCACGCATTTCAATGGCGGTTTGCACCTTTGCCTTAGCACCTATAGCCAAAAAAGCATCCTGAAGGGCAAGAGAATTCATAACTGTTGCAAGCATTCCCATATAGTCCGCTGTAGCCTTGTCCATATCCTTACCGGTTCTTCCTCTCCAGAAGTTGCCTCCACCGACTACAATAGCAATCTCAACACCCAAATCCTTTACCTTTTTTATTTCTTTAGCAATTTTTACAACCGTTTCAGAATCTATTCCAAAACGATTGCCTCCGGCTAAAGCTTCCCCACTAATCTTAAGTAAAATTCGTCGGTACTTTGGTTCCATTTATATCACCTCAATACTTAGTTTTATATCTACATCATTTTACCAAAATTAGCAGGGAGTTTCAATTACTTTCATGGTTTTATTGTATATAATCTATATCCTAGCTTTGTTTTCCCGGCAAATTATCCCTTTTATCCTTTTTAAATCTGGTTAAACAAAAAGCTGCTGCTATAATAGCAATTGGAAATAACGGATTGATGTTTATACGGTCACCGGTTTTAGGACTCTTAACAGAGGTCTTTTCTATTGTAAGACTCTGATCCTTATCATTTATGTCAGCATGTGCGGCAATTTCTATTCCCTCTCTATAAATTCTTTCAAAGACTACCACATCTCTGCCGCCTAAACTTCTTGCATCAAATGTAAATTTCAGTTCCTCAAAGCCATCCGCCTTGGTCGCTTTAAACCTTTTTTCCGCTTTAATTTCTTTACCCTTAATTAACAGTGGCTTACCTGTACCTTTATCCATGATAATCCCTTTTATCTCATATTCATTTCCGGGAATTAAATTCTCATATTGAACTTTATCAACTATTGTAACATTGTCCTCGTCCTTTAAGGTCTTATCCTTATCCTTGTAATCAGTAGCCATTGTTCTTAGGCTTGGAAAAACAACCGTCTGTTCATCACATTCCAAATCCATATGGCTTCCTACGATTTTATCATTTTTATACAATTCTTCAACGGCTACAAGTCTGCTGCCTTTATACTCACAACCGTTTGTTTTAAATTCTATAAGCTCCGTTCCATTAGAAACAGTCGGTGTGAATTTTTTCTCTGCCTCTGCTACAACTTCTTTAGCGTTATCCCTGTTTAAAAGCTTCCCTTTAATAACATATTCATCACCGGGAACAAGATTTTCATAGTTTACTTTATCATGAATTATTGACTTCTTTTCTCTCACACCTTCTTTAAGTCCCGTATGAAAAAATGCCACGGTTTCAATATGCGCATTCGGCTCATCATATGCAGTTACAACTATCGGTTTCCCTTCTTCCAATGTAACTTCATAGATTTCAGTATTTATTTGAAAACCTTCAGGTGCCTTCTCCTCTTTGATATAGTATACGCCTACCGGTAATTCCAGCTTATTACTCTCACCATTTTCACCCGATACTAATATTCCGGCGAGTTTTGTCATATTCTTATCATGATATACACCATATTCTGCACCTGATAAATTAAATGCTTCCCCTTTTTCATTCCTTTCAACTTTTGATTTTTTCAGTAAGGATATGACGCCCTTAGGACTGTATTTTAGCTGCCCGATTCGCTGAGTATTATTGCCTGCTCCGGAGGCGCCCCAAACTTTTTGATCCATATAGTGAACACTATTTTTACCATTTACAGGGTAATTAGAATTTACTATTACATCGTAGGTACCTTCACTATTAAGAGTTCCAACAAAATTATAGGTCCCGTCTGCGGGGGCGTAATCCTTATGGTCAATACACCATCCTTCATAAACCTGACCATTCGGAAAGGTTACATCAAAAGCTGCGTTGTATTTCGGTGCATTACCCCATAAAAAATGTTTTGTCAACTTAGTTGTGCATTTTCCGGTTATGGTCGGTAAGCTTTCTCCATATGCGTCGGGTAATCTATTGGCAAATACCAAGGTAATTGCCAATGCCAAAACCACAATCCATGTAACAGTTCTTTGTATTATACTAATATTCTTCATTTATTTTCTCACTTTCAATTAAAATGGACTTCTTAATTCATATAACGACTGAGCTTCATAGCCTTGACTTTTAACTGTGACCCTTACATAAGGTCTTTCTTGATTTTCATCAAAGAACTCAATCTCTTTTTCCCCGTCGATTCCAAAATTTTTCAAATTTTCTTGAACAATCCGAGATATTTTTTTAGTCGCAGCCTCCTTATCAAATCGCAAAATTCCTTCGCCATAGGCTTTATTGTCAATAAACAGTGAAGCCGTTGCTCCACCTTCATCAGCAGCAAACTTCAACTGTTTTTCCAGCCTTAAGCTTCTATTTAGAAGTCCTTGGTATCCGGCAATGGTAGTCATTAAAACTACAATTGCCATAGTAACTATAATATTTTTCAAATTTAAATCCCAATATACTCACTTGTTGTATTCCTCTTTACAACATAATTTATCTTATCGTAGTCCTTAGGGATTCCCCAAAACTCTCTATTTGCAATCACATTTTCTATAGGCACTTCAACCCGATATCTTATAAGCTCTCCTCTTTGCATAGGCTTTTTATCTCCTTTAATTTTTATCTTTTGGGGATTACAATTAAGTATTCTGCTAATTTCGCCTATCATACGCTTTTCATTATCCCCTGTTATGCATCCGTCTTGTTTTATTACTTCCTTGAAATTATTAACCTCTTCATCTAAATTGGTTATTTTAATATATATTTTTTGATTTTCTATTATCTGCACTAAAAAGGCAAGTAGAAGCAATAAGCATGCAGCTGCTGTTATTAAATTTTTCATTTGTCCAATCTATACTCATTTATAACTCGTTTATACAAATCTCTACACGACGACTTAATGCTGTCATTTTCACCTGCTATATATGCAAAAATTGCACATCCAAGGAGCATAGTGCCTACTATAACAATTAAATCCTTCATCATTTCCCCCCTATTTTAAGGGAATTTATTTCACTTACGCCTTTTTCTATCACATTTTTAGCTGCTCCCTGAAGAGAATTGTCTCCCTCTCCCAAAACCATTGTGTTTACAATTATTACACCTAATAAAATAGTTCCTACAATAATAATTAAATTCTTCATTCTATTAAAATACCTTTCCTAGCATAGCCATAGTGTCCATAAAGACAACAACTACAGCAAAATTTAAAATTACCGCAAATACAGAGGCTGTTGCTATTATCGTCAAAAGATTGGCTTTCTTCTCCACATCTACCATACTTTTGGAAATTTGATTTTGTAGCACGAGCTCCTGCAGAGCAGATATCTGATCGGTTAGTTCAATTGGATCAAAGTCCTCTAACCTTACAAGAATTCGTTTATATGACTCCCAAATATGACCCTGATACCTGTCAGTAACTGCGTCAAATGCCCTTTTACCTTTATTTTTTCTATATTCTGATACAACCTTTAAATATGTTTTTGATAAGCCATTGCTATATATTGCCATTTCTTCCAAAATTTTTTCTGTAGATAATGGTGACTCCCTATTGCATATGATGATGCTCTTAAGCAAAGCAATATCCGTCATCAATGATTTACCCTTATGTCTGATACCTATGCTTTTAAACATCGCATTTTTCCTCCGATATAAAAAGGTATATTATTAAAGCCAGGGCATATGTAACAATCATTATCATCATCCACTTCAATCCTATATGAGTAAAAAACTGATATTTTATGAATTTAACGATTGAAAAATCAAAGTAGAATAAGGCGCAAAATACAGTTAAGACATATGCTGTGGGGCCTAAAAATTTTATTAAAAGCCTGGAGTCATTATTCTCCCTACGGCTGTATCTAGCCACTTTTTTGCTCTCTACAATTGCAAGCCTTAATTCCCTTAACCCCATTGAAATATCCCTCCCTTCCTCATGAGCATAAATTAGATTGATGGCAAAAATTTTAGACCAATTGGTACCAATGGCATAGGTAAATAGTTTAAGGGCTCCAATTGCGTCACTCCCTGTCAAAGCAGTCCTGAGTCGATGAGACATCTCTCGCAGCAAAGTAGAAATGTGACCTTCTTGGCTTAAATTATTGGCAGACAGGTCTAAAGCCTCACCGATATTACATTGACACAGCCTGTAATTGTTAATTATCTCGTTTATAAACACCTCCCCCTTTGTAGACATCTCTACTCGCTGCCTATGAAGCTTAAGCCTAAGGATTAAGTATGGCATTGCTCCTAAAAACAATGCTGCTGCCAAACCTATTGCACCAATATTTGCTCCAAGCAAAACTGTAAAGCTTACTATAAACAAGCTACCTGAAATTATAATAAAGTCTTCCGGTCGAGGAAATAATCTCCCGGTCCCGGTTGCCGATATCAAATCATATATGTTTTTTCTCAATCCCTTGTATTCCATAGGAGAATTTTGTAACAGTATGGTCTTTAAATTTCTTCGAAATACAGCTCTGCCTCTTATTTGATATGCTTTTTCACTAAGGAAATCCAGCTGATAAACTACAATCCCAATAAAAACAAAACAATATATTAAATACCTCATCTCTTAATTAGCTCCTCTGCATTTTAGAAATTAGAGTTTTTATGGGCTCATCCTCATCAAGTAGTCCGTCTGCATTCCAAGACCAATTTTTCTTATCAATGTTAAATGTACAAACCTCTTGCATCTGACCTTCTTCCTTTTCATTCCAACGGAATCTGTATATCCCCATTAAGTACTTTTTGCTTCTATCTCTTTCGTCCTGTTGGAAGTGTAAACAAAAATCATAGCTGCTGTATATCTGTCTAAGAAGGTTCTTCATATCTCCTCCATACTTTTCTTTGATTTTAGAGGCCATCTTATATGGAATATTCCTAGGATTTCTGTCATGAATTGTCATCTTGGAGCGTCTTGTGCCTGTTGCCAACATCTCAAGAGCCACATTATATGCGGTACCATCTCTCATTTCTTCCATTATGATATAGTCATTGTCACCACGCAGTATAGATTTAGTCAACTGCTCCAGCTCTCCACCATCAGCAACTAATTGCATTATCGGTGCCTTCGGCATCAGGTTATGCCAAGGTGTTTCCGGATCTGTAGCAACCGCCAAGCCTTCCAGAGTTTCATCCTCATAGCTCTGCCAGGTCCTCAAAAAAGTCGTCTTACCTGATCTGACTTGCCCCGAAAATAGCACATTATATCCTGAGTGGACCATAGCTTTAAAAATATCTGCCGCTTCACCGGGTATGGTGCCTTTCTCTGCTAAGGTTTCAAAGGTTCCCCTTTCAATCAGATATTTTCTGAAGACCATAATGTCTTGTCCCGGCTTAGTTCTATCGCCGGAGTATATGGTTATTCTTATGCCGTTTAGCATATATATCTCGTGAAAGCCATATTCCAGCCTTTCCTTAGGAGCTGCCAATAGTAAAGTGCGTTTTAGCTTTTCCCTTCTATTTTCCGATATTCTTTGTGGTTGAAGCTCTGATTTACCATCAATTAAACAAAAAAGTCTGTCACCAATAATCTTTGCTGAAGAAGAGTCTTTGTATTTTTCCAAATAATTAAAAGCCCACGACGCCAGTCCTGAAAGGCCATAAACTTCACAAAATATACCTTCTATCAGTTCCGGATACCAATTAGGGAATTTCAGCTCAGCTATGTCTATCGACAAGTCTTCAAGAACATCTCTGATTAGATTTTTAAAAAAGTTCTTATCTTCTTCATATCCCATCATTGCACGTTTTTCCCGCTCCACAGCTCTTTTTTGAAGCTGCTCACTGCCACTGCTCCAGCTTTTTGCAACTTCATTTTCCACTCTCTGGCACAGCTGTAAAAACGGTTTATAGGTCTCAAGATTTGATTCCATAGCTCCCTCCTTTCCGGTATTTTCTCATTAAAAGCTATAATGTCTTTCCATTTGCCGACTCCCCATTGCAAGCCTGCCTCATCCATTGATAAGGCAGACATCAACATAGCCGTTTTCATTTTTAACCCATATCTGGTGAAATCATTTACCATGATTCCTTTTATATTGCAGCCACGCTTTTTTAGCGTATTTAATTTTTCTTTTGCTCTCGCAACAGTCTTCCAGGATGAATCCATTACAATAAAACATCCTCTGTTCTTTATAAATGTATTCACGTTTTCATCATGTATATTGGCTCCCAAATCTATGACTAAAAAATCATACTCCTTCCAAAGGGATTCTATAATCCACCAATACAAATTTTTATCAGCATTTGCCCGATGACTAAATTTTGAAAATCCTGGAAGGTATTCATAATTTCCGTTGTCAATTATCCCTTCCAAAATTACACCCCGGCTATTATAATCCGGTTTTTTCGTATCCATATAATGCAGATACTCCTTGCTTAAATTATCCATCGAGCATGCCCCTAAATAACCTTCTTCAATTTGATCCGACATGTTTATTAATATAGTCTTACCGGATTTGCCAAGCTTGTCAGCCACTTTTTTGGCAATAAAGCTGGTTCCTACTCCATAATCTCCACCAAGAAAAGCAAATAATTTTTCATCTAAATTTTGCATCCTATTACAAGTCCTTCCCCCGTAGCAATTATATTAGACAGATTTTTTGCCTCTTGATTATTCACTATTATTTCCACATCACCCTCATCAATAGCTGCTCTCCAAACTCTATACTTTGAAATTAAATTGCCATTGGAGAATATGACTGCCAAACTTCCCTTTTTAAGGTGCTTTGATCGTGCTTCAATAGCACGCTCCGGAATTGGCAATATCATTTCTTGTTTATCTGCTGTTTCTTCATTATTCAATAGATATTCTTTAAAAATCGGAGCATTTTTATGAATGAACTGAGCAGCTCTTTTGCCTATAAGTTTATTCCTGTCCTCTTTGCTCATTGCTCCTTTTATTTTAACCTGAGCCCCCATAAGCTTTAGATTTTCCGCGGTTATTTTATCGCCTTTTTGCACATCCTCTTCTACGACGACGATCTCATCCCTTAAGGCATATTCTCTGAGAGAAAATTCCCATATAGCCAAGCCTCCAACGGCAATTATAATGATTAATATTCCTAACACTTTTCTTCTTTTCAAGTTACTTACGATTATTCCTTCCTATGAAGTTTCCACTAGGCAGTATCACCCTTTATTTTTATAAGCCTTTGGGAGCCACAGTCCTTGATACTACCATAGTCTTCAGCAAAACCATAATTCACATTGAAAATGCTGTAAATTGAAAGCAACATTGCTATTACCAGTAGTACCTTGAGGCTGAAGCCCGGTTCTCTAAACAATTGATAAATTCACTGCCACATTGTACAAAAACTTTTGTTTCCATGGCTTCCACATGTCAGTCGGAAAATTTCGTCCGGTATCATGAGCTATAATGCTTCTCATTATATACTCTCTGTATGCCTCCGGTACCTGACATAATGCCCCTCTAATGGCTCTAACCCTAGCTTCCATGTTCATAATCTGCAATGGGCTATAGCCTTCTCTTTTTTTCATTTCCATCGCTGCTCTTTCCATTCTCCTCAGATCTCTAACTGCCCAAAGACATTGATAGTACACCTCATCCGGTAGCAAAAAATCTGTCATCTTAGTTTGTTGCCATTCTCTTGCCATAATGACTCCTTTCACATTAATTATTTTTCTCTAATTTGCCACTTGTTTATGGGGAAGTCAATAGGGGTTTTCCCATCATGTTGATAATGAGTATTTTAAGGCTGTAAAAAAGTATTTTATTGAAATCCACAAAAAAACTGCCGACAGGATTAACCCATCGACAGATATTTCTCTTATATGAACCCTACAATAAAATTTTTATAAAAAGCTCATTTAACAAATTATTCTTTTGTGCTAAGCCAAACTCCTGTGACAGTCATAATCAGACCGACTACAGTATACCAGCCAAAAGGATCTGATGCGAATATTACACCGGATAATACGCCTATTGAGGTGGTTGAGTTCGCTACTAAATTAGAGGCTCTGGCCGTTGGAAGCTTTGCTAAAGCCAAGTTGAATATAATATAGCATATGCATGAGCACCCTACTCCCAGAAACAATACCGCTATAAATATATCCATATTGGTCACGGCGATTTTCACCGTGTCAAATCCATAACCCATGGCAAAATTAATAATATTAAAGAATATAGCAGCCATAATTGCCATACCAAAGGTCAACTCAATGGGAGAAAATTCCTCTCCTGCTCTTGAGCTATAGTGAGCGTATATGGAGCCTACGACAACAGCAGTCATTACAACAATATAGCCTATAGACTTTCCGCCCAGTGAAAAGCCCGGTGAGAATACTATGCAGCATAACACTCCCATAAAAGCCAATATTATCGAAAATATGGTAATTGGCTTTGCCGGTTTATGAAAAAAAAGAATGCCGAGAATTAATACGACAAGAGGAATTGTTGCAATCAAGATAGATGATTCTGATGTTGATGTCATTCCAATACCTGTAGTTTCAAATATTGAATAAATACACGGCTGTAAGCTGCCAACAAGAAACAATAGCTTTAGATTTTTGCCTTTGTAGTTAAGTTTAATTATCCTAAAGGCTGCCAACATTACAAATAGAATTGCTGCAACACTCCACCTGAGCATCAAAAGCTGCATTGGCTCAAGACCGTAGTCAAGAGCCAATGTTGTCGCTAGAAATGAAAATCCCCAAAACAGGGCGCATATTAAGATTAAGACATAAAGAAAGCTTTTTTTATCTTTAAAGTTATTGAGCATTAGTTTCTTTTTTCTCTCCTTTATCAAGCTCTGTAACAACCGACCCAAGATTTAAGGTCGTCTTCTTGAGCTCCTGCGCCAAGTTATTAATTCTAACCAACTTGTCTGCCTTAAGGTTATTGCCCATAGCTAAGTCGGTATTATATAAAATCTTTTCCAAATCACTGTGTATAGTGGAAATGGTCTGTCTCAAATTCTGTATTTCCGCATCAGTGGCTGCTTCAAGCTGAGCTTCTTCAAAGTTTTTCACATCATATGTGTCCAAATCATATTCAGCTACTCCTGTTAGAACTATTGGATCCAATTCCAACTTTTCTTTTATCAATTTGGCGAAGGTCTCTTTAGACTCAGTTTCACCGTGTACTATGAATACTTTGCTTGGCTTCTGCTGAAATCCTGCAACCCATGAGAACAATCCATTTTGATCTGCATGACCTGAGAACCCTTCCAGGTTATGAATTTCTGCATTAACAGCAATAACTTCGCCGAAGAGGGTCACCTCTTTTGCGCCTTCCACAAGCATTCTGCCTAGAGTTCCTTCCCCTTGATAGCCTACAAAAACTATGCTGTTTCTGCTATCCCACAGGTTATGCTTCAAGTGATGCCTGATTCTTCCGGCTTCGCACATTCCACTGGCCGAAATTATTACCTTAGGACTCTTATCCATATTTAAGCTCTGAGATTCAGCTGTTGATCTTGTAAATCTAAGATTTTGAAAATCCAGTGGATTGTCGCCCTTTAAAATATAGTTTTTAGTTTCATCATCGAACACCTGAGCATTCTTTCTAAATACTTCAGTGGCTGTAGTTGCCATTGGGCTGTCAACATAAACCATAATCTTATCAAGCTGAGATTTTACCTCCGGATGCTCCTCGTAGAACTTATTAAATTCAAAAATAAGCTCTTGCGTCCTTCCAACTGCAAAGGATGGAATTATAACGTTTCCACCTCGCTTGGTTGTTTCCAGAACAATTTTCAAAAGATTTTCTATGCTTGCAGAGTTTTTCGGATGATTTCGACTACCGTAGGTAGCCTCCATAATAACATAATCCGCTTTTTTTATAATCGTAGGGTCTCTTAGAATTGGACGTTCTGTCATTCCAAGGTCTCCTGAAAATACAATTTTAGCTTCCTTATCCTCTTCCTTAACCCAAATCTCCGTGATTGCCGATCCAAGAATATGCCCTGCATCATTAAATACAATCTTGACATTTGGTGTCAATTCAACAAGCTGATCATATAAGATAGGCTTTACCTGCAACAGGCATTTTTCAGCATCCTTAAGCGTATACAAAGGTTCAACCTTCGCTCTTCCGGTTCTATCGGCTTTTTTGTTCTTCCATTCAGCTTCCTTCTCGTGAATGTAACCGCTGTCTCTAAGCATAACCTCCAACAAGTCAGCCGTTGCTGAGGTGCAATAAATTGGACCTGTAAAACCTCTTTTCATTAAAAGGGGTAATCTGCCGCAATGGTCAATGTGAGCATGGCTTAATATTACACACTCAACCTCCGATGGCTCAAATTGAAAAGGTTCATAGTTCAGAGCATCCTGAGCCTTTCCTCCCTGAAACTGACCACAGTCAAGCAATATTTGGTGATTTAAAGTTGTTAGAAGATGGCAGGAACCGGTTACGCCTCCTGTAGCACCACAAAATTTAATTTTCATATCTACTCCTTAAAGCTTAAAATTCCAAAGATTAACCTCTCCTGTAGAAACTACCGCCGCACCTGCTTCAAGGGCTGCTCTGACTTCCTCTTCCGTTTCTACAATTCCACCCGCAATAATTGGCATTTCGACAATTTGAGAAAACTCCTTAATTTTCTTTGTGACAATTCCCGGCATAATCTCAATGATATCAGGCTTTGAAATCTTAATTGAATCAACTGATGTGCCAACAGAATGTGAATCAACCATAAAAAATCTTTGTACTGTGATCAGTCCAAATTCCTTGGCAGTCTTCACAATATTTGTCCTTGTAGTTAGAATTCCGTCGACCCCTTGTTTTGCTAAGAACTCCAAGCCGTACCTGTCTTTTCCGATACCTTCGGCAAAGTCCACATGAATGAAGGCCTTCTTCCCCCAGCTGTGAATTTCCTTTACACACTGCTTCACAGTCATTATGTTAGAATGTAACAAAAAAACCATATCCACATTTGATCTAAGTGCCGCACTGAAATCTTGGTCAGTTCTAATTGCTGCAGCAATTGGCTCTTTAATAAAATCTACTGTCATTGTTTCTCCTTCTCTCTCAATTTTCAATAGTTTTAAAAAATATTATTTCGTCAAATCTCCGTGGAAATCTGAACCTCTGGTCACATGCAAATGATACTTTTGAGCGATTTTAAAAAGCTCCATTGAATCCTCGTCAGCAGCAGACGGATGATAGCATTCTACTCCCTTAAGCCCTGATTTTTTCAAATGTCTAATCAGTACATCCAGCCTTTCAAAAAATTCTTCCTTGCTGATTCCTTTAAACATAGGCTGATCCGCCCATTCCATCGGATGAGCCAAAACAGGTATTCCTCCTGCCTGCTTAATCAACTCCATGGCCTCCTCAATTGTCATCTTCACCTTTTTAACAGCCTTAGCCTCCGGTGATTCCAGTAACTTCCCGGGTTCAAATGCCTCGCTATAATGGTCAATATATCCTTTGCGTACCAAAGCCCTTGCAAAATTTGGCTTGCCAATATATTTTTGTCCTTTTCTCTCTATTAAATCTTCGTATTGAAGTTCGTATCCCAACTCCTTAATGACCTTAAGCAGTTTTTCATTTCTAACTCGCCTTTCAGCCATAATCTCCTTGCATTTTTCAATTAGTTTTTCATTTTCCACATCAAATTGGTATCCCAAGATATGGGCATCAATTGCTTCAGAATATCCCGGGGCAAAAAAGTCAGTAGAAAGCTCTATCCCGGCTACAACCTGTATTTCAAGGGCTTCCCCCGCTATCATTGCTTCTGCTATTCCATCAATTCCATCATGATCTGTTAAAGCAATTATATCATACTTTTCTTCCTTATATTTTTTTACAAGCTCAGTCGGCTTCATTGTTCCGTCTGAATAATAAGAATGAAAATGGTAATCGACTTTATTTTCCATCTAGTAAAAAATCCTCTCCGGTTTAGTTAGTTTAAAATTAATATAGGACAATAGACTTACCACCACCAGACAGGTCCCCGCAAAGAAAATGCAGTAGGTCTGATAAGACGGATCACCTAAAAGAATTGTCAATGTAGATTTTTTAGGTAGGTTTACACCTATAATCCCATTATATAGCCAATGTCTGAGCTTGCTGCTCAGCAAAATTACATTCGTAATAGCAAAAATCACACCAAAAATTCCGATTCCAAGGCGATATCGGTTCCTCAGTGCCTCTTTAAATTTATTTTTATATAGATAATAGTATGCACCGGCAAAGCATAGTGTAGACAATATCGCTACACCCCAATCAATTGCCACAAACTTCTTCAATTTCCTCATTGCCTGTTGTTCCTCTGATGTAAAAACAGGATCCTTGAAATCTCCATTATCTTCATAAAGTTGAAATTCCGCTCCGGTAACAGGTAAAAGATATAAGGAAATTTTCTTAGTAACCTCAGATGCTTCCAAATTATATTGAATCCTGTTGATAGCCTGACTGTCGTTAAAATGGAACTGATATGAAGATGGCAAATTTAATACCAGTGCTGATGAAAAAGTAATTATCATCAGTGGTAGAGCAATTGCTACTACCACTGAATAAAAGAAATTCAACCTACGCATAGGCAAATCCTTTCTAAATGCTTATTTGATAATCTCGCAGACAGCGTCCGGTCCACATGCTGCAGCATTTCCTTCATCTGTATCAAGATGGCACTCTCTTTCGTGTGCATCTCCAGATCTTACAAGTACGTTCTCGAATACAAGGGCTCTTTCACCTTCAATTTTAATCTTAACGATTTCTCCGTCCTTAACGCCGGCTTCTTCAGCCTGTGCAGGACTTAGGTGAATATGTCTCCAAGCAACCATTACACCCTTTTCCAATTCAATTTCTCCACATGGGCCGACCAGCTTGCATCCCGGTGTTCCATCCAGCTTTCCGGATTCTCTGATTTCAGCCTTGATGCCGATAGTTCTGGCATCTGTCATCGAAAGCTCAACCTGGGTTTCCTTTCTTACAGGCCCTAAAACTCTAATCTTTGAAAGAGTTTTCTTTGGTCCGATAACATCTACAGTTTCCTCTGCAGCAAATTGACCCGGCTGAACCAGCGCTTTCTTTGGAGTAAGCTCATATCCCTTTCCAAAGAGCCTTTCCAAATCCTCCTGTGACAGGTGTACGTGTTTGTTAGATAATCCGATTTTCACTTGATATCCCATTATATATCATTCCTCCTAAATAAAAATTAACCTTCTAAATAACTTACATACGGTAAGTTTCTATATTTTTGGTCATAGTCAAGACCATAACCGATGATAAATAAGTCTTCTACCTCAAATCCGATATAATCACCGTAGACTTCAGCTTTTCTTCTTGACGGTTTATCCAAAAGTGTACAAATTTTAATTGACTTAGGGTTTCTTTCAGCTAAATAATCTCTTAAATACTTAAGCGTTGTTCCCGTGTCTATTATGTCTTCAATAATCAACACATGCTTATTGAAAAGGTCCATATCAACATCCTTTGTAATCTTAACAATTCCTGTACTCATGGTACCTGAGCCATAGCTACTGGCAGACACAAAGTCAATTTTAGTATCTATGGATATATTCTTCATCAAATCGCTCATCCACAGGACAGCCCCCTTTAGAGTCCCTAGAAGAACAAGATCTTCACCGGCATAATCTCTGGAGATTTCCTCACCCAGTTCCTTTGCCCTCTGCAATATCTGTTCTTCTGTAAAGAGAATCTTTCCCTTTGTTTCAGCTACTTCAGTCATTCTTTTCCTCCTCATAGACGTCGTAATCAGTCTCGTCAATTATATCATCTTTTCTAAAATTTTTAGACAGGTCTTCCTCCCTATCTCCCAGCCAGTATGAATCCAGTTCATCTCTTAAGTGAATTAAAATATATAGCCATAGAATGAAATCATCAATAAACCCTATGGGAAAAAGCACAGGCGGAATCAAGTCAACCGGCAGAAACAAATATATTATTCCAAAGACCACCAAGACTTTTTTCCTAAGGGGCACATTTTTATCCCTCAAAAATGGACCTATAGCTTTTATTCTTTTAAATATAACACCAAAGCTGATGAATTGCATCATTCCTCCAGAATTTTCTCAATTTCTTCAAGAAGCTCCTCGTGCCCTTTTCTCTTTAAAGCTGAAACAAAAAATATTTTGTCCTCCTTTGACATACCAAGGGCATTCATAATTCGTTTTTTTGCCTTTGCTTTCTCATTTGCGGATACCTTGTCAGCCTTAGTTGCAACTACTATACCATCAAGGCCGTAGTATCTCAAATAGTCATACATTTGAATATCCTGAGCAGTCGGCTCGTGTCTAATATCAACCAGCTGAACTACCTTAACCAGATTTGGTCTATTGCTTAAATAGGCTTCCATCATTTCGCCCCAATTGTCAGTAACACCCTTGGAAACCTTTGCATATCCATATCCGGGTAAATCGACAATTCTAAAGCTGTCATTTACCTCATAGAAGTTTATAGTCCTCGTTTTTCCCGGGCTTGAGCTGATACGAGCCAGCTTCTTTCTGCCGGTAATCAGGTTCAAAAGAGATGACTTCCCAACATTTGATCTGCCTGTAAAGGCAATCTCTTTTTCCGAAATATCCGGGTATTGATCCGGCTTAACTGCCACTGTCAAAAGATCAGATTTTACTATTTTCATCCTATATCCTTTTTCTGAAATTATTGTTTGATTAAAGCTTCATCATATACCAGAGCTTCCTTAAGTGCTTGGCCTGCCTCTTCAATTAAAATAAAGGTTAAATCTTTTCTCACTACTTCAGGTATATCTTCTATATCCCTTCCGTTATCCTTCGGCAGTAGAATTTTTTTGATGCCTGCCCTATGAGCTGCCAGCACCTTTTCCTTGATTCCTCCAACAGGCAAAATCTTTCCTCTAAGAGTTATTTCTCCCGTCATTGAAACCTTTCCGTTAACAGGGATTCCTGTTAACGCTGAGGTAATTGCCGTGCACATAGTCACACCGGCTGACGGTCCGTCCTTAGGCACTGCTCCTTCAGGAACATGAATATGAATGTCATATTTGTTGTAAAAATCTTCTTCGATATTGAGATTCTTTGCACCGGCTCTGATGTAACTAAAGGCTGCCTTTGCAGATTCCTTCATAACATCTCCCAGATTGCCGGTAAGCTCAATTTTGCCGCTTCCCGGTACAACTGCAACCTCAATAAATAGAGTATCCCCTCCAACGGATGTCCATGCCATGCCTGTCGCAACACCTATCTGATTCTTGCTTTCAGCCTCATCATATCTGAAAGCTTTCTTTCCAAGGTATTCTTCCAGATTTTTAGGTCTCACGGTATATTCTCCATCTCCTGTAGAAACTATCTTTCTCGCAACCTTTCTACACAAATCTGCAATTTTTCTTTCCAGATTTCTCACTCCCGATTCACGAGTATAATAATTAGTCAAATCTCTGAGAGCCTTCTCGGTGACCTTCATATTCCCCTTAGTCAGCCCGTGCTCCTCCAGTTTCTTAGGGAGTAGATACTTTTGAGCGATTTTAACCTTCTCCTCTTCAGTGTATCCGGAAACCTCAATAACCTCCATCCTATCAAGGAGGGGTCTAGGAATAGTATCTAAGGAATTGGCAGTTGTAATGAACATGGTCTTTGACAAATCAAATGGTATTTCAAGGAAATGATCTGTAAAGGTATTGTTCTGCTCCGGGTCGAGAACTTCAAGCAAAGCTGACGCAGGGTCACCCTTGAAGTCTGCTCCTATTTTGTCTACTTCATCAAATAAGAATACAGGATTATTGGAGCCGGCATCCTTTATTGATGTGATTACTCTGCCCGGAATAGCGCCTATATAGGTTCTTCTATGGCCTCTAATCTCTGCCTCATCTCTGACTCCTCCAAGAGACATTCTAACAAAATCTCTTCCTGTCGCATGGGCAATGGACTTGGCAATTGAGGTTTTTCCGACACCGGGAGGCCCTACTAAGCAAACTATCGGTCCTTTTATTTCCTTTGATAAATGTATTACAGCCAGGTACTCAAGAATTCTTTCCTTTACCTTCTCAAGACCATAATGCTCTTTATTTAGTATTTTTTCCGCCTTAACAAGATCTGAATTAGTCTCTTTTTCAGTATTCCAAGGTAAATCCAAAATTGTTTCAACATAATTCCTTATTACCGAGCTTTCAGGAGATGATGGACCCATCTTGGCAAACTTATTGATTTCAGTTTCAACCTTAGCCTTGATTTTCTCATCTAAATTTAAAGCCTCTAATCTTTCCATCCATTGAATATGTTCATTTCCATCATTGCCCATACCCAATTCCTTCTGAATGACCTTCAGCTTTTCCTTTAAGAAATATTCTTTCTGATTATTGTCTATGCTCTCTTTTACATCCTCTGTAATTGAGTTCTCAATCTTGCTTATTTCATTTTCTTCAACGAAAATCCTTAAAACCTTCCTCATTCGTTCAATGAATGATGGCTCCTCTAAAAGTTCCTGCCTGATGTGAGTATTTACGTCCAGTTCATTAGCCATTATGTCTAAAGCTAGAACAGGATCCTTGGTGTTATACACCTTTCTCGGCGCATCCTGATCTATCATATGCTTATTGCCGACATATTCAAAGAAGGCATCCCTTACGACTCTAAACTCAGCCTTTTCTTCAAGGGTCATTTGTGACTTGTCAATTTTTTGTACTAATTCAACTATTGTACCCTGCAAAAAAATATCTTCGGCAACGATTTCATCAACACTGGCTCTACAAATTCCCTCCACTAAAACTCTGGTTACATCGCCTTGGATTTTTAAAACCTGCTTAACTCTAACCAAAGTACCTACCTCATACATATCTGCAAAGGTTGGAATCTGAATATCGTCATTCCTCTGTGTTGCCACATAAATAAGTTTGTCAGCCTCCATGGCTTTTTCCAAGGCTTTTAACGACTTCTCCCTGCCTATATCAAAGCTCATAACAGTGCCGGGAAAAACAGTCACTCCCCTTAAGGCTATGCACGGAAATGTTGGCATAGTTTCTCTATCTGGCATAATTTTCCTCCTTATTTTTTGGAAATCAGTTGAGGCTTCTTTCCACCGGTTATGGCAGCTTCCCCGACAATGCACTTCTTTACGGACTTCTTAGATGGAATGTCAAACATAATATCCATCATAGCACGCTCAAATATGCTTCTCAGGCCTCTGGCACCTGTTTTCCTATCTATAGCTTGCTTAGCAATGGCAGCTACAGCTTCATCTTCTATTTCAAGTTCAACTCCGTCCATTTCAAACAGCTTCTTGTACTGCTTGATTAGAGAATTTTTCGGTTCCTTCATAATTCGTATAAGGGCTTCTTCATTAAGCTCTTCAAGGCACACAATTACAGGCAGCCTTCCTATGAACTCAGGAATCAGTCCAAATCTAATTAAATCTTCCGGCTCTATATTCTCTAAAATTGCATCTTCATCGAGCTTTGTAAATGTAACATCTGAATTAAATCCAATTACATTCTCTCCCATTCTCTTCTTAATTATGCCTTCCAGCCCATCAAAAGCTCCGCCGCAAATAAACAGCACATTACTCGTATCAAACTGGATAAATTCCTGATGCGGATGCTTTCTACCACCTTGCGGCGGCACATTGGCAACAGTTCCCTCTATGATTTTCAGAAGAGCTTGCTGCACGCCTTCGCCGCTTACATCTCTTGTGATTGACGGATTGTCGCTCTTCCTTGCAATTTTATCGATTTCATCTACATAGATTATGCCCTTCTGTGCTTTCTCAATGTCATAATCTGCTGCTTGAATAAGCTTAAGGATTATGTTTTCCACGTCTTCGCCAACATATCCCGCTTCGGTCAAAGCAGTTGCATCAGCTATGGCAAATGGTACATCCAAAAGCTTAGCGAGGGTCTGAGCCAATAAGGTTTTGCCTGAACCTGTTGGACCCATCATCAATATATTGCTTTTTTGAATTTCCACTTCATCTTCAGCCATGTCTGAGGTTATTCTCTTATAGTGATTATATACGGCCACGGAAAGAGTTTTTTTTGCTCTTTCTTGACCTATTACATAGTCAGCCAGGCTATCATATATTTCATGAGGCTTAGGAAGGCTGAACTCATGGGGTTTTCCATTTTCATATTTATCGTCTGCAATTTCCAGCGTATCCTCGATTATGCTTTGACACATCTCCACACATTGGTCGCAAATATAGACACCATTGCCCGCAATTAAGCGTTTTACCTGACTTTGTGGCTTACCGCAGAAGGAACAACATAATTCTTTGTTATCGTTAAATTTATTACTCATTCTTTTCCTTTTATTTACGGATATAGGAAGCACCCAAAAAGTGTGCTTCCTACAACTAAAAACTACCTTGATGTAATTACCTTATCCACCAATCCATATTCCATGGCATCCTCAGCACTCATGAAAAAGTCTCTATCAGTATCCTTTTCAATAGTCTTAAGACGCTTTCCGGTATTGTTACTCAAAATTTTATTGAGCTTCTCTCTTGTCTTCAAAATCCATTCAGCATGAATCTTAATATCCTGAGCCTGACCTCTGGCACCACCCAGCGGCTGATGAATCATTATCTCGGAATTAGGCAATGCAAATCGCTTGCCCTTCGTCCCTGATGAGAGCAAAACAGCCCCCATGCTGGCTGCCATACCGACACAAATGGTTGATACGTCAGGCTTAATGTACTGCATAGTATCATAGATAGCCATGCCTGCAGTTACTGAACCGCCCGGACTATTTATATACAAGGAAATTTCCTTGTCCGGATCCTCTGCTTCAAGATGCAGAAGCTGCATTACTATTAAGCTTGCCACATGGTCATCAATTTCTTCTCCAAGAAATATGATTCTGTCCCTTAAAAGCCTTGAGTAGATATCATAGGAACGCTCGCCTTTACCTGTCTGTTCAATGACGTATGGTACTAAAGCCATAATTATTCACCTTTTTCTTCTGTCTCAGCCTTTTCCTCAGGTGCCTTTTCAGTGACAACAGCCTTATCATATAGAAGATCAATAACCTTACGAAGCTGTAAATCCTTCTGGAAGAATGTGATGTTTTCAACACCGATCATTTCCTTAATCTTATCAGCTTCGGTCTTGTATACTTCAGCAAGCTTCTTGATTTCCTCTTCCATTTCTTCTTCAGTTACCGTTACGCCTTCTTTTTCAACGATGGACATCAGAACAAGTCTGGTTCCAACCTTCTTTTCGGCATCCTCCCTAAGCTCGTTTCTGAAGTCAGCCATTGTCTTATCCATAAACTGTAAATACTGCTCAACAGTAAGACCCTGATATGAAAGCTGCTGTGCAATTTCTTGAGTCATTCTATCAATTTCATCTTCAATCATCACTGCAGGAATTTCAACCTTGTTTGCTGCGTAAACTTTTTCGATTACAGCATCCTTTGCCATATTAACAGTATTCTCTTCCGCATTCTTTAAAAGTCTGTCCGCAGTGTCCTTCTTAAGCTCCTCAAGAGTGTCGAATTCACTTACATCCTTTGCAAACTCATCATCAAGCTCAGGAAGCTGCTCTTCCTTAATTTCATGGACCAGGCAATGGAATACTGCATCCTTTCCTGCCAGCTCTGCATGATAGTCTTCAGGGAATGTAACATTAACATCCTTCTTTTCACCCGGAGCTACACCGATTAGCTGCTCCTCAAATCCCGGAATAAACATTCCCGAACCAAGCTTAAGCTGCTGATTCTCGGCAGTACCGCCTTCAAACTGTTCCTCTCCGACAAATCCTGCATAATCAAATACCAGTGTATCCCCTTCCTTAGCAGGTCTATCAGCTACAACCATTCTGGCATTTCTCTTCTGCAAAGCCTTAATATCGTCCTCTACAGCAGTTTCTCCAAGTGTTGGTATCAGCTTTTCAACTTCAACACCGAAGTAATCGGAAACCTCAACTATTGGATATACGGGAACCGTAATGGTAACAACCATTGACTTGCCCTTACCAATGTCACTGAATTCAGCTCTTGGGCTGTCAATTACCTCTAATTCAAGCTCTTTAACAGCTTCAGGATATCCTGTCTGGAATAGGTCATTAACTGCATCTTCAAAGAAAACTCCTTCACCATAGTGCTTTTCAATAATGCTTCTAGGCGCTTTTCCTTCTCTAAAACCATTAATTTTAAACTGACCCTTAGTAGCCTGATATGCCTTGACAACAGCAGCATCAAACTCTTCAGGTGTAAATTCCATAGTGAATTTTGCTTCATTATTTTCCTTTGAAATTAGATTAGTTTTCATTTATTTTATTTCCTCCTAAATGTATTCAAAACGTACAGTGATATATTATACACTTTTTGTCCTTAAAAGTAAAGGCTTAGACCCTGCTCAAACTTGGATTTTTCTGCGGCTTTCATGCCGAATTTTTTCCTCAAATCCGCCTCCAGCTCCATAAGTTTTGACCCGTCGCCTTCCAGCAATTCAATCTCAATTTCTGAAATAGGAATTTCCTTTTCATTTCCTAAAATCGTCCCCATATCATATGACATCATACACCTTGCATTATCAAGGTTTACAGTAAACTGGACTCTCCTGAAATTCATAGTTAAAAAGGCTTTCAGTTCCCCGAACTCCTTATCAGTAATAAGTCCTTCCGCCTTTGTTCCGACAAAACAATGGCTATCCAAAGGGAAAGCATCTATCATGGGAACGTTGACTTCTTCTCTTATATGCATTCCCTTATCCACCCTGCCGTTCCATTTAATTGTAGCAACCTCATCATGGTTTTCTTTTCGTCGTCTAATGGCAATACCTCTTTTGCGCAGAGAAAAATCCTCGGTATCAAAATATTTTGCTGTCATGGCTATCAATTCCATTTCACCTGTATCATAGCTTTCCTCTACTTTGCCAAGAATTGCCATCGCTTCCTTTTCAGAAACAAAAAATTTATATTCCAGCTCCATTATTTCTTCCCCATCTTCTTCAATCCTTTGATTGCCTCAAAAAGCTCCCTGTTTAAAATCGCTCTGTAAGCTTTTATATTATCCTTGCTATCCATATTGGTAAGCTGCATAAGGAGTATTCTATCTTTATGGTCGTTTTCTCTCAGGGCCATTTCTACAGCTGTTTTAATTTGTCCCAGTTTTTCCTGAGCCTGAACAAGATACACTCTTACAACCATGCCTGAATTTAAGACCTTTATTTCCACAAAATTAGCATAGTCTCCAATTCTGGAAATACTTGCATTTACATCCTTTGCAATTTCATTACCGATAATGTTATTGACTTCTCTCGTAGTCAAATTCCAGAAAATCAGAGTAGCCAGAATTCCCAAAGATGCACCCGCAAAAAATCCAAAGCTTGTTCCGGTTCCTAAAAACATTATTATCCCCAAAGGGAATGCCGCCCATCTTAAAATTTCCACAAAAAATAATTTATTCATAAATACTTTTCCTTCTTGAAATTATTTTGCCATATTAATTATTTCCTATATTTGCAAATCATAAACAATTGTATCAAAATTTATGTTATAATTAGCTGGCAATAGCATTAAAACTTTATTAAAATTTATTGGAGGACTTACTACTATGGCAAAACCATTAAACAAATATTTCGATCACACTATTTTAAAACCGGAAGCAACTCCTGCGCAAGTCGAAAAGCTTTGTAAAGAAGCAAAGGAATATGACTTCTTTTCCGTTTGTGTAAATTCAGCTTATGTTGAAATGGCAACTAAGCTGCTTCAAGGAACTGATGTAAAAACCTGCGCTGTTGTCGGATTCCCTCTGGGAGCTTGTACGACTGCATCAAAGGCTTTTGAGACCTCAGAAGCTTGTAGACTTGGCGCCGGAGAAATAGATATGGTTTTAAATGTGGGTATGATGAAAGCAAAAGATTACGACTACATCGTAGCTGATATAAAGGCTGTCGTTGATGCTGCCGCAGAATATGATGCAATCGTTAAAGTTATTCTTGAAACTTGCCTGCTGACTGATGATGAAATTGTGGAGGCCTGCAAACTTTCCGAAAAGGCCGGCGCTCATTTTGTAAAGACTTCAACAGGCTTTAATTCGGCGGGTGCAACAAAAGAGCATGTAGCACTAATGAAGAAAACTGTTGGAGACAGACTTCAGGTTAAGGCTTCGGGTGGAATCAGAGATTATGACACCGTAAAAGCCATGATTGATGCCGGTGCCGACAGAATCGGCGCTAGTGCCGGTGTGCAGATTATGGAGCTGCAGAAATAGTCAACTTTATGGCAAAATCCGGATTGTAATCTATGTGCGCTATTCATAAATTTCAGTCGATATAAATAATACTTGTATGAGAAAGACATGTTGAAAGGGGGCTGTTGCAACAGCCCCCTTTCCATTGCTTTTTTCTATCACATAAACAAAGATTGGATAACTCAATTAGTCATCCAACCCATATGTTAGTAATACTTAACCATTTCTATTAACGAACTTATCCGCTCCCTGATAGGATTTCAATGAATAATTGATAATCAACTAGAGACCACATTGCATAAATGCAATGTTTAGAAAAATTTTGATTCCATATAACAGGGATTCTTCATTAACATTTAGGATAGGGCTGTGTAGTGTTCCAGTTTCACAGATAGCATTCTCGCAACCAAGCATAAACATCACCCCCGGAATTTCTTCTTGGTAGTAAGCAAAATCTTCGGAGCCGAGATGAGGTTTATCTATTAAGATTATATCTTCAGGGCTTTTTAAAGCCTTCTCTGAAGCCTTTATCACAACTTGTGTTAATTCAGAATCATTGTTAACAGAAGGAAAGCCCGGTATGAATTCTACCTCTGCACTGCCTCCCATACTTTTAGAAATATTTTCAGAAATAGAGACCATCTTTGATCTTATAGCCATCTTGTTTTCTTTTTCCACACAACGGAGCATCCCACTAATTTCAGCGTAATCAGGAATAACATTAATTGCTTCTCCTCCTGAAATCTTGCATATTGAATATGTTGCAATATCATAAGGACTGATATTAGTCCATAAAATGGTTGCTAATGCGGTTATTATCTGTGAAGCTATAACAATCGCATTAACCCCTATTTCAGGTTCAGATGAGTGGGCACTTCTACCATGAATCCTAATATAAAACTCATCATCTGTTGCTGATAAATACCCTGATTTTAGAGCTATTGAACCAACAGGTATATCCGGCATAACATGCAACCCATATATCTCATCAACATCAGGATTTCTTAGCCCCCCATCATTAATTATGCACTTTGCTCCACCATTAGCCTCTTCACCATGTTGAAAAATGAACTTTATAGTTCCACCTAGGGATTCTTTATATCCTGAAAGCACTTCTGCAGTTGCCAGTACTATCGCCATGTGGCAGTCATGCCCACAAGCATGCATAATGCCAACTCTTTTTGATGCAAAAGGTAATCCTGTTTCTTCAAGCATTGGCAGTGCATCCATATCAGCTCTGAAGGCAATTGATTTGCCTTCTTTATTTGTTCGCAAAACAGCTATTACCCCTGTCCCGCCAACATTGGTTTTTACATCATATCCAAACGAAATCAGTTTCTCTGCAATATACTTGGATGTTTCAAATTCTTCAAAACTCAATTCCGGATATTGATGAAAGTGCCTTCTATATTCAATTGCTTTTTTATATACACTCTCATAATTAATATCCAATGCATTAATGTCGAACATCATATTGTCTCCTAATAAGATTATATTAATTCCATCCTGCCCAAAAGCTCATCTGTTTTTTCGGCATTAGCATAAATTTTTTTAATACCTTGCAACGCTTTCTCATGCCTATCTAAACTCATGGCTGTCATCGCATCATCGATCATATCTACAGCATATCCCAAATCAGCTAAATCTCTTACCGATGTACTAACACATTGATCAGTGTAAAAGCCTGTAACAATTACATTTTTAATATTCAAATTTCTAAGAATCCTGTCAACCGGTGTTCCTACATGTATTCCGGAACATGTTTTCTGCAATTCGATTTCTCCGTCAATAGGTTTAACTTCATCACAGAATTCGGTAGCTGCAGTATGCGGCGGATAAAACATGCCTGCTGAACTATGTAACCTTCCCGTATCTTCAGCTCCGGGCAAATATGACTGAATTCTGATATGAATCGGTCTGATGCCTTTCTCTCTACACTTATTCAATATCTTCCGAATATTTAATAATACCTTATTTGTGTTTAGTTCAAGTTGATTTAATGCCGGCATTAAAGGGTCCACATCAATTCCCATAGATCTATAAGCATTTACAAAATATTCTTTTGTTATGCATTTTTGAGCATCAATTATTATTAATGCCGTATTATTAGGTGTAATATCTACAGGCTTGCTATATACACCACTTGCCAGTGTTCCATAATAATTCTCTACAAATTCATTTAAAATTTTATTGTTATCCATTTTTTGCCTCCTTGATGATTACATTAAAGTTTTGCTTATCAATATATAATGCAATCCTTATGCCAAAATTTTAGCTCTAAAAATGCAAGGGTTTTCACTGCGATTTACGTTCTTTGCAAAAAATTGCCGCAATGTTTTGCAACACTTGCAATTTATTGCAATCAAATATCCAATTTTTTGCACTTGTAATACAACGTCCTAATTGGTATCCCCAATAGAATCGCAGCTCTATTTTTATCTCCATCACATTTTTCCAGGGCCTTTTTTATGCATAACATCTCAGTCATTTCAACAGCTTTTTTAATTTCCAAAGGTAAGGATTCGAAATAGTCATCTTGTTCAGCTGCTTTTTTGCTCACATTTTCTCCTAAAACATATAAAATATCATCCTTTCCTAGAGTATTTTCTTTGTGGTGCAGATTTATCATAGCCCTGGAAATTACATTCTCTAACTCTCTAACATTTCCAGGCCAATCTCTTGCTTTTAAAACTTTTATAGCATTTTCATCAATATTAGTAACATCCCTTTCATAAAAATCATTATACTTATTCAAAATATATCGTGAAATTTCTTCTATATCATCCTTTCGGTGACGCAGAGGCGGTATGTGCAGAGGGAATACATTTAATCTATAATACAAGTCCTCTCTAAAACTGCCTTCCTCCACCATTTTTTCAAGTTGTTTATTAGTAGCAGAAATAATTCTTACATCGACTTTTATCGTTTCTGTACTTCCGACCGGCAATATTTCTTTTTCTTGTAACGCTCTTAATAACTTCACTTGCATACGCTTAGAAATATCACCGATTTCATCCAGAAATAGAGTCCCTCCATCTGCTTCATAGAATAATCCTTTCTTACCTCCCCTTTGAGCACCCGTAAAAGCACCTTCCTTATATCCAAAGAGTTCGCTCTCCAATAATTCATCAGGGATTGACGAACAGTTTATTTTAACTAATCGTTCATTCCTTCTAGGACTTGCATTGTGTATTGCATTAGCGAAGATTTCCTTGCCGGTCCCGCTTTCACCTCTTATTAAAATTGTAGCAGGAGTCATTGCAGCAACTTTAGCTTTTGTAATTAATTCTCGAATTGATTTATCTTTACCGATAATGTCTTGAAAAGTAACTTTAGGTTCTACCTTTCTAAGCTTTTGATTAACCCTTTCCAGTTCTCTCTTCAATCGATTCACTTCAGAAATATCATGATAAATTGTAACTACAGCTATTTTTTTATTGTCGGAATAAACATTCTTCGAATCTGAAATTACCTCACGACTTCCACGTTTAATCATATTATCATATTCAGTGTTAGTGTAAATAGTATTACCAATACTATCATTAATTCGCATAGCATAAGACGTCGCATTAAGGATTGGTAGTGCTAACCTAATAATCGCATTAATATCATCATTGGTTCTCATGTATTAACTCATCTCCTGTAAAAAATTGCAGCAACTAATTGCATATATTTTTTCATCATTGCCTTGATTTGTCAATACAATTTATAGTATATGTATCTCAGGAAGCGTCTTATCAAGTACCTTTTATATTTTTTGACACCTTATTTTGACATTTGAGCAAGAAAAAACAGCAAACTGTTTTGCTGCTTTCTTAAATCGGTCAATATCTATAACTGCTTGATCATTACAAAACGATTGGAATAATAATTCCTGCAAGTGTTGCCATAGAAGCAAATATAATTCCAAAAATACACAGCATCAAAACATAACCTGAAATATGATTACGAATTTGTACAGAGTACGAGTTGTAATCAACAAACTGTCTATTGATACTATTTCTGACAGATGCGCCCGTTTTATCTCTAGCACTTGCTTCACCATTTAGCGAAATAATGTATGTCCCTTTTTCTGCACGAAAAGAATACAACTCCATTCTTCCTGTTTTAAATCCGTTCACCTTGCTACGCAAAAGGATTGATGAAAGCTGAATTTCTTTTCCCGTATGTTGATTTATGACCTTAAAACCAAATTCTCCGATTGGAGATTTTGTAAACAGCTTTCCGCTAATCCATGGACCATATCGGCCATCACCTTTAATTGTAAATGCACCCTCATTATCAGTGCATGGCATTTCATACACAATTTCGGCATTAACAAGGCGAATGACATACTTAATACTTAAAATCAATAAACTTATTCCTATCGGTATCAATAAACAAAATAAATATTTCATACCTTTCACATACTCCTTTTTCTAATATATATCTCTTTCTTTATAAGAGGAATATGAGCGAATGAGTTTTATATAAGCCTCTACATCCATTTCTTTTTTATGAGCAATAAAATCACAGAGTGTCCTCTCATTGAATAAATCTTGATTTTAAAAAATAAAACCGTTGATTTTTCAACGCTTTAGTTGATTTTCAACGGTTTTATAAAAACATTTGGTGCGGATAAAGGGATTCGAACCCCCACAAGTCGCCTTACACGGACCTGAACCGTGCGCGTCTGCCAATTCCGCCATATCCGCTCGCAGCAAGACTATTATATACCACTTATATGACTTCGGCAACTCTTTTTTAACGATTAAGCATAGTCTTTATGTGTTCGATAAGCATATTAATTGCCGGAAGATTTTCGCCACCTCTCGGTATTATAACATCCGCATGCTTTTTACTTGGTTCAACGAATTCCTCATGCATAGGCTTAACTGTGTTTATATATTGATTTAGCACACTTTCTATGGTTCTTCCTCTTTCCTTGGTATCTCTCAATAAACGCCTTAAAAGTCTCTCATCAGCGTCCGTATCCACAAACACCTTTAAATCCATTAAAGCCCTAAGCTCTGCATCATCAAGTATCAATATACCTTCTACTATAACTACCGGTCTTGGTTCGATCCGCAGAGTATCTTTTTTCCTATTGTAAATCGTAAAATCATATATCGGAATATCAACCGGATTTCCTGATTTCAAAAGCTTAAGATCCTCAATAAGCTTCCTGGTATCAAAAGATTTCGGATGGTCATAATTTAATTTTCTTCGTTCCTCCATAGAAAGCTCGTTATTGGCCCAATAGTAAAAGTCATGACTGATCACAACTATATCTTCTTTAAATGTGTCCTTAAGTTTATTTATAATGGTTGTTTTGCCGGATGCACTACCACCTGCTACTCCAACAACATAGATATTATCGAGCTTTCTTCCCACAGCTTTACCTCCACATTGAATGAAATTATAGCAGAATTGTGGTAAAAATGCAATTAGCAAGCTACAATTCATACAATGTGAAAAAAGACGAAGCATATGCCCCGTCTTCCTTGCTGCGCGCTCTACATCAAATATGTTATTTGCCAAGGCTTGGTAGGATGGATTCAACCTCCTCATGCGGTCTTGGAATTACATGTACGGATAGCAGCTCACCTACTCTTTCAGCTGCTGCGGCACCTGCATCGGTCGCTGCCTTAACAGCACCAACATCGCCTCTGACCATTACAGTTACCAGCCCTCCGCCAACATGCACCTTACCGATTAAAACTACATTTGCTGCTTTTACCATAGCGTCTGCAGCTTCAATTGATCCAACAAGTCCTTTGGTTTCAATCATGCCTAATGCATCAGTCTTCATTATTTTTCCCTCCTATTTGAAATTTCAAATCTATAACCATATTATCATTGCTCATCGGCAATGAGGTTAACTTATTTTATAATGCGAATTTTGGACTTGGAATTGAGTCCCATTGCATTGGATTCCTCCGTATCCAGGTGACACTCAAGACGGGACTTGTCATTTGCTCTTATCACTACATTCGTATAAGTGCCTCCACGAAGCCCTTCAACTTCAATAGCAACAATCTGCCCATTTCTCACACCAAAACGCTTCGCATCATCCTCTGTCATATGAATATGTCTTGCAGCCACTATAGCACCCTGATGTAGGTATTTTGAGCCTTTGGAACCTACAATTGTAATTGGGGATGACCCGGCAATCTCTCCGGAAATCCTAAGCGGTGCTTTAATGCCCAGCTTAAAGTTATCCGACGCCAGAATTTCCACTTGGGACTCTTTTCTGACCGGTCCCAACACCCTGACATTTTCAATTGAGCCTTTAGGACCGCAAATAGTCATGGTTTCTTTGCAGGCAAACTGCCCCGGCTGAGACAAGTCCTTAATGGGAGTCAGCTGATAATCTTTGCCGAAACAAATTTCGAGATCCTCCCGGCTAAGGTGAATATGTCTATTTGAAATTCCTACGGGAATATTCAAATCCTCATCTAAAGTATCTGAAGCCCCGGAAGTCACAAGATTTTTCTCCCTAATCACATCCATAATCAGCTCTGTAATTTTTTCTACATTATCAATTGACATTTCACTACCTCAGCTGTGCAATTACAGCTTCTATCATAGTCTTCAATTCATCAGGAGTAATGGAAATATTCTCTGATTTCCCCTCATTAAAATCCCTGTTTCCATGGTATTTCTGATAAATTTCATCTTCCTCGGTCAGCTTTGTAACATCCTTTATTCCGTATGCAAGCACCTTCTTGTTAATTAGATGCATAGGCGAAACGTTTTCCGAAACAGAAGAACCGCCAATAGTTCCACAGCCGAGAGTAAAGGATGGAGCAAGCCCTGTTGATACACCGGTACCGCCTTGGGTTCCACCGGTGTTTACCAGAATTCGCGATGCCGGCTTAGCAGTGAACTTAAGGGCAAGCTCCGGATCCTCCGTATGAAGGCTCATGGTATGACCAATACCGTTTTGCAGAAGCTCAATGCTCAGCTCACAAGCTTCCTTCCAATCTTCAACTGTGTAGAATGCCAAAACAGTTGTAAGTTTTTCATGAGATAGCGGATCATTATCCCCTACACCTTTTTGCCTGCCGATAAGAACTCTGACATCGTCGGAAACCTCAAACCCGGCGGCCCTCGCAATTACCTGCGGTTTTTTTGCTACAAATTTAGCATTCATAGTGTGACCATTCTTGAACAATAGCTTACAAACTGCATCGGTTTCTTCTTCACTCATGAAATATCCGCCCTGACGCTTAAACTCCCCTATTACTTCTGCCTCATTTATCCTTTCACAAATAATTGACTGTTCAGATGCGCAAACCGTACCATTGTCAAAGGTCTTACTTGCCATAATTCTTTCGACAGCCTTTTTCACATCTGCAGTTCTCTCAATATATGCCGGCGAGTTTCCTGCTCCAACTCCAATTGCAGGCTTTCCCGCACTATATGCAGCCTTTACCATGCCCGGACCGCCTGTTGCTATTATCAGCTTAACCTCCTTATGGTGCATAAGTTCATCCGTTGCCTCCATGGATAAAGTCTTTAAACAACTGATACTTCCCTTTGGTGCTCCGGCTTCCATTGCTGCCTGCTCCATTAGCTCTGCCGCTCTTAAAGTACAGCCTTTAGCTGATG
Source organism: Peptostreptococcaceae bacterium pGA-8 (assembly GCA_900112915.1). Classification (GTDB taxonomy): domain Bacteria; phylum Bacillota; class Clostridia; order Peptostreptococcales; family Anaerovoracaceae; genus S5-A14a. The sequence continues at coordinate 23,765 of FONK01000007.1, read as the reverse complement.
GGTGAGGTGAAAAAACTATAGCATTTCTTGATTTAAGGGCAATAATTGACTTAAACATAGCTGTCGATGTAGGGTTTGTTGATGGAATAATTCCCATAATTAAGCCTACCGGCACTGCCACCTCTACAGTTTTATTTATCTTATCTTCACCGATGATTCCCTGAGTCTTCATGTCCTTAATGGATTCGTAAAGCATTCCTGTAGCCATGTGGTTCTTAAAGACCTTATCTTCAACAATACCAAAGCCGGTTTCTTCTACAGCCATCTGTGCCAGCTCCAGGGCATGCTCCTCGCCGACCCTAACCATGTTTCTGATTATCTTATCAATTTGCTCTTCAGTAAACTCCTCCAAAGCCTTTGCCGCCTTACTGCCCATGTTTGCTAAATCTCTAGCTTCCTGTATGGATCTTAAATCTTTATCAAATTCCATATTGCCTACCTCCTAGCCTTTAATCCGGTCCAAAAGACCCATTTCCTTCAACACCTTGATTACCTCTGAAACAACGGTTTCTTTGTCAAAAGGAAGCTCCTCAGCTTCAGCAACACACGGGCATTGCTGAGCCTCCGGTTTCACCTCTAAAGGACGTGCATTTGAGCAAACCTGCTGTTCCGTTTCACCATGAGCAAAGGTAATGTTCAAGCTCCTGGCTGCATCCTTTGCTGATGGCGTAATCAAAGTGTTATCATCGATTTGAAAGACTGTTCCATGATTAGCCGCAAATTCTTCAATAGTTTTTGCCGTTACTAATTTCTTCATAAAAATCTTCCTTTCTTTTCTTGTTATCTAAGACCACATTTCCTGTGATTGCTGAGGTTTCACTTGTCACTAGAATAGTGTGCGGATAAGTTTTTTGTCCGGTGAAGGTATGACCTCTGCATTGATAAGCATACCCTTTTCACCTACAACTTCTTTCCCTGCTTCATTTCCTGCTTTCACTGCTGCCACATCACCGGTATATGTAAAGTAAGATTTGCCTCCAAGACCGGTTCCAAGCCTTAACTCTATAGCTTGAAGGTCTGCAACCTTCAAAACGGCATCGGCTGCAATTACCATAGTCGACAAGGAATATGATTCTAAAATGCCTAAAGCCTTAACCTCATCGGGCATGGTGCCTGCAACAATAGCCGGGAAAACGCTTGGGTGAACATTTGGAATTACTATGGAGTCGACAAAAAAGTCGCCTGCCACATTAAGTCCTGCTTTCACAGATGTCTCAACTGATGAAACTTCACCGTGAACAATTGCAATATATTTACCGGGACATACAGAATTCGCAGTTACGATTTCAACATCTGAAGTCTTAACCATTTGATCTGCTACTAAAATGCCTCTAGCAATACTATTGACCTCTATCATTCCTATCGCTTTTGCCATTTTATTCCCTCCTTATTACAATATAGTTCCCGTCTATTTGTGAGACGGTGCCCCGTATACTTGCATGAACCTTTGCTCCAAGGCTTCCTTCTTCTACATCTCCAATCAATTGACCTGCTTCCACATGGTCTCCTACATTAACCAGGGCCTTGGCTCCTGCACCGACATGGGATGTAAGGGATATGCCGACAACCTCAGGCATGTATTCCTTCTCCGCATCCAGTGGTGCCGCCTTATCAAAGGAAGCAAGCTCAAGTCTTGCTATTAAACGCTTGCTTGGAACCATACGGTATTCACGCATTTCCCTAGGTTTAAATTCAGTTTTATTTGATTTATGCCTAATATTTTTTTCTCTCAGCTTGCCCATAAAATACACATTTGCCATTTTAGGGCTAATTCCCGCCGGGCATGAGAAGTATTCACATAGGTTGCATTGACAACAGGTCTGAGCAACTGTTACATTCTCATCTGCTGCGGCTCCGTAGGCAACCGCCCTTACCATTTTATGTGGGCTGGTTGAATGTCCCAGAAGATATCTAGGACATAGGTCGGTACACATTCTGCACTGTTCACATGCGGTTTTATTAAGATTACATGCTGACTTCATCTCCCGTTTTTTACGAGCCACCAAGCTGTGCTCCTTGCGTAAAACCACAAGACCCTTTGTCTTTTTTGTTACATATCCTCCAACATCCTTCATCAACGGTCCCATCATCGGACCTCCATCAATGATTTCAAAGGCTGTCGGATCCAGTACACCTGCCATGGCCAGAACCTCTACAATAGGCGTCCCTACCGGAACCTTTACAGTTACCGGACAGGGTACATCTCCTGCGATAGTTATATACTTCATTGTGACCGGTATATCCCTAATGGCATTATATATATTAAGGGCTGTTTCCGTATTAATTACCACGCATCCTACAGCAATTGGAATTCCCAGCTCCGGAACTACTCTGCCTGTTAGTTCATAGACCAGAACCTGTTCATCTCCTGCAGGATATACATCAGGTAAAATCCCTACCTCTACCCTTCCTGAGAGTCCCATTTCTTCAATTTTAGCATTTAAAATTTCAATAACCTCTTTATGCTTTTTTTTAATTCCTATGATAGCTTTTTCGGCTTCTACAAATTTTCCCGCCTCATAGAGACCCCCTATTATTTTTTCGGGGTAATACTCCATCAGCTGTTGATCAACTCTAAGGAGCGGTTCACACTCTGCTCCGTTTAAGAGTACATACTCCGCCTTACTGTTAAGCTTTACATGAGTTGGAAAACCTGCACCACCGGCACCGATTACGCCGGCATTAGCTATTTTTTCAACTATATTCATTTAAAAGTATGCCTCCTAGCCAAAGTTACAATCATCGTCGATTATTCCTACAACCACTGCATCTACCGGGATATTATCATTTTCCAGCATTCGTCTTGCAGATGAGCCTGTAGTAATAAGCACTCTGTCTCCAATTCCTGCGCTGATAATGTCAACGACAACCAATCTTTGACCTACATCTGTTCCGCCAATTACCTCGGCGAGCATAAGCTTGTATCCGCTTAGGGCATCTGCCTTACGAGTTGCCCAAATATTATCAATAAGTTTGGCTGTAATCACTGTACATTCCCTCTTTCAATTTATTTTCAATCTGGTTTAGTGCATCGGTTACTGAGGCTGTATCGCCAAAGATTGCCAACATCGTCATATGCTGAGGACAGATTCCTCTAACATCATATACTGCTACACCAACTGCCTTCTCTGCAATGTCGGCAGCACACATCATATCAATCATCTTACCTTGAACAAGGCCTATCGCATCGGCTTCATCTACCGATGGAGTTGGTTGCAAAATACCCATTCTCCGTTTAATGACATCCCGTGTCCCTTCAGATGGAGATTTGATTATTCTCAGATCCACTTGCTGCCTCCTTTCTCAGTCTATGATTTCCTTGCTACAGCTTAGAGCAATTCCAAGGGGCGTAACAAACAAAGGATTCATAGGCTTATGAGTCGGTATTCCTGTCATATCTTCAATTATCGCTTCAATGCCTGTTAAGCAGCTGCTTCCTCCTACTAATACAAGCTCTTCAACTTGATGATCTTTTACAGATTTAGAAATTATAGTTGATATTTTTTCTACTACAGGCTTGAGCACCGGGAAAATCTCCTTATGATTCTCAAACTTTCGTTTATACTCATCGGCTTCTTTGAAGGGCTTTTTATAGGCTCCTGAAAGAACCAATGTAAAATGAGTCCCACCGGTCGCCTCATCAGTTACAAGGACTACTTCTCCATCCTTTATGAGGGAAATTCCCGTTGTACCGCCGCCGATATCAACTACAGCGCCATTTTCCATGCCAAGAAGCTTATTGGCTGCTGTAGGCTCATCCAAAATAGACGTTATTTCAAATCCTGCCGCCTGCACGACATTCTTCACAGCTCCGCCGTCCAAATTATCTGTTCCAGGAGGTATTGCCGCCGACGCATATATCAATTCTGTCTCTAATGCATCCTCCAGCTTTTCTTTCATAGCTCCAACAAGTCTAATGGCTCCTATATAATCTACAACCATGCCATCCTTTACCACATCTGCATATTGGAAGGCACCGGCTACCGGTCTGTAGTTTTCATCCAGAACTGCCATTACCACACAAGCCGTTCCCAGATCTATACCTGTATAATATACTGAGGACTTGCCTTTTTTAGGATTCTTTATTACATTTTCAAATTCTTTAACAAAATCGTCGCAGTGTTTAAAATTCATCGTCTATCTCCTAATAAGAAGCTTCCTGAGAGGGTTTAATCCTCCACCCTCTCAGAAATTTGCTTCAGCTATTACTGACTTTGCCAGTCTGCCGGGTATACAAAATATGCATATCTTGCGGTTGTAGGGGTTTGGAAATGAATATGGCTTCCTTTCGGAATGTATATAATATCTCCGGTTTTTCCGGCCACTACCCTTCCATCAATTTCAATTTCCAGGTCTCCATCTATTACATAATCATATTCGTCATAGGTTAGAGTCCACTCAAAGCTTGTATGATCAAGCTCCATTATTCCTGCACCCATTCTAGGTGCTTCTTCAAGAGTTACAATATCCTTCAGATAAACTCCCTCAGCTCCTCCAAAGGGCTCACATTTAACGGTGTTGGTGTGAATCTTTAAAATACCGCTCGGATCTGTATCTTTTTTAAAGCCTTCGGCTTCCTTATTCTTAAGAGTTTCTTCAACAACCCTGGCAATAACCTCTCTTAAAACTTTTTCGCTGATTTCCATATCGTATCCTTATTGCCTCCTTTGACCAGTTTATTAATATACTAAGCCTCTGTATCTTCGTTAGCCTTAGTTGACTCAACCTTTGACAGAAGCATTGGTGCCAGTATGTTTGCAAGAATCAATGCTGTAATACCGGCAGTTAACTTACCAACAATAACCGGGAAGATCATCTCATTGTTTACACCGGCTGTAAATCCGAGGTGATCACCGAATACGAAGGCTGCAGATACTGCAAATGCTACATTTAGTAGCTTGCCTTTAGGATTCATTTCGCCTAAAATATTGAACATTGCAATGTTATTTGCTAAGTTGGCAATAAGTCCGGCAGAACCCTGTTCATTCATACCAAGCTTTCCACCGATTTTCTCCAGTGGCTTTTCAAAGGTCTTGGTAATCCATTTAACCATTGGAAATGCACCGATTAATACAATTGCAATCTGACCACAAACCAGTAGACCGGATTCCAGAGGAACAACACCGTCGGCATCCGGTTCAACCATGATGTTCATCAGAGGGAATTTAATTCCTGTCTGATATTCAAATACTGCAATTGCAGTGAAGAATGTAATCACAATTGTGACTCCCGTACCGAACTTATTAAATCCGTTTATCATCTTCTGAGGAATAAACCATAGACCTGCAACGATTAAGCCTGCAATGATGATTACCGGAATCAGGTTTACTAAAATTGTCAAAATGCTAATCTTATATGGTGTCATATTCATAACAAGTCCGCCAACGATGCATCCAATAGGAACCGTAATCAAACCTGCCAGAATACCTGCACCCAGGTAGCTTCTGTCTTCCTTCTTGATAATGCTCAGGGCAACAGGAATTGTAAATACAATTGTAGGTCCCATCATTGTTCCAAGAATAAGCCCGGAGAAGTTACCAATAGTTTCATTTTCCGCCATCTGCATTGCAAGGGGATAACCACCCATATCGCAAGCAAGAAGAGTCGTAGCAAACATCGAAGCATCTGCACCTACCAACTGGTAAAGTGGAACGATTATAGGTTTTAATATGATTGCTAATACCGGAGCCGCCGCTACAACACCTGCCATGGCTATCGCCAGAGGCCCCATGGCATTGAAGCCTTCGTCAAATTGTTCTCCATAGCCTAACTTGTTTCCTCTAATTTTATCCACAGCACCGACAATCATAAATATCATCATGATCAGGATAATTACTGAGTTTATTGAAATATTAGAGAACCAAGCTGAAATACTTTCCGTGAAAACACTACCGTTTGTAATGTTGTCAATTAATTCATTAAACATCTTCCTTCCTCCCTCGGGAAATTATTTTTTCTTTTCGTCTATTATGGCAACTATAGCGGCATCAACCGGAGCGGAAGGATTTATCCCCCCTGCATGAGCAGAGCTTCCACAAGAAATTAATACTCTTTCTCCAATCCCTGCACCTAAGGTGTCCACAGCAATTATAAGTCTTCTATTGCCGGAGAAAGGGGGCTCCAATTCAACCGTCATGAGCTTATACTCTTTAAGGGAATCAGACTTTTTTGTTGCCCACAAGCTTCCCGTAACCCTAGCCAATTTCATCTCTACACCTGCCTATTTAACTACCAAATTAATCTTATTTTTCTCAATAAATTCCTTGGCAATGTCTGTAATTATAGTCTGCTTTTCTACAACCACCCTTTTATATCCGTCTTTAAATGCATCCTCCACGTCCCTTTGGGTTAAAGCTTTTTTGCTCAAAAAAGCCCCTTCCCCAAGTTCTCCATTATCAGTCTGCGAATTTTTGCTAAATGACTTTTCATTGCCCGGAATAATGGCTGCAAGGGCTTCGGCTTCACTGAGGAAGTGTCCGCCCCATGATTCAAGGATATCCACCTTTTCCTTAACCATTCTCATCATCGACCTTGGAGCGGTGTCCTTATACAGAACATGCTCCATTTCGTCTTCGATGATATAGGTATTCTCTCCTGACAGAAGGCATCTGCCGATCATCTTTACATAAGGAGTGTCAAAGGCTCCTCGGGTCAGCTTTTCCATGCCCTCCATGTCCAAATCGTACACAAGTATGTAGTCGTATTTTTTCTTGTCCGGGCGGTAATCCATGTTGATTCCGTAGCTGACATTGTAATACTTCTCAATTTCTTTGTGACTATCTGTAATTTGACAGCCTTGATGATGAAGCCTATTTATTATCAAAATATTTTCTCTTAAAGCTTTATTATCAGTTTGAGTCTCTGCTCCGGCTTTAATTTCCATCGCCGACTCTATCCTGCTAATAATCTCAGCTATAAGCTTTTCCATATCCACCGGTCTGTCTCCTTTCAGCAATCATTTGGAAGTATACTCTCCTGCCAGATATTTGCACATCATTATATGCAGTGCGCTTGATAATCTATTTAACTCTTCAATAATGTCCGACCTCTCCATTTTGCGCTTTTCTTTGAAGGCATCAACAGCTGACACCTCCGTTTCTCTTATTGAGGTTCTTATTAAATTAAGCAAGGAATAGGAGAGTCCCATTGAATACTCAGGCAACAGCATTTGTTTTATGTTGTAGTACTTCATCGGGTTATGAGAGCGGGCTCTCAGCTCTTCGTGGTTCAAGCCGATTATCATTTCATTGCTGAAGGCTTCGTCTAAGACTTCGCATTTCATCATTTCCCTCAGTATGCTCAAAATATTATCAAGATCCTCCAATAATCCTTGATTATTTTCTGTACTCTTAATAACTGCCTGAGCATTTACAACCTCTGCCTGTAGCCTATCAAGCTTACCTCTGTACCTGATTCTAGGATGATTTTTGTCCACCAGCATGTTCCCGAACAATTGTGTCATATGCTCCGGTTTTTCCATGTATCCGGCACCGGTTTCATAGTCTACATATTTTGCTTTGAGAGCAGGCTTCTCTTGATTGGCTGATGCAGCCCCTATCTTTGAAACTTCCACAGCCTCAGCATCTGCTTTAGCCTTTGCCTCTCTCTTTTCTCTGTTTCTTTCGAAATCTATGTCAATCTGCTGTTGATTGAGATATTCTCTGGCTGCAGGAGATAGTATTTTGCCTTCAGGTATATAATATACTTCCGGCTCTGTAGCTTTAAGTTCACCCCTTATTAGAGCTTCTGTAATAACTTTCAACTACAACACCTCCTTCATTTTTCTATTATTCAGATACTGTAGGTAAAATCATTTCAACATCTGAATGCGGTCTTGGAATTACATGTATTGAAAGGAGCTCGCCAACTCTTTCAGCAGCCGCCGCACCGGCATCTACCGCTGCTTTAACAGCTCCTACATCGCCTCTTACCATTACAGTAACAAGGCCTCCGCCTACATGTACCTTACCGATTAAGGATACATTTGCAGCCTTTACCATAGCATCAGCCGCCTCTATGGATCCTACAAGGCCTTTTGTTTCAATCATACCTAGTGCTTGTAAATTAGTCATCGCTATACCTCCATATTACTGCTGTTTTTCATAGCAGCTATCAATTCCTTTTTCTTTGCAAATTTTATTTCTTGTTTAGATAGTGGAAAATCCTCTATTTCTCTAGCTAGTTTTCTTAGCTCCCCAACAGTCATAGCTTCAAAATCCGCTCTGATCTCCTGTACCGGTTCAGCTTTTGGCTTTTTTGTTTCTGCCTTCATAGGCTCTTTTTCATGCATCGTCTCCGGCTTTGCTTCTTCCGCAAATTCCTTCACAGGCTTGCCGACCGGTGTTTTTGCATTCTGCTCTTCCGGCATCATATCCAGCATCTTTCTTACAGCGGCATCAGGTCTTGGAATTACATGAGCTGACAACAGCTTTCCAACCTTTTCCGACGCAGCCTTAGATGCATCTATTGCAGCCTTTACAGCTCCTACATCACCTTCAATTAAGAAGGTTGTCAAGCCGCCGCCAACTCTAATCATATTTACCAGAGAAACATTTGCAGCCTTCAAAGCACTATCTAAGCCTTCAATTGCTCCGAGGCGTCCGTAAACCTCTATCATTCCTAAAGCTTTCATTTGGTTTCTCCTCGTCTCCTAAGTATATTGCTGTTAGCCTTCAACTGTAGGTAAAATCATTTCAACGTCTGAATGTGGTCTTGGAATTACATGTATTGAAAGGAGCTCGCCAACTCTTTCCGCAGCCGCCGCACCGGCATCTACCGCTGCTTTAACAGCTCCTACATCGCCTCTTACCATTACAGTAACAAGCCCTCCGCCTACATGTACCTTACCGATTAAGGATACATTTGCAGCCTTTACCATAGCATCAGCTGCTTCTATTGATCCTACAAGACCCTTTGTTTCAATCATGCCCAGCGCTTGTAAATTTGCCATTTTAATACCTCCTAATTAATTAAAATGCTGTTGGATTTTCAGCAACGAATTCTACTGCTGCGGCAAAAGCATCGCAAGCAGATTTGCAAGCCGACTGACTTCCTGTCAGAAGTGCGCCGCCAAAGTTTGTTTCTGATGGTGGAGCATACAATACGCAAAGCTTAACATCAGCTGCCTTAATTGCTGCATCCACCGCATACATTGCTTCAAGCGGAGGTGCGATTAGATAAGCCAACGCTTCACCTTCTGCAATTCCGGCACCCTCTGACAGGTATGAACCTGTTCTCGATATGCAGTGAGCATAGTAGCAAATTGAGTCATCTTCATTAGCAGATACGAAATATGCTCCGTTTTCAATCATATCAATTGCTGCATCCAGTCCGCTCTTAACTTCTGCAGGGTTAGGTCCTGCTAAGATTCCGATAATTTCACCGGCCAGCTTTGTATTTGCATTTGCAGCACCACCGTAGAAGCTCTTAGCATATGCAACTACAACATCGGCTTTTTTGGTAGCTTCATCAAGGGCTGTATATGTAACATCATCGCAATCAGATGTAATAAGCGCCAATGACTTAAAGTTCTCCGGAATATTATCTAAATCTTTTAACATTTCAGGGCTGGCATTTGGAATTATCTTTGCTGCCAGTACACTAGCTTTTAATGGATCTCTTTTCATTTTTCTTCTCCTTATAATTTAAGATCTGTTCCGCTTGCTTTCTTCTCAAGTATTGTCTTAATAATTTCGGCAATATGAGCACCCGCCTCCGCCGGAATTGTTCCTGCAGAGTGGATGTTTGATACTACTGTTCTTCTTGCTTCCGGCATACCAATTGTTCCTTTGTATGCAATGTAGGCAGACATTGAAGTTGCAGTAATAAGACCCGGTCTTTCTCCAATTAGTACACAGGTTACATCTGCACCGGTGATTTCACTAATTTCATCCATGGCACCAACTCTTCCGTACTTCAGGAAGAACGGAGTTCCAACCTTAATTCCACTACTCTTCAGACCTTGCAGCAATCCTGCCAAAACGTCTTTTGTATTAGCTGCAACAGCTGCCGAACTTAGTCCATCTGATACGAAAATCTGAACCTGAGGGTTCTTCTCGCATTTTTCTTTTACAGCTGCAACTGCTTCTTCATTAAGCCTTCTGCCAAGGTCCGGTCTTGTCAGATATATATCCTTGTTTTCACATCTGCTCCGGATGGTAAATAATCCGAGGCTATCAACAAAGTTCTGGTCCACATCTGAGAAAACAGCATCCTGAGCAGCTGAGTGAGCAGCTCTGAACATTAATTGCGGAAGAGTGTTATATCTTGCACCTGCTTTTCCTATTCCAAGACGACACGGTGCAAATTGTTTTAACTCCAGAAAGCCTTCTCTATCATATGGTTCCTTTACTAAATACTGCTGCTTAATATCGATTGCAGTTATATCATCTAAGCAGCCATCAGTTATTTCACAGGCTACAGCTTTAGTCGCTTCTGTGCCAACTGGTTCTGAAGTGGTTTGCTGAGCAGCATCGAGATTCATTTCAGCAAGAACACCTTCAATAATTGCTCTTAATTCTTTTGTATCCACTGGATCTTCCTCCTTTATTTTCTAAGAAATACTGATGCATCACCGGCTAACGGTGTCAGCTTACCGTCTTTGGAGAATCCCATTTTTTCTAACCATCGGTCAAATTCCTCAATAGGTCTTAGCCCAAATACTTCCCTCAAAGCAGCTGCTTCATGATAGCCTGTGCACTGATACATAAGCATACAGTCATCACCCTGAGGTACTCCCATGATATAGTTACAGCCGGCCGCAACAAGCAGTGTAGCCAGGTTCTCAATATCATTTTGGTCTGCCTTCATGTGGTTGGTGTAGCATGCATCACAACCCATTGAAATTCCTGTAAGTTTACCCATGAAATGGTCTTCAAGCCCGGCTCTGATAACCTGCTTTGAATCATATAGGTATTCAGGGCCTATAAATCCTACTACTGTGTTCACCAGGAACGGATTATATCTCTTTGCAAATCCGTAACATCTAGCTTCCATTGTCAGCTGATCCCAATCATTGTGGGCCTCTGAGGACAGCTCCGAGCCCTGTCCTGTTTCAAAGTACATCACATTAGGTCCATCTGCCTTACCTTCTTTGAGTGCATATTGTCTAGCCTCTTCAATCATATTCGCATCTATACCGAAGGCCTCATTACCCTTCTGTGAACCTGCAATCGACTGAAATACAAGCTCAATTGGAGCATCCAGCTTCTTTGCCGCTTCAATCTGGGTAGTTACATGAGCTAGCACACAAATCTGTGTAGGAATTTCCCATTTGTTTCTAAATTCATAGAACTGTTTCAAAATTCTTGCAACGCTTTCAACAGAGTCATCTACCGGATTTAATCCAAGAACTGCATCTCCACAGCCTAAACTGAATCCTTCCATGGTCGAAGCTAAGATTCCCTTAGGATCATCTGTAGTATTATTAGGCTGCAATCTGGCGGAGAAGGTTCCTTCCTTACCTATTGTAGTGTTACAGTGGGCAGTGATTTCAATCTTCTTTGCACCATATACCAGGTCAAGATTGCTCATCAGCTTAGCTACACCGGAAACGATTTCACTTGTAATACCCCTTGAGGCTCTTTTTATCATGTCTCCCGATGTTTCAATGTCAAGGAGCCATTCCCTAAATTCAGCAACTGTTTTGTTCTTGTGTTCGCCGAAGATTGACTCATTTACGTCATCCTGAATAATTCTTGTTACCTCATCTTCTTCATAAGGCACAGCAGGGTTGTTTCTTAAATCATTTAAAGTTAAATTGGAAAGCACATATTTTGCTGCTACTCTTTCCTCTGCTGATTCAGCGGCGATTCCTGCCAGTTTATCGCCTGACTTCTCTTCATTGGCCTTAGCCATGACCTCTCGGACTGAACCAAATTCATAGGTATGGCCAAATAACTTGGTTTTTAAGATCACTTCTTTTCACCTCTTGCTTTCATTCTTACTATTAGCGGTTAAATATTAATGTCTTTGTTACTACAGGCACTACACGTCCATTGGCCACCGGTTCTCCAATATCTACATAGTCTCCATCCTTCACAAAGATATTATCAATACATAGCACCTTTCGCTTCTGATTCATGAGAACCTTAAGTGCATTTCCCAGCACCTTGCCAATATCGCTCTCGACGATTACAAGTACCGGGATTTCCGGATTGTCATAGGCCTTAAGACCGTTGATAATCCCCATTGCCAGCTGCTGCACCGCATCAAAGGATGTGTGGTTGTTTCCACTTATTGCAACTGCTACACATTCATCTCTACTCCTATTGGTAAAGATATCTATCTTCTCAGCAAGTCTGCCGGAGAAAGCTTCCATATTCTCTTCATCCTCTTCGGTCATCTTTACAACCGGGATGTTCTTAAGCGGCAAGCAATCAGCTTCATATCTTATGGTGCTTCCGCTTACCTCTGTGGTATGGGTTCCTGCTCCAACCACTGTAGCTCTGATAGTTTCCACTGCATCATAGCGCTTCACCTTGCGAAAATCATTATTTTCATTAATTGCTTCTCCAAGGAGCGGTCCAATATCACCATATCTGAAGACATCCTCTGAAGAAGGATTATATACGATGTCGGCAACGCCACCTGAATAGGTAAGTCCATTTATGGAAATATCACTTTTAACGGGAATTCCATCATTGGTATACAGATTTTGGTGCCGTTCATCCTTATCGGTCAGATTCAATGCCATGGACAAATGCTGAGCCATCTTTGTTGCAAGCTGTTTTAAATTTCCTTTGTCCGCTACATCTCCCACCTTAATGGGAATTCCAATGGAGGCTGCTAAATCAGCCATTTTCTCATAGACATATGAGATTTTCCCATTTTCAACTTTTATAAGCCTTCCACCTATATCCAAACATGTGGTTCCTATTAAATTTCCCTTCTGAAAAATAGCAATATTGCTCGTTCCACCGCCAATATCTATATTTGCAATTATGTTCCTATCTTCTTCCGACATCTTGTCAGTACCTGCTCCCCTTGCTGACAAAACAGACTCAAGGTCAGGTCCTGCCGTAGCAACAACAAATTCTCCCGCCATTTTGCTCAGGGCCGACAGAACCTCATTGGCGTTCTCTTTTCTTGCTGTTTCGCCTGTTATGATTACCGCTCCCGTTTGAAGATTCTTTGGATCCATCTTTGCCTTAGCATATTCACCCTTAACGATATTCTTTACCTGCTCGGAATCAATGGTAAGTGCATTGGTAAGCGGTGTGAAATAAATATCACTTCTGTACACAACCTCTGTGTTTACAATGCTTATTCTAGGTACTGTATAGCTTGTTGCCAGGTTTTCAATAGTAAGCTTGCTAAAAATCAACTGCGTCGTTGATGTCCCGATGTCAATGCCTACACTATTAATTACTTCTCTCATGACCTCTCCCTAAAATAAAAACAATCCAAACAGAGTTCTATAAACATCTAGAACCTTGTCCGGACTGCATCGTCTCGACTGAACGCTGACTACGTCGCCATCGTTTGTCATATTATACTGTTGTAGCTTATATTATAATTTAAAAAATTATCTTTACCTTGGTCCCACAATTTCCTGATTTGACACTTACATGTCCCTTCAGCTTTTCCTTAACCATGGAGTTAATTATTTTCCATCCCATACTGCCTGATTTAATCTTCTCAACATCAAACCCACATCCGTCGTCCATGAATACCAATTCAATATCATCGGCTCTGCGTTGGAATGTCATTAAAACAATTTTGCCTGAATTTCTACCTCCAAAGGCATATTTTATGGAGTTCTGCATCAACTCATTTAATATAAGTGCCAGCGCCACCGCTTTCTCGAATTTTATATCGAAATCCCCACCATAGTATTCCACATCCAGCTTGAAATCATCTCTGCCATAATATAGAATCGAGTTATCCTTCAAGCTTGCCACTATATCATTCAGCTTTATGTCTTCCATATCGGTTTCAACTAGAATTTCATGAGTTGATGATATGGCCAATATTCTGCTGATAGTATCGTTGAGGGCTTGCACCGCCGCTTCCGAGTCAACATTATTTCTTTGCAATCTCAAAAGAGCCGCTATGGTCTGAAGATTATTTTTGACACGGTGATGCATCTCTTTAAAGGCTACCGACTTTAAAATCAACTCCTGCTCCTGAAGCTTTTTTGATGTAATGTCATTCATAAGGACCATATAACTTATATCCTTACGGTCTACAGGCACTGTTTTTACATTGAAGAAGTAATTTCCAAGCCTTACCTCGTGAACTGATACCTTGTCGAAATTGCTGTCAAGATGATCCTTAACAATGCAAATATCTTGATATTTTCTTCCCAACACCTCACTGATGAAGCCCATTCGCTTACAAATTTTCGCCGCTGCTTTGTTTCTGAAAACCACATTATGGTTTCTATCTACAAATAAGATGCCCTCCTCAATTGTGTCTACGAATTTAGTTCCGTCTTCCTCCATCAACAGGTTTGCAATGGAGCTTTCCTTTTCCGGAATTCTTGCAGCTTTGTTCTTAACTGTAATTCTCTCCATCCTCTGCTCTATGATAAAAACGCCTACAACTCTATCCATGCAATATATGGGCTCTACAGTCTGCACAACATGGGCATTTTCTTGAGTTGTTGCCTTCATAAACTTTGTCGGAACAGACAGATTAAAGGTTCTGTATACTGCCGGTTCCTTTTCCTTTGTGGCAACGAGGCCAACAACGGTACGCTTATAGGATGAAGGATTGTTTATCGGCTTAGCCTCCGCTACGACTATAGAGTCTCCTGAGCCGTCCTTAAGGGGACAGTCGATAAAGGCATCCGCATCGAACATATTGGCCATTGCACCTAAGGAAAGTGCTGCATTTTGAATGGTTTTTATTTCATTTTGATTAAGGTCAGTATATTCTTTGCACAGTTTTTCTATTGTTTCCATTAGCTATCCCTCTAATTGTTTTATAATTATTTCCGATACCTTCATCATTGAAATATTTCTATTCTTGCTGATATTTCTGATATAGTTATAGGCAGCCTCTTCAGACTGTCCACGATGTTGCATAAGCAGACCCTTTGCCTTTTCTATAATTTTTCTCGATTCAAGAAGCTCGTTTGCCTTGGTCGCCTCTGCCTGATACTTGATCATTTCTCTTTTTTGTGCAACCGCAAGCTCAATATTCGGAACCAGCAGCTTTTCATTAATAGGCTTCATCAAATAGCTGGTTATCTGACATTCCTTCGCCCTGTCGATGTATTCTCCCTTGCTATATGCAGTGAGCATTATAATTGCAACATTAAGGCACTCATCATTTATAACTTTGGCCGCTGACAAACCATCCAAGGTATCCATCTTTATGTCAAGAAGTGCCACATCCGGATTAAGTTTCTGGCAAAGCTCAATGGCATCGAAGCCATCCTTCCCCTCGCCGACAACTTCATATCCTGCATTTTTGAGCATCGAAGTCAAATCCATTCTGATAATAGGCTCATCATCAACCACTACAATTCTCAATTTATCCTTAGACATTGTCTAGTCCTCTTTCTTCAAATACTCTACGATTTCATCCACACCTTCGCCTGTATAACTGCTGCACTTAAACACTTTTTCTACACCTGCCAGCTTCAGCTTATCCTCCGCCTCTCGGATTTCTTCTTCCGTTGCAATGTCCGTTTTGCTGACAATTCCTATTACATCCTTAGCGTAGGAGCCTGCGTAGCAAGGGGGAAACATATTTAAATCTTCAACTGCCGATTGAACTAAAGCTATGACTTCTGCATCAGCCGATGTTATCATCAAAGCCCCCCTCATATGTCCCAGCTCCAAATATTCACCCGGAGTATCGAGAATATGCCCTCCCAATACTTCAACAGATTGAGTCTTCCTGTATTCCAAGGCTTCGCCCAAAATAGCCTGGCTCAATGTGGTCTTTCCACATCCAATGGTTCCAATAAAAATTACTTTTTTCATTATCTACATCACACTTCATCATTTAACTTCCGGTTATGTCAGTTGCCGTAAACTTCATTTCATCACAGAGAACCCGCATCACATCCGCCATAGCCACCTTAATTGCCGCCACATCCCCATATATCAACAGAGAGCCGCTGAATCTATCCACAAATCCAATATTTACATCCGAAGCCTTGGTAGCCACATCCGCTGCAATTATAGCACCTTCACTTGGTGTAATGGTAAAAATTCCAATAGCACTATGTCCATCAATAATACCGAGCTTTGAGTACAAATCATTGACCGGATTTGCAATTACATGGGCCAAGGTTATCTGCCGCCCCGGTACGAATTCTTGAATTATTCTCTCTTTATTTTCAAAATCCATTTTAGCACCTTCTTATAAAGTTCTACCTACCGCTCCAAAATAGCTGTGAGTATATATCTTCTTAATATCCTCAATGGAACATTTTCTAGGATTTGTCGCTGTACATTTATCCTTCAAAGCCGCCTCTGCCATAGCGTCAAGCTCTGCCTTGAATTCTTCCTTAGATATGCCTAAGCTCTTAATATTTACCGGCATTCCCATATTTTCATTGAACTTTTTAACGGTTCTAATAAGATTTAAAGCACTCTGTCTGACACTTTGGGAATCAACCTTGATTAGTCTTGCAATACGAGCATATAAAATTGCATTCTCTGTAAGCTCATCAAAGCAACCTGCATTAAATCCCATTACATAGGGCAAAAGAACTGCATTGGCTTTACCATGTGGTATGTGAAACTTTGCGCCGACAGCATGAGCCATTCCGTGGTTAAGACCTAAGCCTGCGTTGTTGAAGGCTATGCCTGCCAAACAGGATGCATCATGCATTTTTTGTCTGGCTTCAAGATTGTTAGGCTCTTTGTATGCAGTAAGCAGATAGCTTCTGACCAGTTTTATTGCCTTTTCGGCAGCAGCATCTGAGAAATCATTTGCACCCGTTGAAGCCATAGCCTCTATTGCATGAGTCAAAACATCCATCCCTGTTATCGCTGTAATTTCTGCCGGTACGGATAGTGTAAGGTCTGCATCCAGAATTGCAATTTTCGGCATCAGGCTTTCGTCTACTAAAGGATACTTCAGCCCCTTAGCTTTATCAGTAATAACTGAAAAATCAGTTACTTCAGAACCCGTTCCGCTGGTGGTAGGAATTGCTACAAAATCCACATTTTCAAGATATCCGCCCTTATTTGCAAAATATATAATTGCCTTAGCTGCATCTATGGCTGAGCCGCCGCCGAAGCCGATTACTAAATCCGGCTTAAAGAGGGTAATTTGTCTAACTCCTTCCGTAACGATCTCCACACCCGGATCCGGAGTTATTTCTGAAAATACTTGAAATGCTATGCTCTGCTTCTGTAGCCTCTCAGTTACATAAGCTACCTTCCTGCTCTTTTCAATGAAGGGATCGCATACCAGAAAAACCCTGTCGGCGGCTGTCTCTTCAAGAAGCATGTCCATGCTCCCGGAGCCCATGAGAATTTTTCCTCCTCCTCTGAATTTATCCATCTTAACATCCTCTCTACATATTGGTGTTTAGCGGATGCTCCTTCGTCGGAGTATACCGTTATTTCAAGAGCATTATATGCTCCTTATGTGCTCACACATATTTTTTAATAAAAAAAGTGCCAATTCAACCAGGAACTGACACTTCTCCGCATCTCCTACAACTACGTCGCCATAGGATTTTCTAATATGATAATACCATTGCAGAAAAGATAAGTCAATGATATTTTTTCATATAAACGAATATTTTATCAATTTTTTGCTATTCTATTTCAATATCACCGCTGCTTGAGGATATTTTCAAAATTGGTCCATCCTTATTTATGACTCTTGAATAATAGTGAAAATTCTCGTCATCGTCATGTCTAAACTCTGAATCGACATCTCCAACAATTGCACTTGCTTCTATATTTACAGTTTCCTCTTGTTGGGCGGCAATGTTAACATAAATATCACCGGAATTGCTTGATATATTGGTAGATCCGCCTAAGGTTATTTCACTTAGTTCACTGTCACCAAACTCTGATATAACTTCAAGTTTATTCAGCTCTACAGAATTTACAGTTAAATCGCCGTGCGCCATATGTATTGTCCCACTTAAACTCAGCACAGAGGTTTCTTTGTTTTTAGGAACATAAATCGTTACAACACCGTCGGCACCCCTGTTTTTTTTAAAATAACCTGCGATAAACTCTTTAAAATTGGACTTGAATTTCTTATCCGTCTTGAATTCAATTGTATTACCATCACTGATGACTAATCGCCCATCCCTGGCTTCTATACTTACCGGATTTTTACCTTCGTAATTGTTTACATCATATTCTACATAGTAATTCTCATCATCTGATGGCAATATAGCTAAGTCAGCATAATTGAGATTTACATCTATAGAGTGAATGCCACTAAATGGCTGCTTCACGCTTTTAAATCTATTCTCTTCAAAAAAGCGATTTATTGTTGCTCCATCATTTTTAAATATGTAACCGGTGCCTCCTGTTACAGAGCCTATGAACAGTAAGCCGGTTCCAACTACTATCATAATCAGGCTTGCCAAAAATATATTCCTACTCCATCTTTTCATTGGACTTCTCCCCCTTCTTTGTAAGCCATCTTGCAAAGGCTCTTATAAGCTGACCCATAAACTTAAATCCGGTCCACAGAGCAAGCAGTCCTAGGATGCCTGTTCCCAATCCGATAATCCCTGCTCCAACCATGGATATTGCCCCCGGTACAGATACGACGGTGGTAAAGAGTCCTGCCACAATTAGCTTTCCTGAAACCAGTATAATAGCAATGCACACCAGGAAGGCCGCAATTATCATGGACATGGCCGCAGCTATTAAGGTTAATATCAAAAGAACCGCCGTAATTGACACAGGTATTGCTACCGGAGATGCAAATATAGCCAGAATGGCAATTAGTATCATTGCACCTGTAGATAATTTTTTCTTGCTTTTGATTTCATAATGGCGTTTGCCTGCTGAAGAAGCTTCATTCATATTCTCATTATCAGGCTCACTATCGGTCACATTAGGTTCCATCTTTTTCTCGCCGGTTTCAAGCATCTGACTGAGAAGCTCATAGGCTGCTTCCTTAGGTGTTCCCAATTCAGCAATTGCATCCTGTTCCCCTTCAGGTCCCACCTCATCGAAATACTCTTCAAAATGTGCCATTGTTTTTTCGAAATCTTCCTTTGGAAGACAACGCACATATTTTTCCAATTGCTTCAAATATTCATCTCTATTCATTGCTCTACGCTCCCCTCCACAATTTCATCTATAGCATCTCTGTAAGCTTCCCATTCTTCTCTTAGGAATGCTAATTGATTTTTTCCTTCTTCGGTTAGTGAATAATACTTTCTATTTCTTCCCTGGTACTCTGCCGAGTAAGCACTCAAAAAATTTCCCTTCTCCAATTTACTCAATATGGGATACATGGTCGATTCCTTTATATTTGCCACTCGTTTGACAACCTGGCTTATTTCATAGCCATAGGAATCATGCTTCTCTACAGTAGAAAGAACCATAGCTTCTATTAACAAAGCTGATGCCGGATAGTACATAGCTACCTCCTTTATATAAATTTTATTTATATATAAAATTTTTATATATATTATATTTATATATTACCACAAACTTTTTTAATGTCAACAAAAAAATATAGTGCCTGCTAATTTATGGCGGCACTTAAAAATCGACCTTTACAATCAGTCTTAGCTAATTGTAAAGGTCGATATATTTGAATTTTATTTTAGTTTAATTTTTTTGTCTCCTTTTAAGCCCTAAAACAATCAATAACGCTCCAGATAATCCAATGAGCATAAGATATAATGACAAATTAGCATCATCACCGGTTTTAGGTAACTCATTATTTGGTTTTTCAGGTGGTGTGCTCGGTGTTCTAACATTAGTAACAACATAGCCGTCTTTAGCACTTCCTGTAATAACACTTGTGTATCCGTTTCCTACAGCCTCTTCCTTGATGGTGTACTCTATCTTCTTTCCTGCCTTGTATTCATCAAGGTCTGTGAAGCTTCCTGTCCAGTTATTTGCCTTACTTAAAGTTAGAGTCTTTCCTTCTACTTCTTTTCCATCTGCTAATAGCTTAATTCTTACACTTGCAGGTCTCTTTCCGTCCTGGTCGTTCTTATCTTCCCAAGCCTTGGTTACCTGGATGCTTGTTTTTCCCGGTGTGTATGAATTCTTTACATTGTACCCATTTACTTCTGTTGTATAGCCTTCTACTTTTTCCTCTGTTATGGTATATGTTATCTCGTTTCCGTTCTCATACTTATCCAGGTTTTCAAACTTCCACTTCCAACCGTCTGCTTCTTTTACCTTTACAGAATTTATCTTTGTTCCGTTCTTTAACAAGTTAATGGTAATTTCAGCAGGTCTCTTTCCGTCTTGGTCTCCTTTGTCATTCCAAGTCTTTGAGCCTTCTACTTCTACCTTTTCAGGTTCTCTTGTGTTGGTTACTTTATAGCCCTCTGCTGCTGATCCTGTAATAACACTTGTGTATCCGTTTCCTACAGTCTCTTCCTTGATGGTATACTCTATCTTCTTTCCTGCCTTGTATTCATCAAGGTCTGTGAAGCTTCCTGTCCAGTTATTTGCCTTACTTAAAGTTAGAGTCTTTCCTTCTACTTCTTTTCCATCTGCTAATAGCTTAATTCTTACACTTGCAGGTCTCTTTCCGTCCTGATCATGCTTATCTTCCCAAGCCTTTGTTACCTGGATGCTTGTTTTTTGGGGTATTTTAGTATTAGTAATTACAAATCCGGATTTAGCTGTTCCGCTGATTTTACTGGTATATCCTTCTACTCCGACTTCCTCTATAGTATATTTTATATCTTCTTCACCTGCTTTAGTAGGTAAATCAGTGAATGCTGTTTTCCAACCGTTTTTATCACTTAATTGTTTATGCTCAACTTCATAGTCTTTACCTGCAACATTAGCAATCAATTTAACTGTAACAGTTTCCGGATGCTTTAAACCAGTGTTATTATCATCTATCCACTTTTTTTCTACAGATACACTTGTGGCTTCTTCAGTACCCATCGTAACAGTACCGTTACTGCCAATTCCACCACCTCTGGTAGCGGATTTGTTACCACTAATTAATACTTTTTTAAGATTCGAAGTTAACTCATTCCCCTTTTCATCTGTATGCAAGCCAAGATATTCATTATTCTTGTCTATAACGCCTTTATGCTTGCTTTCATCTAAAGGAGAATTGTCCTTATTTTTCCAGTTGTAAAGTACTCCGCCCAGCATCCTTTTTGAAATATCATATTCAGGATCACCGCCATGAAGTCCAAGATATTTATTGCATAATATGTATATATCATTAACTTTTGATGCAGTCTTATTACCGTAGATAGCAGCGCCATTTGTCACATAAATCTTAGTCTTTGATATTGGGCAAGCTGCATATCCCGCCCCCTCATTTTCGGATTCATTATCAGTGATTACTACATTAGTTAAATAAAGCTCACCGTTAGCTCCATTAACACCATAATTGTTATTAGCACCATTTACATAAATTCCACCACCACCGAACATTTTTTCGGTATATCCGCTGGCATCCATCTGGTTATTGATGATGCTTCCTCCATCAATATAGGCTTTAGAAGCTCCCCCGGTAAAATACTTCGCTTGAACAAAAATTCCGCCACCTGCTGAACCTGCTATATTACCATCAACTGTTCCGCCACTCATTTTCAAGATATTTGAAGCTCCCCATTGATCAGAGCCGAGGCTTATTCCACCACCGATTTCATGCGCATAATTACTTAATACCTTTGCATCGGCAGACATATTTATAGTAGAGCCATCGTTTGCAATTATTCCGCCACCTGCTGAATGATATTGAGTAGGTAAAACACTCCTATCTATAGCCAAATTCGATTTATTATTTTGAACAATTCCGCCGGAAAAATTCATTGTGGAACCATTTAGATGAATACCACCACCATATGTTGCCTGATTATTTTCTATGATTCCGCCACTCATATTTATGGTTGCAGAATTAGCATAAACAGCTCCTCCATTTGTTGCAGTATCCTTAATAGCCTTAATTTGATTATTTTTTAAATTAGTTCCGGAACCAATATCGAGTATTGCGTTAGCTTTAACTTCAATTAACGATTTTTCTATATTGGTGTTTTTTTCCGAATTACCATCAACAATAATATTAGATAATGAGGCAGACTTACCTGAGCCGACACTGAATAAATAGCCATTAAAGCCTTCTCCTCTTAATATCTGTGCATTTGTTTCGGATAATGATATCTCTCCCTGAATATCCGTTGTTCCAATTACGACTATATGTTTAGTATCCTGATTTCCGGCGGACAATTCTTTTGCTTTTTCAAAAGTCTTAACAGCTTTTTCAGGAGTTGTTCCGTCAAAGTTATCATCTCCGGCTTGCCCATTTAAATATAAAGCTTTAATAGTCGGGTTTAGCTCTTTAATATCTATATTATTTACATTCAGTATCTTTTCATCTCCCGTAGGATTTTCATAATCTTTGCGCGGGCTTAACTTAGGAATACTCAAGATCATTTTATCATTTGACTTTTTTAAGTATAGATTATAATGAAGAAGATATGGCTCTACAAAGGCGCCATTATCTGCATTATAGTATTCGATCTCGACCTTATCATATGGAATTTTTATATTATCATAGGTGATTTTCCCATCCCAACTGTAATTTTCTGAAGAATAAGACATCCTCTTAATAACAGTATCTGTCTGCCCCTCTATATGAAGTTCATACTCTACGGAAAAATTATTTAATTCCCACTTGGTTTCATCAAAAATATCATTTTTAGGCTGAGTCATCCAATAGTTGCTATATGTTGCAATCAAATTTTCATAATCAGAAAATTCCGCTCTGGAAATTTCAAAGTTCAAAAGACTCCCTTCTTCTACTGACTCCTCGGCTTTTACCGTTGTTGGACCAAAGAAAATAGTAAAGATCATCGATACAGCCATTAATATGGCTACAGTTTTCTTAGCTTTCATTGCTTCTCCTTAATATTATTTGTAATCAAAAAACCGGCAAAAATACATTTCTATCAACTCAGTACATACTCTCGCAAACTATAACATAAAAAGACAGAACTATAGCTCTATCTGTCCAGCGATTGTATCTAACCGATTCATAGCTGTTAACTCTCTTGTATCTAATTACACAATTGTAGTATACCAAATTCATTCGTTTTTTTCCAGTGCTATTTGTCGCATTGTTCTCGAAACCTGCTAATAAAAATCAAGTGCTTTTTTAAAAAAGTTTTTCTCTAAAAAGAGTATAAACCCTCCTTTGGTTTTATGTGCTTGGTTAGCGAACCTTTTACACTCTACCATAGGGGGGTGTTTACTTGTAGCTAAAGCTTTTTAACCTCACCAGCATAGCTGGTGGTTAATTGAGACAGCTCTCTTTCGTTCACTGTCTCCTATGCTAAAGCATATACAACAAAACGGAGGACTCTATGCTTTTATGCTAAGAGTCCTCCGAAAGCTGTAATTTAAAACTTATTACTACTCAAAATAATTTATTTCAAGTGTCTTCTGCGTTTCATTAATGCCAAAACACTTCCTGATGCAATCAGCATCCATCCATATGACATCATATTTCCTGCATCTCCGGTTTTAGGAGCAGCATCTTTTTTGTGCTCTGATGGCTTACTTGCTCCAGGATCTGACTGTTCTGTCTGTGTTACAGTTTGCTTTGTAGGCGCACTTGGTATTTTCCCTTCTTCCTTCTGAGTCGCAGATACTTCTGTTCCTGCCGGA
>FONK01000010.1 GCA_900112915.1 Peptostreptococcaceae bacterium pGA-8 | reverse complement strand
TTATGATGAGATTACAAGCGATAGAGAAATTTGGGGACTGAGATTTAAGGATACTTATCATTTGATAAAGAATTTTTAAGTTTGTGGAAATTGAAGAGCAAAGAGGAATAAGCTTGAGGAGGGGATTCTTATGAATAAGACAGATAAGGAAAAGCTTATGAAAGAATATAAAAAAATTCAGGAAGAAAAATTCTAATTCATGAGGTTACTATGAGCAAGGAATTAATAAGAAATAGAGAAAGCAATATTCCGTTAAGTTTACATGATAGCCGTATTATAAATATTGAATACCAAGAGAGGTTACTGAGATTAAAGCTAGATAAGATATTCCAATATACAGAAGAACGGGAAATTATTTATACTGGCGAAATTGATTTTACAGAAATTGATATTGATGATTGTAATATATTAATTTTTGATAAAACAGTTTATGAAGGGGATTTTTCAGGAAAAGCCATAAGTTTAACTGAGTATGCAAAACAGTACTCAAATGCTGAATTTGAGATTCTGTCTGAAGGGTATAACGGATATTGTACAATATATTCCGGATGGATTTGGCAAGAGGGTAAAGAGCCTGTTAGTGCAATAATCAACATATATAATATTGGAAAAATAATCTATAGAATTGATTCATGAATTACAGTTTATTAAGTGAATAAAATCAAATGTTGAAAAAGGCGATAGAAAAGAGGTATTACACGCGATGGATATTTGATTAGTTACCCGTACAAAAACCGAAGAAATAATTAAATTAGGAATTGACGGGATTAGTAAAATTGAACTTGTAGGAAAGGATAAAATATGAAAGCCGAACTATATATAAATAAAGCATCTATGCAAATTAAAAAGTGTGATATAGATGGGGCTGTTTGCAGTATGAAAAAGGTTATTGAAATGAATGATGATAAAGTTTCAAATGTTCAGGCTCACTGTTTTTTAGGTGAATATTATTTTGTGAATCAGAATTATACTCTTGCTAAAGAACATTTAGATTATATCCTGGAGCAGCAAGAAGAATTGGAAAATGAATATGATGATTTGTTAAATGATGAAATTATAAATGCGAATGCTTTGATGGAACTTATCAGCAAATATTCATTGGCATAGACTTGATATAGGAAAAAGAGAGGCGAAATTTTATGAAGAAACATCATTTGAAATTATTAGTTGGAATTTTCATCCTGTGTATCCTTTTGACCGGCTGTACCGATCAACCAGGGAAATCAGGAATGACCGTTGAAGATTTAAGAAAAAATACAGTGCTTCAACAGGGTATGACTTATCAGAAAAGATTTATACAGTAGATCAAAATGAGAGCATTAATATCAAAGTAAATAATAATGTAATATTCGAAGAGTATTTTAAATCCAGCCATGCACCTACACCTTTTATAGTATATACTGATGACAAATTAGAGAACCCGTTTTTTGTTCCTTTTTATGAAAGGGGCGATGACGGTACAATTGATATTGATCCAAAAGAAATCGTTGGTGAAAGCGTTATATTTCAGAACAAGGAGCATGCATTGTCGGGGAGTGGAAGCTGGGGAATATATGAAACATTGTATCTTGCTCGTTATAATGATCTGAAAACCGGAAAGAAATTAGACCGACCGGTAGTTTATATAATAGATGTCAATCATGGTAAGGATAAGTTAGAGGCACCGGTAGTCACAAAGCGAGTTACAAATGACGGAAATCTTAGATTGGATTGGAAGCCTGTAGAAGGTGCAACCGGGTACTGGGTAATCAAGCGTGAGAGGCGCTCATCGGGCTCCGCCGACGGCGAATTTAACTTAGCAAGCCGCTACCATTACTCTTTTATAGGCGCGGGCACGGAAACAAGCTTCTTATCGGACAAACAAAGCAGGGAGCATTTAATACAAAAAACTATTCAGCAGATGATCTCATGGATCCACAAAAAGCCTCCGATGCATTTGTTGTGGAACAAGTCAATAAAGCCCCTGTGGACTATGATATTTTCGTAGTAGCACAAAATGACAGGGAGAAATTATCTCCTCCGTCAAACACCATCAATGCCGATGAGTTTACGGGAGCTATGCCTTATCGCATCGCCTTCAATACATTGATGAAGAATACTAATAATCGTGGATTTGTTCTGAAAGACCTTAAAGATATACCGACTACAGTGCCGGTAGTAATGATGGACGGCTCCATCAGAAATTTTGCGATCCAATATGATTTGGAAAAGGACAAGTTTTTCTTTAGTAAAAATAGCAATAAAAATATTTATAATCTTCCGATATCAGTAAAAAACACTCCCTTTACCGATACAATTAAGGTATATGGTGCTTCAAAAGACTATGAAAGCATAGTTGAAGCAAAAAATAAAGAAATTAAAGAGTTGAGTAAAGCCGGCGTAAGCACTTTGATTGTAGATGCCGAATATAAAGCTGAATTAAAGCTTGATAAATCATCTGTTGTGAATACCGTCGCCTCTGTAGATTACGATTATGTTGCTCATTCTCCTCTGGAGGAATATCTTGTTACCAATATACTCGCCGGCAACTTTAATCTGGATATGGCTGCATTTCCTGAAGTAAAAAATAAAATTGTATTATCGGAAGCCTTTAGGCAAGTTGTGGAAAATAACCCCATTATTGTCAATGTGCCCGGATACTATTATTCGGACTCTGAAAAGCTTTTGCAAATTTCAGTTTCAAAGGATGAATTTAAGAAACAGAAGGAGATAGCGGACAAAGTCGATCAAATTATTAAGTCTGTTATCAAAGATGGTATGAGTGATGAAGAAAAATCAAAAGCGATAAACAATTACCTGACGGAACATACAGAATATGATTACGATGCACTGGCAGCTCTTGAAAATTATGAAGCGGTAGAGGAAAATAAGGCTTCAACCACTGCACAGCTGGATAAAGCAAAAAATAATTTCACAAAGTATGGCGAGTCTTTCAAAGCTATCGGAGTGTTGATGAAGGGCGAGGGCGTATGTGCAGGATATGCGGACGCATATAGAATTTTGGCTACCTATTCCGGGCTTAATGCATTAAAAGTTCACGGTGACGTGCCGGGAGGACGACACGCATGGAATCTCGTTTACTTGAATGGTAAATGGCTTGTTGTAGACGCTACATGGAATGATTCCGCCAATAATCCGAACAAATATTTACATATCTCACAGGATGATCCTGCATATGCAAAGAATCATTTTATCAGTGCTGATTCCATAAAGGCACGTGATAACTATGTATTCGAAAAATAATTAATGAGAGGTTAAAGCTTAGATAAACCCGGGAGCCCACGCACTCTTGCTTTATGCAGGTGGTGTGTGGGCACAATAATTGCAGAAGAAAATATAAATAATTTTTTAATTACCCCTTGACATTTACCGATGCAAGGGGTAAATTATATGTAGTCGTTAGCACTCGAAAGAAGTGAGTGCTAACAAATGCGATGAAGCGAGGTTAAGGATAGGGGTGAACTTATGGAATTAACTGAAAGAAAACTTAGGATACTACAAGCTATTATCAGTGATTACATTATGTCCGCAGAGCCTGTCGGATCGCGAACCTTATCTAAGAAATTTCAGCTTGGAATAAGTCCGGCAACCATTAGAAATGAAATGTCGGACCTGGAGGATTTAGGCTATTTGACACATCCGCATACTTCTGCGGGAAGAGTGCCTTCAGATAAGGCATATAGATTATATGTTAATACTCTCATGGAAAAGCATGAGCTTTCTGAAATGGAGAAGCAAGCTATAGCGAACAAGCTTAAGGCAAATGTCAATGAATTTGATAAGACAATTGAGCACGCTGCTAAGCTGTTGTCCGAAATAACTAATTTAACCAGCTTTGCTATGACCCCGGCTCAGAATCAGGATACGCTGAAGTTTGTAAATTTTTTACCTGTAGACGAAAGCACTGTTGTTTTGATGATTGTATCTGAAAGCGGTAAAATTTCCAACACGGCACTTCATATGAATGAACCGTATACAGAAGAGAATTTGCAGATTTTAGCCAAGGACATAACCTATACATTTAAAGGAATGAAGCTGAGCGATGTTTTGAAGGATGACATTATTTCAACCTTTGAAACAGATATCGCCGCTATGAACAAATTGGCTGAAAATATAATGCCTAATTTTATGCGAACCCTTGAAGACATGCTTAATGTCAATTTATATATGAACGGCATGACAAATATTTTCGATTTACCTGAGTATAACGACATTGAAAGAGCCAAGAGCTTTTTAAAGCTTTTTGATCAGAAAGAGTCGCTGACGAAGAAGCTGATGGAAAGGGATGATGGAATCATCGTAACCATTGGCGATGAAAATGAGGATGGAGCTTTAGCGGATTGTTCATTAATAACGGCAACCTATCATGTTGACGGACAGCTGGTAGGAAAGATTGGCGTAATAGGTCCAACGAGAATGAAATATGGCGAAATCACATCCGTTGTTGAATATCTGACGGATAACTTAAATAGCACCTTCAGGGTGGAAGATGATGAATAGAGAGGAGATTTGAGTTGACTGAAGAAAATAGAAAGGTTCAGGAAGAAATCTTAGAAGAGGCTGTCGCTGATGAACAGGAAGCTGCAAAGGCTGATAATAAGTCCGAGTGCAGTGAAGAAGCTGAAAAATCAAGTGTACCGGAGGAAAACTCTGAAGAGGAAAAGGCTTCTGAAGATGGTGATGATGAGGACAAGTTTATAAGACTAATGGCTGATTTTCAGAATTTTAAGAAAAGAGCAGCTAAGGAAAAAAGTGATATTTACGCATATGCCAATGAAAAGATCGCTTTGGATATGCTAAATGTAATAGATAACTTTGAAAGGGCCCTTAACCAGGGAAGCTCAGATGAAAGCTTTGCTGAGGGAATGAGCTTAATTTTTAAACAAATAATGGATGCTCTCGTCAAGGCAGGCCTTGAGGAAATTAAAGCTCAGGGAGAAGAATTTGATCCTAACCTTCATAATGCAGTTATGATGTGTGACGATGAAGGCTTTGAAAGCGGTCATGTTACTGAGGTTCTGCAAAAGGGATATAAGTTAAATGGAAAGCTGCTTAGAGCAGCAATGGTAAAAGTTAAAAATTAATCTAATATATATTTAGGAGGAAAGAAAAATGGCAAAAGTAATCGGAATAGATTTAGGAACAACAAACAGCTGTGTATCCGTTATGGAAGGCGGCGATCCAACAGTTATTGCAAATTCAGAGGGTAACAGAACAACTCCTTCTGTTGTAGCCTTTGCAAAAAATGGAGAAAGATTAGTAGGTGAAACTGCAAAGAGACAGGCTGTAACAAACCCTGACAGAACAATTGCATCAATTAAAAGACATATGGGAACAGACTACACTGTAGAAATTGATGGAAAGAAATACACGCCTCAGGACATTTCAGCAATGACTCTTGCCAAGCTAAAGGCTGATGCAGAAGCATACCTTGGTGAAAAGGTTACCGAGGCAGTAATAACTGTACCTGCATACTTCTCAGATGCTCAGAAGCAGGCAACAAAGGATGCCGGTAAAATTGCAGGTCTTGATGTAAAAAGAATTATCAACGAGCCTACCGCAGCATCCCTTGCTTATGGTCTCGACAAAGAAGAAGGATCCCACAAGATTCTTGTATACGATTTAGGTGGTGGTACCTTTGACGTATCTATTCTTGAACTGGGAGATGGAGTTTTCGAGGTTCTTGCTACAAATGGCGATACGATGCTTGGTGGAGACGACTTTGACAATGCAGTATTAAACTTCCTTGCTGAAAGCTTTGCAAAGGAAAACGGAGTGGACCTCAGAAAGGATAAGATGTCACTTCAGAGACTTAAGGAGGCTGCTGAGAAGGCAAAGAAGGAGCTTTCAAGTGCTCAGACTACAAATATTAACCTGCCGTTCATTACGGTTACAGCGGAAGGTCCGCTTCATATGAATATCGACCTTACCAGAGCTAAGTTTGACCAGCTGACTGCAGATCTTGTTCAGAGAACAATTGAACCTATGAGAAAAGCAATGGCAGATGCAGGGGTTTCAAACAGCGATATTGAAAAGGTAATCATGGTTGGTGGTTCAACAAGAATCCCGGCAGTACAGGAAGCCGTTAAGAATGTTACAGGAAAAGAGCCTTTCAAGGGAATCAACCCGGACGAATGTGTTGCAATCGGTGCAGCAATTCAGGCAGGTGTTTTGACCGGTGAGGTTCACGATGTATTGCTTCTTGATGTAACACCGCTTTCACTTTCAATTGAAACTCTCGGCGGAGTTGCAACAAAGCTGATAGAAAGAAACACAACAATTCCTACCAAGAAGAGCCAGATTTTCTCAACTGCCGCTGATAATCAAACTGCTGTAGACATTCATGTAATGCAGGGTGAAAGAGAAATGGCTGCAGGTAATATCACTCTGGGCAGATTCCAGTTAACAGGAATCGCACCGGCTCCAAGAGGAATTCCTCAGATTGAAGTAACCTTTGATATTGACGCCAACGGTATCGTAAATGTCAGCGCTAAGGATATGGGAACCGGAAAATCTCAAAATATCACAATTACTGCTTCAACTAAGCTTTCCGAAGAGGAAATTCAGGCTAAGGTAAAGGAAGCTGAGCAGTATGCAGAAGAGGATAAGAAGAGAAAAGAAGAAATTGAGGCTAAGAATAAGGCTGAGTCTTTAGTGTATGAAACTGAAAAGTCACTTAAGGAGCTTGAGGGCAAGCTCTCAGATGAAGAAAAGAAAGACATTGAAGATGCTAAGGAAGAACTTAAGAAGGCTCTTGAAGGAAACAATTCAGAGGAGATTAAGGACAAGACTGATAAGCTGACTGAAAAGTTCCATGTGATTTCAACCAAGCTTTATGAACAGGCTCAACAGGCACAGCAAGGACAGAATCCGGGTGCTGCGGGCTTTGATCCAAGTGCAATGGGTGGAAATCCGGGTGCCCAGCAGACAGGTCCTGCCGCTGAAGATGTAGTAGACGCTGACTATGAGGTTGTAGACGAGGATAAATAAATATGGCTGAAAAGAGAGATTATTACGAGGTTCTCGGACTTTCAAAGGGTGCATCGGATGCCGACATAAAGAAGGCATTCAGAAAGATGGCTATGAAATATCACCCTGATAAAAATCCGGGTGACAAGAAGGCAGAGGAAGCCTTTAAGGAGGTTAACGAAGCCTACACTATTCTTTCTGATCCAGACAAAAAATCTAAGTATGATAAATTTGGTCATGCGGGAGTTGATCCTAATGCCGGCTTTGGCGGTGCAGGCGGCTTCGGTGGCTTTGGAGGCGCCGGTGGCTTCGATGATATTTTCGATATTTTCGGAAATATGTTCGGAGGTGGCGGCTTCGGTGGAGGAGCTCGCAGGAATGGTCCTATGAAGGGACGAGATATTCAAAAGGCTGTTACTGTAAGCTTTGAAGAGGCTGCTTTTGGAACCAAAAGAGCCATATCCCTTGATAAGTATGTTAAGTGCAGCACCTGCGACGGTCAAGGCAATGAACCGGGTACTGAAAAGAAAACCTGCCCTAACTGTAATGGTACAGGGCAGGTTCATACTGTTCAAAGGACACCCTTTGGTCAATTTCAGAGCTCCGGTCCATGCCCCGAATGTAATGGAACCGGCGTAAAGATTGAAACTCCATGTCATACTTGTGGTGGAGCCGGAAAAGTAAGAAAGAATGTAAAAATTAATATAGAAATACCGGCAGGTGTAGATAACGATACGGTAATTCCAATTAGAGGACAGGGAGAACCGGGTACAAATGGTGGACCTAATGGGGATTTATATGTGGTTATTTCAGTGAAGCCCCATAAGCTGTTTAAGCGAAACAGGGATGATCTTTATTTGGAAATTCCAATTACCTTTGATCAGGCTGCTCTTGGTGATGAAATTACAGTACCTACTATGGAAGAAAAGGTAAGCTACAAGGTTCCGGCAGGAACTCAGCCCGGAACTACCTTTAGACTAAGAGGAAAAGGCATGCCTAATGTCAGATCAGGAAGAAAAGGAGACCTTTATGTCAAGGTAAACCTTGAGGTGCCTAGAACATTGAATGATGAGCAAAGGAAAGCCATTGCGGAAATGGGTAAAACATTAAATCAAGATTGCTACAAAGCAAAAAAATCCTTTGGAGAAAAGCTTAAGGATTTGTTTTCATGAAAGGGCAAGCTTTGGTAAAAGATGAGCGAGAAAAATATTCTTAAAGAAGTGCCTTGTATAGAGACTGACCGTCTTTTGCTAAATGGCATTGGCACCGACGATATTGATGATTACAATGCTATAGTTTTAGATAAGGAGAGAAACCTTATGTGGGGCTATGATGATGTTGGAGCCCTTGGAACCGAGCCTAAGAGGGAAAGCTTTTATGAAGTTGTGACTACAGACTTTAAAAATGGAGATGCTTTGAACTTTGCCGTTAGAGAAAAGGGCAAGACAAAGCTTATAGGAGAGGCTGTTTTGTATGACTTTGATAATAGGGGCTGTGGAGAGCTGGGCTGTAGAATTGCTGCAGAATACAGTGGTTTAGGCTATGGGGCGGAGGCGTATAAAGCTGTAATTGACTGGGTGAAAAGGTCCGGATATTTACGAAAAATTGTCGGAAAATGCTTCAAGGGAAATATTTCATCCAGAAAGATGTTGGAAAAGACCATGACCCCATGTGGTGAGGATGATAAGTACTATTACTATTATGTTGAGGTGGAATAAACCTTAAGGTATAGAAAAGGGTTATAATGAAATGGAGAAGACTGCGGCTATTCGGCTGCAGTCTTTTTTACGAGCAAAATCATTATCAGGAATGTGAGGAACTCTGAAATGGCAGAAGCAAACCAAATGCCTTCACCCCGATTAATAAAATAAAGAAGTTGCAAAATCACATGGATGAAGATAAAGCCCCTGCACAGGGATATCAATATGGAACTTTTAGCCTTAC
The DNA here is from genome assembly GCA_900112915.1 of Peptostreptococcaceae bacterium pGA-8. Lineage (GTDB taxonomy): Bacteria > Bacillota > Clostridia > Peptostreptococcales > Anaerovoracaceae > S5-A14a. The sequence goes on along the minus strand of FONK01000010.1, from coordinate 67,936 downwards.
CGATAGAAGCAAAATATCCTATAATCAATAGGTTATATCCGAGGAAAATAAAGCACAGGGAATACTTTTTAAGTGCTAGGGATGTTGCAGCCAAAAGACGGGTGTCCTCTGATATAAACAGCCCTGAAATTGTGTCGGAAAATATGTTGATTAAGATAATTGAAATGATGGACAGTCCCGTGATGGATATTAAGGCATACCTCAAAAGCTTCTTGCAGCTTGCCGAATCACGGCGCCCGAAATAGTAGCTCATCAAGGGCTGCATACCTTGAGTTAACCCTGTCATCGTCATAGCAATTAACAGATTTGTATAAGAAAGAACAGTATAGGTTACAAGGGAAGCCGTTCCAAGCATCAATATAATGAATCTGTTGTGGAGAAACACGATAAAGCCCGTTGAAAACTCTGAAATCAAATCACCTATACCAAGTGGCAGAATTTTAGCCAGCTCTTTGAAATCCCAGGGGAAGGAACGGAATTTTAAATTAGCCTTATGGCTGAGAAAATGTACTGAAAATATCACGGTGGACAAAATCTGCGCAATTCCGGTTGCAACGGCGGCACCGGATATTCCCATATGAAGAACCCCCACAAAGAGGTAGTCCAGAGCTATATTTGTAACAGCACTTGCAGTTACAGCTATGGTTGCAAGCTTTGGAAATCCATCGATTTTTACCAGAATTTCAAAGTGGTATGAAATCATAAAGAAGGGCGAAAACCAAAGTATTATGGAAATATAGTTTTTTACCGCAACTGCCATGGAGCCCTCAGCCCCTAGCAGCGATACGAGAGGATTGATAAAAATTAAGCTAAGGGCAACAATTGCCAAAGCACAAAGTAAAAGAGTCGATGTCGTAAAGGTAAAAATCTCACAAGCTCTATGATGCCTTTCCTGCCCCAATAAAATGCCTACAGCTGTTGAAGTTCCAATGCCGAATATAATGGCAAAGGCAAAGAGGGTGTTAACGAAGGGCATTGCAAGATTTACTGCAGAAAGGGCAGCATTTCCAACGTACCTTGCAACAAAAAAGCCGTCAACCATGGTGTATATGGAGAAAACCCACATTGCAACAATAGACGGAATCGCATAGCCGATGTATTTTTTCTTAAGAGATATTCCTAAATTAGTATCCATAGCAACCTCATTTATATTCATATATAAGTATATTGTTTAAAAACCTGCCTGTCAACTTCCTTTAATAGCCCATGGCATAACTTTTGAAAAATAAATGATAAAAGAAGAAATATATGTTAAAATAAGGCATGAACATTTTATACACAGACCCGTCATCTATTGATGGAAGAAACATAATAATTAAAAAGGAAGAGGATATTCATCACCTCATAACTGTACTTAGAATGAAAATCGGAGAGAAAATAAAGGTTTCCGATGGTGCAGGCTGGGAATATGAGGCAACCCTAAAAGATATTGAAAGAAATCAGCTGATTATGGCAATAACTGATAAGCAGAAAGCCGCTGTGGAGCCTTCAGTGAAGATAACTCTGTTTCAGGGAATACCGAAGTCCCAGAAAATGGAGCTGATAATTCAGAAAAATGTAGAGCTTGGTGTAGTTGCCATAACACCGGTTTTTATGGAAAGAACCATAGTTGTAGATAAGGGGAATTTTCATAAAAAAATTACCAGGTGGCAAAAAATTTCCGACGAGGCGGTAAAACAATGCGCCAGGGGATTTTTACCTGAAATTACTGAGCCTATATCCTTTGAACAGATGGTTGGCGCCTTAGACGACTTTGATTTAGTCATTTTCCCATATGAAAACGCAAAAGATATTTCCATTAAGGATATTCTCAAGAATTTTAATGGAAAAACCTTAGCAATTATAATTGGTCCCGAAGGAGGGTTTTCCTCAAAAGAGGTTGCAGCCCTTGAAGCTCTCGGCATAGAAGGCGTAACTCTGGGTAAGACTGTTTTGAGGACGGAAACAGCGGGAATGGTGGCGGTCGCAATGTGTATGTATGAATTGGAGCTTTAATATATGAAAATAGCATTTCACACATTGGGCTGTAAGGTTAATCAGTATGAGACAGAGGCAATGAAGGAAAAGTTTTCTGCAATGGGTCATGAAATTGTAGGGGAGCAGGATTTTGCCCATGTTTATGTTATAAATACATGTACAGTCACCAACTTGGCTGACAGAAAGTCAAGACAATATATTCGAAAAATGAAGAGGGTAAATCCGGAAAGCCTGGTGGTAGTAACCGGATGCTACGCTCAGGTTGCCCCGGACGAGGTGGCTGAAATAGAAGGTGTAGGACTTGTGGTCGGAACCGGAGAAAAGTCTCAGATTCCAATATATGTTGAAGAAATGTTGGGAGACAATTCAGCTGAAGCAGTCTGTCATGTAAGAGATTATAAGGACCTTAAGGAATATGAGAGTGACGGGATTATCACCTCTATGGAAAGCCGTACAAGGGCATACATTAAAATTGAAGAGGGCTGCAACAGATTCTGCTCCTATTGCATTATCCCCTATGCTCGGGGACAGGTTAGAAGCAGGGACATGGAGGAAATAGCTGAAGAGGCGGAGGGGTTAATCTCAGCCGGATTTAAGGAATTGATACTTACCGGAATAAATACAGCCCTTTATGGTACTGATTTGGGACTTGGGGGAATTGCTCCTTTAATCGGGAGACTGAACAGCATTGAAGGGAATTTTAGAATTCGCTTAAGCTCCCTTGAACCTACGGTAATTGACGTTGAATATGTAAAAAAGCTGTTTGCTTATCCGAAGCTTTGTCACCATCTTCATCTCAGCATTCAAAGTGGTTCAAACAAAATATTGAAGTACATGAATAGGAGATATACAAGGGAAGAATATCTGGAAATTGTAGAAAACTTAAGAGCCTTCGACCCGCTATATGGAGTGACTACAGACATTATCGTAGGATTTCCGGGCGAGGATGATGCCGACTTTGCAGACAGCCTTAGAATAACTGAGGAAGCGGCATTCTGTAAGGTTCACGGATTCAAGTACAGCAAGAGGGAGGGAACTGCCGCGGCCTTGATGACGGGACAGGTGAGGGCTGAAATTTCCAAGATGAGAATGGATGAATTGGAAGAGGCGGCGAGAAAATCAGAGGAGAGATTTTTTGATGCCAACAAAGGAATGGAAGCCAGGGTTCTTTTGGAGGAAGCCGGAGAGGACGGCATGCTGAGAGGATATTCGGATAACTATATAAGAGTTTATGTGGAAGGAAACCCGACCATGCTAAACGATTTTTGCCAGGTTGTACTGGTTGAAAAATATAAAGACGGAATGAAAGGAGAATTGAAAAATGAGTGATTGCATATTTTGCATGATTGGCGATCATGAAATTCCGACAAAGGCAGTCTATGAAGACGAGCAAATTATTTGTTTCCACGACCTGGAACCCCAGGCACCGGTTCATGTTTTGGTAATTCCAAAGAAACACCTTGCATCTCTGGATGAGGCTCGTGAGGAGGATAAGGAGTTGCTTGGTCATATTATGGTCAAGATTCATGAAATTGCTGCTGATTTGGGATTAGATAATGGTTATAGAGTGGTAATTAACACCGGAGAAGATGCCTTCCAAACTGTTAAGCATCTCCACTTCCATATTTTAGGCAAGCGAAAATTGACTTGGCCACCGGGCTGATTTATAACTTGACAGAATTGTGTTGAAATGATAGAATTAGGGTGAATGTAAGATGTAGTGCATTTTATTGCACATAATTACAAAATGTACTTAAGGAGAAAGTAGTAATATGAAAAAGAACAATACTATTAGAAGAAAAGCCCTATCAATATTTGCTGCTATGGTGGTAATGGCAGCAATGATGGTACCAAGCATGCTGACATCTTATGCGGTATCAGATGATGGAGCTGCCGCTCCGGCAGAGGCGCCTGCAGCGGACCAGGAGGATTCAGCAATAAAGTTGGATGCAGATATGTTGACTGATGGCGACACTACACATACAGCTCCTGCTGTAAAGGAACAAGATAAGCCCTTCAGTGTAACAGGTAATCTTAATATTAAGCCTGTAAAAGATCAGATGAGTAAGCTGGAGAAAAGCATACCAAGCTTTTTACTGCCAAAGATTACAATAACGGCGCCGGAATTTTACTTCAGAGCTGAACTGACATTGCCAAAAGGCTTGAAGTTTGTCGATTTCGCTAAGTTTGCATCTCCAACATTAGAAGGTTCTAATGGAACTTTTGAAGTAGTTGCATGGGAATTTCAAGATGGTAAACTGTTCGTAGATATGGGATTGGCAATGAGCGAAGTCCATAACATTAATACATATAACAAGCTTAAAGAACGCATATTTAGTGCAGATGATGTTCTAAAAATTACCATTAAAGATGGTGTAATTTTCGATGAATCTGCAACACCTGATACTAACTATACAATGACAGCTAAGCTAAGTGGACAGTTTTCCAGTACAGCCGGTCTAAATGGACATAGTATTCCTTTTGCTTTTGAATGGACAGGTAAGCAGAATGCTGACGGTGCGGACAGCATCAATCCTGGCGAGGTTGCTTTGACAGTAGTGTGTAAGGCTGTTGCACCTAAACCGGAAGAAGCTAAGCCGGAAGACCCTAAGAAGGAAGTTGCAAAGAAGGAAGCTGCAAAGAAAGAAGCTCCTAAAACCGGAGATTTCAATGAAATTGCCTTATTCTTCGGTACAGCGGCAGTTGCCGGTGCGGCTCTTGTTGCCCTAAGAAGAAGGATGGCTAAATAGGCCTAAGAAGCCTTGATAAAGCAGATATAACGGGAGACCTGATATGAGCGGGTCTCCCGTTTTTTATACTTTAGCCGCATAAGCTTACTATTCATTAAATTATTCTCTGTTTTTCAGAGCTTCTGAAAAACTCATCCTCGATATACGTCTCATTTGAATGAGATAAACTAGCGCATATATACCCAAGGAAATTGATATGGCTTTAATAATTACGCCGGGAGGTGTAACCATGGTGAAGTATCCGGAAAATTTAAGTGTTGAAAAATATGTAAGCTCCTTTGTCAGATACTGTATAAGGGGAATTTCTAAAATCAATGTGGCAATTAAGGTGATGGTTGCAGGCATCATATAGATTTTATTTATTTCTCCGGCTCTGTAGCCGAACACCTTAAGATATGCTATTTGCAATCTATTCTTATCCGTTATTATTCTTGTCAGTACATACATGAAAGCTATTAGAAATACCATGGCTACCAGCACAAAGGCATCTATAATGGGACCGACAGAGACATTTATCTGTTCAGCCACATCTGTTACAGTGCTTTCATCAATAATGGTGGCTACGAAATTTTCGTTAATATCAAGTTTTTTATCAGCATAGTAGCCGTTAAAGAAGCTTTCATCCTTATTGATAAATTTGTTCACAAAGGACTGCCTTGTGAAGAGTGCAAAGCTGGCACTGGAATCGTAGGTACCTACGATTTTGTAGGTTCTGGATTTATCGAGAATATTGCTCTTAAGCTTTACCTTGTCCCCCTTTTCAAATCTGAACTTAGCAGCCATATTTTTGCTGATAATTACCTCATCATCTCTGTCAGGAAGCTTAAGATCCTTTAAATACTTTGATTTATCCTTAATCCCTATGAGGGAAACATCTTCATCCGACTTTCTAAGCTTATGATAGACATTTCCCGCTGCAATTGTATACTCCTCAGCCTCAGCGTCAGAGCTGTTTGAAGCGGGTACAGGGGCCTTAAGTACATACTGATATTTGGAAATCAAATTTTTTGACAATTCTTTACTGTAATTATCAAAGGTAGGCTCAGCCGAAAGTCCGAAATTGAACAAAACAGAAATAATCAAAACTCCGATGACAATGATAAGATAATCTCCCCTATTAGCCATGAACACACGGCTTCTGAAGCTGTTGATAAAGCTGCCCGGCATTTTAGAATATTTGGAAACCTTAAGGCCGGTATTAAAATCCTTTCTCATAAAGGCCAAGGGACTGTGCTTCAGCTTATTTCTGATAAAGAACCAATTGAAGACCAATATGATTGAAATTGGCAAAACAGTGGTGATTACCAGCGCTTCCAGGTTAAAGAACGCCTTAAAATTAGGGAAGTCGAAGCTTGTATAATATATATCGCTGAAAGTCTTAACATAAAGTGTATAGCCTATCAGGTTTCCGACCATGGCAGCTGAAAAGGTTACTATTAAAGGTGCAGCTATATAGCTTCTCAAAAGCTCATTTTTCCTGTATCCATTGGCGAGAAGTATTCCTATTATTTCCGACTCTTCCTTCACCTTGCCGGCAATGGTAACTCCGAACATGAAGGCTATGAGCAGAATCATAAGGCACATCAAGGTAATCATCATAGGTCTGTCGCCACCCATGTCATTTTTAACATAGTTGATGCCGTTATTATCCTTCTTAAAAATATATCCCATAACAGTTCCGTCTTTGCCGGCAGCCTTTAGAATTTTCTTGTTTAAGTCCTTTGTCTCATTATCATCCAGGCTTCTGTCTAAAAAACGATAGGAGGTCTGATAGTGCAGCTTGGCAGGTGAAAGCTCCTTGGATAAGTCTTCAGAAATAATTCCGATTCCAAAATTGATAGCGTTGAATATGAGATCCGTATTCTTGGAAAAGGCGGAATTATAGTCAGGAAGTGACACCAGTCCGACAACCGTCAGCTTTCTGGATGCTCCATCAACAAAATATTCCCCGTCTAAGTTGATATACTCGCCAAGCTTTATGTTATTGTTATAGGCATAAAGTCGGTTAACGGCAATTTCATCAGGTTTACTTGGTAGGCGTCCGGAATTTATTGTGGGCTTGTTTATGTCTTTTCTGTTACTGTATACTCTAAGGGTTTTGTTTTTTGTCAGCTTTATATTGCTGTTTGCCATGGATTGGACTTCTATATCCAGCGCCTCCATGGCTGATATTGCTTCATCTGACAGCGGGTAGGCGGAAGTTATTTGTCCATCTTCAACCTTTCCCTTATCTTTTAGCTCATCATTGAGCTTGGCAATGCTGTCAGAGGCTACCAGGAAGCCTGAGGTAACGGAAATCATAAGTACCATGAGAAGAAACAGGCACAGATATCTTAACCAGCCGGCCTTCAGACCTCTGAATATTCGTTTATTCAATACCTTCATATAACACCTCTTACCATTCTAAATCCTTGGCGGAGACAAGCCTGTCGTTTTTAGTGTCTGCTAATATCATTCCGTCTCTTAATCTTATAGTTCTATCCGCCATGTGGGTAATAGCCTCGTTATGGGTTGCCATTATAACTGTCGTTTTATATTCCTTGTTGATTTTTTGTATAAGGGCGAGGATATCCTTTGATGTTTTGTAGTCAAGAGCACCTGTAGGCTCATCACAAAGCAGAAGATCAGGCTTTTTAATAAGGGCACGGCCTATGGCACATCTTTGCTGCTGTCCCCCTGAAAGCTGTTTTGGAAATTTGTTTCTGTGTTCCCAAAGATCCAGATTTTTTATCAGGGTATCCAGGTCCAGGCAATCCTTTCCAATGAAGGAACCGACCTGAATATTTTCAGCTACAGTAAGGTCCGGTATCAAGTTGTAGAACTGAAAAACAAAGCCGAGATGATTTCTCCTATATTCTCCTAAAGGATTTGCTTTAAGCTTAGTAATGTCGGTATTATCTATGAGTATACTGCCTTCCTGGCAGCTTTCCAAACCGCCTATTGCATTTAAAAGAGTGGATTTCCCTGAGCCTGAAGGTCCGAGCAGGGTGCAGAGAGAGCCTTTCTCGAGAGAAAAGCTGATTTTGTTTAAAACTATGCTTTTATTATCGTTACTACCATAAATCTTTGATAAACTATCTACCTGTAAGAACATTTTAAATACCTCCGACAAATATGTTAACGCACATGTAAATATGCGTTAGGTTATGCTAACTATACACCTATTTATGGCAAAAATCAAATATTTTTCTTGCTTTTGTGCGTCAAAAATAGTATACTGTTTGCGTTATCTGTAAAGATGCACTTACGGCACTATATTTCAAGTTGGTCAGGAGGTGAATTGGAATATGGCACAAGTAATCGTAAGAGAAAACGAAAGTTTAGAAAGCGCTCTTAAGAGATTTAAGAGATCTTGCGCAAGAGATGGCGTTATGTCAGAGCTTAGAAAAAGAGAGCACTACGAAAAACCAAGCGTAAAGAGAAAGAAAAAGTCTGAAGCCGCAAGGAAAAAGGCAAGAAAATACTAATTAGTTAGTATGTAAGTATTAGAGGTTAGACCTATGACACTTAAAGAGAGACTTATGAACGACTTCAAAGAAGCCATGAAGGCACACGATGAAGTCGCAAAGAATACAATTAGCTTCGCTCGTGCAGCTATCAAGCAATATGAGGTAGACCACCGAGAGGAGCTGGATGAAGCAGGCATTCTATCAATTTTATCCAAGCAGGTTAAGATGAGAAAGGATGCACTTGCCGATTTTGAAAAGGCCGGAAGAACAGATCTTGCAGATTCTTATAACGCTGAGATTGCAATACTTCAGAAGTATTTACCGGAGCAGCTTTCCATTGAAGAGTTATCCAAGCTGGTTGCTGAAGCAGCAGCAGAACTCGGTATTGAAGGTGGAAGGCAGAACATGGGTAAGCTCATGGGAGCCATGATGCCTAAGGTTAAGGGCAAGGCTGACGGCAATCTTGTTAAAGAGGCTGTTATGGATTTCCTCAAGTAATCGGTAACAGCAAATAAAAATATAGTTTTTAGCAGATGCTTAAAGCATCTGTTTTTTTGTGCATTTTTGGATTTTGTGGTATAATAGGCTGACTATATAAGGAGATAATACATTATGGAAACAATTGTTGCGGCATCGAGGAATGTGCATAAAATTCAAGAAATAGGAGCTGTTACCTCCAGATTCGGACTCAAAATCATATCTAGAGATGAAGCTGGTATACCGCCCTTTGAGGTTGAGGAGGATGGAGAAACCTTTGAAGAAAACTCCATGATAAAGGCTAAGGCTATATTGGACTACTGTGGTAAGCCCACAATAGCTGATGACTCAGGCTTAATGGTAGAATATTTATCAGGAGCGCCGGGAGTATATTCTGCCAGATTTGCAGGAAATGATTGCAATGACAAAAGAAATAACGAAAAGCTGCTTGAGCTTTTGTCTGACATACCATATAAAGAACGACGAGCTAAGTTCGTATCGGTTATAACTCTTTTGTTTCCGGATGGACGTAAGCTGGTAGCAAGGGGCGAATGTGAAGGTCATATAATTGAACATGAGGAGGGAAGCAACGGCTTCGGCTATGATCCGCTTTTCGTGCCTGATGGTTATGGCAGCACCTTTGCAATGCTGGCACCGGAGGTTAAGAATACTATAAGTCATAGAGCTAAGGCCTTGGAGCATTTGGCTCAGCTTCTTAAAGACAATGGATTTTTAGAGAAGCAGAGTTGAAATTTTAGTTATTGATCTTAGTGTTTAGGAATAAATAGGGTATCATGAAAAAAAGAATTTTTAAAATGATAGTACTGGGGATTAAGCAAATGAGCGACCCGTATTATCAAGGGTTTGCTGCTCAGATGGCATTTTATATGATACTGGCAATGGTACCTGTAATCATTGTGCTGTCTCAGATTCTTGGCCTTTTCAATATTTCTATGAGCTTTTTTAATAAATATATTGACCATTATGTATCGGCAGATGTCAGTGGAATTTTAAAGCAGCTGTTCAGCTATAAGCCTGCTGCTGCAAATAACCTGGTAATGATAGTTACCGCACTTTGGGCGGCATCTAAGGCGCAGCTGCCGATGCTTAGAATAAGCAATTATACATATACCGCAGGGAAATATACCAGTAAAGGCTTTTTTAGAGAAAGAGCCAGATCTGTATTTTGTATGATTGGAATTATTTTTACCGTGACATTTACGATGGTGGTCTTAGTATATGGAAAGGCATTGCTAAGTCTGAGCCTTGGACGAATTGACCTTGGTGGATATGTGGACACCCTTTGGACATATTTGAGATGGCCGCTTACCATTGTGCTGTTTTTTTTGATGATTTCAATTAATTACTACATACTACCTTCGGAAAAAATTAAATTTAGAGAAATTGTTCCGGGCAGTGTGCTTTGCTCAATAGGAATGTTAGCTGTAACCATCGGCTATTCAGCCTATACAGGTTATGTTGCCAACTACGATATAATTTATGGTTCATTAGCTTCCATTGTAGCTATGCTGTTTTGGCTGTTTTTTCTGGCAGAGATTTTATGTTTAGGAGTAATTTTCAACAAGGTTTGGGCTGATTCCCAGAGCTTGGTTAAAGGATAGAGGGAGAAGAAAAATTATGACCAAAAAAAAGATTTGTGTAATTTTCGGAGGCTGTTCAAGTGAATATGGTGTTTCATTGCAGTCCGCTTATTCAGTAATAAAGAATTTAAAGGATGACAGGTATGAAAAAACTCTAATCGGTATCACGCAGGACGGCAGGTGGTTTTTATATGAGGGAGATATTGAAAGAATCCCTTCAGATACCTGGAATGATGGAAGATGCAGAAGGGCTGTTCTTTCTCCAAGCAGAGATAAAAAAGGCATAATCGTATTTGGCAATGACTCAAAGGAAGTTTCTGAATTTATACCTGTTGATTTTGTATTTCCCGTTCTTCACGGAATTAATGGTGAAGATGGAACTGTTCAAGGCATGATAGAGCTGGCAGGCATTCCTGTTGTCGGCTGTGGCATGGAAGCCAGCATTATTTGCATGGATAAGAACTTGGCGCATATTTTAGCTGAAAGAGCCGGTATAAAGGTTCCCAAGTCAGTTACAGCTCACAAAAAAGATGCGCCGAAAGACTATATTGATAAGGCGAAGGCTATAGGCTATCCTCAGTTTGTGAAGCCTGTTAAAGCCGGATCATCTTTTGGTATCAGCAAGGTTCATTGCGAAGAAGAGCTGATACCTGCCATTGAAGAGGCATTCAGGTTTGACGATCATATAATATTTGAAGAAAATATCTCCGGATTTGAGGTAGGCTGTGCAGTATTTGGAAAGAAAAATATAAAGGTAAGCCCTGTAGATGAAATTGAACTTTTTGTAGATTGGTTTGACTATGAAGAAAAGTATACTCAATTTAAATCCAAGATACATATGCCTGCCCGCATTTCAGAGGACATGTCCGAAGAGGTAAGAGCTGCGGCACGACACTTGTACAGAGCCTTGGGATGCGACTCTTTTGCACGAGTTGATATTTTCATAAATGACGAGAATGAATTGGTATTCAACGAGATCAACACTATACCGGGAATGACCGAGCATAGTAGATTTCCAAGCATGGTAAGAGCGATGGGCATCGAATATTCCGACCTTTTGGATATATTAGTTGATTTGGCGGAGGGCAAAGAGGCATAGCAATAGTATGAAGAAAGCGTATATTATTATAAACCCTATGGCAGGAACCAGACAGGCCGGCAAGCATCTCATATCAATTGTGGAAGCCCTGCGAAAAGGCGGCTATGAGTCCACCGTGGCACCGACTACAGCTTCCGGTGACGGAGTAGACTTGGCAGAGAGGGCGGCGTCAGAATATGATATAATAATTGCCATCGGTGGTGACGGTACCTTTAATGAGGTTGCATCAGGAATTAAGAAAAGTGGTGCTGATATACCCATCGGATACATACCGGCGGGCAGCACCAATGATTTTGCCGAGGCTCTTGGTTTATCTACGAACTTTGTCAAGGCGGCGGAAGATATTGTTACCGGACATGAAAAGAACATCGACACGGGTAATTTCAACGGAAGGCAGTTTAGCTACATAGCATCCTTCGGGGCATTTACCGGTGCGTCTTATAGTGCTCCACAGAGCGTTAAGAATGTTCTTGGGCATTTTGCATATATACTTCAAGGTGTCAAGGAGCTCAGTAATATCAGATCCAACTGGCTTACTATAAGAGTGTTGGATGATGGAGCTGATGAAGACTCGATTTATGAGGATGAGTATATTTTTGGTGCCGTTTGCAATACCACATCAGTGGCGGGCATTTTGACCTTGGATCAGGAGCTGGTGGATATGAGCGATGGAGAGTTTGAGCTACTGTTGATAAAGGCTCCTGAAAGTATTTTGGAGCTGAACCATATAATTTTTGCCATTACCATGCAGAAATTTGACAGTGATTTAATCGAGTTTGTTAAGGCATCTAAAATAAGCATCTCAGCACCAAAGGGGATGGACTGGACTTTAGATGGAGAATTCCAAGAGGGTGCAGAGGAAATCTTAATTGAGAATATGCATAATGCAATAAAGGTAATAGTGCCTGATAGGAGTAATAGATGAAAAGAAAATTGAAGCTGTTGCTGCTGGCAATTTATGTACCAATATATATCGGTGCTTTTTTCGTTGTGGAAAAATTGGTGCCGGGTACAGCCGACTATTGGGTGTCATATTGTAGGCTGGACGACTATATACCGTTTTTGGAAGTTTTTATCATACCATATTATATGTGGTATCCTATGCTATTTGCAGTTGGAATTTTTTTGCTTCTAAAGGATGAGGATGGATATAAGAAATACATGTATTCAATAATGCTCGGATTCACATTTACCCTGGTATTCTGTCTTATCTTTCCTAACGGTCAGGATTTAAGACCTACAGTATTTCCTAGAGAAAATTTTATGACACAGATGATACAGGCGATTTATGATGCGGATACTAATACAAATGTAATCCCAAGCGTCCATGCAATAGGTGCATTCATATGCGGATATGCGCTGGAGACAACAAAGGCATTAAAAAGTCGCCTTATCAAAAATCTTAACTGGATTGTTTCAATGCTGGTAGCAATGTCCACCTGCTTTGTAAAGCAACACTCTATATTGGATATTTTTGCAGCAGTTGTTTTATGCGCTATAATTTATGCGATTTTATATATAAATATAAAAAACGACGAACACTTATCTTAAGAAATCTTAAGAATAAAAAATCCTTGTAAACATTGAAAAATAGCCAAAATGCGGCAAAGAGAAATGTGAAGGTTTTGTGAAAAATATGATTTGATATTGACAACTTCGTGCATATAGAATAAAATGCCAGTATCATTTAAATCCTGAATTAGTTTTACAATTACTTCAGGATTATTTTTTAGAGCAAAACAGAAAAGGAAAGAGGAATAATTTTTTTTTATGAATCAATTACTTAATTTAAAGAACAATAAGTATGCCGTAATTGGAGGAATATGTCTGGCAGCAGCTTTGCTTATGGGCATCATGATTTACGGTTCAAAGGTATATGCTACCGAAGACTATTGGGAAATTAAGGCAGGGGATAAGACAATTGCAATCGTTAATTCTGAAAGAAATGCAAATAAGGTTATAAACGGAGTTAAAAACAATTTCGTAGCTGCAGGAGCAAAGGTAAAGTCAATCACTTGTGAGCCTGAATTAAAAGCAGTTCAGAAGAATTTGACCAGTGATAAGACACCGAAGACCGTTTCGGCAAAAGATGCAATAAACACAATATTAACCGGCGGTCAGGAAGTTAAGAGCTATGTTGTGCAAGACGGAGATACGCCTTGGGATATCGCTTTGAATAATAATCTCAGCTATGATGAATTCGTTGCTATGAACTCGGACAAGGATTTTTCGACAGTACTTCCGGGCGATACTTTTAATCTGGTTGAAGCTAAGCCTTATGTAAATGTTAAGGTAGATCAGGTTGTTACCAGCAATGAGGTCATTGTTGCTGAAACAACTTATGAAGATACAGATTCACTTTATGAAGACGAAGAAGAAGTTAAGGAAGCCGGAGAAAACGGTGCAAAGGAAGTTGTGGCCAGACAGATTTCTGTTAATGGAAGGGTTACAGAATCCACTACTATAAGTGAGAAGGTTGTTAAAGAAGCTAAGAATGAAATCGTTAGCAGAGGGACTAAGGCAAGACATTCTAACAAGTCAAACTCTTCATCAAGAGGCTCATCAAGCAGATATGAATCAGCTGCTTCATATTCCGGTAACGGAGGGTCAGTTGCATCATTCGCTACACAGTTCGTTGGAAATCCTTATGTATGGGGTGGAAAGAGCTTAACTAACGGATGTGACTGCTATGGCTTTGTATGGGCTGTTTATCAGCAATTTGGTGTAAATGTGGGCTTTGGCGGAACAAATGGCACGCCGGTATCAACAGGTGATATGCAGCCGGGTGACGTTTTAGTTTATGGTGGACACTACAGCATTTATATCGGTGGAGGACAGGAGGTTCACGCTTTAAATCCTTCACAGGGAATTATGATTACAAGACAAGGCGCTGCAAATACCGGACCTGTTTTGAGTGTAAGAAGATACGTATAGTAAGAAAATGAGCATATGGCCCGTGGTTTTCACACCTCGGGCTTTTTTATTGATTAGATATTATGACTTTGCTATACTTTTAATAACAGAGAATGCTTGGGGGACATAATGAAAGTATTTAGAAAAATTTTTGCTGTAATATTGGGAATAATAATTCTATATATAATATTTAATCAACTTGTATTAATGAAGTACGGTACGGATTTAATCACATATTTCAGGTATTCATCGGAGATAACCAAAGAAGAGAAGGAATATTTGAAATCACATGGGCCAATAAAGTTGGGCTCTGATATTACGGCCCCTCCTATTTCATACTACGATGAAGAAGCTGAGGCCTACACGGGGCTGATTGTAGATTATGCCAATTATTTGTCCCTTGAAGCGGAGACGCCGATAGACATAAGTATGTATACATTTTACAACCTTGTGGAGGAACTTAGAAACAGAAATATAGATGCCTGTGATATGTTCCCAAGTGAGCAAAGAGGAAAGGAATTTAACTTATCAATTCCTATATATAGATTAAAGACAGTACTTATATCCTCACAGAAGAAGGGGAAACATTTAAAAGCGGATGAGCTTAGCGGGAAGAGGGTTGCCATACCTAAAGGAGATCTGGCTGAAGAACATATTAATGACCTGCTCAGAGGGGCAGGTAAAAAGAAGGCCAAATACATATATGTGGATGATACAAAGGATGCATTGGAGCTGCTAAGTGACGAGAAAGTCGATGTGGCTATAGGTGATGAGGTGGTATTATCTAATTACTGGAAAGAGTACGATGTATATGAGACTAAAAAATATAATATGGAATTGCTTTATGAAAAGGATGTAGTTCTTGCTGTTAACAAGGAAAATACAGAGCTGCTGTCAGTGCTGAACAAGAGCATTCTTCAGATGAAGAAAAATAAAATAGTTTCCAAGGTACAACAAAAATGGTTTGGGATTTCTGAATCAATTAAAGGCGAAAATAATGTGATTTCGGCATTTATAACTATTGCTATGATATTAATCGCTGTAGCAGGCAGCTTGTACATCTGGAATTATCAGCTTAAGAAGAGAGTAAGAGAAAAAACAAGAGAAATTTCTAATGCCAAGAAGAATGTTAGTATGATTCTCAATAACCTTAATACAGCATTTCTTATTATTTCAGAGGAAGGAAATATAATTGAGTATAATAAAGCTTTTAAAGACCTTATAAATTCAGATGATAATGTAATTGGCGGAAATATATTCGACATTCCTCTAATTAAAAATCTTTTTTTAAAATATACAAGTGAGGACTTCTCTAAAGCTGCTGATGTAGAATTCGTTTCCGTTATAAATAACAAAAGCTATGCTGTTAAAATTTCACCATATATTTCTGAAAATGAATCCTTTAGAATATTGAGTATTCAAGATATAACTGAAAAGCTTATAATCGAGAGGAAACTTCACCAGGAAAATAAAATAATGGCTATGGGGCAAATATCCGCCGGTCTTTCCCATGAGATACGCAATCCGCTCGGTACCATTAGAAACGGGCTATATTTAATTAAGATGAGCGCATCTGAAGCCTCCAGAAATAAAGCTATTAATATGATGGAGAACTCTATAAACAGGATAAATGACCTGATAGAGCATTTGCTTAGGTTTTCTAAATCTTCAAGCAACAGTTATGTCAAAGAGGATATTTTCGTTTTGGTAGAAAACATAATAACCTTGATGTCGCCACGACTTAGAGCGAATAACATTAAATGTGAGTTTTGGCACACCGGAAACAGAGTTGTACCAATTAATATTGAAGCTATCAATATTATTTTAATCAATTTAATCGAAAATGCCGTTGATGCATTTGAAGATGAAGATGGAAATAACAAAATAATAATTGAAGTGGATACAGCCTGTGAATCTATTAGCATTAAAGTTAAAGACAACGGATGTGGCATAAATAAAGAACACATAGAAGAAATATTTGAACCATTTTACACTACTAAAGATATGGATCACGGCACAGGATTGGGGCTATACCTGGTGTATAATGAGGTTAAAAAGCTTGACGGTGATATTACAGTTGAAAGCGATGAAAATGAGGGTACCTGCTTTACTATTTCTCTAAACTTTAATCACGGAAACTCAAAAGTGTTTAGGTGACAAAGAAAATTGAATGTTGAGGTATCATTTTTTAAATGAATGATATAAATGTGGTATAATAATGTGGTTACGGCTGTGTTATTTAATCATGTATTATAAAAAGAATAGTTATTGGAGGATATATGAAAACATTACGTTGGTTAAGCTCTGTTCTCGTGATTTTTATTGCCTTTGTAGTTGTATATTTTATTGTATACTTTTTTATAGGCAATAGTGATGTAGCTTATGTCATAGCACGAGTATTAGGAGTAAATGAAAAATTCGCTGAAAATATCAGTTTGCTTGTTTTTGCAGTTCAATCCTTGATTATTACCTCAGATTGGTGTTATCGGGAAATAGCGAAGTTTTTGGAAAAAAGATTAACTAAAGCATCAAAATATATGACCCCGTTTTATTTGGGGTCAAAAATAGGCGTAGATTTTATTGCGGCATTACCAAAACGGTCAATACTTTTTACCTTTTATTTGATGCTCATCATATTAGAGCTAACCGGTATAATTGCCAGCGCCAAGGACTATTCGGCTATTGCCATATTTGTAATAGCGGTAGACCGAGTGTTTAAGATATGGCCCGATGAAAAGGGAAAGCTGTCTGCTTTCTTTGACAGCTTAAAAAGACGGATTATGGAATAAAATATTGCTATGAATAAATCAAAAAAAATACTGATAGTTGATGATATGAACGATTACCGAGAAATGTTTTCGCTTATATTATCTGAAAAAGGATATGATGTATTTACTGCCGGATGTATTAAAGAAGCGCAGGAAATAATTAAAAATAACACCATAGCGATTGTTGTAACCGACCTCATAATGAAGGATGAAACAGGCATTGAACTGCTCAAATGGATTAAAGGATATGACAAAAATATCGGTGTTATATTGGTAACCGCTTACGGAACCGTTGAAACGGCAGTTGAAGCTATGAAGCTGGGTGCATATAATTACTTTATTAAAAGCAGCAATCCTGAAAGCTTGCTCTATGATATATCCAATTATATGGGGCAATTCAAGGACGATGATATAGCTTTAAATACCGACAGCGGGGAAATTTCCGCATTGCTGCATTCAGAAAATAAAGTATACAAAGAATTATTGCATACATGCGATAAAATTGCCGGAAGTGATATTTCTGTGCTGATTCTGGGCGAAAGCGGTGTAGGAAAAGAAGTAATTGCAAAGTATATCCATACCAAAAGCTGTAGAGCTAAAAGAAATTTTCTAGCTGTTAACTGTCAGGAGTACTCAGAAGGAATATTGGAATCGGAATTATTCGGACATGAGAAGGGTGCTTTTACGGGAGCTGTCAGTAAAAAAATAGGCAAGTTTGAAAGAGCCGGTAATGGAACCCTCTTTTTAGATGAAATCGCCGATATATCATTAAACACTCAGGTAAAACTTCTTAGGGTAATTGAGAACAAAAAAATCGAGAGGGTAGGCGGCAGTGAGAAAATCGAAGTCAACATAAGATTAATTTCAGCAACTAATAAGGATATAGAGAAATTGATTTCAGAAGGCTTGTTCAGAGAAGATTTTTTCTATAGAATAAACGGAATAGTTCTTAATGTTCCTCCATTAAGGGATAGAAGAGAAGACATTGATGCCTTCATTGAATATTTTATTAAAAAGTCGGAGCTTAAATTTGCCAAAAAAGTAGAGTTTATTGATGATGAAACGAAGAATTTCCTGAAGGAGTATAATTATCCGGGAAATATTCGGGAGCTGAAAACGATTATCGAGCGACTTGTTGTACTGTCGGAAAATGGCAGAATTGATTATGATAGTGCGAAATATTACCTTCCGCACTATATTAAAGGCGGCAATACAGATAGGGAAAGACCTGCCGATAAATATAAAAAAGGCATCTTAACCCTCCAAAAAGCAAGAAGTGATTTTGAGCTGGAGTATATAAAAGATGTTATAGTTACCGTAAATGGCAATTTAACACAAGCGGCACAAATTTTGGGAATCACTAAAAGGCAGCTCAACAATAAGATAACAGATTATGGCATCAGAGAGTGGATAGACTTAATAAAGCAATAACAGATTTGGGAAATATATTACCCGGAACAGGGAAATATATTTCCTTTTTTAATTGCTGTAGTTCCAATATTACAGAGATTTTACCTGGCATAAAATTTGCAATAGATATAATAAAAAATTTTATACTAAAGGAGGCAAATATGTCTACAGCAAGAAAACCAAAGGTTTGGGAAGCGTTAATCCCTATAATCGGTATGGCGGTTATTATCGTTACATCCATGATTTTTTTAAAAGTTGATCCGCATATTCCTATTGTTATTTCAACTATCCTTGCAGCGGCTATGGCATTCAAGGTTGGGTGTAGTTGGATTGATGTCAGAGAAGGAATGATATCCAGTGTATACAGAGCAATAGAAGCACTTATTATTGTCATGATAGTAGGTATGTTAATCGGCTCCTGGGTGCTGTGCGGTTCGGTTCCGGCAATGATTTATTACGGCTTGGAATTGATTTCACCTAAATTCTTCCTGCCAACAGGCTGTATTTTATGTGCAATTGTGTCAGTTGCCACAGGAAGTGCATGGACTTCAGGAGGAACAATTGGTGTGGCACTAATGGGCATAGGTACAGGTCTTGGAATAAATCCGGCTCTTACAGCCGGAATGGTTATTTCAGGTGCATATTTTGGAGATAAGATTTCTCCTTTATCTGACAGTACTAATGTTGCAGCTGCAGCGGCAGAAACAGATTTATATCTTCATGTCAGATCCATGATGTATACTACGGTACCCAGCTTCATAATCGCTCTCATAATATACTTTGCAATTGGATTCGGGTATGACTCATCAGCAGCAGACCTGGAGAACATAACTGTTATTAAGGGAGCTTTAGCGGGTGAGTTTAATATTACCCCTTGGCTCTTAATTCCGCCTGTTGTGGTTTTAGTCACCGCCGTTAGGAAGGTTCCCGCCATCCCGTCATTGCTTCTGGCAGCTGCTACAGGATGTGTATTTGCGGCATTTTTTCAGGGAGCAGGGCTGGTGGATATTTTAGATACCCTACAGAATGGATATGTTGGAGATACCGGTGTGCAAATTGTAGATAAACTTCTGACAAGAGGTGGCGTCAACGGTATGCTTTGGACCATATCGCTTATAATCTTTGCACTATGCTTTGGAGGCATACTGGAAAAAGCCAAGTTTACAGAGGTGCTTCTTGAGCAAGTAGTAAAAGTTGTACATTCAGTCGGGAGCCTTGTTGCTACCACCATTGTAACAGGAATCATTTGTGATTTTGTATTAACAGATCAGTATTTGGCAAATATTATACCGGGAAGAATGTATTATAAAGTTTATGATGATATGGGGTTGGAAAGATATTATCTGTCAAGAACCTTAGAGGATGGAGGTTCACTATGGTCACCCATGTTCCCGTGGAATGGATGTGGAGCTTATCAATCAGCAACGCTGGGTGTAAACTCCTTTGCATATTTCCCATATGCCTTTTTAAATCTTATCAACCCGATTGTCTCAATTTTCATGGCATACATGGGGATTGCAGTCTTTAGAAAAAGACTGGACAAAGAAGGCGTTGAGGTAATTGAAGTTGATAATATGAATGAGATTGATAAAATTAGAGAAGAAA
This sequence comes from Peptostreptococcaceae bacterium pGA-8, assembly GCA_900112915.1. Taxonomy (GTDB): domain Bacteria; phylum Bacillota; class Clostridia; order Peptostreptococcales; family Anaerovoracaceae; genus S5-A14a. Next base: position 47,887 of record FONK01000010.1, on the reverse strand, counting down.
AATAAAGTCTGATAAAAATCCCCGTAATCGGTAAATCGAATACGGGGATTTGCAATGTCATATACCGGATCTCATATAGCTGTTTCTAAGGGAACAGAAGAGAAAACCAAGGGCTCTATTGTAGGCTTTAAAGCCGTATGTAGCAAAGACGGAATTTCTTTTCCTGTGTTTCTTCAAGAAGGTTCTCTCCTGACCGCCAAAGTCAGAAATTGCTTGCTGCCGAACTGCAGCAATTAAATCGTCGTTGTCTTTTATTTCAAAGGCAAAATCCGTGTAGGCCAGACCCACATAATCTTCTTTGTGAGAATCAGAACCACCAAAGCATTGCTTGCCACATTTTTCAGCCAAAGTTTGAGCTATGGTATTGGCGATTGGGGTTTCACAGCTATTGAAGCCCTCAACAAAGTCGCACTTTTTAAGTATACTCCAATCCTTTCTTACCTTGTTGCAAAACAACGCACTGGAGCTTCTTGCTCCAAAAGGGTGAGCAGGTCCTAAAATTCCGCCATTAGCATGAACCACGCTGATAAGTTCCTCCAGGGCCAGGCCTCTTATTTGCAGCACCTTCAATGTGACATCCTGAGGCATAATAACTATGAAGTGACCGGCATCTTTGGTATCATACTCCACGCCCTTAAGGACGGTGAAGTTTGGATCCTTTGGAACATTAGAAAGGTAATACCTATAACCTTTATAGGAATCATGGTCTGTAACCAGCATTCCATCAAAGCCCTTGCTCTTTAAAATAGATATGTATTCTTCAATACTTATCTTTGAATCAATGGATCCTGCTTTAGTATGACAATGCATATCAAATCTCGGCAAATTTATCAACCCCCTTTCCTTATACTTAACTATATACCTTATAAAATAAAAAGCAAGCTGTATTTCCATTAATTGACATTACATTTAAGCCTAAAAATCTTAACATGGCATTAAGTTTTTGGAGAAAACTTAGGATTATCGTGTTATAATATCTTTAATATGGGCAAATTAAATAGGAAAGGTGCGGTGCATTCTATGCAGTGTTTTTGTGCCTTAATAGAGATAGATAGGAGATGATAACAATGAGTATATATGAATATAAAGTTAAGGACGGAAAGGGTGCTGAAATTTCGATGGAGGAATTCAGCGGTAAGGTTCTGCTGATAGTTAACACAGCCAGCAAATGCGGGTTTACGCCCCAGTTTGACGGATTGGAAAAATTATATAAAAAATATAAAGATAAGGGACTTGCCGTAGTCGGCTTCCCATGCAATCAATTTGGAGCACAGGATCCGGGTACTGATGAAGAAATACAGGGATTTTGCAGATTGAATTATGGGGTGACATTTCCGATGATGAGTAAGATAGATGTTAACGGCGATGGTGAAGACCCCCTTTACACATATTTAAAATCTCAGAAAAAAGGACTTATGGGCTCTAAAATTAAATGGAATTTCACTAAATTTCTTGTTGACAGGGAAGGCAATGTTGTTAAGAGATTTGCTCCGACGGATAAACCTGAAGATTTAGAAAAACATATTTTAAAATTGCTATAGTCATATGATTTTGTGGAGGTATTATTTTTATGAAAAGGCATGTAAAAAACAATGTATATTGGATTGGCAAAATGGACTGGGAGCTGGAATGGTTTCACGGCATGGACTATTCAATTAACAACGGCTCAAGTCAGAATGCATATTTAATTCAGGAAGAGAAAACAGTTCTGCTGGACACTGTATGGAGACCTCATTCCACTGAGTTTATGGACAATCTTAAGAAGGAAGTTGATATTAATAAAATTGACTTCATCGTTGTTCATCACGGAGAGGTTGACCACAGTGGAACATTACCGGCTTTACTGGAAGAAATTCCTGATGTTCCTATTTACTGTACTGCAAATTGTGTTAAATCCCTTGTAGGTCAATATCATCATCCGGAGTGGAATTTCCATGTTGTTAAAACGGGAGACTCAGTTGATGTGGGCAACGGCAAAAGGCTTATCTTTATTGAGATGAGAATGCTGCATTGGCCTGACAGCATGGCAACATTCTTAACCGAAGATAATATTTTGTTCTCAATGGATGCCTTCGGTCAGCATTATGCTTCAGATGAGCTTTTCAACGATAGAGCTGATCAGGGCAAGCTATGGGTTGAGGCAATGAAATACTATGCAAATATTATAAATCCATTTGCCATAATGCTAAAAAACAAGCTGAAGGAATTAGATGATCTTAATTTGCCGATTGAGATGATTTGTCCGTCTCATGGTGTAATTTGGAGAGAAAATCCAATGCAGATTGTAGATGAATACAGAAAATGGTGTGATAACTACCATGATGATCAGATCTGTATTTGCTATGATACCATGTGGAATGGGACCATGCAGCTGGCACATAAAATTGCAGAGCATTTGAGAGAGCTTTCACCGGAGACTACTATTAAAGTATTCAACATCGGCAAAACGGATAAAAATGATGTAATGACTGAAATCTTCAGATCAAAAGCAATTGCTGTAGGATCACCTACAGTAAGTCAACACATCCTATCAGATGTAGGCGGATGGCTGGACTTCCTTAAAGAATGCAGATTTAAGAACAAAAAAGCCGCTGTCTTCGGATGCTATGGATGGTCCGGAGAAGGCAACAAGGTTCTTAGAGAAAAACTTCAGGATGCCGGATTTGCTGTAATTGACGAAGAGGTTAGGTGTAACTGGAACCCTACAGAAGAGCATAGTGAGCAGGCGAGAGTTCTTGCAGAAGCTTTGCTTGAAAATTGTAAATAAAGGAGTGTCTTGTAACAAAGATGATTAATACTACTGAGATGAGAAAAAGGGCTGTAACTAAATTCACGGATTCAAGGGAATGGAAGGCTTTCCATGAAAGACAGATGGAATTTGCTGAAGACATGGCGAAGTATGGAAACCCATATTTTATCGCTCATGATTCGGTATTAAGAGATACATCCATTATGAACGGCAAGGATATCATTAACTTCGGAAGCTACAATTATGTGTGCCTCTCAGGTGATCCGGAGGTTAATGAAGCTGCAATTGAAGCTGTAAAGAAATATGGAACAAGTGCCAGTGGAAGCAGATTGCTTGCCGGTGAAAAGACCATTCACAAAGAACTGGAAGCAAAAATTGCAAAGTGGAAGCATACAGAGGATGCTCTTGTGCTGGTAGGCGGGCATTCGACTAATGTAACCTTTGTGGGAAATTTTTGCAACGAAAATGATTTAATTCTTTATGATATACTCAGCCATAATTCAATATCTCAGGGGTTGAAGATATCCAAGGCTGATAAGAAACGATTTCCTCACAATAATTTTTCCAGGCTTGAAAGACTTATCGAAAACAACAGAGATAAGTACGAAAAAATCTTAATAGTCGTGGAGGGTGTATATAGCATGGATGGCGATATTGCACCGATAGACGAATTTGTTAGAATTAAGAAGAAATACGGTTGCTTCTTAATGGTCGATGAGGCTCATTCAGCCTGCGTAATTGGCGAGAATGGCGGCGGTGTAGATGAATATTTCAATCTTGCACCGGATGATATCGACATAAAAATGGGAACCCTTTCAAAAGGTCTAGGAACCTGTGGCGGATATTTGGCAGGCAGCAAGGAGCTGATTGAATACTTAAGATACAATCTGCCTGGCTTTGTATTTTCCGTGGGACTTTCACCGGTTCTTACCGCTGCGGTAATTAAGGGCATTGAGCTGCTTGAACGAGACAATACAAGAGTTCAAAAATTACACAAAAATATTGAAATCTTCATGAGAGAAGCTCATAAGCATGGCTTTGACACATGCCTGGCAGGAGAAACTGCCATTACTCCAATTATGATTGGTGATGATGAACTGGCCTTTAGATTGAGTATGGTAATGCAGGAGGATGGAATTTTTGTTCCTCCGGCACTGTACCCGGCAGTACCGAGAGGCAAGGCTCGCTTAAGATATTGCCTCAATAGCGACCACACTGAAGAACAGATTGTCTATGCCATGGAGGTGCTTAAGCGAAGACTTACCCGGTAGTTAGCATTCAAGAAGTAAATGTTAACCTGTGTTAATTAAATTTTTTATATGCAGACATATCGAAATAGCCGACCCCGCTCAAACAAAAGAGTATGGTTGGCTCTTTTGTTGTATCGGTATATTTCGCGGCTTCCTTTATTACGGCTGCAATGGCATGGCCGCTCTCAGGGGCAGGGAGTATACCTTCTTTTCTGGCAAAAAGCTTTGCAGCCTCGAAAACATCCCTTTCGGAAAAGGCCTCTGCCTCCAATATGCCATCAGCATATAGCTGAGATACTACCGGATTCATTCCATGATAGCGTAAACCTCCGGCGTGACTTAAGGGAGGTATGAAATCACAGCCTAGGGTGTACATTTTAGCCATAGGAGTGGTTTTTCCCGTATCACAATAGTCGTAACGAAATTCTCCTTTTGTGAGTGAAGGGCAGGTTTGAGGCTCGGCTGCTATGAATCTGTAGTTGGATTCTCCCCTTAAAACCTTGCCTACAAAGGGTGCAATAAGGCCACCGATGTTGCTTCCACCGCCTGCAGAGCCTATGATGATGTCCGGCTTTATATTGGCTTTTTTCATAGCCGCTTCGGCTTCAAGACCTATTATGGATTGATGAAGCAAAACCTGGTTAAGCACACTTCCAAGGACGTATTTATATCCCTTCTTATGAGCCTCTTCAATGGCTTCAGAAATGGCACAACCCAGGCTTCCGGATGTATCGGGGAATTGCTCATTGATTTTTTTGCCAATTTCCGTCAAAAGAGATGGAGATGGGGTAACCTGAGCGCCAAAGGTTTTCATGACCTCTTTTCTATACGGTTTTTGTTCATAGCTTCCTTTAACCATAAACACATTACAGTCTAAATCAAGATAGCTGGATGCCATGGCAAGGGCGGTTCCCCATTGTCCTGCTCCGGTTTCCGTAGTTACGCCCCTTATACCTTCTTCCTTAGCGTAATAGCATTGGGCAATTGCTGAATTTAATTTGTGGCTGCCGGAGGTGTTGCCTCCTTCAAATTTGAAATAAATCTTTGCACCGGTGCCTATGGCTTTCTCGAAAGCATTGGCACGGACCAAAGGGGATGGCCTGTAGGTCTTATAATATTCGAGAACAGGTTGAGGAATTTTGTGAAATGCTGTGTTTTCATTCAGCTCTTCTCTGGCTCCTGACCTTGTAAAAACCATAGATAACTCCTCAAAGGTTACAGGCTCCTTGGTAATCGGATTTAAAAGAGGAGCCGGCTTAGTTTTCATGTCAGCTCTCATATCATACCAATATTTTGGCATTTCCGCTTCTGTTAAAAATATTCTTTTTTCTTCCATGATAAATCTCCCTTCAATTAGTTTGTTGCTTATAAGCTTAGCTGCTGCACTGAGGAAGGACGAGAGCTTTACCCAATAAAAAAACTCCTATCCCGAACAAATGCTGGGACAGGAGTATAGTTCACCTGCGTTGCCACCCGGCTTAACACAAAAAATGTGTTCTCTCAGTGCGTGCCATCACACGCCGATTAGTTCTTACGGTCAATCACTCCGTCGCACCTACTGAACATAAAAATATGTTTTTCGGATTGCCCTCTGAAGTCCATTGGGGCTTGGTCCCAGTACTGCATCACACCATACACAGCTCTCTGAAAAGGGATTTACAAACCTTACTTACTCTCCATCAACGGTTTATTTTATTAAACAATATTTAATTTCCGTGATTATAACAGAAATACTTACTCTCTGTCAACAAAAATTTTATAAATTTGAATTAAAATTGTAGGAACAATTGCTAATATAGAGAGGGCAATCATTTGCTCACCACTTAAAGGTGCAATGGTAAATGCCCTTCCAAAGGACGGTGTAACCAGTATTATAAACAGCAGAGCCGCACCTACAAAGAAGGCTCCGATTGTGTATATATTGGTGAAAACTCCCAGCTTGAATATTGATGCTGAGCCCCTGGAGTTAAAGCCGTGCCAAAGTCTTGCGAGACATAGGCAGGCAAATGCCATGGTCATGGCCACCTCCTTGCCGATAATGCCGGAAACAGGCTTCATTCCCATAAGCTCCCAAGGGAACTGTCCAAGACCGATATAGAATGCACAGACAGTTGCAGCACCTATTAAAAGTCCTTGGATTATTATTTCTGCAATGGATCTTCCCGTTAGAATAGACTCATTTCGAGGACGTGGTTTTTCGTGAATAAGCCTCGTGTTCATAGGCTCCATACTTATAGCCAAAGCCGGCAAAGAGTCTGTAACCAAATTTATAAACAAAAGATGAACCGCAGAAAACGGTGTCGGCAGGGCAGTAAGTGCCGCATATAAAACAACGAAAATTCCTGCCGTATTGCCTGAAAGAAGAAACTTAATCGCATTTTTAATATTAGCATAGATGTTTCTTCCATTTAAGACAGATTTGATAATTGTAGCAAAGTTGTCGTCAGTTAAAATCATTGAAGCCGCATCCTTTGATACCTCAGTACCTGTGATACCCATGGCAACTCCGACATCAGCATTCTTTAAGGCAGGAGCATCATTTACTCCGTCACCGGTCATTGCGACGATATTATCAAGACTTTGCCAAGCCTTTACTATGCGTATTTTGTCCGTTGGGGAAACACGAGCATAGACTGAAATGCTTGCCAGCTTTTCCATAAGTTCATCATCTGACATGGCCTCCAGCTCAGGACCTGTAATTGCCAGGTCACCATCCTTCATAATTCCTATTTTCCTCGCAATAGCTGAAGCTGTAACCTTGTGGTCACCTGTTATCATAATCGGTTTTATTCCTGCTGCCAGACAGTCAGCAACCGCCTTGGCCGATTCCACCCTAGGCGGATCCATTTCGGACATTAAGCCGATGAATTCCAGATCGAACTCATCATCAAGACCAAGATTATCTTCTCTGGCTAAGATTTTTTTAGCGAAGGCTAAAACTCTGAGACCTTGGTTTGACCAATCAAAATTGATTTGGCGAATGGCTTCTTTGTCAGCTTCACTTAAGTTGGAAGTTCTGTCCAGCATTACATCAAGAGCACCTTTGGTAAACAGTACCAGTTCCCCATCAATTAAATGCATTGTGCTCATGAGCTTTCTATCTGAGTCGAAAGGAATTTCACCGATTCGCGGATACATTTCCTTAATCTTTTCGTAGTCGGAATGTGACTTCATATAATAGTCTACAAGGGCGGTTTCCGTAGGGTCTCCTGTTGTCAGTCCATCTATGATAGAGGTGTCGTTGCACAAAATAGATGCTGTAAGCAGCATTTTCTCGTCATCTGAGTTTTTGCAGTAGGTATTTTCTACTGTCATTTTATTTTGCGTCAGGGTTCCGGTTTTGTCAGAGCATATGATGGATACGCTTCCAAGGCCCTCCACTGCGCTTAGTTGCTTTATGATTGCATTTTCATCCGCCATTCTTGAGGTCCCGATTGCAAGGGATATGGTAATTATAGATGAAAGAGCTTCCGGAATTGCTGCAACAGCTAGAGCCACAGCAAAGAGCATGGAATCTGTAATGGCCATGCCTCTGTACACATTAAGGGCAAAAATCAACCCACATAGAATGATTATGCCGATGGATAGGGTTCTGCTGAATTTATCCATCGTAACTTGAAGAGGGGTCTTCTTTTCTTCAACATCATTCATCAGCCTTGCTATTTTACCTAGTTCGGTGCCTAATCCGACAGCTGTAACTACCACAGTTGCTCTGCCATAGGTTACGAGAGAGCCTGAAAACACCATATTGATTTGATCACCGAGAGCGACCTGTTCAGATGTAATGACTTCAGATGACTTATCCACACTTTCAGATTCTCCGGTTAGGGCGCTTTCGTTTACCTTAAGTGAAAAGTTATCTACTATTCTACCGTCTCCGGGAACAATATCTCCGGCCTCAAGTGTGATTATATCACCGACAACCAGTTCAACTGCCGGGATTTCCAGCTTGATACCGTTTCTTATTACCTTTGCCATCGGAGCAGAGAGGTTTTTCAAGCTATCCAAGGACTTTTCCGCCTTTACATATTGTACTGTGCCAAGTACTGCATTTAGAATGAGTACAACGCATATTACAGCTGCACTTTCGGCATTTTTTGTTGCCATGGAGATGATGGCTGCAATGATTAGAATAATAACGAGAAAATCTTTAAACTGCTCAAAAAATATTGCAGGCAGGCTTTTCTTTTTCTTTTCATAGAGCTTGTTCTCACCATAGGCATCCCTATTGGCAATGACCGCTTCATCGGTTAAGCCTGAGGTGGATGAGTTGAGCTGGGAAAGGACTTCCTTTGCTTCCTTTGAATAATACATAAATCCTCCGTAATAGATAAAAATAAAGAGACCTCTAGATATGATTATCTAAAAGTCTCGCCATTTCAAGTAATTGCGGGTGAACTGAATCACCGTGTATTGACGCATAGTACTGCAAGAGCTTATCTTGCCGGCTACTCCCCTTTACATATATAAGTCGGGTTATTCGATTAAATGCTATAATAACATCAATAGTGACTAAATGCAATATATTTATGAAATTTAAGGGTAAATTTTAAGGTGAAAATTATCGGCTTAAAAGCATCTTTTATAGAGCTTTTACCTCTTCAAAACGCTTTACCTTTCCGGTAGTTGTCTTAATCATAGGCTGGTCAGTTAAAATCAGTCGCTTAATGTGCTTATAAGCCGGCATTGTATCATTGATTTTATCAACAGCCTCTCTGATTATCTTCTCAACCTCCTCATGAGTTTCTACGCCTGCATATTCCTTCAGGTAGTCAGGTTTATAGACGATTTTAGCAGAAACGACCAAGTCATTCTCGCCCTTTTCTTCACCGAAAACAAATACCTCTTCAACGAAAGGAAGGTTAGCTACAAGGGTTTCCAACTCTTCAGGATAAACGTTCTTACCGTTTTTCAACACGATAACATTCTTTTCTCTGCCCTTGATAAATACAAAGCCGTCTTTGTCAATGGTAGCCAGGTCACCGGTATAGAACCAGCCGTCCTTAAATACCTTAGCCGTTTCTTCCGGATTTTCAAAATAACCGGCCATTATATTCGGACCTCTTGCAACAAGCTGACCGACACCCTCTTCGTTCACATCTACAAGCTTAAGCTCTACATGAGGCATGGCCTTTCCAACAGAACCGCTTCTCATATTGTCAGGGTTTTCAGCAGCCAGAATAGGGGAGGTTTCTGTTAAGCCGTAGCCTTGAACAGCCAGGATACCGAAGTTTTTAAGCCCTTCAACAACCTTAGGGTCGATTGCGGAGGCTCCGCTTATGACGAACTTCAAATTTCCGCCCAGCTGATCATGGATTTCTTTAAACAGCTTTCTTCTAATATCTATACCAACCTTGTTGAGTCCTTTAGAAAGCAGAATTCCCAAAGCCAGCTTTTTTTCTTTCTTTTGCTTTTTGACAGAAGCGATAATTTTTTTGTATATTGCTTCGATTAACAGAGGAACACCGACAAAGAGGCTTACCTTGTACTCTACAATGTTTTTCTGGATGTATTTCAAGCCGTCGCAATATGTTGTTACAAGACCGGCGGCGATCATAACTACCTGACCTACGCTTCCGAAGGTATGGTGATAAGGCAGGAACGCCATATTCACTTCGCCTCTTCTAATAGGCTCTGTAGTTATAGCATCATAAACATTTATCATAATATTTCTTTGGCTGAGCATTACGGCCTTTGATGCTGATGTTGTTCCTGAGGTAAACAAAATAACTGCCAGCTTTTCCGGATCTATTTCCATAGACCTGTGCTCTGTATAGCCATTTTCAATAAGCTCATTACCTTCTGAAATCATGGCGCTGAGCCTGTCCATGGAAACAATGTTTAGAGCCTCACCGAAGCTGGAGGCTGCTTCCTTAGATAAGGCATCCATTTCAGCGTCGAAGACCAATGTCTTGGCATGGCTTCGCTTGATAGAGGAGATGGCCTCCCCTGTGGGCAGTGCCTTATCCAGAGGAACAGTTATGCTGCCAAGATAAAGAGTAGCAAAGTATGTCAGAATCCAGTTATAGCTGTTTTTACCGATAACTGCAATTGGCTCCGCTGAATATCCTTCCTTATGGAATGCGCATGCTAAAGCCTCAACCTGATTTCTAAACTCTGCAAAGGAGATGTGTTCGTAAGAAACTTCTTTTCCTTTGCCCTTATGTTTTAATATGAAAGCATCATCCTGATCATAGGACTTTGCGGAATTTTCAACTAAATCTCTAAAGGTAGGGGAGTATTCATATTCAAAAAGCTGGTTTAAATTCATATTACTGTTTGATCCTTTCAATTTTCAATTATCAATTTTATTCTATTAAATTTTTGCTATTTATGCAACTTGTACTAATACAAGCCGCAAGGGATGCACTAAAAATAATCTGGTTACCAAAACTATGTTACACTATTTTTATAACCCTGTCAACTGTTGACAAAGTATAGATGTTGTGATAAGCTTACAACGAATACACATTCTAATATTGCGGAAAGTGAGAGAAAAATTGGAGAAATCTGTTGCAGAGATAGTTAACAAAAAAAATGGCGCCAAGATTATAGAGCTCCCGCTTTGGGATCAACTGCCTAATGTGGATTTGTACTTGGATCAAATGCTGACATATATAGATGATGTGCTTAGAAGAGAGCTGGGAAGAGAAGCTGCTGAAGGGCAGATAATAACCGGGACTATGGTTAACAATTATGTAAAAAAAGCCTTTATAAAAGCACCGACAAAAAAGAGATATGATAAGCTGGCAGTTGCATCCTTAATAGTCATTGCTGTGTTAAAATCGGTGTTTACTATGGATGAAATATCCAAGCTGATAACCCTGGCAATAGATAGCAATACACCTCAGGAGTCCTATGACAATTTCTGTAGGAAGCTGACAAAGGCTACAGCTTGTGCTGCTAATGGCTACGGTATGGAACCGGAGAGAGACAGTGCGGACCCGAGAAATATTTGCTTTGCTGCGTGCTTTGCCTTCGCCAGTCAATATTTTGTGCAAAAAACCTTTTTAGAAAAATAAATCGAATAATACTTAAAAGCGAGAGCCTCTTTTATTGGAAATTCTGATGAAAGGGGTTTTGTTTTATGCCGTTAATTATGGTATAATTATATCTGTATATTTGTATTCTCGTGGAGGATGAACATGACTACGATTATTAACGCAATTCCATCTAAATCCATCTATCACAGGGTTAGCATATGCTCCTTTATTAAGGAGCTGCAAGGAAATGGTAGGTGCGTGCCTGTATGGAATTTTGATGAGTTTAGACTTTCTGATGATATGGAAGCGACAAAAGAGTCCCTTGCCAGGGTTGAGGCTCTATGTATGGCGACTGCAAAGGCAAAGGCTATGAGAAGACAGGTGCCGGACTATATACCGGTTTTGGATATAAAAGAGAGTGGTGCAACTCTTAGATTTATGCTTTCTCTTGTTTCAGCTCTAGGCATCAGTGCGGAGTTCAGAACAGAGGGATGTCTTTTGTCAAGACCGTTGAAGGAGCTGACAACGGCGCTGACTAAAGGGGGATGCAATTTTTTTATCGATGAGGGAAAAGGCATAATCCGAACAGGTGGGCAGCTTAAGGGGGGCGATTACTCCATATCCGGAAGAAACAGCTCACAGTTTGCCAGCGGACTTCTTATGGCATTGCCGATTTTAGGAGGAAATAGCACCTTAACTATTGAAAAGCCCATTGTTTCACGATCATATATAGATATGACCCTAAATATATTAAATGATTTTGAGATCAGCATTATAAAAATGGAAGAAACTGATTCAATGATTAAATTCCATATTCCCGGAGACCAGCAGTTCAGAGGGCCGGAAAGCTACAGCATTGAAGGCGACTGGTCCAATGGCGCCTTTTGGCTGGGAGCGGAGCAGATAACAGGAAACAGATTTCTGATTAAGGGACTCAACACCGTATCCTTGCAGGCAGATAGGAAAATTGTCGAATATATAAAGCTTATGCGAGGGGAAGGAAAGGTTGTAATTGACGGTTCAACTACGCCGGATTTAGTACCTATAGTTGCTGTTATGGCTATGGCAAGAGAGGGAGAAACCGTAATAGAAAATATTGAGTTTCTTAGAAATAAGGAAAGCGACAGGATTTCCGGCATTCAGGAGATTCTAAAGGCGTGTGGCGGTGAATTCACATATGAGGACGGCACCCTTAGAATTACCGGAATGAATCAGGGCGATGCTGAAAATTCGACACCGGAATTTATATATATTTCTACTAAAGATCATAGAATGGTGATGATGGCTGTATTGGCATCCTTCCTGACAAAGGATCCGATTCTTATAGATGGTTGGGAAAATATAAACAAATCTTATCCGGGATTTTTTGCCCAATTACATAAGGCTGAATTAGATGGGAATATTGGAAGAGCATAGGAGATTATTAATGAAGGATATAAAAAATATCAGAAGAGAAATTGATAAGGTTGACGATAAAATATCAAGCCTTCTTGCTGAAAGAAGAGAGCTGGTTACGGAGATTTCAAGATATAAGAAGAGTCAAGGCTTGGAGATTTTCGATAACGAAAGAGAAATGGAGATTCTCAAGAAGGCAAATGTCTATGACGGGGCGGTTTTCAGAGCTATTTTGGATGCTTCCAAGGACTACCAGGCCGGCATCATCAATGCGGGCACCTTTGGGCTAATAAGCGGCAAAGAAATTAAAAGTTTATCTCCTTTGATTCACAGCTTCTGGGGCGATTATGAATACAGACTTTGTCCCGTTTCTGAAGATGAATTACCAAGTTTATTGAAAAATCTTGCTTATGACGGCTTTAATATTACAATGCCGTATAAGAAGAGAGTGTTTACACTATGCGATCAGCTATCGCCTGAATGCTATGCTCTGGGTAATGTAAATACTGTTAAGCGGGAAATTGACGGAAGCCTAACCGGATATAATACTGACTATTTCGGATTTCAGTACATAATCGAAAAAAACAACATAGATGTACCGGGAAAGAAGGTTGCAATTCTGGGAAAAGGCGGAGCTGCATACACCTGTAAGGCTGTATTAACCGATATGGGTGCTTCAAATATTGAGTTAATATCGAGAAACGGAGAAAGCAATTATCAGAATCTGGATAAATTTAAGGACGCTGAAATTATTGTAAATGCCACTCCTGTGGGAATGTATCCAAATAATGGAGATAAGCCTATTTCTCTGGAGGGCTTTAACAGCCTGGAGGCAGTCGTCGATGTAATCTATAACCCGTATAAGACAGCATTGATTTTAGAAGCTGAGGACAGAGAACTAAAGACCGCTACAGGTCTGGAAATGCTGGTGGCGCAGGCAGGTAAGGCAGCGGAGATTTTCTGCAAGGGAAATCTTGAAGAGGGCGATATTGAAGATGTAATAGATAAGGTTCTGGCAAAGCTGCTCAATAGATGTCTCATAGGTATGCCGGGAAGTGGCAAAAGCTTTATGGGAAGAAGAATTGCCAATGTACAGGGGCTTAAGCTTATGGACACGGACAGAATATTCATCAGCCGACACGGAATGGTTCCAAAGGATTACATTGAAGAGTACGGCATTGAAAGATTTAAGGTTATGGAGAACCAGATCTTAAAGGATGTTACAAAAAATCAGGGCCAGGTTATAGCTACCGGTGAAGGCGTTATAGACCTTCCTGAAAACAAAAATCTATTGAGACAAAACGGTGTTGTGATTCATATAACAAGGGATTTGGAAAAGCTGTCAAATCATCATAGGCCACCACTAAAGGGGACTAACATGGAGAAGCTTTTAGACAAGAGAAATCCTATTTATGAAGCTTGGTCGGATTTCGATATATCCAATAATGTGGATTTCAGAAAGAGCTTTTTAGTTATAAACGGACCCAACTTAAATCTTTTGGGAACAAGGGAGCCGGATATTTATGGTGCAGAAACCTATGCTGATTTAGAAAATTATGTTAACGGCGTAGCCGATGATATGAATATAAGTATAGAAATCTATCAGAGCAACCATGAAGGAGAAATTGTTGATAAAATTCAGGAGGCTGCTGAAATGTATGACGGCATAGTAATTAATCCGGCAGGGTACGGATATACCTCCGTTGCTATTTTAGATGCACTGAAAGCAGTAGCATTGCCTTGTTGTGAGGTTCATTTGACCAACATTGAAGAGCGAGAGGAGTTTAGAAGGAAAACTCTGACAGGCTCCATGGCTGTGAAAGTGATTTCCGGCATGGGCTTTGAAGGATACAGATTGGCTCTTGAGACTTTAAACGGCTAATAAATTTTGAAAACAAAAATAGAGAAAGGCAATTTTTAATATATGGAAATAGTCATAGTACTTTTGGGGATAATTAATTTGGCCCTTTGCATTTATTTTCTCATTTCTTTAAAAAGGCTGAGCAATCTCAAGGATGAGGTAAGCGCATCTATCAAGGAAGAATTAGCGGACATTCCCAATGAGATTAGACAGTCAAAGAACGAAATGAATCAGCACATTGACAATTCCTTTACATCCTATGGGAGGCTAGTAAGCGAGCATCAGAGCAGAAGCTTTGAAATGCAGGACAAAAGAATGGCAGAGCTTACTGCTGTGGTGGATAGAAAGGTTTCTGAACTTAATCTGACTGTAGAAAAACGAATAGGTGACCTTAATGGAACTGTAGATAAACAGCTTGATCAGGTTAGGGAGACTGTAGATGAAAAGCTGCAGAAGACTTTAAATGATAGAATTACAAAGTCGTTTGAATTGGTAAATTCCAGATTAGAGCAGGTATATAAGGGTCTTGGTGAGATGCAGAATTTGGCTCAAGGAGTGGGCGATATTAAAAAGGTGCTTGCCAATGTAAAGACCCGTGGAATTCTTGGAGAAATCCAGCTTAAGGCAATTCTGGACGAGATTTTAGTTGCCAATCAGTATGAAGAGAATGTAATAACGAAGCAGGGCTCAAGGGATAGAGTTGAGTTTGCCGTAAAAATGCCGGGTGAGGGGGAAAAGGGAATTTTACTTCCTATCGACTCCAAGTTCCCCGGAGACACCTATGCAAAATTATGCGATGCCTATGACGGCGGGGATAAGATGGAAATAGCCCTTGCAATAAAGGCTCTTGAAAAGACCCTAAAGGCAGAAGCTAAGGATATTTACGAGAAGTACATAAGTCCGCCGGATACCACTGATTTTGCAATAATGTTCTTGCCCTTTGAGGGACTTTATGCTGAGGCTGTAAGGATGGGTATGGTAGAGAAGCTGCAGAGGGAGTATAAGGTTAACATTGCAGGACCGACGACTATGGCAGCTTTACTAAACAGCTTA
The DNA here is from genome assembly GCA_900112915.1 of Peptostreptococcaceae bacterium pGA-8. Taxonomy (GTDB): domain Bacteria; phylum Bacillota; class Clostridia; order Peptostreptococcales; family Anaerovoracaceae; genus S5-A14a. Next base: position 32,596 of record FONK01000010.1, on the reverse strand, counting down.
CAGATGGGCTTCAGAACATTGGCCATACAGAAGAGCTCAAGTCAGGTGTGGGAAATTCTGGGTGCTGTGAAGGCTGAATTTTCTAAGTTTGAAGATGCCCTTCAGAAAACAAGGCAGAAATTACAATCTGTGGATACTGAGCTTGAAAAGCTTGTTGTTACCAGAACAAATGCTATAAATAGAAAATTGAGAAATGTTACAGAGCTAAGCTCCGAAGAAGGTACAGCAATTTTGGAGGCCCCGAAAACAGAGCAGTCAAGTGATTTTGAGAGAGAGGATTTCATATGAGCATCTTTGCCATAGGAGACTTACACCTCTCCTTAGATGGGCGTATTAATAAGCCAATGGATATCTTTGGAGACAGGTGGGAGAACCATCATTTGCGGGTAGAGCGGAGCTGGCTAAAAAACATAAAAGAAGAAGATACGGTAATAATCTGCGGTGACATTTCGTGGGGTCTCAGGCTTGATGAGGCTATGGAAGATTTAAGGTGGATTTCACGGCTTCCCGGGTATAAGATTATTACCAAAGGAAATCACGACCTTTGGTGGACTTCCACCAATAGATTGAATACCCTATTTGACAACATATATTTTCTTCAAAATAAAGCTATATTTTTGGAAAAGGAAGATGTATATATTTGTGGAACAAGGGGTTGGATAACTCCGGGAACCAGAGACTTCGATGCTCATGATGAGAAGATATATAACAGAGAGGTTTTAAGGCTAAAAATGTCCTTAGATGATGCCGTCAATCAAGAGAAGGAGAGAACCGGGAATAAGCCGAGGATAATAAGCGCCATTCATTATCCTCCTACCAATGATAAAGCTCAAGGCTCCGGCTTTACAGATTTGATGGCAAGGTATGGCGTTTCTACCTGCGTATTTGGACATTTACACGGAGAGAAGGAGCATAAGCAGGCGATTTCAGGTGTATTAGGCGGTGTTAAATACAGACTTGTAGCCTTAGATTACGTTGAGGCTCAGCCTGTGAAAATATTTTGATAAGTTAGTGTTTATGTAATATAGGAGATGATTATTATGAAGAAGGTAATTTTAATGGTATTAGACAGCCTCGGTGTTGGAGAGCTTCCGGATGCGGCTAAGTTTGGTGATGAAGGAGCACATACCTTCAACCACGCAAGTGAAAATACACCGGGATTTAAAATTCCTAATTTAGTTGAGTTTGGAATTGGCAATTTAGATGGAATTGCCGACGGAAAATTCAAAACCGATGAGCCTATTGGAGCCTATGGAAAGGCTATGGAGCTTTCTCTGGGAAAGGATACAACGACCGGCCATTGGGAAATTGCAGGATTGGAAACGAAGATACCTTTTAAGACATATCCGGAAGGATTTCCTAAGGAATTTATGGAAGCTTTTGAGAAAAAAATAGGAGTTGAGTGTTTAGGCAACTATCCGGCATCAGGGACTGAAATCATTGAGGAGCTGGGACCGGAGCATGAAAAAACAGGAAAGCCTATCGTATATACGAGTGCCGACAGCGTATTCCAAATTGCCGCCAATACTGATATTATTCCAATTGAACGACTTTATGAAATATGCAAAATTGCAAGAGAGCTTCTTGTTGGAGATTGGGCTTGCGGCAGGGTAATTGCCCGACCATATATAATTGAAAATGGTAAGAGAGTGCGCACAAAACAGCGTCACGACTATGCGGTAACTCCGCCTGCTCCCACTGTTTTGGACAACATCAAAGAAGCAGGTAAGACTGTTTATGCCGTTGGAAAAATCAATGATATTTTCAACGGAAGGGGTGTTACCGATGCAGTCAGCACTGTAAGCAATATGGATGGAGTTGACAAGACGATTGAAGCTATCGGCAAGGACTTCGAAGGTCTTATTTTTACCAATCTGGTTGACTTCGATTCTGAATTCGGTCACAGAAGAGACCCTAGGGGATACGGGGAAGCAATTATGGAATTTGACAACAGAATAACGGAAATCGTCATGGAAATGGGCGATGAGGATTTGTTGATTTTATGTGCAGACCATGGAAACGACCCGGTTCACAAAGGTTGGGATCACACAAGAGAATACATTCCGATTTTAGCATGGGGCAAGTGGATTAAGCCGGGTGCAGAGCTGGGGGTTAGAAAATCCTTTGCAGACATTGGGGCCACTGTCGCAGACTTCTTAGGTTGCAAAAAACCGGAAATCGGTAAGAGCTTTTTAAGAGAACTAAAAAAGAAGAGGTAGATTTTAACTATGAATATGAATGACATAATAATAAAAAAACGTCAGGGTGGAAAGCTTACTAAGGATGAAATTGATTATGTTGTAAGCGGCTATGTTGCAGGTGATATTCCGGATTATCAGGTTTCTGCATTGCTAATGGCCATATTCTTTATGCATATGGATGAAGAGGAAACCTCTCAACTCACTGAAGCTATGAGATATTCCGGAGATACAATAGATCTTTCGGGAATATCCGGCATCAAGGTGGATAAGCATTCTACCGGAGGTGTAGGCGACAAAACAACCTTAGTTGTTACGCCTATTGCTGCGGCTTGTGGTGTGCCTATTGCTAAAATGAGCGGGAGGGGCCTGGGCTTTACCGGCGGTACGGTAGACAAGATGGAATCAATTCCCGGATTTAGAACCAGCCTTGAGCCGAAGGAATTTATGGATCAGGTTAACGACATAGGTATATCTGTTATAGGGCAGACTGCGCATATTACACCGGCTGACAAGAAATTATACGCTCTTAGGGACGTTACGGGAACTGTAGATAATTTCAGCCTTATTGCATCAAGTATAATGAGCAAAAAATTAGCTGCAGGAAGCGATAAAATCCTTTTAGATGTTAAGTGCGGTGATGGAGCGTTCATGGAAAATATTGATGATGCTGAAACCCTGGGAGGCATTATGTGCGATATCGGAAATAGAGCCGGAAAAACTACAGTTGCCGCCATTACGGATATGAGTCAGCCTCTTGGGAAGGCTGTAGGAAATAGTCTTGAGGTAATAGAAGCCATAGAAACTTTAAAAGGCAACGGGCCTGAAGATATTACCGAGCTTTCAAAGCGACTTGGCGGAATTATGCTATATCTGGGCGGCAGAGCGAAATCTGCTGAAGACGGCTATGTCATTGCAGAGCATGCAATTGCCGGTGGAGCAGCACTTGAAAAGCTGAAATCATTTATTGAGAGGCAGGGTGGAGATTCTAATGTGGTGGAGGATTACTCATTGTTTCCACAACCTACAGTGGAGCTTAACCTGATTGCAGAGGAAAGCGGATATATTGAAGCAATAAAAGCTAAGTCAATCGGCCTTGCCTCCCAACATACCGGAGCAGGCAGAGCGACTAAGGATGATGAAATTGATTTGTCAGCCGGAATTTACCTTCACAAAAAAGTTGCAGATCATGTATCTAAAGGTGACGTGCTGGCTACATTCTACGGCAGAGATAAGGCTAAGGTTAAGGCTGCAAGAGATGAAGCGGCAAAGGCTTTCATTATCACAGCTGAAAAGGTAAAAAAACCGATTTTGATTAAAGAAATTCTAGGACTGTAGAAGTCATAAAAATAATTTGCTTCATAAGCCAAGATCTGTGGTTACAGAGCTTAAAAATGTGTAAATACTATTTACATTCGACGAAGCAGTATTTTTAAATACATTTAATCAAGTATTGATTTTAAGAAATGGAGATTGAAATGAATTTTTTTGAAGCAAAGATTATAAAAACAGTAAAAGAAACCAGCGATACATATAGTTACATTATGGAGACACCTGAAGGCTTTGCATGGAAGGCAGGACAGCATGCGATGTTTAAATTTAAGGATTATGATGTTGCCGATGAGAAGAAGGAAAGAATTTTCACCATAGCTTCGGCACCTGAGGACGGGTTCCTGATGTTTACAACCAGAATCAGTCCTGAGCATACAGATTTCAAAGAAATCCTTCTAAACAAGGTAAAGGTCGGAGATGTGATGTTAATTGCCGATGCTCTCGGCAAATTCGATTTAGAAATGGATAAATATGATGAAACATTGATTATTGCAGGCGGTGTAGGTATAACACCAATTCGTTCTCTTCTAAAGCATTATGCTCAAGATAATGTACCTGCTCACAGGATTACATTGCTTTACTCCGATGACAGAGGCGAGTTTGCTTATGGAGAGTTCTGGAATGAATTGAAGGCACAGATGACCAATCTTCAGCTTCATCTTATTTCAGACAGAGATGAATTCACTTCTTTAATTGATAAATATGCTAAGGAAAAATTGAATACCTCTGAGTATCTGATTGCCGGCTCGCCCGGAATGAATGCGGCAATTTCCGAGAAATTGCAGAGCCTCGGAGTTGAAAAGGACAACATAAAAACCGATAACTTTATGGGATATTAATAGCTTATAAAAGCTTACAAAAGCTGAGCACGAAGGTGTTCAGCTTTTGTCGTTTAGAGGAGGGCTAAATCTGTTTTATTTTTTTGTAAATATTGACAATATGGCAGCATAATATTATACTTGTATACAGGTCTACAAGTGTTAACTGATTTTGAAGTGTAGCCGGAATGGAGATGAACTATGCTAGAGATTTCTAAGAAGAGCAATTTATTGGAGCAGAAAAGCTATAAATATTCTTTACAGGATGTGGAAAAGCCTAATCTATACAGAGATATGTACAGCTATGATCAGGTACCGAAGGTTGTATTCAACCATAGAAGAGTTCCTATGAATATGCCGGATGATATTTGGATTACAGACACATCATTTAGGGATGGTCAGCAATCCATGGCACCATATACAGTAAAACAGGTAGTTGATTTGTATAAGCTTATGAATAAGCTGGGTGGACCTTTTGGGTTAATTAGACAGTCGGAGTTCTTCATATATACCAAGAAGGATAGAGAAGCTGTAGAGAAGTGTATGAGCTTAGATTTGAAATTCCCGGAAATTACAACATGGATTAGAGCAAAAAAAGAAGATTTTAATCTGGTCAAAAGCATGGGTATCAAGGAAACCGGGGTTCTGGTATCCTGTAGCGATTATCATATTTTTAAGAAAATGTCCATGACCAGAAGTCAGGCTATAGAATACTATATCGAAACCATTAGAGACGCCTTTGAGGCGGGGGTAGTGCCGAGATGCCATCTTGAGGATATAACCAGAGCTGATTTCTATGGCTTTGTAGTCCCTTTTGTAAACAGACTGATGGAATTATCGGAGGAAGCAGGTATTCCGGTAAAAATCAGGGCCTGCGATACTATGGGATATGGCGTTCCTTATCCGGGTGTAGCCCTGCCGAGGTCTGTGCCGGGTTTAATCTATGGATTACAGCATTATTCCAACGTTCCGAGTGATTTGCTTGAGTGGCATGGACATAATGATTTTTATAAGGCTGTGGTAAATGCTTCCTGTGCGTGGATGTACGGAGCCTCATCGGTAAACTGCTCCCTGCTCGGTATAGGAGAGAGAACAGGAAATATTCCTCTTGAAGCCATGGTATTTGAATATGCCAGCTTGAGAGGTTCTCTTGATGGAATGAACCCTCAGGCAATTACTGAGATTGGCGACTATTTTAGAAGTGAAATGGGATATAAAATACCTCCGATGACACCATATGTCGGGGAAAATTTCAATGTAACCAGAGCGGGAATTCATGCTGACGGACTGATGAAGGATGAAGAAATTTACAACATATTTAATACAAGAGCAATTCTGGGAAGAGCCCCGGGCGTAACGGTCAGCAAAACATCGGGACTTGCAGGAATCGCATACTGGATTAATCAGCATTACAATCTTTCCAATGAAGAGAAGGTTACAAAGGACAGCCCGTTGGTTATAGAATTAAAAAAATGGGTCGATGATATGTATGCAGATAATAGAACCATAAGCCTGTCCACCGGAGAGTTGGAGGAGAAGATAAAGGAGCTTAGAAATGATTGAATACAAAAGTGTATCACTGGCAAACCAAGTTTTTGAAGCCCTGGAAAATGCCATACTCAGAGGTGAATTTGATTATGGTGAGGTGGTTAGTGAAAAAAAATTAGCTGAGAGGCTGGGGGTAAGCAGAACGCCTGTCAGAGAGGCTATGACCAGACTTTCCCATGAGAAGCTGATAAAGGACATTCCTAATGGAAGCATTATTATAGGTATACAGCCTAAGGATCTTAGAGACCTTATGGTAATCAAGCGAAAGATAGAGCCGCTAATTGGAGCTTCTTTGTTGGAGAATTTAGATGAAGAGGGTTTGAAGCTTTTAAAGGATATAGTTGAACAGCAGGAATTTTACAGCAGAAAGGGTGACTATGAAAAAGTAATGCGCCTCGATACAGAATTTCACGATGTCCTGTATCAGATTAGCGGAAGCGTTGTATTCGAGACTGTTTTGTCTCAGATTCACCACAAGCTTTTGAAGTATAGGCTGGCATCCCTAAAGGATGAAAAAAGAATCATAGAATCGACCGGAGAGCATAAGCTGATTGTTACAGCTCTTGAGGAGGGGGATACTTTAAAGGTGGAGGAGCTTTTATTCCTTCATGTTGATCACGCATATAACAGTATAATGAGAGGAGCACTTAATGGGACTGACAATAGCAGAGAAGATAATTAAAGAGCATTTAGTCTCCGGGAATATGGTTGCCGGAGAGGAAATTGGACTAAGAATAGACCAAACACTGACTCAGGATGCCACAGGAACTATGGCTTACTTAGAGTTTGAGACAATGGGATTGCCCAGTGTGAAGACTGAGCTTTCTGTTGCATATATTGATCATAACACATTACAGTCAGGCTTTGAAAATGCTGATGACCATAGATTTATTCAATCAGCAGCAGTTAAGTACGGATTGTATTTTTCAAGACCCGGAAATGGAATTTGCCATCAGGTGCATTTGGAGAGATTTGGAGTACCGGGCAAGACCTTAATAGGCTCCGACAGTCATACACCGACAGGCGGCGGCCTGGGAATGCTTGCTATGGGAGCAGGCGGTATGGATGTAGCTGTAGCTATGGGTGGAGGTCCGTACTATATAACCATGCCTAAAATGTATAAGGTTAATCTTACAGGAAGGCTAAGGCCCTTTGTCACTGCAAAGGATGTGAGTCTTGAAATATTAAGAATTCTCACGGTTAAGGGCGGAGTTGGAGCCATAATAGAATGGGGCGGTGAAGGGGTAAAAACTCTTTCGGTGCCGGAAAGAGCAACCATAACAAATATGGGAGCTGAACTGGGCGCTACAACTTCAATTTTCCCTTCCGATGAGATAACGAGAGATTTTTTAAAGGCTCAGGGAAGAGAAGATTCATTTACTCCTGTGGAAAGCGACGAAGATGCTGAATATGATAAGATTATTGATATAAATCTTTCCGAGCTTGAACCTTTAATCGCATGTCCCCACAGCCCAGATAACATCAAAAAAGTATCTGAGCTGGCGGGAGCTAAGGTGGATCAGGTGTGTGTCGGCTCATGTACAAACTCCAGCCTTTATGACATGCTCAAGGTTTCCGCTCTTTTGTCAGGGAAAACCGTAAATGATAGAGTCAGCATGTCTGTGTCTCCGGGCTCAAAACAGGTGCTGTCACAGTTGGCTGATTTAGGCGCACTCTCCCATATTATCGCTTCAGGCGCCAGACTTTTGGAATGTGCCTGCGGTCCTTGTATTGGAATGGGATTTTCACCTAATTCAGGTGGAGTCAGCTTAAGAACCTTTAACAGAAACTTTGAAGGTAGAAGTGGTACCGCTGATGGAAAGGTTTATTTGGTTTCTCCTGAAACTGCTGCAATATCAGCTATTTATGGGGAAATTAAAAATCCTATGGATTTAGCAAAAGATGAAGAAGTGATGAAAGCATATATGAGGGTTACGGTTCCTGATAAGTTTAAGGTAGATGACAGCTCGATTATCAAGCCGTTAGAGGAAGCAAAAAGATTGGAGCTTCCAATTGAGAGAGGGCCTAATATCAAGCCGTTTCCGGCAAGTAAGCCTTTGAATGATGTAATTGAAGCGCCGCTTATCCTGAAGGTGGGAGATAACATTACCACTGACCACATTATGCCGGCAGGCTCCAAGATTTTACCCTACAGATCGAACATACCATATCTTGCCAAGTTCTGTTTTGAGGTTTGTGACAAAACATTTGCAGAGCGGGCATCTGAGGCCGGAAATGGCATAATTCTAGGTGGAGAAAACTATGGTCAAGGCTCATCAAGAGAGCATGCAGCTCTTGTGCCGCTTCATTTAGGCATTGGAGCAGTAATAGCCAAGAGCTTTGCAAGAATTCATATGGCGAATTTAATAAATGCGGGTATTCTTCCTTTGACTTTAGAAAATGGAGAGGACTACGAAAAACTGGAAGAAGGCTCCGGGCTTAAGATTGAGGATGTTTTTCAGGGCTTGGAAACAGGCAGGTTCACCTTATTGGACAGGGCTACCGGAAATGAGTATGTGCTTTTAGGTGATTTTACGGAGAGGCAGAAGGACATTCTTTTAGCGGGAGGACTTTTAAAATACGTAGGTGGGAGGAATAATAGCTAATGACCTTAGACAATAAGATAATTCCTAATATTAACAGGGAAATAGATAAAACTGTGAACCATCTCAGAAAGCTTTTGGAAGAGCAGTATGAAAGAGCAGCTTCTATGGAGGCAGGTACAGAGGCAGATAAGGGCCATGATCAGGAGGCTGTGGTAATAGGCATAGCCTATGGTGATGGTATCGGACCTGTAATAATGAGAGAGGCAGAAAGACTTCTTAAGGTAATTCTAAAGGATGAAATTGCTCAAGGCAATGTGGTCTTAAGGAGGATTGAAGGCTTGACTTTAGAAAACAGAATGGAGCATGGAGAGGCTGTGCCAAAGGATGTTCTTGAGGATATCAAGTCATGTCATGTGCTTTTGAAAGGACCTACTACCACTCCGAAGGGAGGGAGCCTCGAAAGCGCCAATGTTACCCTAAGAAGAGAGCTTGATTTATTTGCCAATGTAAGGCCTATCACCATAGAGAATGAAGGCATCGACTGGACTTTCTTTAGAGAAAATACTGAAGGTGAGTATGTATTGGGCAGCAGAGGCTGTGAACTGAAGGGAGAAGAAGCTGAGCTTACCATAGATTTTAAGATTACAACAGCGGCCGGAACCAAAAGAATTGCAAGGGCTGCTATGGACTTTGCCAGAAAGACAGGTAAAACCAGGATAGCAATTGTGACTAAAGCCAACATCATGAAAAAAACTGACGGAATGTTTTCCGGAATTTGTCACCAGGTGGCAAAGGAGTATCCGGAGCTTATCATAGATGACTGGTATGTAGATATTATGGCTGCAAACCTGGTTAATGAAGAGCTAAGAAGGGATTTTCAGGTTTTCATTTTACCTAACTTATATGGAGACATTATCACCGATGAGGCCGCTCAGCTTCAAGGTGGTGTCGGAACTGCAGGGTCAGCAAACATAGGCAGCAGATATGCTATGTTTGAGGCTATACATGGTTCTGCTCCAAGATTGGTTGAAGCAGGGCTTATGGAATATGCAAACCCTGCAAGTATATTTAAAGCTATGACAATGATGCTAAATCATTTGGGCTTTGTGGAAAAATCAGAAGCCCTTTCTAAGGCCCTAGACCAGGTATTAATTAAAGACCTTTCAGACACCAAGGCTGTCGATGTTACTGATTATATTCTTCAGCTCATATAGAGAATCAGTTAAGTAGGTAGCTGACGAAAGCTCCTCAGGCGTTCCGAAACCGTAGGTACAGCCTATGGACGGAAGTCCGTGGGAATTAGCCAAATTAATATCATGAAATCTGTCACCAATGGCAACACATTTCAGGCTTGAGGGGTCATCTGACCCTTCAAGCTTTTTTATATCATCTAAAATGGTGTTGAAAATTTCTTCCTTAGGTGCCCAATCAAATTCTTCCGAGCAATAAAATTTGTGGAAATAGTCATCCAGATGGAATATTTCAGTATGAGTTTTCATATATGCAATTTTACAATTGCTCAAGAAGATAAGCCGGTAGCCTTCATTGCGAAGCTGAGGCAACAGCTCCTTTGTCCCCGGATAAAGCTGAGCATGGCCTTCTCTAATCAGCCTATACATCTCCTGACCGACAACATTGCTGTAATACAAACGTTGATCCTGACTTAAATCAGGAGCGAAGCTATTCCACATATCGATGGAAGAATAACCAAGCCACCTGCTGATTTCATTCCCGGAAAAATCCTCAGGCTTGCGAAGGCCTGCTGAAACCATTTCGCCATAGGCTTTTTTGAAGGCAGGCTCATATATGTGCATGGTGTCATGTAAGGTACCGTCATAATCAAATATGAGATTTAACATTTTCGATTATTGCTCCAATCCTTTAATGAGATTTACCATTTCTATTGCAGAAAGTGCACAATCATAGCCCTTGTTTCCGGCCTTCGTGCCGGCTCTTTCAATAGCCTGCTCTATATTTTCAGTAGTCACAACACCGAACATGACAGGCAGCCCGTATTTTAATGATGTAGCTGCGATGCCCTTTGAAACTTCGCTGCACACATAGTCGTAATGGGAAGTATTTCCTCTTATGACAGCACCTAGACAAATAATTGCATCATATTTTTTGCTTTCTGCCATTTTTGCCGCAATTAGAGGGATTTCAAAGGCGCCCGGCACCCAGGCAATTTCTATGTTTTCTTCCTTTACATCGTGACGAACCAGGCAGTCAATGGCACCACTCAACAATTTTGATGTGATGAACTCGTTAAATCTGCCTGCAATAATACCGATTTTAATGTCAGCTGTTACTAATTTTCCTTCAAATGTTTTCATTTTCTTATTTGGCAATGTATAATGCCTCTCCTTTGTATAATATTTTTAGTAGTTTAATATATGTCCCATTTTCTTTTGCTTTGTTTGCAAGTAAAAGAGGTCATGGGCGGTAGCCTTAATTTTAATTGGAACTCTTTCTGCGATACTTAAGCCGAAGTCAGATAGCTGATATACCTTATCAGGATTGTTGGTAAGAAGTCTCATGCTCTTGACTCCCAAGTCCTTTAATATTTGAGCACCGATATAGTATTCACGCTCATCACCTTCAAAGCCCAAGGCTAGATTTGCTTCCAGAGTATCCATACCCTTTTCCTGTAATTCATAGGCTTTAAGCTTGTTGATTAAGCCGATGCCGCGGCCTTCCTGTCTCATATAAAGTAATATTCCACGACCTTCAGCCTCAATTTGCTTCATAGCGGCAGCAAATTGCTCGCCACAGTCACATCTCAGTGAACCGAAGGTATCACCGGTTAAACATTCTGAATGGACTCGGCAAAGAACATTTTCGCCATCACCGATATCACCCTTTACAAGAGCCACATGATGCTCGCCATTAAGCCTGTTTACGAAGCCGTAAGCCTTGAACTGCCCATATTTTGTCGGCATTTCGTTTTCCGTAACTCTGTCTACCAGCTTTTCAAACTTTTTTCTATATTCTTGAAGATCCTTAATTGTTATGAACTTAATATTCAAATTTTCTGCCAGCTGAAATAATTCAGGAGTTCGCATCATAGTTCCATCCTCCTTCATAATTTCGCAGCATAGACCCATTTCCTTCAGTCCGGCAAGCTTCATCAAATCAACGGTGGCTTCCGTATGACCGTTTCTTTCTAAAACTCCCTTTTCCTTCGCAAGAAGAGGGAACATGTGACCTGGTCTTCTGAAATCTTCAGGACGAGCATCCTCTTCAACGGCCTTAATCGCTGTAATTGAGCGTTCTGCTGCAGATATGCCCGTTGTAGTATCTACATGGTCAATGGAAACTGTAAAGGCTGTTTCGTGATTGTCCGTGTTATTTGATACCATTTGAGGAAGCATGAGCTTTTCAACATAATGTGCGGACATAGGCATACAAATAAGTCCCTTGCCGTGAATTGCCATGAAGTTGATGTTTTCTGTAGTTGCAAACTCAGCGGCGCAGATAAAGTCTCCCTCGTTTTCCCTGTCAGGATCATCTGTAACCAAAATTATTTTTCCCTGCCTTAAATCCTCTAAGGCTTCTTCAATGCTGTTAAATTTAAACATTATTTTCCTCCTGTTAAACTATTAAAAACCATTTTCGGTCAAAAACTCCATAGTTATATTCGACTTGCTTGTCGGCGGCTTGCAGTTGAGAAGCTTTTCAACATATTTGCCGAGTATGTCTACCTCCAGATTTACCAAATCTCCCGGATGCTTATCCTTCAGGATGGTCATCTTAACGGTATGCGGTATGGCTGAAATTGAGAAATCGTTTGCTGTAACCTTTGCAACGGTGAGGCTTATGCCATCAATAGTAATGGATCCTTTCTCAACGACGTATCTTAAAATATCTTTCTCAGGGCTTATGGCAAACCAGATGGCGTTGTCATCTGTTTCAATGCTCTTAATGACCCCGGTAGTGTCCACATGTCCTGATACAATATGCCCGCCGAATCTTCCCGCAGCTGACATGGCTCTTTCCAGATTTACCTCGGTGCCAATTTTCAAATTTTTAAGAGAAGAGCGATTTAAGGTCTCATGCATAACATCGGCATGAAATGTATTTTTTGTGAACCGTGTAACTGTCAAACAAATGCCGTTTACAGCAATGCTGTCTCCAAGCTTTATATCGCTGAAAATTTTTTCGGCCTTTATTTCCAAAACAGCCGAGTCGGCCCCCTTCGCAACAGATACTATTTCGCCGACTTCTTCAATTATTCCTGTGAACATTAAACACTCCTTTTCTCATGTACCTCTGCTTCAATTAGAACATCATCCTGAAAAAGCTCAACCTTCTTTATTTCCAGCTTAGGCCCATAATCCACCGTTTCAAATCCAAGACCGGCAATAGGGGATTTGGACAGGCTGCCGCCAATTACCTTAGCTCCTAAATAGCACTTTATGCTATTTACAAGACCGGCCTCCATGAGAGCCCAGTTAAGGGTGCCGCCACCTTCAACGAGAAGGCTGTCAATGGACATCTTTCCCAGCTCAGCTATAAGCTGACTAAGGTCAATGTGCTCACCCCTGCTTGACAGCTTAAGTACTTGACATCCGGCATCCTGAAGCTGAGCAATTTTTTCCCCATTATCAGAGCAGGTGGCTATGATGGTTGAAATGGAGCCCGCCGTTTTCACCAAATTGGAATTTAGCGGAATTCTTAACCTGCTGTCACAGACTATACGAATAGGGTCAACTCCACCCTGAGGAAGTCTGCAATCCAGCATGGGATTATCGGACAAAACAGTTTCACTGCCTACCATAATTGCTGTGTAGTCATTTCGCAACTTATGAACATGTGCTCGTGCCGTTGAGCCTGTAATCCACTGAGAGCTTCCGGTGTATGTAGCTGTTTTTCCGTCTAGGGACATGGCATATTTTAGAGTTACATAGGGCTTATTTGTTTTTATATAATGAAAAAATATTCCATTCAGCTCATCGCACTCTTCTTTCAGAAAGTGGGTTATAACCCGGATACCGGCTTCTCTCAGCATTGCAATTCCTCTGCCTGACACCTTAGGGTTCGGGTCATCCGAGCCGATATAAAGGGTACTTATTCCGGCTTCAATTATTGCTGAAACACAGGGTGGCTGTTTGCCGTAATGGCTACAGGGCTCAAGGGTTACATACATGGTACCGCCAGCAGGATCTTTCTCACAATTTCCAAGGGCAGCCCGTTCAGCGTGGAGATCTCCGTATTTTGCATGGTAGCCTCGTCCGATAATTTCATTATTTTTTACAATTACTGCACCGACAAGAGGGTTTGGCGATACATGACCGGCGCCCTTTGATGCCAATTCTATAGCAAGCTTCATATATTCTTCGTGACTCATTTTTCCCTCCTAAAATAAAATGCCGTAAAGATAATTCTTCACGGCATTGAGTGCGGGTATATGTATTTAACAATGATGTATGCGATATTTTTAATAAAAAAGCCTTGGAAATTCCATTCCAAGGCTAAGCATATCCAAAATATCCAATATATCAAAATATATAAATATCTTTCCATCTTCTTTCATCCAGACTATACTGTCGGCCTCGGAATCTAACCGAGTCATGCCTTGCGGCTCGTGGGCTGTACCACCGGTAGGGACTTGCACCCTGCCCTGAAGAGTTTATTAAATTTTACATTGACATTATAGCACCACTTTATACCTATGGCAACAGGTTTTTGCAGGGCGCATATTACATGTCTTGGATTACACGAACCTTTACGACTCCGGGAAGCACATTTACCTCTTCCACAAAGGTCTTTGACGAGATTAGAGCATAGCCGAACTGCCCCTTAACACCACCAACGGCAGCTTCTATATCAAGGTCTTTAAACATTTCCATTGCCAGCTGTACCGGTCTTTCAACTCCATAGGTCATAACCGCAATCCTTGATTCGTCGGCGGCAACCGGTCCAAGATCAGCATTAGGGAAGTTAACCGAGTTAGTTATGTTTCCGTTTTCAATATAGTCCATCAGCTGAAGAGTAGCCATAGTTGCGCAGTTATCCTCCGCTTCGGCAGTGGAAGCACCTAGGTGAGGGATTGACAAAACACCTTCCTTGCCGAGAAGACCCTCAGTAGGGAAGTCTGTAACATATCCTTTAATTTTTCCTTCTGAAAGGGCTTCAAGAAGGTCATCTTCTTTAACCAGAAGATTTCTTGCAAAGTTCAACAAAACAGCTCCGGGCTTGCAAAGTGCAATCAGCTCTTTATTGAACATTTCCTTTGTGCTGTCAATGGCAGGTAAATGCAGTGTAATATAGTCAGCATCCGCAAGGGCGGCCTTGAGATCCTGGGTAAACTCAATGGTTGAATAAAGGCTGTGGGCTGATCGCACACTGAAATACGGGTCGTAGCCGATAACCCTCATTCCCATATCCTTAGCAGCATTGGCAACTCTGACACCGATGGCTCCCAGCCCTATTACAGCCAGTTTTTTGCCGGCAATTTCAGTTCCTGCAAATTGCCCCTTTCCTTTTTCAACAGACTTACCGATGTTTTCGGTCAAACCGGATGCCCATGTCATAGCCGGGAAGACATTTCTTGCACTTAGAATAAGGGAACCGATTACTAATTCTTTAACAGCATTAGCATTTGCTCCCGGTGTGTTGAAGACTACAATCCCATTTTCAGCGCATCTATCAAGGGGAATATTGTTTACCCCTGCACCTGCTCTTGCAATTCCGAGAAGCTCCTTAGGAAACTCGGCAGAATGAAGGTCTTGACTCCTGACAAGCACACCCGTTGCTTCCGATAAATCGTCTGAAACAGAGTATTTTCCTGTTAGGTGAGAAAGGCCTACAGGTGAGATTTTATTTAGTGTTGCAATTTTATACATATCTTACCTCCCGTATAATATTTGTTTTATTATAGCACCTTTATTAAGTGGCTTCAATGATGGTAATAGGGAGATTATGACAATATCAAAAAAACAACGTAAAAACAATTGTTATAAGTCAGCATTTTTAGTATAATAAAATAAGTATAGCTTTAATTAGTATTATAAATAGCTAAACAAGCTGTATTACTATATTTTAAATTCTAGGAGGGAAAAGAAATGGTTAAAGGTGAAAGAGTATTTAATTTTTCAGCAGGTCCGTCAGTGTTACCTTTAGAGGTTATGGAGAAGGTGGCAGCTGAGCTGACCAATTACGAAGGTTGCGGTATGTCTGTAATGGAAATGAGCCATAGAGGTAAAATCTTTGATAAAATTATTAAAGACGCAGAAGCAAACCTTAGAAAGCTGATGAATATTCCTGATAACTACAAGGTAATGTTCCTTCAGGGTGGTGGAACCATGCAGTTCTCGATGGTACCACTTAATTTCATGCAGAATAACAGAAAGGCTGACTATATTGTAACCGGTTCCTGGGCAAAAAAGGCTGCTAAGGAAGCTAAAAAATACGGGGATGTAAAGATTGTTGCAAGCTCCGAAGAGTCAACCTTTTCATATATTCCTAAGGTAACAAGGGAAGATTTCAGAAGCGATGCGGATTATGTTTATATCTGTCTAAACAACACCATATATGGAACCAAATTCCCGTATATTCCTGATACAGGAGATATTCCGCTGATTGCGGACATGTCATCAAATATACTTTCAGAGGAGATTGATGTAACCAAGTTTGGAGCAATTATTGCAGGAGCGCAAAAAAATGTTGGACCTGCAGGAGCTACTATTGCCATTGTAAGAGAAGACCTAATTGGACATGCACATCCAATGTGTCCGGTTTATTTAGATTACAAAATCCACGCTGATAACGGTTCAATGTACAACACGCCACCATGCTTTGCCATTTATGTTGCAGGTGAGGTATTTAAATATCTACTTGATATGGGCGGCGTTAAGGCAATTGAAGAGAAAAACAAAAGAAAGGCTGCAAAGCTTTATGACTACATCGATTCAAGCAGACTATATAAAGGCTGTGTAGAAAAAGAAGACAGATCCCTTATGAATGTAGTGTTTGTTACAGGAAATCCTGATTTGGATAAGAAATTTATTGCGGAAGCTGCAGAAGAAGGGCTGGTTAGCCTTGCGGGACACAGATCCATTGGCGGAATGCGTGCAAGCATTTACAATGCGATGCCGGAGGAAGGTGTCGATGCACTCATTTCATTTATGAAGAAATTTGAGGAGAATAATATTTAACAATGAAGTATTTAATAGTAGTACCGGATGGAGCAGGTGATGAAAATATCAAGGCTCTGGGAGATAAGACTCCCTTAGAATATGCTAAAATTCCTTGTATAGATTCGTTGGCTGAAGTAGGAGAAGTTGGAACAGTTAAAACTATTCCGGATGGTATTGCGCCGGGTAGTGATGCGGCTAATCTGTCCGTAATGGGATATGATCCATCTATATATCTTACAGGTCGTTCACCACTTGAGGCAGCCAGCATCGGTGTTCCTATGTCGGACACGGATGTAGCATATAGAGCGAATTTTGTCACCCTAACCGGAGATGGGGAATATGAAGAACTAGTCGTTTCCGACCACAGCTCAGGAGACATAACCACTGCAGAAGCAGCAGTATTAATTGACATGCTTAATAATGAATTTGCCACTGATAAAATAAAATTTTGGACAGGAACATCATATAGGCATTGCTTAATTGTGAAAGAGGGGAAGAACGGCTTTGATATGACACCGCCACACGACATTTTAGAAAGAAAAGCCGGTGATTATCTACCAAAGGGTGAGGGCTCGGAATTCATTACTGAAATGATGAAAAAGAGCTATGAGCTCATGAAAAATCACCCTATCAATATAAAAAGAATTGCTGAAGGCAAAAACCCTGCCAACTCCTTATGGATTTGGGGTCAGGGGACCAAGCCGACCCTGACATCGTTCTTTGATAATTATGGCATAAAAGGAACGGCAATCAGTGCGGTTGATTTAATTAAAGGAATCGCTATATATGCAGGTCTTGAGGTAGCAGAAGTGCCGGGAGCTACCGGTACCCTGGATACGGATTTTGAAGGCAAGGCGGAAGCTGCCATAGAAGCCTTTGAAAATGGACAGGATTTTGTATATCTTCATGTGGAGGGGCCTGACGAGTGCTCGCATCAAGGCAATATGCAGGGCAAAATTCAGTGCATTGAAGATATCGACAAAAGAATTTTAACCCGTGTTTTAGATTACCTGAGAAAGAGCGGAGAGGACTTTAAAATTCTGGAAGTGCCTGATCACAAAACTCCACTTGCCATAAGAACACATTCATCAACACCGGTTCCTTTCGTGCTTTATGACAGCAGAAAGACTGTTGCGCCTGACAAAAGCAGAAGCTTCAATGAAAAATCAGGCCTTAAGGGCAGCTATTTTGATAGTGGTCATAGCTTGGCAAAATACTTTTTTACAGGGGAATAAGAGGTAAACAGGGATTTTAATGAAGAAAAACTTATTTAGATATATGGCAATATTTTTGAGTGCCATTGTAATTAGCAGTGGATTTACCCAAGCGACTTTTGCAAAGGTGAAGCAGAAGGCGACTCAGGTGAAAGCACCTGAAATCAAAGCTAAATCAGCGGTGGTTTACTGCGAGAATACAGGGGAAGTAATCTTTGAAAAGAATGCCCACGAGAGGTGTAATCCATATTCTACAACCAAGATAATGACGGCTCTTTTAGCCAGTCAGAAGCTTCAGTTGGACAGGGAAGTAACCGTATCGAAGGCAGCCTCGGATATAGGTGAGAGCACCATGGATTTAAATGAGGGAGAGATTGTTACCGTAGAGCAACTGCTCTATGGACTGCTGCTTCCTTCGGGCAATGATGCAGCCTATGCCCTTGGAGAGACGGTAAGCGGGGATATTGAATCTTTTGCGGCACTTATGAATGAAACGGCAGTTAATATCGGCTGTAAGAATACTCATTTTGTCAATCCTAACGGACTTAAGGCTGACGGGCATTATTCAAGTGCTTACGACATGATGCAGATTTTCAAGGTAGCCATGTCCAGCGATGTGGTTAGAAAGATTGCCGGCACAGAGACTTATACTGTTCCCGCTACTAATAATCATGCGGAAAGAAATCTGGAAAATACATGTAAGCTTTTAAAAGAAAAAGGCATCGGAGTTGTTGCAGCGAAAACCGGTTCCTGGGCAGATGAAAATTCCATAGTTTTCAGGTATGAAAAAAATGGACTCAGGTTTTGCATTGCTATTATGCAAAGCGGGCTTAAAACAAGAGAAGACGATGCCAGGCTGCTCATTGCATATGGGGAAGAGGCTGTTAAGGGAGTCAAGGTGGTAAAATCAGGCAAGGCTGTAGGTAAGGTTGCCATTAAAGGCGGCGTTAAAACCAGACTTGATGCTTACACCTCAGCTGATGGAATAGCCTATGTTCCGAAGGGCGGTTCCGAGAAGCTGATTTCCACTCGCGTTGATATGTCGGACAAAGTAAAGGCTCCTGTAAAGGCAGGAGATGTAGTGGGAAAGTATGTAATTCTCGTGGCTGATGAGCCTGTCAATGAGGTTCCGCTTGTAATAAAGGAGTCTGTCAACAGAGGATGGCTTCCTTCGCAGATAGGAATATCAAATTTGGCAACAGTCCTTATTTGTTCGGGCCTCATTATTTTGTCCGGTCTGTGGATATATATTTCAGCAAAGCGAGCTAAGATAAAAAGGCGCAAAGAGCGTGCTCGTAAGATGAAGATAATGGAATTGGCAAGGCGCCAGGTAGAAGAAGAGGAAAATCGTAGAAGGCGAGGTTGGAACTTCTAACTAATGTTTGATATTAAAGAAAACTTAAATAAACTCCCGGACAAACCGGGAGTTTATCTGCATAAGGACAGACTTGGGCAGGTAATATATGTTGGGAAAGCCATTTCTTTGAGAAACAGGGTAAGGCAGTATTTTCAGAAGTCGGCTCAACAAAATCCTAAGACCAGGGCTCTTGTAGACAACATCACAGAGTTTGAATGGATAACATGCACCTCTGAAATGGAAGCCCTGATTTTAGAATGCAACTTAATTAAGAAGTTTATGCCTAAGTATAATGTTCTGCTTAGAGATGATAAGACCTATCCGTACATTATGGTCACAACCGGCGAGCCTTATCCAAGGATTGTAAAGACCAGAATAAAAAAGAGAGATGGCAATAGGTATTTTGGACCATATTCTGATGTGGGAGCCGTAAATAGAATTGTTGATTTGTTGAACAACGCCTATGGCTTTAAGCGCTGTTCAATGACAGATTTTCCAATGAATTTCAGACCATGCCTGAATTTTCATATAAATGCATGCAGAGGGATTTGTACAGGCAAGGTAGATAAGTCGGCTTACATGAGGGATATTGAGGAGGCTATGGATTATTTGCGCGGAGCAGATTCAGCATTCATCAAGGGCTTAAGCGAAAAAATGAATGAAGCTTCAGAAGCCTTGAATTTTGAAGAGGCTGCCAAGTATAGAGATTTGATTGCAGATGCGAAATCCTTAAGTCAGGCTCAAAATGTGGATATTATTTCCGATGATGATTTAGATGTAGTGTTGCCGCTGCGAACTTCAAGCAACAGCTTTGTGGTAGTTTTTCCTGTGAGAAAGGGAAAGCTCAGTGGTAGGGAATCCTTTCAAATTCAAGCGGACGATGAAGAAAAATCAGGGGAGATAGTTGGTCAATTTTTAAAACAATTCTACAGCCAATGGTCTCAGGTACCACCAACAATTTTAATTGAATCGGATATAGAGGAACGAGAACTTATTGAAGAGTTCCTATCGGGATATGGTCATAAAGTGAAGATACATAAGCCTGAGCGTGGTATTAAGAAAAATCTGCTTACTATGGTTCAACGGGATAGAAATGAAATGATGGATACAATTGATGCCCGTGCCAAGCTTAATCTGGAAAAGAGCAGTCAATTGAAGAAGGAGCTTGATAAGTTAATTTCTGTACTGACCAAAAAAGAGGCTGATATTGTAGTAGCTGATAATACGGATTACCGAATTGAGGCATACGATATTTCCAACACCAATGGAGTGGATTCAGTCGGTGCAATGGTTGTGTTCCGAGGACTTAGACCTGTTAAGAAGGACTATAGAAGATTTAAGATACGGACTGTAGATGGACCGGATGATTATGCAAGCCTGCAGGAGGTTCTTTATAGGAGATTTAAAAGGGCCTTGGATGGTGACAAATCATTTGCACAGCTGCCGGATTTAATTTTCATGGACGGAGGTCATGGGCAGGTCACTGCCGCTTTGAAGGTTCTTAGAGCAATGAAAATCTCAATTCCTGTTGTGGGCTTAGCAAAGGATGATAGTCATAGAACCAGGGCTATAGTATTTTCGGACGGGGAAGAGTGGAGTCTGAAGGATCATCCATTGATATTTAAATATTGTGGTCGAATTCAGGAAGAGGTTCATCGTTTTGCCATTGAATACCATAAGAAATTGAGAGGTAATAAGCTGACTTCAGCCTTGGACAATATTAAGGGTGTCGGACCTGTTAAGCGTAATGCTCTTTTGTCCCACTTTGGAAATATTGATATTATAAAGACTGCGTCAAAGGCTGAATTAATGGAAGTTTCGGGGATTACCGATGAGCTTGCCGGAGAAATTATAAAATATTTCAGCTCTAAGGCATAAAAGGTATAATTGGACAGTAAAAATATATGGATGCAATTTGAGAATTTAATAAAAAATATATGTTTTTTTAGTAGATTTTGTGAGCAAAATGTATATACTTTTTTAAAACTATTTGGTATAATCGTATCCGGTGTTTAATAATAAACCAATGTATTTGGTAATAGAAAGGAAAATTTATGATGAAAAAGATACTGACATTGCTGTTATCATCAATTCTGATATTTTCTTCTGTACTTATAGCGTCAGCTACAGAAGAAACTACAGCAAATGATTCAGCAGAGGCTTCCACCGAGGTTATGCCAAAGGCGGCAGAGTTAAGAGAAACTGCACCGGCGCCTGACTATAGGGGTAAGGTTACCTTTGTAGGACAATGGGTTGGAGAGTCAAGTAATAAGAAAGATACGGAAAGAAGCTTTACTTCGGCAAGTGACAAGCTTGGAGCACCTGAAGCAAATGGCGGATTATTGAGGGGACTGGCAAAGACTTTTCTTGCATGGTCTGATCAACCGGCTGTTGATAACGGACACTTGGCGCCCGGAGCGAGATATTTTTCTCCTGAGGACACAATAGCAACAGCTTTTCCTAACGGAATTCCTGCGGATGCAAAGCTATATGGCGTATATTTCAGCTTACTGGAAAATGATGCGCCTATCAAAAGCAATTTTGACATTATTTCATTGGGAAGTATTGCCTCTAAATTCAAAAATATAATAAATAACAATGAGGCTTCTATTGACAATTCTTTGTCCGCAGAAGACATACGTCCTAATACAGAAAACGAGACAGAAACAAAGGACGGTAAAACTCGCACAATGTTGGATTTCTACAAAAAGAATGCGGATAACGAAGTTATTTTATCCGCTGAATTTCAGATGGATCCGGCTGTAGCGCTTGTAGTATACCGAAATCCTGTCGGATCGAATGCACTTCGTCCTATACTGAGCAGAGATTATAATACTCGCAAAGGCGACGGTGAATTTTCTACCACTGACGGCAAATCGGCAGGTTATACATATGTAGACCTGAATGTTAATTTAGATGAAGGGTTAAGCATACCGGAAAAGCTATATTTAGAATTCAGCGGTTATTCATGGCGGCCCCTCTATGTTATGGATGAAAATAAAAATCTGTTAGAAATTCTCGATCCATCAAATGATGCATCTTTAGGAAATGACAAAAATAGCTTTAACTCTTTGGTAAATGATAAGAATCATAATGTAGCTTTCGGTGTCAAGACAAATGGAGCATCTAAAATTACTGTTCGTGTAATTGTTAGAGAACCGAGTGTTGATCAAATTAAGGAAGCAAATATCTTAGCCGGTGAAGGGAAGACCATCACTGAAACGATACTCAGCAATATGACTCTACGGGCATTATCTAAAGAAGAACTTGGCAAGCTCCGTCCTGAGCTTAAGGATGATGAGCTTAAATCAAGAATTATAAGAGTTTCAGATGAAAAAGCTAGGGAACTTGCACAGACAAATGGGGAGAAGACCCTTTCAGTAGACGGGACTGTCAAAGGACATATGTTTGCTGATGCCGGAAGTGTAACCTACATATTTACTCTTCAGCTTAAATCAGACACCGCAATAAAAGAAGTGGCATCAAATGTGCTAAGGCTGGGCTATCTTGGAAATAATGTTGCATATACATTTGTTAGCGGCACGGATGGTAAAGAACTTCCGGAAGATGTTATTTCTAAAAAACCTGAGGATGTGACCAATGTTTTGGATGGCGATAAAGTGCCCCTACCTACATACGATGAAGTAAAAGTTGCTGACGGAGTATGGACATTTGATTCATGGTATACTCCTGATAATGCCACATCTGCAAATGCCGTTTCAGGTGAGCTTTCAGTTGAAGCGGGTAAGGATATATCGGTTGTAGGTGTTTGGAATTTTAAGGCGCACTACGATGTAAACTATGACTTTATAAGTGATACAAAGGACAAGGAGCTTCCGGACGAAGTTAAAGCCTTGAAACCTGAGAATAAAACCTTTGAACCTGACGGTAAAATTATTGACCTGAAGTCATTCAGTGATGTTAAGGTTGACGGCGGCATATGGAAATTTGTATCATGGTACACTGCGGATGAAAACGGTGGAAGAGTTGCAGCAAAAGATTCTGCTACTATTTCAGGAACGACCCTTAATTTGACAGGTGCATGGGTGTTTGAAGCTGATAAGAAGGCTGAGGAAAAACCTGAACAAAAGCCTGACAATAAAAATGACGGGAACACAAATGACGGGAACACAAAGATAGAAAAGAAGGCTGTTAACACAGGCGACGACAATGCTTCTACACTATCATTGATGATGGAGATAGCATTATCAGCGGCAATTCTTCTTTTTGCAATATCAAAGAAACATTTTGCAAAGCAATAAAATGAATATTTGAGCAAATTTAGCACCCCTCAATGGATTTATCTGTTGTGGGGTGTTATAATTCAATATTTTAGTTGAAAAAAGCGGTGGTTAATGTTATAGTTGACTTAAAGTATAATTGATTTGAACGGAGGAAGTTTAAATGACAGATAAGGAAAAGTACACAGAAGAAGCTGATATCATCACTCTGGAATTTGATGAAGGCGAAGTAGAATGCGAAATCATGGGCATTTTTGAACATGGTGATAAGGAATACATCGCTCTTATACCTCATGATGATACGGATGATGTTTATCTATATGAGTATAAGGAAGTTGATACGGATGATGAAGAAGTTGAATTCGAACTTATCGATATTGAAGATGATGGTTTATTCGAAGAAGTTGTAAAAACCTTTGAAGAAATTATGGCTGAAAACGAAGAGAACTAATGTTGAATGAGAGACCGAGTCTTGTATGACTCGGTTTTTTGTTAAAGAGAAGCCTTTTTGTTCACAGAGCCGATTTAGTATGATAAAATATTTTACAGATGAAAGTTGTTCGATAAAGGAGGTCTGTTTTGTCCACTGAAAAGATTTATGTTAAAAATCATTACCGATATGAATTTATAATAGTCTTCTCCATAGCTGTCATACTCTTTGGGCTGATCTTTGATTCACCTAAGGAGATTATTGAGGGATATTATAGGATACTTACTTCGCCAAGTCAGCTATTAACGGATTATATGGCTGTAGGTGGAATAGGTGCGACTTTTTTTAATGCAGGCATTTTGATGCTTCTTGCAGCCATAGTGCTATGGAAGCGAAAGCAGCTCCTCACAGGTCCGATTATTGCCGCCCTCTTTGCATTATTCGGATTTTCTCTGTTTGGCAAAAATCTCTTTAACACGATACCTATAACTATGGGCGTCTATATTTACGGGAAAATTGAGGGAATTGAATTTAACACGCTGACGATTAACAGTTTATTCGGAACTGCTCTGGGACCGGCGGTAAGCTATATTTGCTTCGGACTGGGCTTGCCCTTTTATCAAGGCTTTTTTATATCATATGGGGTTGGCATACTCATTGGATTGGTATTGCCGCCGTTGTCTAAATCATTCTTGAAATTTCATCAAGGTTATACCCTTTATAATTTAGGATTCACTTGCGGTATAATAGGGCTGTTTATTCAAGGGGTGCTGAAATCCTTCAGCTTGGAGGTATCCAATATCAGGCTGATCAGCCCCGGAGACAATTTGAAGATTGCTGTCTTCATGTACGCATTTTTCATATTTTCCTTTGTTGGAGGATACTTTCTAAATGGAAAAAGTTTTTCTAATTTTAAGAATTTATTGTCCAATAGCGGTAGAGCGCCATCAGATTTTGGACATATATATGGACGAGGTATTTGTTTAATAAATATGGCTCTATTGGGAATCATATATACCACCTTTGTACTGTATATGGGGCAGCCTCTAAATGGTCCAATTCTTGGTGGGATATTCACCATATTCGGCTTCGGAATATTTGGCAAGCACCTTAAAAATGTAATACCTATTCTAATTGGTACAGTTTTGGCATATGCATTAAATATTTACGAACCAAAAAGCGTACCTGCCATGGTTACAGTGCTTTTTGCTACAAATCTGGCGCCTATTGCCGGGGAGTATGGCATGTTTGCAGGAATTGTAGCGGGCTTTGCGCAGGTCTCTATTGTATCTGTAGTGGGGCTTTTACACGGAGGACTCAATCTTTACAATAATGGCTTTTCAGGAGGCTTCGTGGCAGCAACCCTGGTGCCGATTTATAACGCAATTCGAGAATCGAGATTTTTCAATATGAGGAGAGACAAGGATGACTAAATTAAAAAACGAGCAGAAATATACTAAAATAATAACCGGTGGACTGATGTACTATTATTTCAACAAAGGAGTGGAAAATCTTAATATCAATATTGATATTAAACCGGACTATATTGTAATAAATGCCGGCGGAAGGGTTAAGCTGTCGTCAAGCGATTTATCAAAATTAGAAATTCTAAAAAATCCTATGCGTTTGCCGGAGTTTGAGAATTACTATGATGTTCTGATAGATTATAACGACAGCTCCAATGAAATTTCCAACATAGATGGGCTGTCATCCATTATTGACGCATCGGAAGTAGACTATGATGGAGAGTTTTTAAGTATAAAGCTGAGGCGCAATTTTTAGTGGGGCATAAGTTAATGCTTGCAATAAAAATAAATTTTCAATAATGTTATAGTAATAAGGGATTAAAAAGTGTGACTTTTTTAGCATTCGGAATTAGAGCATAATACACACCTCATTAATAAGGAGGAATGATGAAAAATAGTTGGAAGAGTATCAGAGCTATTAGCAAAATCACGTTGATAGCAATCCTGATAATGATAACTCTAAAAGCTCCAATTGCATATGCAATAGAAAACAATTTAAGCAATATGCCTATAGCGAGTACACAACCGATTGCTAAAAACGAAGTAACAATTGGTAATGATGATAATGGGGCAAAATCACCAGAAAAAGATAATGGTGATCAAAATGTTGATAAATCGCCAAGTATTGAAGAAGCTACTGTTTTGGGAGAGTTTAACAAATCCGAAGCAGGTGTAGGCTACTTTAAAGATATTTCGATTGCATTGATAGGAGAAAACCTTACTGATGATCATTTCTTAACACCTGAGGGTCTGCATTGGTCTGATAAAACCACAGTTGAACTTATAAAGGGTAGCGAAGTTGGAGATTATGATTTCTCTGCATTTCCACAAGAATCACCTAGCAAGGTTATAAAAGCATATACTATAAACAATGGTGATTCAGGGCGTATTACCAATGTAGGTAAAACAAAATCCGGAATTGACCTGGACCTTATATGGACTGTGACGGGTTCAGATCAAGACGATTGGATGGCCAATTCAGGATATGGGAACAATGGAATAAAGGGACTGGGGTTTATCGGGGAACAGTTCTTTCCGGGAGCAAAAGGAAATTCTATTACAGTTTTGTATAACAAGGCAAGTAATTTGGGACTTCATTATAAGATTGTAAGACATGGAACAACAGAGGAACAGCCGGTAATTATAAGTTTTATTTCAACGGATATAGACTCTGCACAGGGAGTGGATACAGATTTAGCCAATATTGTTGAACTTATTCCGGAAGGTTCTAATCTAGTAAAGAAAGATGGTATAATTTACGATTCAACTCAAGGAGTTGTAAACCTAAATGGATCAGGGGATCTTCCAAGAGGAGGATACCTTGGTGCGGGATTCCTGTCCAGTTTCGATTACATCTTCTATTCACCTGCTCCTGAAAGAGTTAATGATTCATACTATTATCCAATCGCTGTACGATACGATATTTTTGGAAGTAGTCTGCAGGCCAAGCTATTAACTAAGATAAATCAGCATATTACCGTTCATTACATCGATAAAACCGGAAAAGATATAAAACCTAAGGAATATTATAAGGGATTCACTGATGAAAGTTATACTTTAAAATCACTGGTTATACCAAAATACAAACTTATAGATATTACGAAAGATGAAGGTGATGTACACCATCCAATAGTTAAATTTATATATTCACCTGAATATGAAATAAAGTTTAAATTTGTTGATGAAAATGGAAAGCCTCTGTCTAGCGAAAGAAAATATACATTTTTAGATGGCAAAGAGATTAATTATATACCCATAGAAATTAATGGATATGAATCTCCAAGTGAGTATAAAGGGATAATTACAAAAGATACAGAGCATGTTTTTGTGTACAAGAAAGTGAAAGTTGCTACAGCAAGCAATTCGCACACTTTAACTACTGATAATAAAAAAAGAAAATCTACAGCACCCCAAAAACCAGAAACCAGACATATAGAATCTAAAAAGGAAAAGGAAGTACGAGATCCTTTTTTGATTAATACTAATATGTCAAAGGATGAAAAGAAACAATTTCTAGACTATATTAAGGAGATTGCACATCAGGCTAAAGAAAAATATGGTAATGATAAAAATAAGATTAATCATGCTATAGCTAATGCGATTGCATATCCTGTTTATCATAACGATAAGTTACAATCTAAAGTTAATGATTTTGGAGAAGCACCAAATGTCAAAAATTATGATGAGATATATGTATTAATAAATGAGGTTTATAGCGATGATAAATATCAAATTGATTTTCCACATTTAGCAACAACGCTTGCTTCGGCAGAATATAGCGGAAAACGAAAAGGTGTATTTAAATGGATTTTAGGTTTTTCTATAAGTAATTTATGGGGAAACTCGCCCAAAGATAATTTCTTTCAACAAAATTCTTTAACGGGAGATCTTCTAAGTAATATTGATGATAAAGATAAAAAGTCAGATATAGATGCAATAATTTTTCGTTATCATCCTGATTTTAAAGATTTAACTTTGGATGAAGCTATTATCAAGTACTATCACATGGAAAATCTGGATATTGAAAGAGACCGCCTATATAAAGAAGTTCTTGAACTTCAAGCAGGTAAAGGAATTACAGGAAAAGAACAGGAACTTTTAAATATTTTCAGTGCTGCATTCGCATTGGGAGGAATAGGGCTAGTTTTATTCACCCTGTTTAAAAAAGTTAAAGAGGAACGGAGGAAATTTATTGACTCTCCGTCAAAATATATGAGTGCAAGTTTGGCAGGGATCGGTTCGGGAGCAAAACTATTTGTAAAAGATCCATTGCAGTTCATGGGAACAAAGGTCATTGGACCAATTAGTAATCTATTAGCGGATTCAATTTCGCTAGGTGGAAGAATAATAAATACACTGTGTAAAAAGTTGTATTATAACGCTATTGGACCTATTGCAAAGTTTATTAACAAGAACATAATTCGACCTATTAACAAGAATATTGTTAAGCCTATCTTTAAACATGTAGTAAATCCGGTTTTATCGTTTACAGAAAATAAAATATTAAAGCCAATTGTGCAAAAGGTTGTAAAACCAACAGTTACATTTATTAATAAAAAGATTATACAACCGATTAAAAATAAGGTTATTAAACCTACAGTTAGGTTTGTAGGTAATAAAATTGTTAAGCCGATAATAAAGAATGTGGTAAAGCCTGTTGCAAAATATGTTCATAAAAATATAATAAAACCGGTATACAATAAAGTCATTAAACCAGTGTATAATAAGGTTGTTAGACCTGTAGCTCAACCTATATATAGAAAAGTGGTAAAACCTGCCGCCAAATATGCCCATCGCAATATAGTTAAACCGGTCACTAAATTCGTTAAGAAAAAAATAGCAAAACCGATTGGTAAATTTTTCAAGAGATTATGGAGATAAAGGAGGCAAAAAATGAAAAAGAAATTTGTAATAGGGAGTATTATGATACTAGCATTAATATTAATATTGATTGGATATGGTTATTGTAATTTAAAATCAAACTCTGTGTATTATTCAAAAAACACACCTCATAAGGAAGGCACTGAACCAGTGCTTATGATGTTAGTTGATAATTTGGATTGGATATATAATCCAGATATAGAGGGGATAGAGTATGATTTTGATGGGAAAGCTACAATTAAAATGTATAACGATAATAAAAAACAAATAGGTTTTATAACATCATCATATAAATACGGTAAAAAAGGATACCTTTTTGATGATATAAAATCAGAAACAATGGTTGAATTTGATAGTGGATTCAAAGCTATAAAAATGTATAATACTTCAAAGAAAGTGCAAAAAATAGCTTTTACAAAAATTGAAGAAAAAAAATATAAAGACACTTTATATAGTATGTTAAAGCAAGTAATAGATAAGCAAACAAAACCATTAATAAATTTACAGTGGATTTTTGATATAGTTTACCGAGACAAATTTAATTAATAAAATGAATGAGTAGCTAGAAAATGAAAAAGAAATTCTTACTAGGGATTATGACGATAATTGTTTTGGCAGTAGTATTGATTGGATACGGTTATTGTAATTTAAAATCAAACTCTGTGTATTATGCAAAACACACCCCCCATAAGGAAGGTACTGAGCCGGTACTTATGATGTTAGTTGATAATTTGTATTGGGTATATAATCCTGATATAGATGGAATAGAGTATGATTTTGATGGTGGACATGTTATTTATAATAATAACTTTAAGTTAGAAGATGTACCTTGGTTTGCTAGCCATGGTGGAGAGGCGTACGACTATGGTAGCAATGGATATAAATCGTATAGTTTTAATAGCGATTTTAAATTAACATACTGCATAGACAGGAGAGATGGTGAGATCGATATTAAGAATGTAGATGTTGAAGAAGTCAAAAAAGAAATTTATAAAATCGTTCAACCGGTAATTGATGAGCAAACAAAACCTTTGATAAATCTTCAATGGATTTTTGATAGAGTTTATCGTGACAAATTTAATTAATAAAATGAATGAGTATGAAAAAGAAATTTTTACTAGGGATTATGACGATAATTGTTTTGGCAGTAGTATTGATTGGATATGGTTATTGTAATTTAAAATCAAACTCTGTATACTATGCTAAAAACACACCTCATAAAGAAGGTGTAGAACCAGTACTTATGATGTTGGCTGACAATTTAGATTGGATACCTAATCCTAACATAGATGGAATAGAATATGATTTTGATGCTGGAAAAAGTATAAATCATAGGAATCCTGATGGAAAAGATATATCTTGGTTTGGAACATTTGATGGTCAGAAATATATCTATGGGGATACAAAATATACGCTATATGGATTTGACAAGAAATTCAAACTATTATATGTTTCTAAAGAAGGTAAGGGTAGGGTTGATATAAAAAATGTGGATGTTAAAGAAGTGAAAAAAGATATTTATAAAATTGTTCAGCCAGT
Source organism: Peptostreptococcaceae bacterium pGA-8 (assembly GCA_900112915.1). Taxonomy (GTDB): domain Bacteria; phylum Bacillota; class Clostridia; order Peptostreptococcales; family Anaerovoracaceae; genus S5-A14a. The sequence continues at coordinate 2,328 of FONK01000010.1, read as the reverse complement.
GATTGATAGACAAACAAAACCTTTGATAAATCTTCAATGGCTTTTTGATAGGGTATATAGGGATAAGTTTAATTAAAGATGAAAAAGAAAGTATTAATAGCTGTTCCATTGATATTAATCATAGTATCCATAAAGATGTTTATAGCAGCATTAAAGAATTGATGGATAATGCAAGAAATAGTGTTGCACGAGAGGTTAATAATATCCTCATTCAAACTTACTGGGAGATTGGGCGAATTATCGTAGAAGATGAGCGGGGGCATTCAGATAGAGCTGAGTATGGAAAACAGTTAGTAACAGACTTGTCAAAGAGGCTCACAAAAGAATATGGCGAGGGGTTTTCAAAATCCAACTTGTTTAATATGAGAAATTTCTATTTGAGCTTTCCAATTTCCCAGACAGTGTCTGGAAAATTAAGTTGTTCGCATTATTGTGAATTGCTTTCCATAAGCGATGAGAAAAAAAGGAGTTTTTATGAAAAAGAAACGGTAAGTGCGAATTGGTCTGTAAGAGAACTAAAAAAACAGGTAAAGACATCACTTTTTGAAAGACTTTTACTTTCATCAGGAGATGAAAATAAAGAAAAAGTATTAGAGTTGCCTTAAAGGGAAATGAAATAAATAAGGCAAGTGATGTCGTAAAAGACCCGTATGTATTTGAGTTTTTAGGACTACCTGAATAAAAGCCAATTATGGAAAGTGATTTAGAAAAAGCCCTGATAACTCATATTGAAAAATTCTTGCTTGAACTTGGCAAGGGCTTTATGTATGTTGGCTCACAGCAAAGAGTAACACTTGGAAATATCCATTATTATGTTGATATGGTATTTTATAACAAGATTCTTAAGAGCTATGTTTTGATTGAACTCAAAACAGGAAAGCTAATGCCGGAAGCAGTCGGACAAATCAATTTGCTTCTAAATACACTTTATATATTCCTGATAGAGAACAATTAGAAGAACAAGTTGAGAGAGTTTTAAAGAATTACAAGGAAAAATAAAGTTAATGGAAGATATAATCTAAAAAATGATACATTATTAATGAATATTGAGAGAAAATTCAAAAGTTATAAAGGAGACAAGCGTGTATGGATGAACAAATTTTAAATACAGTCTATAGTGCATCTCTGGAATTCGGAGAAAATTTTCACAGACCAATCATCGAAATAATCGAAGAGTTCTACTCCGATATTTCTAACGATGAAAAAATTTCTATTGCAAGTTACATTGAACAAATAAGAAACGACATTGAAAACTATTTCTATAGTAGTTATGATTACAAAAATGAAACGGCAAATATGGAACTGCAACACCATGGAAAACAGTGGATTAAAAATAAGTATCATTGGATGAATATCGAAAACATCAATCGTTCTGTCAGCCAAGGCATGTATTATGCTTGGCATGGCTAATAGTAATAAAGATAGGAAATGAAAGTACAATTAGTCAGATATCATCTGACTAATTTAAAATCGTGTAACGCCCGTTGTACAATTATAGAAAACAAAATAATTTATGAATGAGAGAAGTGGAGAAATAACCTACTTCTCTTTTTTTGCAAGGAGAATAAAATGAGCGATAACAAAAAATACTATTATCTCAAGCTAAACTCCATTGTGGTAAAATGAATATTATGAATAATATATTCCTCCCTTCATAGTATGATTTGAGTTGGCAATTCAATCATAACTTATGAGGGGATTTTTTGTACCCACACGATAATCTAGAGTGCCTTCATTTTTGAATACAGACAAGAAAGGGCTTTTATAGTGCTAATTTATAAGAGCAACAGTCAAATAATTATCTCATCCATACTCTTGAGATGCTTTAGATTATCTAAAAGAAAATATATTGTTAATCAATGTATTCATATAACATCTACATTATAAAAGAAAATTTAGGAGGAGATTAGATGAAGTATGGATATATACGAGTGTCGACAAAAGAACAAAATATCGATAGACAGCTTACAGCAATACTAAAAGAGAAAATCGAGATGAAGCAAATCTATATCGACAAAGCAAGTGGCAAAGATTTTAATCGAAGGAGATATAAAAAGCTTATCAGAAAACTCAAAGAGGGAGATGAGTTGTATATCAAGTCCATAGATAGATTAGGCAGAAATTATGATGAAATTATCAAGGAATGGAATGTTATCACCAAAGAGAAAAATGTAGACATTGTTGTTCTTGATTTCCCGCTACTTGATACAAGAAACCAAATTAATAACCTGACTGGGAAATTTTTATCGGATATAGTTTTGCAAATATTATCCTATGTGGCTCAGATAGAAAGAGAAAATATCCATCAAAGACAGATGGAAGGTATAA
>FONK01000008.1 GCA_900112915.1 Peptostreptococcaceae bacterium pGA-8 | reverse complement strand
AGCCGGTAATTACAGTTCTATAACTGTGAATCACCGGCTCTGTGTCTTTGCATCTGGCTCTTTGATGACTGATACATTAAATTGTTTTACATTGATTAGCGTTTCCTGCTTGCATTTCGGGCAGAACAGTGGAAAGCTTTTTAACTCCGTATCATTTCTGATCTGCACCCGTGTTTTATTCTTGCAAACAGGGCAGAGTAGCCATTGTCTTTCGTCGTTTATATAATTCATCTCATAAATTACCTAATTATTTTGTGTCAAGGCTGGATTGACTCATATTTTTTAGTTCCTTTGCCATCATAGCAATCCCGACTACAATCATAATGAAATCTACAAGCGGCTGTGTGAACCATACCGCTTTTATTCCAAATGCCATTGGTAAAAAAATCATTGCAGGAACAAATAAGAATAACTGTCTAAGCATAACAATCATTCCGGCTTTTTTTCCGTTTCCGATTGATTGGAAGAATGTAATCGTCATAACCATCACGCCGTACAAGATAAATACAGAATAGAACAATCTAAAGTTTCCGACACCTTGTGCAATAATGCTTGCCTCTACACCGAACAAGGAAAGGAGCTGACTTGAAAACAGTAAAGATGGAAGCCAAAAGATTGCTGCAAGCACAAGTCCTCCAATAGAAAATACCTTCATACCTTGTCTTACTCTATCAAACTGTTTTGCTCCGAAGTTTGTACCAACAACAGGTTGCAGCCCCTGACTCATTCCCCAAAGCGGAATAAAGGAAAAGGCATATACACGAAGCGATGCCGCCATCAAAATTCCGTTCGTATCTCCACCATATTTAAATGCCATTTTATAAAGCATTGTTTGTTGTATCATAAATAAGAGCTGCATCATCATAGCGGATGAACCGACAGAAAACATTTCTTTTTTAATTTCCGCATCAGATTGTATCTTATGAATTTTAACGACCTTACTCTTTTTCAAGAAATAATGTAGTGTTACAGTAGCTTGAACAAATTGGCTGTGATCGTTGCAAGTGCAACACCTTCAATGGCATATTCACCCATAACGGTCATTAGTATCGGATCAAGTATGATATTAAGCAAAGCACCAAAACCCATAATCAGCATGGCTTTTTTCATCAGTCCTTCGCCACGCATCACCATATTGGCAGACTGTGTAAAGTTCACAAATAGAGAACCTATCTAAGGTATCTGATACCATAGGCTTTAATTTCACCTGTTGCACCGACCATATCTAAAAAGTGTGGTGCGAGGAGGATTCCTCCGACTGTGATGATAGCAGAGAACAAAATCACCCAAAAGATTAAGTTACCCATAATTTTATCTACAGTTTTCTGATCCCCTTTTCCAATGGCTCGTGATAGGACAGACGCAGAACCTACACCAAGCAAGGTTGAAACACCGCTGTTAAAAAAGGTGAGGGGCATTGCAACACCACAAGCGGTCATTGCTGTTTATCCTATAATTTTTCCGGCAAAAATCCCATCCATCAAGGGATATAGACCGATGACTATCATTCCGATTACCGCCGGAACTGATAGCTGAAAGAGTAAGTCTATCGGCCTTTTGGTTAGTAGTTGTTCTTTCATATCCTGTTTCAAGTACTTACCTCCATTTATTACAAATATATTCTTACAGTATTTTTACGCCATTATTTTTATTTTGCAGCTCTACCATATTCTTATAAATCCCATTTAAAGCAATTAGCTCATTATGGGTTCCTTGTTCTGCAATATTACCTTCCTTGATTACAACAATATTGTCGGCATCCCTAATTGTATTTAATCTGTGAGCAATAACTAATAAGGTTTTATTCTTTACCAATTCACTAATTGCTTCCTGTATATAGCTTTCATTGTCCACATCAACACTTGCTGTTGCCTCGTCAAGAATTACAATAGGAGCATCTTTTAACATGCAACGGGCAATAGAAATTCTTTGTTTTTCACCACCGGATAAAGTTGCTCCTCCCTCTCCAATCATTGTGTCAAATCCATCAGGAAGTGCCATAATAAAATCATAGCATCTTGCTTTCTTGGCTGCTTCTATAACTTCCTCTTTCGTTGCATTTTCTTTCCCCATGGCAATATTGTTAAAAATCGTATCTTGAAATAAATAAACTCTCTGGAAAACCATACTGATTTCCGACATCAATTCAGATAGTGAAACATCCTTTATATTCACTCCTCTAATCAAAATTTCACCGGAGTCTACATCCCAAAATCTTGTCAAAAGATTTGCTACTGTGGATTTACCTCCCCCGGACTGTCCAACTAAAGCCGTCATTGTATTCTTATTCATTTTGAAACTCATATCATGCAAGACCTCTTTTTCACCATAAGAAAATTTAACATGATTAAAACAAATTTCAGGTTCTGAGGTATCAGATTTTGAAATATGTTTTTTGCCCACATCTTGCAGTTCAGTTTCATTTAACACTTCTTCAATACGATCCAATGCAGCGTTCATTACAGTAAGCCTTGTCGCTTCACCATAAAGTGTTTTTAAAGGGCTGAATAAGTCAAACACAAACAAAATAAGCCCCAACATATATGGAAGTCCCAAAGTTCCTTGATGATTAAGATATAAAGCCACTGCTAAAATAAATGTAATACCAATTCCATAAATAATATTTAAACCAGTTGTCCATGGTGTTATTTTATTTTCAAATTTTATAGATGTGTCCTTTGAGGATACAAAATTATCTGTAAGGGATTTAGAATTTTTACCTAAAAGGTTGTAACTTTTAATAACACCTATACCCTCAGCAAATGATAAAACTGCATCCGTTAGTTTTTCACTTTGTTCTTGTCTAATAGCCGACCCCGACAAAGACATCTTATTCATACTATTTGCAAGCAGTGTTGCAACTAATGTTACACACACCGCAATCAATCCAATTCTGTAATCTAAAACAAACATGAATATTGTTAGTACAAGCGTTGATAATACATAGCTCATCATATTTGCAATCGTGCTCATGGAAACTTCTTCAATAAAAGCCATATCCGAGCTTAAAACTGAATTTATTTTTCCCAAATTTCCTGCTGTAAAATATCCCATCGGGAGCTTTCTAAGATGATTTCCAAGCTCCATTCTTTTATCAGCAAAAATCATAAAGCCGGCTGCACTTTGTAATTTATCACTTAAGAAGTGAACCACTGCTTGTAATAAAACCACTAAAACAAGTCCCACCCCTACATATAGAAAAGTTTTGGAGGTATTCGTTTTTTCATAAAATCCAATCAAAACGGTAAATGCAATAAATATAGGCATTTTACTTAATATAGATTCAATAAAGGCAAATATAAATGCAGACCTTATTCTGTTTTTGTATTTACCTGATAAATTTAAAATTCTTGAAATTAGTCTAAACATTCATTTCACCTTCCTTTCTGCTGATTTTCCAATCTTTACTAAATAGTGTCGCATCCCATAATTTGCAATATTCTGCTGAAGATTCTAATAAGTCCTTATGCTTTCCATTTGCAACTAAATGACCATGATCCATAACCAGTATCTGATCTGCATCTACAATAGATGGCAACTTATGTGCAATAACAATTAAGGTTTTTCCTTTCACAAGTTCACGAATAGCAGCTTCCATTTTTTCTTCATTTTCCGGGTCTGCGTAGGCTGTTGCCTCATCAAGTACAACAATCGGAGCATTCTTCAAAATAGCTCTCGCTAACGATATTCTTTGCCTTTCTCCACCTGAAAGCATCTTTCCTGCTTCCCCAGCTAAAGAATAAATACCATCCGGAAGTCTATTTAAGAATTCCATGCACTGGGCTTTTTTAGCTGCTTCAATAACCTCATCATCACTGGCAGCTAAATTACCAATGCGAATATTTTCTAAAAGCGAGGTATTAAATAGATATTGGTCTTGTGCTACATAAGAAATTTGTTTGTTGAGTGATTCCAATCTTATATCCTGTATGTATTGTCCACCAATACTTATGCTTCCATCTAAAACATCATAATAATGAATTAAAAGTTTAGCCAAAGTACTTTTTCCTGAACCGGATTCGCCAACAATCGCTGTCTTTTCACCGGCTCTTGCCGTAAAACTAACATTATGAATAACATTCTTAATATAGGTTTCAGGCTGTCCGTTTTCTCCCATCTTGCTTAACTGATAGCCAAAGGTAACATTGTCATATAAAATAGTTTGCCCTATTCCCTCAAAATCATTTTCTCCCTGTTTTAAAGGCGCCATATTTAAGGCTTGTTCTAAAGCAGAAATCTTATAATTTAACTGCGGCATAGTTGGTAAAAATCCAAGAGCTTTCAGTAGTGGTAATCCTATACTTAAAGAAAGACATAATATCAGTATTAAGTTAGAAAGACTTGCATAGCCCATATATACAAAGTAACCACCAAGCGGCAATGTTAAAATAATCGTGCATGGAAGTAAAGCACTATATAACGCCATCCATGGCCATGCCGTCTTATACCAAGCGAGTGCATAATCTCTGTAATTACTGATATCTTTAGAAAGGCGCTCATAAGACTCTGTTTGCTTATTAAATACTTTTACAACTTCCATACCGTTTACATACTCAATAATGGTATTATTCATTTTTCCGCTTGCCATATAATATGGTCCCATTTGTTTCATACCTACAGAGTACATAATCATCATTGCAAGAATGCTAATCGGAATAGAAGCTAATGACATTAACGCTAATCGCCAATCAATAAAAAATATTGAAATATAAACCATAATAGGTACAATTAGGTTAGCTATTCCTTCAGGAAGCGAATGGGCTAAAAGCACCTCTAAACTGCCAATATCATCCACAAACATTTTTTTGATTGTACCAGTCCCTTTTTCTTCAACAACACCCAATGGAAGATCTTCCATTTTTTTCTGTAAGGATGTTCGAAGTCCAAGCAGCGTGTTGTATGCTGCTTTATGAGATACATTGAGACCTGCTCCACCTAAGAGAGCTTGCAACACTAAACAAACTAAAATACTTGTCAATAAAATAGCAAATCTTTCAAATTCTAATCGCTCACCTAAAATAAGCGGATTGATAATCTGATATGCAAATAGAAAAGGTAATACACCCATAATTACACTAATAAGCATAATAAAACTTGCTAAGTGGATTGATTTTTTATGCGAACCAGCATATTCGAAAACCTTATTTAACATAGTTTCTCTCCTTCAATAAATTTCCTTTTTTATCCATAAAATCCATGATTAACGCTTCATTTCCCTTTACAGATATTTTTTTATAATCCTTATCACCGAGCATTAAGACGGAATGACAGGTTTTAAATAACAACTCTAAGTCATGAGTAATTATTATAATTGGAATCTCCTTTGCTTTTTCTGTCATTAAATCGGACATAATTTTCATACTTTTATAATCAAGACCTGATGTTGGTTCATCCAAAATTATCAGCTTACGACCAGATAAAAACGAAGTAATAATCGCCAATCGTTGTTTTTGTCCACCGGATAATTTCTGCGGATGATTGGTTTTTTTATGCCACAGATCTGTATCTTTTAGATATTCTCGTATTTTTTCTAAATCACTTTCCGAGTTTTTATCTTTACAAAATATCAATTCATTTTCTACTGTGTCTAAAAAAATCTGAGCATCTACATCTTGTAACACGCAATATGAATTTTTAAGCCTTTCTCTTTGTTTCTGTCCATAGCTGACATCTAAATATTTTTCAGATAATCCACATAATGCTTTTGCTAAGGTACTTTTTCCAATACCATTAGAACCAATCACTCCCATTATTTCGCTCTTTCCAAGCTCAAATGTTAATTCTTCTATCAAAGTTCTTTTGCCTTGATGAATGTAGGCTTTATTTACTTTGATATATCCTTTAGCTACAATGGGTTCTTTTTCTGATATCAATTCTCTTTCATTAAGTGTTCTTAACTCAAGTTCCTTACATTTATCATTACTAAGACTACCATTCGGAAAAATTTCACATATTGTACCGTTTTTTATATAAATCAATCTGCTAAAAATCTCTTTTAAATAATAGAGCCTATGTTCCGCTATAATTATTGTCTTTCCCATCGCCTTCAATCTGAGAAGTATTTCACTGAAATGTTTTATACTATCGTAATCAAGACTGCTTGATGGCTCATCAAAAAAAATAATATCCGTATCATAGATAAGAGTTCCAGATATAGCTACTTTTTGCCTTTCTCCTCCTGATAATTCAAAAATGGATTTTTTGCTAATATGGCTTATTCCTAATAAATCCATTGCTTTTTCAACTTTTTCTTTTAATGTATCCCTGTCCAAGCCCAAATTTTCACCCACTAAAGCAATTTCATCTTCAACTACATCACAAAAAAATTGATCTTTAGGATTTTGAAATACATTGCCAATATATTTAGCTAACTCTCCCTTTTTATATGCCGTTATATCCTTCCCTAAAATCTTGATTTCTCCGTTCAAATCACCGTCATAAAAGGATGGAATAAGTCCGTTTAGTAGTCTTAAAAGTGTCGTTTTTCCGCATCCGGAAAGACCTGTTAGGACTACTATTTCGCCTTTCTTTACAGACATTTTTAAATCTTTTAATATCAAATCCTCTCCATAATGAAAGGATCTTATTTCTGCCTCTAAAATATTTTCCATAAACTCGCCCCCAACAAAATCATCCCTCCGATCATCATTACGATATCAACAAGTGTAATTTTCACCTCATGAAAACTTGTTTTTTGTCCATCATATTCAATCCCTTTTGATATGATTGAACAAGTTAAGGTATCGCTTATATCTATGCACTTATACATAAGAGGAACAAAATATAACTCAAATGTTTTAATTGGTTTGAAAATGCTTGCTTTAAATCCTCTAATTTTCATGCCGTTGTTTATTTCCTTCATCCTAATAGAGATTTCCGGAATAAAACGAAAAAATACTGTAATTCCTATGCCTATTCCACCATCAATTCCAATTTTTCTAAATGCAGCAATTAGATGTGAAGAACTATATGAAGACAGAACTCTTCCCAAAATGAAAAGTGGAGCAAATTTCCATACTATAAGTAGCATTGTATATATAGAACCAATCAAAACATTTCCTAAATGGGGTTTAAGTAAATAAATAAGTCCCCATACTATAAGCAATGAACATATCGTTCTAAATGTTTTTTTAATTGAAAATAAGGATAATAGTCCTAAAACAAAAATAAGGGAAAGTAAGTATTGCGATTGTTCTCCTATTGTTAAAATAACTGAAAATAGTAAAATCAACCCAACTATAGTAAGCGGGTTGATTTTATCTGATAGTTGGTACTTGCTTATATTATTTTTTTCATCTCTACAAAACACTTTTCTTCTTCCTATCACTAAAAAATTTATTGTAAATATATGTTCCAAAATAAGCTCCTATAACTGATGCTACAGCTGCAATTAGTAGGCAAATCAATATGTTTGCAGGAGTGTAAAAATTATAAAGGAATGTTGCATAATCCTTTGTAAACATTTTTGGAAATTGCTTTGTAAGTCCTTCTACACCAAATACAAACATAAAATACATAGCATGTAAGGAATATATGAACATCCCTGCTCCAAAAGCGGCCCCAATCTTCATATTTCTATTCATATAATTTTCCTTCTTACCAATTACAAGCTCTGCTAAAATTCCTGCAATAGCACAAACAGCAATTACAGGCCACATTCCCATGAGAACATAGAAAACACCCATCAATAAAAAGTATAGAAATGCTGTACCTCTTTGCCCGACCTGTTTACACATAATAACAAATACCGGTGCTACAATAATTGTTGGCAGGGCTGATGATAAATATAAACTTGGAAGCATTCCAAACGATCCGGTCAAAAACCCCAACCCCATTGTTAATACAAAACCAATAACAGAAAATACTGCTATTTTCACAATACCTTTTAAATTCATAATTTTGTCCTCCTTGTTTTTTCAATTCGATATATTTCTATTTTCATACAGAAACAATATCCGATTTTATTCTTCTACATTCCGAAATATAACTAAGTTATGTTTCGGGCAAAAAAATGTTTATATTCCTCGAATCTTTTTCCATCCCTCATTAAAAAACTCTGAAATCAAAGTTGCATTCAATTTCACTTCTTCTTTACTTTTAGAATGAACTGCTACTTCCGATAAAGCATAAAAATATGCATGGTTGATTAGGTGAATTCCTCTATTAGTTATCACATTATTTACATGATCCGCTCCGTATATCATGCTCAAAATATCAAAGTGATTTTTATCTTCTTTCTCAATAATCCCGTCTAAAAAGTTGTTAAATTTTGTTCCATAAGAACCAAAGACCAGTAATTCAAATACATCTTTATGTTCAAAGAAATATAGAACCATTTCAATAGCACCTTGTGCTTTTGATTCCAAAATCTTGGAAATAGTTTCTTTCTTTATATGATTTTCTCTTTTATAAACATTAAAACTCTTACCTTCATACAGAGCATAAGAACTTTGTATCTGATTCACGATTGGCTCTACTAATTCGGAGAAAAGAGCTTCTTTATCTTCAAAATGACCATAAAAAGCACCGGTAGTTACACCCGCTGCTTTGCAGATTGCTCTTAAATTAGCTTTTTCAAAGCCTTGTGTTTTGAAAATATTCTTTCCACAATCCAATATTTTTTTATGAGTTGTTTCGTAATCGCCATTAGCCATTTTTTACTTCCTCCTTTCCTCAAATATAACTTAGTTATATTATAGCATTTGTTATATTTGAATTCAAGTTTTTTCTTTTTGTAACCTTTGGCAAAAAGTGATTTTCCGTTGTTGTAGAGATTAAAGAGTAAGTGGAATAGCAAGCATAGGAAAGGGGTACCCTTTCCGTAAAAAATCTCTATTTCCCGCAGTTCCGGTGATAGAGATTTTGCTTGTACCCTCACAGGCTAAAGCCTGCTGGGGCAGACCCTTGGGAAGTATCCCAAACCCTCTATGAAAACAGAAAGGAAATTCACCTATGAATAACAGAAAAAGAAATGTGCAGATTAAATTTCGTGTTACGGAAGAAGAACGAAATTTGATTGAAGAAAAAATGAAACAGGTGCCTACAAGCAACATGGAAGCGTATCTTCGGAAAATGGCGATAAACGGATATATCATTCAAGTAGATCACAGCGATATAAAGAAAATGACGGCAGAGCTTCAAAAAATCGGGGTCAACATCAATCAGATTGCAAAAAGAGCGAACGTGACGGGAAATGTGTATCAGGAAGATATAGAAGAAATCAAAGGAGCCTTAAAAGAGATATGGCGGTTACAAAGATTAAGCCTATTAAAAGCACATTAAAAAAGGCACTTGAATATATCCAGAACCCCGATAAAACCGATGACAAAATGCTCGTTTCCTCTTTCGGATGCAGCTATGAAACCGCAGATACGGTTTCAAGAATGAGGTCAAGGATTTCATCAATGCGATCACGGTCAAGGCGTTTTGCGTTTATGAGGTGTTCATACTCGATATTGTCCTTGATAATTTCTTCATAGATTTTGTATGCGTCTTTCTCTTCCTTTCCTTTCTGCTCCGGTAATGGCTCATCCAAAGGAGAGGGGTCAGTGGAAAGGATAGGAATGGAATCGGTATTTAATCCATCTTTATTTCTTTCTTCTTTTTTTGATAGATCAGTATTTTGTATATCTTTATTTAATTGCATTGGATTTTCCGATGTCGGATTATCCGCTTTCGGTTTTTCCAATATCGGCTTATCCGATGTTGGATTTTTGGGTACCGGACTAATCGGCTGCTCATAAATGGTATAGGTAATGGCTGTCATTTTTCCTTTTTTATCTCTGCCTTGCGCTCTTTCGATATATCCTGCCTTTTCAAGCTCCAAGACGGCTGTACGAATGGCATCGATGCTTTCCTTGTTGATATGGGATATCCCCGCAAGGGTGTAGTCCCAGTTTTCCGGAAGTGAAAGCATTTGAGAAAGTAAGCCTTTCGCCTTTAGGGTCAGCTCCTTATTCCGCAGGTGGTGATTGCTCATGACGGTATAGCTCTTGTTTTTCTCTACTCTGAAAACTGCCATGATTTCTGCTCCTTTCATTTTTATTTGTTACGCAGTTAAAGTGCGATTTTGAAAGAAAAGGTATATTCCCCTTACTTTGTCAAAACCGCCCTCTGAAAGCCTTGTATTTCAAGCCTGTATATGCCTCTACTTCGTAACATGGGCATGAAAAAAGCGGTGTTCTTATACTTCCTTTACAGAAGCAAAAGATCACCGCTTTTACGATTTCCTATTTAATTTTGATCCCCACAACATACCTTTCGTATCTGTGGTAAAATACCTTTATTCGCAAGAGTTTTTACAGCACATCAAGGCTTTTTCCTCAAAAGAAGTAAATTGGTAGTAAATTCAATCTGCACTCTTGCAAATGTCCTCGTATTTCAAGGGGTTTGAGGGTTAATTATTAAAGTTTATTATAAAAATCAACAAATTTTTGCTTTATTGCTCTTAATTGATATAAAATTACTTTGGAGAATTATTTTCGGTTCACTATAATTAAAAATCTTTACTGTGTTCAATGAAAAAATCATAATATGTCCTTATATTTTCCAACTCTGTCCACTTGCTTACTTCAATTGGATTTACATCTAAATTATATATTTTGCAATCCTTCATAGCCGGCATAAATGGTGAATGGGTGGAAATTATAAATTGGCAATTGAAAAACCTTGCAGAATCTTCCAAATATTTCATTAATTCAATTTGTTTCGGAGGAGAAAGACTATTTTCCGGCTCATCAAGAAGGTATAAGCCTGGCTCGTTTATTTTCTCTACAAAATATTGGAATCCACTTTCTCCATTGGATTTCTCAACTAAATTCTTTCCTATATTCCTTCTTATAAATTCAGATTGGGTAATTTTTCTACTGTTGTTAATCGCCTTTAGCTTTTCGTAATCATCCAATGATTCCATTTTAAAGTTAGAGCCTTTAAGGTTTATGTATTCTTCTCTTAGTTCTTCTCTTCTATAGTCTATGCCTCCATTTATAGCTCTCATATCCAGCATATAATCAAATACATCATCACTGGTTATAATTGAGCTGGCCTCAGGTAAACCTTTAGCCAGCTCATAGTCACACATTTTGACATAGTCATCAAAGAAACTGCTTTTATTAAATCTTGAAACTCTCTTTAATTGTAAACTCTCTGCTATAAGATTCAGCAAAGTTGTTTTTCCTGAACCATTACCTCCACACAGGAAAGTAACCTGTCCAAATTCCAGTTCAACCGGATTTCTGTTTTCAAACACCTTAAAGGGATAGAAACTATTGAAACATGTCTCTTTTTGCCCAAGAATAAACTCATATGTTCTATCATCATTTGGCAGTCTAAACTTATTGATGTACATCCTTTACCTCATAAAGAAGCTGATTATCGTCAGCTTTGATCACTATTGTTTTGCCGTCATATACTTTGCCTTCAATTATAAGCTTTGCAATTTCAGTCTCTATATTCTTTTGTATATATCTTTTGATAGGCCTTGCTCCGTAGTGAGGATCGTAAGCATTGTCGGCAATAAAATTCTTTCCGCTTTCATCTATTATCAGCTTCATATCTCTTTTATCCAATCTGTCTCTGAGACCGCTTAGACTTAAATCAATTATAGCCTTAATCTGATTTTTAGTAAGTGGTGTGAATACAACAATGTCATCTATTCTATTTAAGAACTCCGGCCTGAAGTGTAGCTTCAACTGTCCTTCGACTTGTTCTTTCACATCTTCAGCGATTGTACCATCTGCCCGTATATTATCTATCAGCAGGTTGCTTCCGATATTAGAGGTCATAATAATCACCGTGTTTTTGAAGTCTACAGTCCTACCTTGATTATCAGTAAGCCTTCCGTCATCCAGAAGCTGCAGCAAAATGTTAAACACATCCGGGTGTGCTTTTTCAATTTCATCAAATAGAATCACGCTGTAAGGCTTTCTTCTTACAGCTTCTGTAAGCTGACCGCCTTCATCATAGCCTACATACCCCGGAGGGGCTCCTACAAGTCTTGAAACTGCATGCTTTTCCATATATTCAGACATATCTATTCTTATCAAATTCTTTTCTGAATCAAATAAGGTTTCCGATAATGTTTTGGCAAGTTCAGTTTTTCCTACCCCGGTTGGTCCGAGGAAGATAAATGAACCTATCGGTCTGTTTTCGTCCTTCAGCCCTGCACGAGCGCGCAGAATAGATTGAGAAACTGCATAGACACCTTCATCCTGGCCTACCACTCTTTTGTGCAAGATTTCCGGAAGCTTTATCAGTTTTTCTCTCTCACTTTCAACCAGCTTTGAAACAGGAATCTTGGTCCAAGCAGAAACCACTTCTGCAATTTCTTCTTCTCCGACTTCTTCCTTTAAAAGACGATTTCCTTTATAATTTTCTGCACGAACTCTCGCATCCTCCAACTCCTTTTCCAGCTGTGGAAGTGTACCGTATTTAAGCTTTGCAAGCTTTTCCAGGTCGTAATTTCGTTCAGCCTCTTCCATCTCTATTTTTATCTTTTCTATTTTTTCTTGACCTGTTTTTAAATTTTCAATATCCTTCTTTTCATTTTTCCATTGAGCTTTTAAGGTTGTCTCTTCGTCTTTCATTTCTGCCAGCTCCTGCTCAAGATTCTCCAGTCTTACCTTAGATGCCTTGTCCTCTTCCTTTGTAAGAGCCTTTTTCTCTATTTCCAATTGCATTATTTTTCTTGAAAGCTCATCCAATTCCGCCGGCATACTGTCAATTTCCGTTCTCAGCTTTGAAGCCGCCTCATCCATCAAGTCAATGGCTTTATCCGGTAAAAATCTATCGGAAATATATCTATCGGACAAGGTTGCACATGAAATTAAAGCGCTATCAGAAATTCTAACGCCGTGATGAATCTCAAACTTCTCTTTCAAGCCCCTCAAAATGGATATGGTGTCCTCAACAGTGGGCTGATCAACTAAAACCTTCTGAAATCTTCTTTCTAAAGCCGCATCCTTCTCAATATATTTTCTATATTCATCTAAGGTTGTCGCTCCTATGCAGTGTAGCTCTCCTCTCGCTAATTTAGGCTTAAGTAGGTTACCGGCATCCATGGAACCCTCTGTTCTGCCGGCTCCAACAATATTATGAATTTCATCAATGAACAAAAGAATTCTGCCCTGAGATTTTTCAACCTCCTTAAGGACTGCCTTAAGTCGCTCTTCAAACTCACCTCTAAATTTCGCCCCTGCAATTAAGGCACCCATATCAAGAGCAAATATAGTCTTATCCTTCAAGCCTTCAGGTACATCACCTTTCAAAATTCTCTGGGCTAACCCTTCAACGACTGCTGTTTTACCAACACCGGGCTCACCGATAAGAACCGGATTGTTCTTTGTTCTTCTCGACAAAATCTGAATAGCATGTCTAATTTCACTGTCTCTGCCAATTACAGGATCCAGCTTGCCTTTACGAGCCATATCTACAAGATCTCTTCCGTACTTTTCCAGAACCTCATAGGTATCCTCAGGGTTCTCACTGGTAATTCTTTGATTTCCTCTCACCTTAGTAAGGCTTTCGAGAAATTTTTTCTCATTAATTCCATTATTTTCTAAAATTTTCTGACACGCTGATCCTCTATCTCCTAAAATTGCAAGGAAAATATGTTCAACACTTAAATACTCGTCTTTAAATGAAGCTGCTCGTTTTTCAGCATCACTTATAACTCTGTTCAGACCTTGAGATGCATACATCCCTTGAGTGCCTCCGCTAACCTTAGGAAACTTATTTATTTCTCTTTCAACCTCAGCTTTCAGATGCCCCGGCTCCACACCCATGCCTATAATCAGCTTAGAAATTAATCCATCTGATTCTTTCAAAAGTGCCAAAAGCAAATGCTCTACCTCAAGTGCTTGATTTCCATTGTCTGCAGCAATGTTCTGAGCCTCCACAATAGCCCTCTGAGCACTTTGAGTAAACTTTTCAATATTCATAACAATCACCTCCATTTTCTTTTATATGATCATTGTAATCCTAAAAAAACAAAAAGTAAAGAACTTTTTAGCACTCACCACAAAAGAGTGCTAACAATTTTATTTTTAGGCATGCCCGAGAATAAGCTTATAAACCAAAATCGACCTGTAGAAATTCATATTTAAATAAATCTCTGCAGGTCGATATATATTAATCTTGAAAGTTTAATATGGCGTTTCAGATTTAAAGCTGCTTCCAACCATACCTAGTTTAACCTTCTTCTCTTCTTTTTTTCAGCCTCATGGCAAAAATCAATATTCCCGACATTAAAACTAACAATCCATGTGCCTGTATATCAGAAGCATCACCGGTCTTAGGTCCTGAGACATTCGGTTTTTTAGGCTGCCCCGGAGTTGGAGCTTCGGGTTCTTCAACCAATCTGTACTCATAAATAATCAGCTGATCTTCCGCCTTTACCTCACCTGTTATAGGATCGGTCTTAGGAGCTACCTTTCTTGCGGTTAATTCATAGGTTTTGCCATCCTTCATCAATCTCTTAGGTTGGAAAATCATCGTTGTAGTGTCATATGGCGTTCCAATTTCAGTGTTTTCTTTCTTTACTACATAATTTCCATTTGAATCGACTTCACTGATAGCAGGATTTTCTAATGTCACCTCTGTGCCTTCAATAATGTACTTAACAGAAACCTTTCCCCCTGATACCAATTAATATTGATACTTTATTACCTTTTCTCTGCGTTCCACCAGTCCATTCTGTGGGTCTGATCCCTTCTTTAAGTCAGGTGTTCCGTCGTCCGATTTCACTAGGCGATAGGTTTTCCCATCTTTTACAATTTCTGCCGGAGGTACATCTCCATATGGTGTATCAACAGCTGTTTTAGGGTCAATTACCTGCTTGTCATCTTTCAGTTTGGTATCGGTATTTACGATATAGTATTCAGCTTTTACCGATCTGCCGGCATTTAACACAACTACGCCTACTCTCTCAGGTTCTGTCGGCAATATACCGTTTGCTGTCATTGCAAAGGAGTTCCATGCAGCATTTTTCCCGTACAACACTCTGGAGTAATTTTCTGCCGGGGTTCTTGCAGCAGTGTCATCAATAACGTAATCCGCATCCCTGCTTTCAGGTGCAGTCATCTTAAATGTCAATTCCAAATTCTGACCCTTTACCCAAATATCTCCTTCTTTTAATTCGATCTTAAAGCTTCTGATTTTTGTCCAATCGGTTACATCCGCTTCCTTTAACCATAGAGGCGATACTGCATCTGCAGGGTCCGTATGCTTTTCTGCATTTTTAGAATACTTTACCTTGTCGTATGAAACATCACTTCTCTTAGGATTGGATTCCGTGCTGTAGAACACCTCTGTTTTTGAAGCCCACTCTGAAGGTAACGTTATAGGACCTGACAAAACAGGTGTGAATGCACTGTTTCTCGGAGAGTTCTTTATAACCTCAAGATCACCTACTGTAGGCAATACATCTAGGAAGCCCATCTTATATATATTTTCGCCTGTAGTATTGGTAATAACCAGCTTATAATCTATGCTCCCTCCCGGAGTTGTGTAGGCAAATTTGGAAAACCCATCATCAAGCTTTCCTTTAACAAATTTTTCAATTTTTAAATCATGTTCGGTATTTTTAACATACTTGGTATGACTTGTCGCAATATCTCGTCCGGTTATTCCGTCACCGTTTAAATCTACAGTTTCCTTAATTATAGGGCTTGTAGGTTTTCTTTGTATCATCTTATCGGTTAAAGTTTTGGCAAAACCGTACGAATCCAATGGTAAATCATCAGGTGCATATTTATCTATTACAACATCAAATTCCGCAACCAAGCGCTCCTTTGTCATAAGCGTTTCATGCTTCCAGTTAATCAGTATTGCCTGGTGTCCTGTTCCCATGTAATCATCAGATAATACACTTATTTCACCGGGTGGAATATTCACGGTATATGTGTATGCTCGTTGACTTCTTATGTAATAAGAATCACTATCCGCATGGTTAGGATTTAATAAAGATGATGTTATATTAATAAGCTCCACTTCTATGCCCTTAGCTTCTAATAACACTATCGCCGGAGGGCAATCCGGACAATGCTCACTAACGTACAGTTTCATTTTTTGCCTTACATGCCAATGACAACATTATCATAGCTACTACTGCTGAAATTGCATATGCTATAAGCATATTATCATCTCCGGTGTTTGGAGTTTCCGGAGGTATATATCTATTTTCAACAGTGAAGCCTGATTTAGCATCCCCCGTAATTTTTGCAGCATAATTGTCTATTTTATCCTCTGTTATTGTATATTTTATCTCATGCCCGTCAGCTCTATCAAACTTTGGAAGATTTTTAAATATATGTGACCATCCCGTTGCAGCAGTTAAAGTAACTCTATCAAGCTCCTTACCATCTGCCAGTAGTCTTATTGTGGCAGCAGTACCTGTTTTTCCAATCCATTTTTTAACAACTGAAACTTCTGTTTCCGCCTTCTTATTGGTAAACACCTGCTCTGACAGCTGATCTGAAATAACCGCTACAGTATATGTTTTATCTTCTTTCACATATCCGTATGGAGCAATAATTTCTTCTACATCATATTGACCTGCCTTAACAAGATCAGTATATGCCTCACCATTTTCGTCAGTTACTACTATAAAGGATTCTCCGGTTTCCTTACTGGTTACCTTAAATTCTGCATTCTTTAATCGAATTGTATTATTATCCTGATCAATTTTAACAATTTTTATTCTGCCCGGCTTTTCTCCAACACCGTTTCCACCTGTATCAGATGCCTTAAAATACTTATTATTGCTGACAGTTTCACTATTTGTCTTGAGTACAACGGTATTTTTTATTTCAACATCAGATACATAACTGGTTTTATAAGTCAATAAATACTGTTTATTGGAAATATCCCCTATGGCAAATCTGAAGGCCGTATTGTTTTCAGATAGTTCCACTCTTTCGCTAACATTCTCTTCTGAATGAAGAGCAACTATATTTCCTTTTTCATCAAATGTAACTTTCTTTAGTATAAAACTGCCGGGAATATAACCTACGCCATCTAAAGAACCGTTTTCTACAGATAATTTGTCTGTAATTACACCTCCAGAAATGTTGTCTCCCTTTTTATGATTGATTCTTATATTCCAAGTTACTTGGCCATTAACATCCGGATCCGTTTCGCTCCATTTTTCCAGGATTTCGTTTTTGATATCAGTATTAACTATTTCAGATATAGGGACAACTTTTGATACTGTTGTACCGCCGCTGGAAATGTTAAGAGTGTTATCTTGCCCTAAGTTAAGCTTTTCCCTGATGAAAAACGCATCAAGATACATTATACCGTGGATACCGCTTCTATTATTAACATAGTCCGTCAATACTACTCTAACCGTACCGCCGGCATCATATGGAGTAACATTAGCTTTGCCTATAACATTTTTTTGATCATCTTGAACATATAAATCAAATTCCTTCGCCGGTGAATCTTTTGGAAATCTTAACTGACTCGGAAGGGTAACATCGAAATAGTCCCCTGCCTTTAATGTGTTTCCATATTTTTCCGCACTCCAGTCAAGGCTTAAGTAAACCGACTCATCGGATAAAAATTGACCATCCGGTTTATAATTATTATGCAGAATTTGAAAATTGGTAATGTTAATTTGAACTTCCTTCGGATTGCCTGTTGCATCGTTCTCAGCCTGTGCAGAAATAATACCACAGACAATCATAGTTACAATTAAAACTGCTGTAACAAAAATCGTAAAAAATTGCTTTGTAGATGCCATATCTATACCCCGTTTCGTTTTAAAATTGCTCGTTAATTATACCACAGGGCTTAGTTTCAATGTTTAATGATATAATGAGGGCTAGTGAATATTTCTTCAAAAAAAAGAAGAATAGCGAAAAACGCTATTCTAAAAAAAATTTATCGTAAACTCTTCTTATAATACCTGTATTACCCTCAGCGTAATTTCCAGCATGAAATTATATACAAGGCTAACCCCTTTTCCAAGGAAATTATCAGTTACTCCCAAAAGCACAAAAACCATTAACAGCAAAAATCCCTTGTTATAAAAGCTATAATACCATGAATATTTTCTCAAATCGAATATCTGAGTTAAAATTGAAAAGCCATCTAAAGGTGGTATCGGAAGAAGATTGAAACACATAAGTATTATATTAATCACCACCATGTAATTGAGCACTTGTGTCACTACACTACCGGAATCGACTATATTATTCATCAGCAATAAGGTGTTAATAATCATAGCAATCAGGGCTATGATGAAGTTAGTTGTTACACCTGCTATGGAAACAAAAAACTCGTCTCTTCTCGGATGTTTATAATATCTCGGGTCAATTTGCACCGGTATTCCCCATCCAAAGCCTGCAAATATCAGAGCTAAAAAACCGAAGGGATCCATATGTGCTCTGGGATCCAAGGTTAATCTACCCTGGTTTTTTGGAGTTGGATCTCCAAGCTTATAGGATACAAAACCGTGAGCAGCCTCGTGAAAAGTAAGACCGATAACAATAGCCGGCAGCAGCAGTATTTTGTGCTGTAGCCAGTCAAGAGGATTGGAAAACCTGCCTCCAATCATGTTTACCGCTATCATGACAAAGATTATTATCATTATAGGTGAAATATTTCTTCTGTTCAAACTATATACCTGTCCTTTCATCATGCTATTACAAAATATCAGATAGAAGCCTTGATATGGCTTCCTTTATTTTAATAATAGTCTTTCTTCTATTATATTTTCTCAAAGTCAATTCCTTAGACAATTCCATGTCCTTATGAAATTCATCCTCCATCTTTAGAGCAAAATCCTTATCATAAACAAATGCATTGGCTTCAAAGTTTAGTCTAAAACTCCTCCTATCAAAGTTAGCCGAGCCTACAGTAGCCACTTCGCCATCTACGACTAAAGTTTTAGCATGGAGAAATCCATTATTATAAATGTACACCTTAGCCCCCGATTTAATCAGCTCACCACAGTATGATAGAGTTGCCCAGTAAACGAACATATGATCAGGCATTTTAGGTATCATTATTTTGACATCTACACCTGATTGAGCAGCCATCTTAAGCGATTCCAGCATGCTGGAGTCCGGTACAAAATACGGGGTCTGCAAATATATGCTCTTGGATGCGTAGGTTATCATCCTCATCATCCCTCTTTTAATCTCAACTCTTTCTGAATTCGGTCCTGACATTACTATCTGAATCGCAGAATTGCCTTGTTGACTTAAGGGAGTATAATAAAGCTCCTTGAGTTCAAGATTTTCTTTAGAGGTAAAACGCCAGTCAAGTATGAATACTGCATTTAAGTCTTGAACCGCACCTCCTACAATTCTTAGGTGGGTATCTCTCCAGTAACCGAATTTTTTCTTAAAGCTTAAATATTCATTAGCTATGTTAAATCCGCCGGTATATCCGATTTCTTCATCGATAACTACGATTTTTCTATGATTTCTGTAGTTAAATCTCAAGGTTAAGTACTTAAGCTTGGGCTTAAAGAAATAAGCTACCTTGCCGCCGGCCCTTTCAAACGCTCTTAACTTTCTTCCATTAATACTCCTGCTTCCGAGAGCATCTACCAAAAGTCTGACCTCTACACCCTCTTCAGCCTTTTTTGCCAATGCGTCCAGAAGCTTTCTTCCTACCATATCATCTTTGATAATAAAGGACATAACATTGATGGAGTACTTTGCGTTCCTAATATCTCTCAGCAGTGCATGAAACATTTCTCTTCCGTCAGTATATAGCTCCACACTGTTATTTTGTGTTAAAAAGGCATTTCCATAAATCTGATTCAGCTTTATCATATGACTCCACTGGGCTGAGGTTTCATTTTCATAGATAAAACGATTCTCATCCATAGCCTTAATCTGTTCATGAAGAGAACCGGATATTATGGCATTTTCAGAGTCGGTAAGTCTATATATTCTTTGTCTGGAAATATTCTGAGAAAAAACCAAGTACAGAAGCAAACCGACAATGGGCAGAAAAAACAGTACAAGCACCCAGGCTAGAGTGCTGGACGGATTTTTTCGCTCCAAAAATATAATAGCCAGAGCTATCATAATATTTATGGCATATATTACTACATTTAAATCTCCATTAAATATGCTGCTATACCACATTTCAAAACTATTCCTTAATTCTGTACTGAATTGCGTTTATAATTGCAGCCGCCACATTGCTGCCGCCCTTTCGCCCTCTTGCGATTATGCAGGGAACACCTAAGTCAATTATATGCTCCTTTGATTCTACCACATTGACAAAGCCCACAGGCACACCGATTACTGCAACCGGATTAAGCTTTCCTTCTTTAATAAGAGCTTCTATGGAGAATAAGGCAGTTGGTGCATTGCCTATGGCAAATATCACAGGGCGTTCCAATTCAACTGCTCTTTCCATGCTTACAAGAGACCTTGTAACACCTCTCTCCTTGGCCTCTTTTGCCACATCCTCATCACCTATGAAGCAGAGAACCTCTCCTCCATATTCAGTTATTCTCTTCTTGTTAATCCCTGACTGAGCCATTTTCGTATCAGTCACAATGTAAGCACCCTTTTTTATGGCATCCTGAACAGCTTCAACAACACCATCAGTAAAATACATTGAATCAGCATACTCAAAATCTGCCGATGTGTGGATACAACGCTTGATAATCGCTTCATATCTCTCATCAAGCTTCTTATCGCCCAGAATTTCAGTAATGATTTCAAAACTCTTTTTCTCTATGTCCATAGGCTTTATATTGTCAATCTTCATTTATTTTTCAATACCTTTCCTTGCCGGAATGCCTTGATCATAAGGATGCTTAACCTTGTCAATCCTTGACACATAATCAGCAATTTCAATCATTTCATCAGATGGAACTCTTCCGGTCATTACAACCTCAAGATGCTCCGGTTTAGTCTTCAAGAAATCTAATATAATTTTTTCTTCTAATACACCTGCCTCAATTGAGCCTAAGCACTCATCAATAACAAGCATATTAAAGTCTTCATTTCTAACTCTTTCAGCAACAGCTAAGAACTGCTCTGCATTTTCCTCTCTGGTAATACGCTTTTCATCCTCCGTCATTTGGAAGGTAAACTTTTTAATCGGTTTAGTTCCAACCACTTCCAGGTTATCTAAGGTCTTCAAAACCTTCAGCTCATTGCTTGAGCCATCCTTAAGGAACTGCATAAATAGAACTTTAAGACCAAAGCCGACCGCTCTTACAGTTAAACCGACAGAACATGTAGTTTTACCCTTTCCATCGCCACAGTAAATGTGAATCAACCCCAAATTATTCTTTGCCATTTTTCTTTCCTCCTATTATTTCATATACTCTTTCCATATCTAAGGCCTCTCTAAGCCCTGCTGCCAATAGGTCATATTGCTCCATCTTATATTTATGGAGATCAAAGGCTTCCAGATGAGATGTATCAACACCCTTT
Organism: Peptostreptococcaceae bacterium pGA-8; assembly: GCA_900112915.1. GTDB lineage: Bacteria > Bacillota > Clostridia > Peptostreptococcales > Anaerovoracaceae > S5-A14a. Next base: position 85,102 of record FONK01000008.1, on the reverse strand, counting down.
TCCTTCATTAAAGCCTCACATACAGTCTTTGCAATATCCTGTCTATCAAATACACCATGTATATATGTACCGTAAACATTGCCTTCATTGATTATGTTAGCCTGTCCGTGGGATTTTCCCATATGAATTTCATAGCCTTCGTACTCGAGGCCTGAAAGCCCGTGGAAAATTCCATCCACATTAGATAAATTCCCAATATTCGCCTTTCTAACCTTATCTTTTCCAAATATTGTTGAATGGGGCAAAAGAGCCATGCCCTTAAGATGCCCGCCATGCTCCACACCATACGGGTCTTCTAAATCCTGTCCCAGCATCTGATAGCCTCCGCATATTCCAAATACCGGCTTTCCCATGGAGCTATGCTTAAGAATTTTTGCTTCTATACCATTTTCACGCATCCAAATAAGGTCAGCCATAGTATTTTTTGTTCCCGGAATTATTACAAGATCAGGCTCTCCAAAATCCCTTTTGTTATCCACATACCTTACGCCTATGCCGTCAATGTATTCCAAAGCATTGAAATCTGTAAAATTGGATATTCTGGGTAATCTAATAACCGCAATATCAATAGGTGCATTGGAAGCCGGTCCTTTTAGCTTTTCAGAAAGGCTGTCTTCATCATCAATATCAAGCTTCATATATGGGACAACTCCAAGTACCGGAACCTTTATAATATCCTCCAGCATTGTAAGACCCGGCTTTAAAATCTCCACATCTCCTCTGAATTTGTTTACTACGACCCCCTTGACAAGAGCCTTTTCTTCATCGTCAAACAAAAGCATAGTACCGGCAAGAGAAGCAAATACTCCACCTCTGTCAATATCCCCGACAATGATTACAGGAGAATTAATCATCTTTGCCATACCCATATTTACAATATCTTTTTCCTTTAGATTAATTTCCGCCGGGCTTCCTGCTCCCTCAAGAACTATTATGTCATAATCTTCCGCTAAAGAATCAAATGCCTTTTTGGCTTCAATGGCAAATCTGTCTTTCTCTTCATAGTATTCGGTTGCGGAATAATTTCCTACAACCTCTCCATTTACAATGACCTGTGAGCCCTTATCGCTGGTCGGCTTAAGCAAAACGGGATTCATTCTGCAATCAGGATCTATTCCTGCTGCTTCAGCTTGCATTACTTGAGCACGACCCATCTCAAGCCCATCTTTTGTGATAAATGAGTTTAAAGCCATATTTTGCGCTTTAAATGGAGCAACCTTATATCCATCCTCCATAAAAATTCTGCACAAGCCTGCCGCAACCAAGCTTTTTCCTGCATTTGAGCAGGTTCCTTGAACCATTATTGTCTTTGCCATACTTACCTCTTACAATTCGCTAAATTTAGGACCTAAATCCTCTAGTGCATCAACTAATTTTTTGTTTTCCCTTTCGCTTTTTACAGCCAATCTATAGAAGTTGCTGTTTAAAGACTTATAATTCTCACAATATCTAATTAGAAGTCCTTTTTTCCTCAATGCTTCTCCTAAAGCTTTTGAACCCTTTATAAGAATATAATTGGCTTCTGATGGAAAAACCTTATATCCCAAGGAAGCGAGTTTCTCAGAAAGAAATCTTCTCTGTGTCTTTATGTACGCCTTGCTTTTAGATATGAAATCAGCCTCTTCTAAGGCTGCAATGCCTGCCTTTGATGCTACAGTAGATACACTCCACGGCTGAAGCGTTGTGCGTATTTCGTCTGCTACAAGCTCATTGCCTACAAAACAGTATCCTAACCTCAGTCCCGCCATTGCAAAAATTTTAGTGGCCGCTTGAAGTATAATGAGGTTGTCAAAGCTTTCCAGAAGCGGAATTGCATTGTAAGGCTTTTCTTCCTCTATGAAATGGAGAAAGCACTGATCTAACACCACTGTAGCTCCGATTTTTTTTGCTTTTTCTAATATCTGGGATAACAAATCAATTTCAATTACAGAACCTGTCGGGTTGTTGGGACTGCATAAAAATATAATATTTAAGGCCTCATCCATTGAGTCTAAAAAATCTTCCTGAAGCTTAAAATCCTCGGCTTCCCGGAGGTAATGATATTTGATATTACATGAAAAAGTGCTTAGCGCCTCCTCATATTCGGAAAATGTGGGGGCTGTGATTAAGGCATTTTCCGGCTTTTGACTTATTACAATCCTGTAAATCAAATCAGCGGCTCCATTGCCACAAACAATTTTTCGACTATTTACTTGATAAAACTTTTCCAAAGCTGAGCATAATTCTCTATTGGCATAGTCCGGATAAGTAAAATAGGCTGAAATATTATCTACAATGGTTTTTTTAGCCTTTTCAGGCATGCCCAGAGGATTAATATTAGCAGAAAAATCCAAAATATCCTTATTAAATTTATATATATCCCCTCCATGGGAATATGCTGTTTTCATATAAAAATCTCCAATGCAATTCTACAGGTTATAAACAGGCCTCCTGCTAAAATTGATGAAAGCCACATTAATCCGACAGTATCAACAATTTTTTCAGGCGTGACCTTTTCCTTGCCGTGACCCAGTTCAGCCTTCTTATACAGTCTGCCAAAATAATAGGCGTCTCCACCAAGGGTTATATTCAAGGCGCCGGCAGTGGCGCCTTCAGTCCATCCTCCGTTAGGGCTGGCATGCTTTCTATGATCCTTAAGCATTACCTTAAATGCTTCTCTATAATTCATTCCGAGAAATGCAGAGGATGCTACCATGGCAATTCCTGTAATTCTAGCCGGAATATAATTGAAAGCATCATCTAATATGGCAGATGCCCTTCCAAAATATATGTATTTATCACTTTTATAGCCGACCATGGAGTCCAGAGTGTTCACCGCCTTGTACAAAAAGCCTAAAGGTGCTCCACCGATAACTAAAAACAGGAGTGGTGCAACTACGCCATCTGTGGTATTTTCACTTACAGTCTCAACAACAGCCTTAGCAATTTCTTCTTCACTTAAGCTGCTTGTATCCCGTCCAACGATCATCGAGAGTCCTTGCCTGCTTTCAGAAACATTGCCGCATTCAAGGCTTCGTTTAATCTTAAAAGCTTCTGTTTCCAAGGATTTTGCTGCTAAAATCTGAAATGACCAGAAACAATTAAGCGCTGCTGCCAGATAAACATTTATAGTATACAATAAATATATTATCACCAGTGGTAATATAAATGATATTGAAATCACTAGAACCCACAAAATTGTTCCTGCTATTATTAATCCGCTCTTTGTTTTGGGAAAAAGCCTCCTTAGAAAGCCTTCAAGAACCGATATCAGCTTACCTATGTATATAATCGGATGAGGTATCCACATAGGATCACCTAACAGAGTGTCAATAAGGAACGCAATTGCTGCAGTTAAGGATAAAACTATGCCTATTTCCATGCTTCAGCCACTCCGCAAGCCTTTACAAAGTTTTCGGCAACACCTATATTGCTATACCAATGCACATGAGGATATCCTGCCCAAAGGTTCTTATGAATATGAATTGTTTCCATAGCAGAGCCTGATGGCCTAATTGCTTTAAAGCCATTCCCATAGTCGTCAGTTTCACTGTAATGAAATTCGTGGCACTTTATTTCTTCCCCTGCCTTGCACATAAAATTATCTTTCTCCGCTCTTAAAGTCTTATATCCAAATCTTACAAGACTCTTTGTCATATGAGAATTTCCGGATACAATTCCAACCCCCGGGTATTTCTTTCCATCCTTGGTAATGGATTCAGCCAGATACATAAAGCCTCCACATTCAGCATAAACAGGAATACCCTTATTATAAGCAGATTTTATGTCTTCCTTCATCGAGCCATTATTCATAAGGTCATCCAGATATTCTTCCGGATAACCGCCCCCAAAAATCAAGCCGTTGATGTCTTTAGGTAAATGCATATCATTTATAGGAGAAAATTTGATTATATCTGCTCCAAGTTTTTGAAGAAGTTCAATATTATCCTCATAATAAAAATTAAAAGCTTTGTCATACGCCACTGCAATTCTCGGCTTTTTGACGGTAACAGGACTAATTACAGGTTCATCATAGGTCAATTCATCAGCTTCCTCGGCGATTTCAAACAGCCCTTTAAAATCAATGGATTCAAGAGCCTTTTCTCCTAGAGTTTTAATCCTCTCCTTAATGTCTACAATCTCATCGGCTGTAATCAAGCCTAAATGCCTGCTTCCAATGGTTGCTTCAGGAAAAGAAGGCAAATATCCAAAGCATCTTATATTCAAGTCCTCTTCAATTATAGTTTTATATATCTTGTACATTCCTTTGGAGCAGTTGTTGAGAATTACTCCCTTTAAATTGTTCTCATGAAGGTCAAGATATCCTTTAATGGCGGCAACTATCGATCTGCCCATACCCTTAACGCTAACCACCATTACCTCAGGAGTATCGGTTATTTTAGCTATATGGTTGGCAGAATAGCTATCATCTCTAAATCCAATACCGTCATAAATTCCCATAACACCTTCAATTACAGCTATTTCACTGCTCTTTGAATTTTCCCCCAGAAGATTCTTAACCATATCGTATCCACATAGGAAAAGATCTAAATTTCTTGACCTTATCCCCAAAACCTTGCTATGAAACATCGGGTCAATATAGTCAGGTCCGCATTTAAATGCTGCAACCTTCTTATCCATGGATTTAACAGCAGACAGAATAGCCAAGGTAACCGTAGTTTTACCGCTGCCGCTGGCTGTTCCACATATCATAACTCTAGGAATTTTCAGATTCTTCAATTAATTCTCCTTTTATAATATAAATCGGGTTTTCACCCATCATCATATTGTATCTGCCAAGCTTTTTGCTCTTAGCGGCACTTATACTGACAATTTCTGTGTCCAGCTTAATCTCTTTAAATACTGCCAGAGTCTCGCCTATGGTTTCCAGGGTGATGGCATTTACAACTATTGTAGCCTTTGGATTCTTATCAAGTACCAGCTTCACAACCTCCGACATCTGACCCTTGCTTCCGCCAATGAAAACCTTATCCGGCACGGGTAAGCTCTCCAAGGCTTCCGGAGCCATACCAAAGACCGGCTTTATATTATTTGCACCCAGCTTCCTGATATTTTCCTCAATTAATTCAACGCCTTCTTCTAAGGCTTCTACAGCATATACAAAGGATTCAGAAGCCCTTCTTGCCATGGCGACTGTAACACCTCCGGTTCCTGCCCCGACATCCCAGCACAAATGATTTGGCTCTATCTGCAGCATATCTACACTTAGATTGCGGACAGCTTCCTTGGTCATAGGTCTTTTTCCTCTGGCATAGTCATCATCCTTAGGCAGTATATGGCAATTTGTATAGTTGCTGTTTACCACTATCATTACAGCCAGCTTCTCAAAGGTTAACCTTAAAAGCTCCTTAGGCGTTCCCTTTGTAACTCTCTCATTTTCAAGGCTTAAATTCTCACCAACATATACAGTCACATCTTCAAGCCCTGAGTCGATTAAGTCTTCAAGAATTTCTTTAACGCCAAATTCTCCGCCGGTTAAGGTAAATACCTTTCTGTTGTACGTAACAAAGGGCACAATTGAACCTGCTCTTCCATGAAGGCTGAGTAGTCTCAAATCCTCATATCCCAGGTGGCATTTTGCACACATAAGCTGTAGGCTGCTGATACCCGGAATGAGTGTCATCTCAAAGTCAGGTCCGAGGTGATTTCTCATAGTTGTCGCAATACTGTAGTATCCAACATCTCCTGATGCCAAAATAACTATATTCTTTTCAGAATTAGCCTCATTTTTTATAAAATCTACGATTTCCATTACCTTCATTTGCTGCAGCTTCTTTGTCATCCCTTGAATATGCTCATTGACTTTAACAGATGTAAGAACTAAATCTGCTGATTTTATTGCAGCTATGGCAGATTGGGTGCAGAGCCCGGCGCTGCCCGGACCTACACCAACTATTGTTAAATTCATTTTTCGCTCCAACCAAAACGATTTATTCTGCTATTCTATCTGCTAGAATTTCAGCAAGTCTAGGGTCAGCTCCTAAGGTCTTACCCATGGTTACCTTAATATTAGGGAAATCAACTAGAGCTTCATTTATTTCATTAGGAATATCTTCCTTAATATGAATACCTTCAAACAGGAAGTATGGAACTACTTTGATTTCATCAACACCTTTTGCTGCCAGGGCTCTAATAGCTGCCTCTATATTAGGGGGACATAGCTCCATGTATGCAATCTCCAAGGGCATTTCTTCCAAATTAATTTTGTCTTTAACCATTGAAACAACTGTTTCAATAGTATCTCTTGTTGTCTTTACGCGGCTTCCATGAGCCAAAATCATAATTCCCTTCATTGTTTTTAATTCTCCTTTTACTTTAACAATTTCTTATATGTATTTATTGTATAATCAATTTCATCAACGGTAAAGCAGGTGTTGACGAAAAGAGATTCAAATTGAGACGGCGCGACATAAATTCCGGCCTCCAAAAGACCTGCAAACACTTTACTAAACAGCCTTGTATCTGCCTTTATTGCATCATCATAGGATTCGACTTTTTCTTCAGTATAGAAGATTGAAGTCAAGGAACCCACATTATTTACTGTATATCCTGTTTCTTTAAGACCCTCTGCTAAATGCAGTCCCAAGCTGTTAATCTTCTCATATACTGACTTATCATTAAGAAGCTGTGTAATCATAGCAATTCCGGCGGTCATGGCAATCGGATTACCGGAAAGAGTTCCTGCCTGATATACTTTACCTAAAGGCGAAACACATTCCATTATGTCACGTCTGCCGCCATATGCGCCTACAGGCATTCCGGCTCCTATGATTTTCCCATATGTAACCAGATCAGGTCTAACGCCAAAGAATTCGGCAGCACCGCCAAAAGCAAGTCTAAAGCCGGTTATTACCTCATCGAAGATAAGAAGGGCTCCATTTTCATCACAAAGCTGTCTTAATCCTTCTAAAAAGCCTTCTGCCGGAGGAACAACACCCATATTTGCAGCTACCGGCTCAACAATTAAGCAGGCAACCTTGTTCTTATGCTCCTTAAACAAATTTTCAACACTGTCTAAATTATTATATGAAGCTAAAAGAGTGTCCTCTGCCGCACCCTTTGTTACCCCTGCACTATCCGGGTCTCCAAAGGTCATAGCGCCGGAGCCTGCCTTTACGAGCAAGCTGTCACTGTGTCCGTGGTAGCACCCAACAAACTTAATGATCTTGCTTCTTCCGGTAAAGCCTCTGGCTGCTCTAATTGCACTCATCACGGCCTCAGTTCCGCTATTAACCATTCTTATCATTTCAACATGAGGTATGTTTTCGCAAATAAGCTCAGCCAGCTTAACCTCAGGCTCTGTGCATGCCCCGAAGCTTAAACCTTTTGTGCAGGCCTTTGTAACCTCCGCCAGTACAATAGGGTCATTGTGACCTAATATCATCGGTCCCCATGAACCTATGTAATCCAGATATTCATTGCCGTCAACGTCATATATTTTGTTGCCGACAGCCCTTTCTATAAATCTAGGTGGAGCATCAACGGAACCGAAAGCTCTAACGGGGCTATTTACACCACCCGGCATTACCTTTTTCCCCCGTTCAAATAATTCCTTGGATCTCTCTATCATCCTATATCCCCCTTCCTAATGGCATCTGCAATCTCTTTTGCAAAATATGTAATTAAAATATCACTTCCTGCTCTGTACATAGAAACTGTAGTTTCGCACATTACTCCATACTCATCAATGAGACCGGCCTTACCTGCATTTTTAATCATAGCATACTCGCCACTTACACTGTATGTAGCAATCGGCAGATCAGTGTTTTGTGAAAGCTCTTTAATAACATCAAGATATGATAATGCCGGCTTCACCATCAGAATATCCGCACCCTCCGCTTCATCATATCCGGCTTCTTTCATGGCTTCACGACTGTTATGGAAGTCCATTTGATATGACCTTCTATCTCCAAAGGACGGTGCGGAGCCTGCTGCATCTCTGAAAGGTCCGTAAAAGCTTGACGCATATTTAATTGCATAAGACATAAGGGCTGTGTCCTTGTAGCCATTTGCGCTTAAAGCTGCTTTAATCGCCGCTACACGGCCATCCATCATATCTGAAGGCGCCACCATATCAGCTCCTGCTGCTGCATGAGATACGGCAATTCTTTCCAAATATGGTAAGGTGGAATCATTGTCCACATCATGACCATTTAAAATACCACAATGACCATGGGATGTATATTCGCACATACATACATCTGTTACTACATAGATTTCATTGCCATACTCTTTTTTTATTTCAGCAACTGCCTGCTGAACTACACCTTCTTCAGCATATGCCTGAGTGCCTACAGTATCCTTTTCTTTAGGAATTCCAAAGAGCAGTACCTTATTAACTCCATGGTCAAGACATTCGTCAATGACCTCCTTGGCCCTATCGGGACTATACCTGAACTGCCCTTCAAGAGACCCTATTTCAGACTTAATATCTCTTCCTTCTTCAAAGAAAATAGGATAAATCAAACTGTCCCCGGAAATCCTCGTTTCTCTTACCAGAGAACGAACCAACGGATTTTTCCTTAAAATTCTTCCTCGATTCATAATATTTCCTCCAATTTTTCAACCATAGAATCAATGGTAGCCATTTCAGAAACTATAATATCAAAATTATATTCCTCAGCTGCCGCTGCAGTTTGCTTACCTATACAAAGCGCCTTCACTCCTGTAAAATCAGTCTTTCCCCTAGTTTTTACGAATCCGTCAACACAGCTTTTACTTGTAAATGTTATAATATCAAAATCCTCCGGCTCCCCTACATCATTATCCATTATGTATTCAGTTTCATATACCGGATAATCTTCAACCTCAATGGCTGCATCCCTAAGAACCGTAACAATATCTCGGCTTGCCTCTTTTGCTCTAAGAAGAATTACCCTCTGATGCTTGAGGGCAAAGCCTTCCTTAACCATTTCCAGTCCCATGGTTTTGCCGTCAAAAACCTTTTCAGGAATAAAATCCGCCTTTATTCCGTATTCCTCCAAAGCCCTCGCTGTAGCCGGTCCGACAACGGCAATATCCAAGCCATGAAGCTCCCTGCTGTCAAGTCCCTCTTCCCTTAGATATTCCATAAATGAACGGACTCCCGCTTCACTTGTAAAGCCTACAATATCAAAATTTCTGACATCAGGGCTTATAGGTCTTATCCATTTGGTTCTTATGGTTGGATACAAAACAGCCTCTCCGCCTAGGCTCTTAATTTTTTCAGCTAATTTCGATGCCTTGGATTTCGGTTGTGTCACAAGGATTTTTCTTCCCTTAAGCGGTAGCTTATCGAACCAGTCAAACTTATCACCGAGGCTGCATACCTTTCCTACTAAAATTACTGCCGGAGACTTAACATTTTCCCTTATCACTGTTTCACCTAATTTTTCAAGAGTGGTGATAAGCTTCCTCTGCTTCCCGTAAGTTCCATTTTCCACAAGGGCTGCCGGCATATTTTTATCCATACCGGCTCTTATTAAATTCTCCGCAATTGTAGCCGATGTTGATACAGACATCATAAACACTAAAGTTCCATTAAGGCCTACAAGGGCATCATAGTTTATCTCAGCCTCGCTGTCGTTTTTGCCATGTCCTGTAATAATATGCAGAGACGAGCAATAGTCTCTATGAGTAACCGGAATACCGCCATAGCCGGGTGCTGCAATAGATGAAGTAATTCCCGGAACCACCTGAAACTCAATATTATTTTCAACGAGAAGCTCAAGCTCTTCACCACCTCTGCCGAACACAAATGGGTCCCCGCCTTTTAGCCTTACGACTCTTTTTCCCTTTTGTGCCTCTTCCAGGAGAATCTCATTAATTCTCCACTGGGGAACAGGATGGTCTCCGACATTTTTCCCCACATTGATTTTTTCAGTTTCTTCAGGAATAAGAGCCATTATTTCTTTGCTCACAAGTCTGTCATATACCACAACATCACAATTCTTAATAAGTTCAAGACCTTTACAGGTTAAAAGCCCTGCATCTCCGGGACCTGCTCCTACTAAATATACACAAGGTTTTTTCCACATAGTTATTTATCCTTTCATAGAAAGAGCCAATTTAACCGCCAATTCTTCATGATCGGCTATAGGTCCTCTAATACTGTCTCTGATTTCCGTTCCGTCATCTCTGACAAAAAAGCCGGATATTGAAACTTCATCATTATCAATTATGCAATATGCAGCTGTAGGTGCGCTGCAACCGCCATCTAAAGCCTTAATAAAAGCTCTTTCAGTCTCCGCAACAATTCTTCCCTCTTCCGATGCAAAAGCTGATAGGTACTCTGCCTTATCTCCTGCACGCCCTTGAACAGCTAAGATGCCCTGACAAGCTGCAGGCAGCACCTCTTCTACGGAGAACACTCTACTGACTCTCGCCTCGAGACCCAGTCTCTTTATGCCCGCATAGGCAAGAATAATTGCACTATATTGACCCTCGTCCAGCTTTTTAAGACGAGTCTGCACATTTCCTCTTATGGGAGCAAAGGTAGCCTCCGGAAAAATCTTCTCCAAATACAGCTTTCTTCTTAAGCTGGCACAGCCTATAGGCTTTGAGTAGTCAATTTCTTTGACACCCTCAGGTAAAATCATAACATCTCTCGGGTCTTCCCGCTTTGAATATGCAAGTATTGGAAGCTCTTCAGGTACTTCAGCCGGCATATCCTTAAGACTGTGCACAGTAATATCCACCTGACCTGAAGCTAAGGCCTTATCAAGCTCCTTTACAAATAAACCCTTTCCGCCAATTTTGTCCAAGGTTTTATCCAAGATAATATCCCCTGTGGTCTTCATGGTTATAAGATCTACATTAATATTTTCATCATAGCTTTTAATGGCATCTATGACCATTTCAGATTGAACAACGGCTAATTTACTTTCTCTACTACCTACTCTGATATCCATTTATTTTTCAAAAAGCTCCTTAATCTTGTGTAAAATATTCTTGGTTTTTACATGGTCCGTCCCATCGCCACAGACACCGATAACCATATTCTCGAAAGCAGAAATACCCGGATAAAAGAAGTTGCCCTCATCCTGGGAATCCGCCACACTTACATAAATATTATAAGCCTTCGCCAATTGACCTATTTTTTTATTTATCTCCCTGTTATCAGTGCAAGCTAAAACCATAAATATATCATCGGTAATATCTGAATCTACAAATTCTCGCTGTAAATATTCAATTCTTCCGGCGGCTAATAAATTTTCTACAGTTTCTGAAGCAGTTTTTGATATTACACAAATATCAAAATCAAACTTCACAATGGTAGCCAGCCGTCTGGAGCCTATGCTGCCTGCTCCTATAACTAAAACTTTTTTCCCTTTTGAGCCTACATACATTGGAAATGCCTTATTTCCCATAATACACTTTCAACCTTTCCAGAACTTCATCTGCAGATAATCCGGTTTCCACAGTTGGTCTCTCGATTACTATTATTTTATATCCCTCATCTCCTAGGGAAACTTTTTCTTCAAATCCACCCGGCGTCCCTGTATTTTTTGTTACTAAGCTTTGGCAATCATATTGCTTCATGGTTGCAATATTCATATCTAAATGAAACGGTCCCTGCATACCGATAATATTTTTTCTTGGAAGCCCTACACTCTGACAAATCTCAATGGATTCAATGCTCGGAAGCACTCGGGCGAAAACTCTTTTGTCAAAATCCCTGATACCTTTGTATTTAGCCAATTCTTTGGCACCCGTTGTAAGTAAAACATTGCCCTCATAGCCTTTTGAGTTTAATATTTCCACAGCCTTCTCAATTGTACCTGCACAGACTAAATTAGGATGGTCCGTTATGGTGCTGTCTCTAAAAAGCCTTATATATCGGCAATCCGTTCCGGTCACAGCTTCCTTTATGTTATCTGTAACTACCTTCGCATATGGGTGTGTTGAATCCACCACCATTGCATATTCACCTGAAGAAAAAAGCTCCTTCATCCTTTCAGGAAGCATTCGACCATGGATGACATTTATTCCTTCAATGTCTTCCAAGATATCCTTTCCATAGTCTGTAGCTACTGAAAAATCAAAATAGCTGCCTATTCCAAGGTCTGATAATGCTTCAGCAAGTTGGTGTCCTTCAATGGTACCTGCGAAGACCAAGGTCCTTTTTTTAGACATTCCTATATCCTCTAGGCGTAACTAATTTCCCGTTTATTACAGCGGTACCGCTGTTTCCAATGAAGACAGTGGTAAACATATCGATGTTATCGTTTTCTTTAAGCTCCTTCATAGTACAAATTACAGCCTCTTCCCCATATCTTCCAATGTTTTTCACATAACCGCAAGGTGTATCAAGGGACTTAAACCGAGACATAATGTCCACGGCCTTGTCTATATATTCTCTTCTCTTCTTACTCTTCGGATTATATAAAACTATACAGAAATCCGCATCAGCTGCCAAAGCCAACCTTTTTTCTATCTTCTCCCAAGGAGTAAGCAAATCGCTCAAAGAGATGATTGCAAAGTCATGTATAAGCGGTGCTCCAAGAACAGCCGCTCCGCTACATGCTGCCGTAATCCCCGGCACAATTTCAATTTCTACTTCCGGATGTTCCTCTGCCACCTGCATCATAATGCCTGCCATACCGTAAACTCCGGCATCTCCACTGCATACGAAGGCAACTGTTTTGTCGCTTAAGGCTGCCTCAAGGCAAAGCTTGCATCTATCTACCTCCTGCTTCATTGCAGTTGATAAAACTTCCTTTCCTGGGGTTAAATCCTTTACTAAATCGACATAAACCGTATATCCGACTACAGTGTCACTTTCTTCTATTGCTTTTTTGGCCTGAGGCGTCATAAATTCTTGACCACCCGGGCCTATGCCTACTACATATATCTTCTTCATTGTAATTTACCTTCCAATATCATGTTTTTTCTAAAGGCATACCACCTGTAGAAATCTTCTTCAAATTCAAATACTATTTCTTGTATTTCCTTTAGCTGCTCCTCCTTTGATTCATCACGAGCACCCTTGCTGATATCATCTATATTGTAATATTCAACCTCCTCAAGAACTTCTATTTCAGGGTCTATATCCCTTGGCACCGCCAAATCGATGAAAAGACATGGAAGACTGTCAAATTCATTCAGCTTTTCCCTCTCCAAGGTGTAGTGAGGGCTCAAAGTGGCACTGATTACAGCCTGACAGCCCTGCATTTTTTCATACCTGTTGGCATAATTCACCGTATCTACACCTCTTGGTATTGAAATTGCACCGGTCTTGTACTGTCTCAATGTCATACATGTGTTTTTCCCCTCTCTAACCAGAAGTTCTCCTACAAGTCTGCCAATCATACCATTTCCAATGATGAGCACATCCTTAATATCGGATCTCTCCTTTATTAAATTGATGGCTCTGAGAGCGGTTGAGTTGTCATTAAGCTTGAAATCTATGAGGGTCTTTACTTTTTTCCCTGCACTTACGGCACTTCTGAAAAGCACATTTAAAACTGAATCGGCTGCCTTGTTCTCCCTTGCAGTCACTATTGATTCCCTAATTTGAGAAACGATTTGAGCATCTCCCCAAATTTGAGATTCAGTGCCTGCTGCCAACATAAACAGATGCCTTACTGCTCCATCACCTGAAAAATACTTATTCAAGTGTTGATTCTCATCATAGCCGACGCCCTTGGCATCACAGAGAAGCTTAAAAGGGTCCGCAGTAACGGCATCCTTTAGTGATAAGTATAGCTCTGTTCTGTTACAAGTATTTATTAAGGCTGCGCCCTGAATAATATCAATATTTCCTAATACCTTATAAAATGACTCTACCTCTGATTTTGTAAATGAAAATATTTCTCTTTCTTCAAGTCTTGCACTATTATAATCAATACAAGCTGCTATAATATTCAAAATTTACACTTCCAATCCTTCATTGCAAGAGCCATAGTCATACCTCCCTGGCTCTGCTTTGATAAAATAATTTTCCCTTTATCGCTGAATTTTACGGCACTTCTTTCGCAAACATTGTCAACACCTGTTGTTTTCTTGACAAAATCCGAACCGTCAAATATTCCTTCAACCTCATTAAGCTCATCAGCTGTCGCTGTAATGAAAGGAATTCCATATTTCTTGGAAAACTCCAAAATGCAAGGTTCATAATTTTTTAAATCTATGGATGCTATTTTTTCAATGGCATTTATATCTATATGCTCTTCGTCCAATTTAGATAATATGAATTTTTCAAAAGCCTTTATGCCGGTATTTTTCCTACATCCGACACCCAAGGTTATGATTTTAGGTACCAGATTAAAGGTTTCCTCAAAAGGCTTCAACCTGCTGTTAAAGCTGACACAGATTCCAACAGGTCTCGGGTCAATTGTCAGCTCATCCGGCATTTCACCTTCAAATGGAAATCCACTGTAAATAGCTACCTTATTTCCCTCAAGGATTTCGGCTGAAACCCTTTTAATCATTGAAATGTCAACAATGTGGCAGGATACATACCTGCTCCAGACATCTACGGCAAATTTTTCATTGATATCTGTAGCCGTGGTAATAATCGGTTCGGCATCAATTAATTGCGCTATCTCCTCTGCCAGCTCATTAGCTCCCCCTAAATGTCCGGACAATAAAGAAATGCTGTATCTGCCAAACTCGTCCAACAAAACAACTGCAGGGTCAACATCTTTTGACTTTATTAAGGGTGCAATGTATCTAACTGCAATTCCGGATGCACCTATAAATATAAATCCGTCTCTCCTATTAAAATTATCCCTTACAAAATCTCTCTGATTCTGACCTTCCGGCGGTATATCAACTTCAAATTTATCTAATTGGCTTAATTTTTCCACCAGCTTGCTACGAAGATTTTTTCCTCTTTTCGTAAAAGCTATAATAGACAGAGTTTTCATTATTTTGTTGCCTTCCTGAACAAATGGGTAAACGATGGATCATAAAGCTTGGAGCGTTCATACTTGCTTCCCAGAAATCCGCCTACCATAATAAGTGCCATCTTATTGATGCCTTCTTCTTTAGCTGCTTCAGCGATATTGTCCACCGTAGTTCTAATGACTTTCTGATCCGGCCATGTTGCCTTATAAACGATAGCTGCCGGGGATTTCGGGTCATATCCGCCTTCAATTAATCGCTTGGAAAGCTCCTCAAGCATAGTTGATGTGAGGAATATAACCATAGTTGCCTGATGAGCGGCAAGCTTCTCAATATCTTCTTTTTCCGGAACCGGAGTTCTGCCTGCCATCCTCGTTAAAATAACCGTTTGGCTGACATCGGGTAAAGTAAACTCTGCATTCAATGCTGCCGCTGCACCGATAAATGAGCTTACGCCCGGAACTGAATCATACTTCATATTTTTTTCATCCAGAATATCCATCTGCTCTCTTATTGCGCCATAGATGCAAGGGTCTCCCGTATGAAGTCTGACAACCAGCTTGTCTTCACCGTCAAATTCTTCCATTACTTCAATGACCTCTTCCAAGGTCATCTTTGCACTGTCATAGATTTTACATTCTTCCTTTGCATAATCCAATAAGGCCGGATTGACAAGGGATCCTGCATAGATTATTACATCAGCCTCTTGAAGCATTTTTTGTCCCCTTACGGTGATTAAATCTGCAGCTCCCGGGCCTGCACCGATAAAATATATCATTTTATATCTCCCTTCTTTCATCGGAGTGAACTACAACTATTGAAAAATATCCTGTAGGTTCAGTCATTTCATCTAAATTTTTTACAATTCGTTCGTCGCTCATGGTAGCTCTCTCAACAAGCGCTGCTGATTTGCCACTTAGCTTTTCTTTCACATCCATAATGGTTTTACCCGACTTCATGAGAACCTTGGTTCCCTTTAAACTGTCTAGATTTTCCAAATCTGTAAATGTTGCCGGAACTATGTGAAGCATCTCATCCTTTTCACAGAGGCTGCAGTTAAGACTCGCCGCAGCCGCACAGAAGGACGGAATACCGTTTACAATGCTTGTATTGTACCCATCCTTAGTTATTATTCTGTGGACATACATACATGTGCTGTATATACATGGATCACCTAAGGTTAAAAACACAACGGCTTTGCCCTCGTCGAGAAACCCTTCAATGTCATTTGCACATTCTCTGTGGCATCTATCAAGGAGAGCCTTGTCCTTGGACATAGGCATATCGTATTCTACGATTTTTTTGTCCTTAATAAATTCCCCTGCAATTTTCAGAGCGATATTTATGTCCGCACCGCTTTTGGGCAACGCTATAACATCGGCATTTTCCATAGTTTTAACTGCCTTAAGAGTTAAAAGCTCCGGATCTCCGGGACCGACACCCAAGGCTATAAATTTGCCTTTTTCTTTGCAGCTGTCACCATTTTTAAATTCTTCAATCATTGATTTAAAACCTTCACTTTCCATTAAATGTTTCTTATCTGTTGTAAACATTGTAAACTGAATCTCACAGCTGTTTTTCAGCCTAAAATCCAGATGATATTTAACGCGTTCTACCAGCTTCGCCTTAAGCTCTTCATAATAAGGCTTATCTATGAGGAGATCCATAGCTTCATCAGTCGTGACACATTGTAAAATTTTATCTATCAAGTTTTTTTCTGCTCCCAAAAGAGCTGCATAGGCGGAAATTATCTCCATCCTGCAGTCTCCATAGGAAGAATGGGTGTTCATAAGTCCTCCGGCAATTTTTACCAGCTTGCCCGTATGGCCAACTAATAAAACTTTTTTAAAGCCTTTGTACTTTATGTAGTCCAGGGTTTCACCAATGTAGTTTGATATCTTAACGGCCTTTTCTATGTCCAGCCCCAAGTTATTGGCACAATACTCTTGTCCATAATTACCCGGTGAAATTAAAACTAACTCCGGATTTTCTTCATACTTCTTATCAAGCATTATTTTGATTGTATCTACCAGAGCCTTTTCACTCATAGGCTCAACAATACCTGTAGTTCCAAGTATTGATATACCGCCTACTATGCCAAGTCTGGGATTATATGTGTGCTTTGCCAATTCCTCACCGGCGGGTACTGAAATTTCCACAAAAAAGCCTCCGGAATAGCCAAGTCTTTTACCCAGAAGCTCCAGGTTTTCCTTAATCATTTTTCTCGGTGTCGGGTTAATGGCGTGCTCACCTTTAGGACATCTCATCCCCTTAGTTGTGACTACTCCAACGCCTTTTCCGCCGACAATTTCTATCCCCTCATCCTTCAGGCCGACCTTGGCAAAAATTTCTGCTCCATGGGTGACATCAGGATCATCTCCTCCATCCTTAGTCACAGAACAAAAACAATAGTCCGGCATAAGCTCTATATTGTTAAGCTGAAACATTGCATCCTCTCCGCTAGGAAGATTGATGGTGGCCGTAACAAGCTTAGAGCCGGACAGAAGCATCTCTGCTGCAGCCACGGTTGCAGCTGTAGCACAGCTCCCTGTAGTGTACCCATATTTCATTTCTTTGCCGTTTTTTACAATAAATTCCTTCATTAAGCTTAGATTAATTTCCCCTCAAGGCTAAAGGTCTTTCCTTCAGTTATCTCTACTTTCACTATTTTACCTATGAGACTTTCGTCCCCTTCCAGGTTAACAAGCTTAAAGCCATCTGTTCTTCCGGCTACAGCCTTCTTGTTATTCTTACTTATGCTTTCAATGAGAACTTCTTCTACATTTCCGACATATTGCTTATTTTTTTCTCCGCTTATTTCATTTATCAGCTCCACAAGCCTGTTAAATCTTTCATGCTTGACATCTTCCGGAATCTGATCTGTAAATTTTTCTGCCGGAGTATCTTTCCTAATTGAGTATAGGAAGGTAAATGCCGAGTCATATCTAACCTTTCTAACAAGGTCAAGGGTTTCCTGAAAATCTTCTTCTGTTTCACCCGGAAAGCCTACGATAATGTCTGTTGAAATTGTTATTTCCGGAACGGCTTCTCTCAGCTTTTCAACCAGAGTTAAATAGGATTCTCTCGTGTATTTTCTGTTCATCCTTTTTAGGACTTCATTACTGCCTGCTTGAACCGGCAAGTGAACATACTTACATAGCTTATGGCATTCCTTAAATGCCAAAATAAGCTCATCAGACATATCCTTTGGATGAGATGTCATAAATCTTATTCTCTCTAAACCCGGGACCTGGTCAATGAGTCTGATCAGCTTAGGAAAGGGGCATGGGCTCCCATCTTCTAATTCTCCCTTATAAGAATTTACATTTTGACCGAGGAGCATTACTTCCCTTACTCCATCTGCTACCAGCTTTTTAATCTCAGCAAGTATGGCCTCCGGGCTTCTGCTTCTCTCTCTTCCCCTCGTATATGGAACTATACAATAAGTACAAAAATTATTACAACCATACATTATATTTACCAGTGCCTTTTCAGCATACAATCTTTTCGATGGAAGGTCTTCAATCATTTCCACTGCTTCTGGTAAAATTTCTATTTGTTTTTTCTTTTCACTTTTAATATTGTCAATGAGCTTTGGAAGATTATGTAGATTATGGGTGCCTACAATTACATCTACCCATCTATACTTGTTTTTAAGCTCATCTATTATATGTTGTTGCTGCATCATACATCCGCAAACACATACTAAAAACTCAGGATTATTTTCTTTTAGCTTTTTCAATTGTCCAAGTGTGCCAAAGAATCTTTTATCGGCATTTTCCCTTATGCTGCATGTATTGATAATTGCCACATCCGAATTTTTTCTATCCTCGGTAGCTTCATAACCTCTCTCCGACAGAAGCCCCATTATAATCTCTGAGTCATGTTCATTCATCTGACATCCGAAGGTAGTAATATTTACCTTCGGCTTTCTGTTGTTTTCTTCATAAAATTTATCTACAAAAATGCTATTCATATTTTTTATCTCTACCCATTAGTATATTCACCGCCTCAACAGCTGTTATTTTTTCATTTATTACATTACAAATAGCCTCAGTAATAGGTATTTCCACCTTTAGCTTTTTAGCCAGGCTATAGGCGGCTTCAGCCGTAGAAATGCCTTCGACAACCATTCCAACCTTTGCAATGGCTTCCTGCGGCTTATTACCTTCGCCAATTAAAACACCACATCTTCTATTTCTGGAATGCATACTTGTACATGTAACAATTAGATCTCCTACACCGGTCAAGCCTGAAAAGGTTTCTTTTGACGCACCTAATGCCAAGCCCAGTCGTGTTATTTCAGTTATTCCCCTTGTCATCAGAGCTGCTTTAGCATTATCCCCAAAGCCTATTCCATCAGAAATTCCGGCACCGAGAGCAATTATATTCTTTAACGCTCCGCCAAGTTCTACACCTATAACATCTTTATTGGTATATATTCTGAGAGAATCCGACATCAAGGCGTCCTGGACTTTTTCTGCATTTTTCAAAGTCTTTGCAGCAGCCACCAGGGTGGTTGGCATAAACTTTCCAACCTCCTCGGCATGGGACGGTCCCGAAAGGACTACATAATCAAAGGTTTTATTCATTTTAGAGCTTATCTCTTCCACAATTTGGGATATAAGCTTTAGGCTTCCCTTTTCAATTCCCTTTGCCACATTTACAATTATTGAATTATCCTGAGCATGCTCTGCTGCTTCCTCAAAAACAGTTCTAAAGCTTTGGGTCGGTACTGCAAAAATTATCATATCTGCAGCCTTCAACGCCTCCCGGATGGAATTTTCCACGGCGACAGCCCTTGGAATTTTTATCCCTTCAAGATATTTTCTGTTTTCTCTGAGGGTAAGAAGCTCTTCACATTGCTCAGGTCTTCTTGCCCATAAAGTAACCTTATGGTTATTTTTGTTGGCACAAATAGCTAAGGCGGTGCCGAAGCTGCCTGCTCCCAGAACTGTAATTTTCATAAAATACTCCCAAATTTTAAGGCTGTTTCTTTGAAAAGATTTTGGATTCTTCTCCGTGAATTAATCTGATAATATTAGCCTTATGCTTGTATATTACCAAGAGCGCCGGAAATATACCGATAATTGTAAAATTAGGCTCTAAAAAGTGAGCTAAAATCGGAAAAGCCGCTGCTGCAAGAATTGAACCCAAGGATACCCATCTGGTAAGCAGAACTGTCAAAGCAACTATGCCCAGACAGATTAGAGCTATCTGCCAGTTCACCGCCAATATGGCTCCGAAGGCTACAGCCACGCCCTTTCCCCCCTTAAACGAATAAAATGCGGGATATATGTGTCCCAATATTGCCGCCACAAGGCAAAAGTAGGAAATGCCTTCTCCGCCAAGGAGAAGCCCCAGCTTTACAGCCAGCACTCCTTTTAAAATGTCAATAGACAAGGTAATGAGTGCGGCTTTTTTCCCAAGTACCCGAAGGGCATTGGTTGTTCCTGCATTTCCGCTTCCTGCCGATTTGATGTCCATGCCCCGGGCGCGAGCCAGGAGTGTGGAAGGGGAAATGCTACCTAAGCAGTAGGCAATGATAATTGCCCCTGCATAAATTATATATTCCATTATTCCTGCTTCTCTCCTTTTTCACGGAAGACGAACTTAATAGACGTACCTTCAAAGCCAAAGCCTTCTCTAATCTTATTTTCCAAATATCTGGCATAAGAGAAATGCATCAGCTCTCTTTTGTTTATCTGGAATGAGAAAAGCGGCGGCTTTACACCGACTTGAGTTGCATAGTAAATCTTTAATCTTTTACCCTTGTCTGACGGTGGCTGCTTCATCATGGTTGCGTCTATAATCAAGCTGTTCAGCTGACCTGTCGGCACTCTCATGGCACTGTTTTCAGATACATATTTAGCCATATCGATAACATTGAATAATCGTTGTCTATCCTTTACCGATATAAACAAAATAGGCGCATAACTCATAAATTGCAGCTCACTTTGAAGCTCCTTCTTATATCTGGACATGGTATTAGTCTCTTTTTCAACTAAATCCCATTTGTTTACGACAACAATGATAGCCTTGCCAGCCTCGTGAGCTACGCCGGCAATTTTTTTGTCCTGCTCAGTAAGTCCCTCCGCTCCGTCAATCATCAAAAGACATACATCTGAACGCTCAATGGCTGCCACGGCACGAATCACACTGTATTTTTCGATATCCTCGTTAACCCTGCTCTGACGCCTTATTCCTGCCGTATCTATTAAAATATAGTTATCCCCCTGCCATTTAAAAGGCGTGTCTATGGAGTCTCTGGTAGTTCCGGCTATAGGAGATACGATAACCCTATTTTCATTTAAAAGAGCATTTATAAGGGACGACTTACCGACGTTCGGCTTACCGATAACAGCTACCTTGATACTATCCTCATCCTCATCATAGGTATCTTCAGGGAAGCTATCTACAATTAAATCCAGAACATCACCCAAATTCAACATATTGGCAGCGGAAATAGCTATAGGCTCTCCGATTCCAAGCTCGTAAAAATCATAGAAGTTATCGGGAAGCTTTCTTGGGTTATCAATCTTATTCACTACAAGAACAACCTTCTTCCCTGTGCGTCTCAACATTTGCCCCACTTCTTCATCGGCAATGGTAAGTCCTTCCTTTCCATCTACAATAAAAAGGATAACATCAGCCATGTCCATTGCCGTCTGAGCCTGTTCCCTCATTTGAGAAAGAATAACATCATCAGTGGAAGCCTCTATTCCACCTGTATCTATAAGAGCAAAATCTATTCCGTTCCACTGGGCTTCTGCATAAATTCTGTCTCTTGTAACACCCGGAGTATCTTCAACGATTGAAACTCTTCTTCCAACTATTCTATTAAAAAATGTTGATTTTCCGACATTGGGTCTTCCGACCACTGCAACTATAGGCTTACTCACTGGAATATACCTCCCGCAAATTTCATACCGTCGAAGACCTGAAGATCCTCCATTTTCTCTCCAACACCGATGAATTTAATTGGAAGATCAAACTCATCGGCAACAGTAATGGCAATGCCTCCCTTGGCACTACCGTCAAGCTTTGTCAAAATAATGCCGCTTACATCTGTTACATTGCCAAACTCCTCAGCCTGAGAAACAGCGTTTTTCCCTGTTGTTGCATCTAAAACTAACAGGGTTTCACGCTTTGCTTCAGGAAACTCTTTGTCAATTACCTTGTTCATCTTCTCAAGCTCAGCCATCAGGTTTTTCTTAGTCTGAAGCCTTCCTGCCGTATCGCAAATCAAAACATCAATCCCTTTAGCCTTCACAGACTGAATGCTGTCAAAAATTACAGCCGACGGATCTGCCCCTGCATTATGCATTACAGTATTGACTCCAATGCGTTTGCCCCACATATCAAGCTGCTCAGCTGCTGCCGCTCTAAAGGTATCAGCTGCTGCAAACAAAACAGTCTTGCCTTGGGATTTAAACATATGTCCGAGCTTTGCAATGGACGTGGTTTTTCCTCCTCCATTTATGCCTACTACAAGAATTACCAATGGTGTTTCAGAGGATAGCTTCTGTCTTTCTCCTTTATCACAGATTTCCGCTACAACCCTTGTGAGGGCCTCTTTCACGTCCTCCGAATTGCTTATGGAGTTATCCTTGATTTCCTTCCTGAGAAGCTCCATTATCTTCATTGTAGTTCCCATGCCAATGTCAGATGTAATTAGAATCTCTTCAAGCTCCTCCATCAGTTCCTCATCCACCTTTACTCTTGCCATCAGCACATCTGTTATTCTTTCCGACATTCTGCCGAAAAAACTCTTTTTTTCTCCAAATAAAGCCATTATTTCTCCTGTCAAATTAATTATATTTACACAACCGTAGGTTATAGCCGGATATCATCTCCAAGCTTTAACGATAGAAGCTTGGATACACCCTGTTCAGCCATTGTAACTCCGTACAAAACATCCGCATGCTCCATTGTAGCTTTCTGGTGAGTAACCAGGACAAACTGCACATCCTCAAAGTTCCTCAGGTAATTGGAAAACCTGTCAATATTAGCATCATCAAGAGCTGCTTCAACCTCGTCTAAAATGCAGAAAGGCGTCGGTTTAGCCTTGAGTACGGCAAACATTAGTGCAATGGCGGTCATTGTTTTTTCTCCGCCACTCATTAAATTGATGTTCTGAAGCTTCTTTCCCGGTGGTTGAGCTACAATATCAATGCCGGACTCCAATGGATTGCTCTCATCTTCCATAGTAAGCTGAGCACTGCCTCCGCCAAAGAGCTCAGTGAAAATTTCTCCAAAATTTGTTACAACCTTATCAAAATTTTCCTTGAATTTTTCCTTAATTGTATCGCTCATTTCCTTGATTATTCTATTAAGCTCATCAGAGGCGAATATAATATCTTTCCTCTGTTCTACAAGGAAGTCATAACGTTTACCAAGCTCTTCATACTCTTTAATAGAGCCGACATTTACATCTCCAATTTCCCTCATTCTGTTTTTAATTTCTCTATTTAGCTTAACAGATGATGACATGACGAAGTTAGGATTTTTCTTGTCCAAGGCCTGAGCATATGACATCTCAAACTCATCCCAAAGTCTGGCATTCAGCACCTCTTCTTGGGTATCATTTTTTGCTGATTTAATCTCCAGCTGATATTTTTGCTCCTTTAAACCGGAGTTTCTATGATTTATATCGCTTAATTTCTTGGTTGCCTTTCCAAGATTTTCAGCTAAGATGCTCTTCTCATTTTTGATATTCCTAATTGATTCTTCAAGAGCCTCTCTTTCGGTTTTCAAAAGTCCGAGGTTGGAAGCATCTTCTCCTGAATCATTTAGAAGCTCTGCTCTGGCAGCTTCTATATCACTCAGATTCTTCTCATTATCATCCTTAGCTTCCCTTAAGGCGTCTATGGCTTTTGTTATCCTTGCCTTATTCATAACAGCATTTTCAAGCTGAGCATCCTTTTGACTCTTTTCAACCTTAAGCTCAGTTACGATGGCGGACAATTCCTTCAGCCTGGCGTTAAGCTGCTCGCCGTCAGCTGTTTTGCTGCTGTTGTTTCGTGATATGCTCTCTATCAAATTCTTACCATCGGAAATTTCTCTCCTTAATCTTTCGGTGATTTCTTCGGATCCCTTCAAGTCGTCCTTAATTGAAGAAATCTGACTTTCATACTTCAGGTTGCTTTCATCACTTTGATTTAGATGGCTCCTGAGATAGCTAAGCCTTTCTTCAAGGGAAATAACTGCTGCTTCTGCTTCTTTAATAAGTTTGCCGTCTTCCTTTTCGGTTTCCTTATTATGAATGATATCCTCTTCAATTTTTAGCAGAGCTTCCTCATTTATGGCAATTTCATTGGAAATATAGCTTAATTCATTTTCCAATTTTGCAATTTCTGCCCTTCTTTCAATTAAGCTGGCCGTTTTATTCTTATATCTTCCACCTGAAATTGAACCTGTAGGATTGATAATTTCTCCGCTTAGAGTAACAAATCTAAGACCCTTCGACTTTTTTGACAGCCTAATGGCACTATCGATGGTTTTTACGACAACTGTTTTGCCCAACAGAAAATCAAAAATTCCTTTATACTCTTTGTGGTAATTACAAAGCTCGGATCCAATGCCAATGAAATCCTTATCTTCTGAAATAGCAGCTTCCACAGCGGCTACCTGTCCACTGATTCGATTTATAGGCAAAAATGTCAGACGACCGGCATTGTTCGCCTTTAAAATTTCAATAGCTGCCTTTGCATCATCTTCTTTTTGACAAACTATGTTCTGCAGACTCCCGCCTAAGGCTGTTTCAATGGCAGTTTCATAGCCTTCAGGAACCTTAATAAGCTCAGCTACAACACCGTCTATTCCTTTGGCTTGTGATTTCATAATAAATCTTACACCATAATTGTAGCCTTCATAGTTAGCTTCCATCTCTTCTATCGTCTTTTTTCTTGAAGAAATCTGTCCCTCTTTTACAGTTAACTGTCTAAGAGCCTCTGATGCAGCCTGCTTATCCTTTCCCAGCTTATCCAGCGCATCAACAGCCCTATTGTAACTGTCTTTCAGATAATCTATCTTCCTTGACCATTCATCATGTTTCGCTTCAGCATCTGCCAAATTATTTCTTGATGAAAGATTATCATCCTTTTCCTTATCCCATTCTGCAATAAGCTCTTTGTTTCTGTTAATTAAAGTTTCTCGTAGGGTCTCCAGGCTCTTAAGCTCGCTGACCTTTTCTGAAACGGTCTTGTGTAGGTTAAAGACCTGCTCTCTGTCGGAATTCAAGGCTTCATCTGCCTGATTTTTCTGCTCAAGAACGGCGCTGTATTCCTCAAGCTTTAAATTTAATTTCTCGGAGACCTTGCTGATTTCTTCTGCAAACTGAGCTTCCATGGAATCAGCCTTATTAGCGCTGTACATCTCCTCGGTTAATCTAACCTTTAAAGACTCAGCCTCCGCCCTCAGTCTCTGCTCATCTCTTTCCAGAGCCGCCAACTTCTCTTCCTTAACCTTGTCTCTATTGGAAATATGATTATACTTATCAATTACGGACAAAAGCCTGTTTTGCGCTTCGTTGCCTCTTTCTTCAAGCTCTTCATTATCCTTTTGGGCATTGGATAAAATCCGGTTAGCCTCATAGGCCTCTTCTTCTCCGACGGAAATTTTATGAGTTAAATCCTCAATATCAGCCGCAAATATATCTTGCTTTTTCTTGATACTCTCCAAATTATTTAGGATTATATTTACTTCAAGCTCCTCGTATTCCTTTCTAAGCCTTAAAAATTCTTCCGCCTTGGCAGCCTCTTCCTTTAGGCCGGGAATACGGCTCTCCAACTCGCCAATAATATCATTGGCTCTCTCAAGATTAGCCTTGGTAATTTCAAGCTTTCTTTCAGCCTCACCTTTTCTGGTCTTATAGGCTACCACACCGGCTGCT
Source organism: Peptostreptococcaceae bacterium pGA-8 (assembly GCA_900112915.1). Taxonomy (GTDB): domain Bacteria; phylum Bacillota; class Clostridia; order Peptostreptococcales; family Anaerovoracaceae; genus S5-A14a. The sequence continues at coordinate 59,382 of FONK01000008.1, read as the reverse complement.
TCTTCAAAGATTTCTCGTCTGCTTTCCGGCTTATTACTTACAATATCGGCAATCTTTCCCTGACCGATAATAGAATATCCATCTACTCCGATACCGGTATCCATTATCAATTTTCTAATGTCCTTTAGTCTACACGGAACATTGTTAATCAAATATTCGCTGTCCCCTGACCTAAACATTCTTCTGGTGATTGCCACCTCGTTGTAATCTATGTCCAAAATCCCGGATGAATTATCTATTACCAGGTTAACCTCCGCCATTCCACGCATTTTTCTATTGGCAGTTCCGGCAAAGATAACCTCCTCCATCTTTCCGCCGCGCAAGGTCTTTGGACTCTGCTCACCCAGCACCCATCTGATAGCATCACTAATATTGCTCTTTCCACTTCCATTAGGTCCTACAACACAGGTCACGCCTTCATGAAATTCTATTACAACCGGTTCTGCAAATGACTTAAATCCGTGCATTTCCAATCTTTTAAAATACATACTTTTCATTCTCCATTTCTAAAGTATCTTTTGCAGCCATCTGTTCTGCTTCCTTCTTGCTCTTTCCTACACCATGACCCATGACAACGCCATCACATTCAAGATGTACATAGAAGGTCTTGCTATGCGGCGGACCTTCTTCTTTATCCGAAACATAATGAATCTTTGTAATTTTTCCCTTTACCTGAAGCCTTTCCTGGACCTTGCTCTTATAATCCACAAAAAAGTCGCCTTCCATAGCCTTCTCTATGGTCTCGGCAAATAACTTCCTAACAACCTGCTCTGCCTGCTCATATCCCCCATCAAGTACGATGGCACCCAGAACAGCCTCCACAGCATCAGCTAAAATGGATTTCTTTTTTTTGCCTCCACCCTTGCTTTCACCTTTTCCAAACCGCATTGCATCGCCTAGATTGATATCTTTAGCCAGCATGGCAAGGGAATTTTCACATACAATTTTCGCTCTAAGCTTGGTTAAATCGCCTTCCTTCTTGCTGCCGAGACGATAAAAAAGCTCCTTGCCTATTATTGCATCAAGATAAGCATCTCCAAGAAACTCCAGTCGTTCATTGTCCTTTGAACCATCTCTGTTTTCTCTGACAAAAGAGCTGTGAGTCAAAGCAATTTCCAGCAGTTCTTTGTTTTCAAAGCTATATCCGATTTTTTCTTCTAAAATACCCGGCTTCAATTGTCTTCTCCTATGGAACCGGCAATTTTCTCCACTACGTTTTCTTTAACATAAGGAACTGCCTTAAGTATGGTTTGCTTTACAGCATAAAAGTCTGAAGAGCCGTGCATCTTTAATATAGCCCCTCTTACACCGAGAATAGGTGCTCCGCCGTATTCAGTATAGTCAAAATCCTGCTTCAGTTCGTACAGCTTGCCTTTTAAGAGGGCTGCACCAAGCTTTGCAACTCCACCAGCAGTGAATTTTCGTTTTATTTCTCTTAAAATAGTAAGACCTAAACCTTCTGACAGCTTAATAATTACATTTCCGGTAAATCCGTCCGTTACAATGACATCTGCTGCTCCTGTCGGAATATCTCTCGCCTCAACATTACCGACAAAGTTAAGATTACTTTCCTTCAAAAGACCATAGGTTTCCTTAGTAAGAGCGTTTCCCTTTCCTTCTTCCGCCCCATTATTAACAAGTCCCACTCTAGGGTCGGTTCTTCCAAGAACCTTCTCCATATATAAAGACCCCATTATGCCAAACTCCAAAAGATGTTTCGGCTTGCATTCAGCATTGGCACCGGCATCCAGAAGAAGTGCAGGCTCCTTTCCAATTACGGGGTAGATAGTCGCCAAGGCCGGCCTGTCAACACCTTTGATTCTTCCCAAGATAAGAAGTCCTCCTGCCAAAACAGCTCCTGTGCTTCCTGCAGATATAAATACATCCACCTCACCTTCCTTAAGCAGGTTGATTCCCTTAACGATGGTTGATTCTTTCTTTGTTCGTATTGCCTTTACAGGTGATTCATGGTTTGTAATAACCTCATCTGCATGAATAATTTCAATGGCATCACCTGTATATCCGGTTTTCTTAAGCTCCTTAGCAATTATTTCTTCTTGCCCTATAATGGCAATTTTTACATCTTTTTCAAGCTCCTTGGTGGCAGCCACAGCACCTTCAACAATAACTTCCGGTGCATGGTCACCTCCCATTCCGTCTAATAAAATTTTCATTAGTGCTACCTCCAAGTAACATAGTAATTCAGGATATATTCTACCATAAAGACGCTTTTTTTGCAATAATCCATTATCAGTAATTCCAATGGATACAGATGAATTGTAAAGGTTATTTCAACGTTAAATTCAAGCGGCTCATTTATATTTTAAAATTCAATTTTTTGAATTGAAAAAGACGATAGTTTTTTATTATCTACCGTCCTTATGTATCCCAACTAAGCAATCCCTGAATTCACAACAATAAATCAACGCTAAGATCCTTGCTTATTATCCGGCAGCTCCGGATTCCAATTCTAACAAAAATATTTTCCTGTCAAGACCACCGCCATAGCCCGTCATACTGCCATCTTTTCCAATAACTCTATGGCAAGGTATTATAATTGATATTGGATTTTTCCCGACAGCACCCCCTACAGCTTGGGCAGACATTTTCTTTATGCCTCTTTTATTCCCTATTTCAGCAGCTATATCACCATAGGTTGTGGTCTCTCCATAGGGTATTTCCATTAACATTCCCCATACACTTTTAGCGAATTCACTTCCCTTAAGGTTAAATTTAACATCTATTGCATCAATGCCTACGGGTTCACCTTGAAAATATCTGCCCAGCCACTTTTTTGTTTTTTCAATCACTTCTCCATCCTCATAAGAGGAAGCTGTGGACTCGGTATTTTCATTGCGAAATTCCTCATTTCCCCGCATATAATTGACTTCCAGTAAGGCTCCTTTTTCTGCCACAATAATAAGATTTCCTATCGGACTTTTATAAATTTCTTTCACAAATAACACCTCACCTATTCGATAAACATTGCATCTCCATAGCTGAAGAATCTATACCCGTCTGCAACGGCTCTGTTATAAGCCGTGAGAATGTGTTCTCTGTCATAGAGGGCTGATATCAGCATTAGAAGTGTCGACTTTGGTAAGTGGAAGTTTGTAATCAAGGAATTTATGATTTTAAATTTATATCCTGGATATATAAATATGTCTGTAGAATCTTCCCCGGCTTTTACAAGATATTTGCCATCTTCTTCACTGTAGAACGCCGCACTTTCAAGAGTTCTGGTAGATGTAGTACCTACTGAAACTATTCTTCTTCCTTCTCTGACAGCCTTGTTTATAATATCAGCATTTTCCCTATCAATATAGTATTCTTCAAAATGCATATGATGATCTTCTACATTTTCACACTTAACAGGTCTGAAGGTGCCAATTCCCACATGAAGTGTAACATAGACAAGGTCTACACCCTTGTCACTTAGCTTGGATAGCAGCTCTTTTGTAAAATGGAGTCCTGCTGTAGGGCTAGCCACTGAGCCTTCCTCCTTGCAATAAACAGTCTGATACATTTTTCTGTCATCATCGTCACTTTTTCTGTCAATATAAGGAGGAAGAGGCATGGTCCCAATTTTTTCTAACTGCTCTATAAAAATCCCATCATAAAAAAATTCAACCAATCTGGTTCCATCCTCTCCGTAGTCCTTTACTACAGCTTTAAGTTGATTTTCTTCTCCAAACAAAACACTGTCCCCCGGTTTAAGTCGCTTTCCCGGCTTAACCATGGTTTCCCAAAGGTCTCCCTCTATACGCTTGATTAGAAGAAATTCAATTTTTGCCCCGGTTCCCTCTTTTATGCCATAAAGTCTGGCAGGTAAAACTTTAGAGTTGTTCATCACCAAACAATCTCCCGGATTAATGTGGTCTATAATGTCACAAAATTTTTTATTATCAACTGTATGGCTTGCTCTGTTGAGAACCATAAGTCTGCATTTATCTCTTTCTTTCGTTGGGTGCTGAGCAATTAAATTCTCAGGCAGGTTGTAATCAAAGTCATCTAGTCTCATCAATTTCTATTTGATATTCCTTTCCCATATGTTTATATCCCAATTCAGACACCATTCTACCCTTCTGTGTCCTATACAACAGCCCCGTTTGAATCAGATACGGCTCATAGGCATCCTCAATTGTAACCCTTTCCTCCCCAATTGATGCGGCAATGGTGTCAATTCCTACAGGTCCCCCGTTAAACCTGTCGATTATCGCATTAAGAATTTCTCGATCCAGGCGTTCAAGCCCTAAGGCATCAATACCGAGAGCCTTAAGAGCCTTTACCGTTATATCCCTTGTAATTCTGCCATCACCTCTTACTTGCGAGAAGTCCCTTACTCGTTTTAACAGTCTATTGGCAACTCTTGGTGTCCCTCTGGAACATCTTGCCATCTCAGTCAAGGATTCCTCATCGGTTTCAACCCCCAGAAGTTCAGCAGAACGGCTAATTATCTCCGCTAACTCATCATTGGTATACATTTCAAACTTGCTTATAACACCAAACCTATCTCTAAGCGGCGCAGAGAGGCTGCCTGCTCGTGTAGTTGCACCGATTAAAGTAAATCTGGATAAATCAAGTCTAATTGACCTGGCAGATGGTCCCTTACCGATGATGATGTCAAGAGCATAGTCCTCCATGGCTGAGTAAAGAACCTCTTCAACAGATCTGTTAAGTCTATGAATTTCATCTATAAACAAAACATCATTCTCGCCAAGATTTGTCAAAATTGCAGCTAAATCTCCCGCCCGCTCAATGGCGGGTCCCGAAGTAATCTTGATGTCAACACCGAGTTCATTGGCAATAATTCCGGCAAGGGTAGTTTTTCCAAGTCCGGGAGGACCATAGAACAAAACATGATCCAGCTGGTCACCACGAAGCTTAGCCGCCTCTATGAAGATTTTCAAATTCTCCTTAGCATTTTTCTGTCCTATGAAATCTTCAAGATGCTGAGGTCTCAATGTTATTTCCTGTTTTTCTTCATTTGAGAAAGCTCCGCTTTGAGTTATTCTCTCATCCATTATAGAATTCCTTTCAAAATTTTATTCTCTGTCATACTAATTAAATGTATTTTAAAATTTATCAATTAAATGCATTCGCTGAATATATAAGCATAGGCTTTATTAAAATAAATTCTTAAGTGCCTTTTTAATGTATTCCTCAGCGGATAGATTATCCTCAGGGATCTTGCCGACAGCCAGATCCGCCTCTGTTTTGTTATATCCGAGAGCAAGAAGAGCTGCGACTGCCTCATGTCTTTCACTGCCCGGACTGATTGATACATCATATGATATATCAATAGCTCCATCCTGGCTGCCTGAAATCTTATCCTTTAAATCTATTATTATTCTTTCTGAGGTTTTCTTTCCTATACCGTTAGCCTTCGCAATCGCTTTTGAATCACCGCCTGCAATGGCATTTTTCAGCTCAAACAACGGAAAAGCGGACATTATGGACATTGCCGCCTTAGGACCCACTCCATTAACAGTTATCAACATTTCAAACATTTCAAGGCTGTCTCTGTCATGAAATCCATATAGGGTCATACTGTCCTCTTTTACTATCATAGAGGTATGGATTTTAACATCTTCTCCTTCTATGGTTTTATATAGGGGAGAATTATCCGCAATGAAAACCTCGAAGCCTATTCCGGATACGGTCTCTATAATTGCACTTCCGTTTATAGATGGGTGAAATTTCCCCTTTAAAAATCTAATCATACTCATCTATTAAATTCCTGCCTTTCTCCTTGCCATAGTATTCCTGTTGCCTAAACAATGTCCATGACAAATGGCTGCTGCAACGGCATCGGCTGTGTCATCAGGCTTAGGAACCTCCTTCAAATTAAGTATTGTCTTAACCATGGTTTGCATCTGTTTCTTGTCAGCTCTTCCATAGCCGACTAAAGCCTGTTTTATTTGAAGCGGTGTGTATTCGCTGATTTTCAGCCCGCCCTTTACCGCCGCCAAAATAGCCACGCCTCTTGCCTGTCCAACCATCAAAGCTGTTTTTGCGTTGTTATTGAAAAATAATTCTTCAATCGCAACCTCTTCAGGCTTATATTCATGTATTATTGATTCCAGCATATTGTAAAGATGCTCCAATCTGTCCTCCATAGGAGTGTGTGCGTCAGTAGTTATAGAACCATAGTCTACAACAGAAAAATGATTTCCCTTTAAGTCCAGTATCCCCCAGCCCATAATTGCATATCCCGGGTCAATTCCCATTATTCTCATTACTATATTTTCTCCAGTTTCAAAAGCTCCATGACCTCAGCATAGGCCTTGGTTATTCTTTCCGTGTTTTCCTTGCTCAATTCTCCATAGTGCTTTCCACCCTCTATATAATCTTCACAGAGCAGGGTCTGATAGTTATATAGCGGGAAGCCATTATGAGTCTTGTTGTTGGGCTCCCTTAATACCCATGTCGGGTGCGCTTTTATGCCGGTAATACGGCAAGCTCCTTTTTTGTCGGACATTTTTTTAATAGAAACCTCCATTATTACACCTCGTTCGGTCCAATAATTTTCCAAAGTTTCATATCTCTGATTAGATAAGAGATTTCCCATGGAATAGATTATAAACTTCTTGTTACCATCTTTATTCACTATTTCTGTAGGCTCTATAACATGTGGATGTCCGCCAAAAATTATATCTGCTCCCCAATCTATCATGTTATGATACAGATTAACCTGCTCTTCTGTAGGCGCCAAGCTGTATTCAACACCAATTTGCGGCATAACCACAGTGATATCGGCTATTTTCTCAGCCTCTGCCAAGGTAGCCTTCACCTTCTCGGGATTTAAATCCTGTAAATGAGCATCGTATTCTTCCGCAGTTAAATTCGACTCCAGCCCATTGTATCCGTAGGCAAAGCCTAAAATGGCAATTTTTATTCCCTTTACTTCCCTTACCAGTATTTTTTCATCTGCCGTCGTCTTAACGCCTATAACATCAAGACCGGCATCCTCGAAGAGTTTTTTTGTCCCTAAAGCTCCGGTTAAATATGAGTCCAGAATGTGATTATGAGCCAAATCTATTACATCATAGCCCGCAGCCTTAATAGCAGGAATAACCTCCTTAGGCGCATTAAAAATCGGATATCCTGATAAAGGTAAGTCCGGAGCAATTGTTCCTTCAAAATCGCCCAGAGCTAAATCGGCAGAAGAAATAAGCGGCTTTATTTTTTCATAATTATTCGAAAAATCATAGGAATCTTCCTTCATACCGCTCCAGTATATCTGATCGTGATAGAGCATGTCTCCACTGGCCATAATAGTCACTTCACCTGCCGGCCCCCGTGAGTTGTTACTTTCTCCGGTGTTTTCTTCGGTATTTGCATTTTTAACAGCTTTAACGCCTGCTGATACAGCAAATATAACCAAAGCTGTTACCGCAATTATAATGACAAGATTAAATTTTTTATTTTTCTTTGACATTTCAACTCTCCATAAGTTTTCTACTGAGGCAAAGCATCTTTTTATAGTATATCATAGCACACAATAAAATACTCTTTATTTTTGTCAAAATATATGCACAATGGGAATAAATTTCACAATTCACTTCTTGATTAAATGCATAAATGTTGCTATAATGTACTTGAATAATTATAATATTCTTATGAAAAGATATTAACTATGGAGGAGAATGTTATGCGTTACCCAAGACAGAATAAAATTTTAGAACTTATTTCAAATCAAGAAATCGAAACGCAGGAGAAGTTGGCTGCAATGTTAAAGAATGAAGGCTTCGATGTTACTCAGGCGACGATTTCTCGAGATATTAAGGAATTACAGCTCATAAAGGTGCTGTCTTCTACAGGGAAGTACAAGTATGCAGTAAGTGCAAGTCATGATGGACCTATTTCAGATAGATTCAGCAAGATTTTTAGAGAAACCATCAAGTCCTTTGCATCTGCTCAGAATCTTGTTATTATAAAAACTCTTTCAGGCTGCGGTGCAGCTGCCGGTGAAGCAATTGACTGTCTAACCCTTCCACATGTAGTTGGAAGCATTGCCGGAGATAATACCCTACTTCTTATCGTTGATCATGAGAAAAATGTTGACGAAGTTCTGGCAATTTTCAACGATATGTTAATTACCAGAGCTAAGAATCAATGATTAAAACCATTGCAATCAGCAATTTTGCAATAATCAAGGATACTAAATTTCAGCTTCATGAAGGCCTTAACATAATTACAGGAGAAACCGGCGCCGGCAAAAGTGTCGTTGCAACCGCCATAAGCCTTGCTCTCGGTGCAAGGGCTGATTCCGCTTATGTCAGACATGGAGCAGATAAGGCCATAGTGGAAATTTCAGGTAATCTCAAGGGAGAGGAATACTCAATCTCTCGTGAGATTACTTTTAATGGAAAAAATACATGTAAGCTAAATGGAGAAACAGTAACTCTAGCTGCCTTATCTGTGTTTTGCAGAAATCTTGCCCATATCCACGGTCAATTTGACAATCAGGCCCTTTTAAATCCGGAAACTCATATAGACCTGGTGGACAGATTTGCCATGGCTGAAATCTATCCTGCTCTTGATAGATACAGACATGCCTACGACTCCTTTGTCCATAGCAAGGCTGCCTATGATAAGCTTTTAGCGGCTGAAGCAGATGGCAGGAAAAAGGAAGACTTCTATAGATTCAGTATTGATGAGATTGAAAAAGCCGGCCTAAGAGTTGGTGAGGATGATGAACTGGAGGAAAGACTTTCTATTCTTCAAAACAGCGAGAAAATCTCCGCCGGAATTTTGGAAGCCTGTGAAGTTCTAAGTGAAGCTGAGTTTTCTGCTGAAAATCTCATTGGTCGAGGACTTGCTAATCTTAGAGCTATTGACGAATACTCTAGTGAAATTGCCGGCTTTGCTGAAAGATTGCAAAGTATTTCTTATGATCTTGACGATTTAACAAGTGATATACTGAAAGTCAAGGACAGCCTTTCATTTTCACCTAATGAGCTTGATGAGACCATTGAAAGACTGAGTCTAATTGATGCTTTAAAGAAAAAGTACGGTCATAGCGTTGAAGAAATACTCTCCTACTGTGAAGAGATTTCCGTAAGCCTTGATAATATAGAAAATTTTGATAGTAGAAAAAATGAAGCTAAAGAAAAGCTGGATGAAGCCTCTGCTATCTTAGATATGTCGGGAAAAGAGCTTACCAAGCTTAGAAAGGCAGCCGCTGCAAAGCTTTCCGAAGCAATATCCGCTGAGCTCGCCTCTCTTAATTTTGCAGATGGCACTATAGAAATTCGATTTGAAGAAGCTGAGCGTCCGCTTACAAATGGCAAAGACATTGTGGAGATTTATATAACAACCAACAAAGGTGAGCCGCTTAAACCTCTTGTAAAGACTGCATCCGGTGGTGAGGTTTCCAGAATAATGCTTGCAATTAAGTCCATAACCTCTTCTTTCGAGCAAATACCTACACTTATTTTTGATGAAATTGACACGGGAATAAGTGGTATTACCGCCAGTGTTGTAGGAAATAAACTAAAAAGTTTGGGACGAGAAAAGCAAGTAATATCTATTACCCACCTCCCGCAAATTGCAGCAAAGGGTGATTACAATTTCAGGATCTACAAAGAGTCCGATGATACCTCTACCTATACCTTTGTAGAAGAGCTTGACTACGAAGCAAAGGTCTCAGAAATTGCAAGACTCCTTGCCGGAACCAAAATCACCGAGGCTACTATTGATAACGCAAAAGATTTAATTGAGGACTAAGGCTACCTGCCATAGTCCTCTACTTTTTCTATAAGAACTTGATTATACTTATCAGTGAATTTCTCTTTAAAAGCTGTAATAATTTTTTCAGCCTCTTCCCTATTGCCTAGGTATTTCTGTCTAAGGGCATCTAACAAAAGAATAGGAGCCTTAATATAATCAAATTCAGGGTCATGAAGCTGCTCGAAGGCCTCTCTATTGTTATCCATTACCTTCACTGCAGTAACCCCATCTCCTGATAAAAATTGATTTATTAGCTTGTTAGTCATGAAAACATTGTTATTTATCGGATCCATACCTTCAGAGCTTATTCTTCCAAAATACTCCGCTGCCCTACCGTATTCACCAATAAACATATGAGCAATCCCCAAGTCCACCTGCAAAGCACCGAATAAGCTGGGATCTTCAGCAAATTCAGATAGCCTTTTCGTCTCTTCAATAAACTTTTCTCCATTGCCTTCTTCGTATAGGATGGGACTTATAGCCTTTCTTCCATCTACTATCCTAAGCTTTCTGCTATTTCCTATAACATTCAGTCCAACGATAGTAATGATAGCTATCCCTATGAATATCACAGCTCTATACAGTAGACTGATGCCTATGTTTCCAAGCCAGTACATCAGCCCCATTACAGCTAGGCAGAATATGATGGCTATCAGCTTTCTGATGGCATTATTCTTAACTCTTTTCTTATCTCTATTCATACTACTACATCTCCGATTAAATTAGTTTGTATTTCAGCTGTTTCTTTTAAGCCTTTGCTCAATTAATGTACAAATCTCGGCAGCCACAGCTTCAGGATTGCCTATGTTTTCCACCTGAATATCAGACCATCCTTCATAGGCTTTGTAGCGCTCATTATAAATGGCTTCCAAATTATTTATCCCGGAAAAAGGTCTATTATCGGTTGTCAACTCCTTTAGAGGACGCTTTATGTATATTATCATAGAATCTTCATTCATAAAAGCTTTATTTTTTTCTCTGGTGACTATGCCTCCACCGGTGGACAAAACAGTCGTGTTCTCAGGGATAATTTTTCTTGCCACGTGCTTCAGGGCCTCAGTTTCCAACTCCCTAAATCTGTCTTCACCTTCATTGATTATACATTTTTCAGGACTAATTCCAAATAAAACTTCAAATTCCGCATCAAGATCAAAAAAATCTGCTGACATTATTTGGCTTAAGTGTTTGCCTACAGTTGTCTTACCGGCTCCCGGCATGCCTATAAGCCATATCTTCATAGCATGGCCTCACTGAGCATCATATCATAGATTACTATAGCTGCGGCCGCTTCCAACGGTGCTACGGCTCTTGGTACAATTGACGGATCATGTCTTCCATCTATTTTTATCACACAAGGCTGCATAGTTGTTAGATCCACTGTTTTCTGAGATATACCAATGGACGGAGTTGGTTTAAGGGCAGCTCTGAATACAATTGGCATACCCGTTGAAATACCTCCCAGTATGCCGCCACAGTTGTTGCTTTCAGTAATAACTCTTCCATTCTCTACATTAAAGCTGTCATTGTTTTCTGAGCCTAAAAGCCTTGCAGCCTGAAAGCCCAGTCCAAACTCGATTCCCTTAACTGCGGGGATTCCAAAAGCTGCCTGCGAAATTCTGCTTTCAATTCCTCCAAACATAGGCTCTCCAAGTCCCGGCGGAACTCCATTTATAATAACTTCAATAATCCCCCCTACTGAATCACCTTTATCCTTGGCTGTTTCAATAACCTTCTTGATATTTTCAGGGTTTTTATCAGAATTTTGTACTGAACAAATCCTTCCTTCTATGGTCACACCCCTTTCCTCCAGCAGCTGCTTACAAATTCCACCGGCTATACAAAGTGGAGCCGTCAGTCGTCCGGAAAAATGTCCTCCGCCTGCTTCATCGTTAAAGCCTTTATATTTTACATAAGCAGTATAATCAGCGTGACCGGGTCTAGGTTTATATTTTATATCCCGGTAATCTGCTTTCTCTTGATTCTCGTTATATATCAATGCAGCTATAGGTGCGCCTGTGGTTACAGCCCTAATATCTACTCCTTCATCGGCAGCCTCAACTAGTTTTATTCCTGATAAGAGCTCCGGCACATCTTTTTCCTTTCGCCCTGTGGTAATTGATGAGCTGCCCGGAGCACGGCGATTCAAAAAACCTTGCAAAGCAGTCAGATTAACTTCCTTGCCTGAAGGGATCCCGTCAATTGTGACTCCCACAGCCTTTCCATGAGATTCGCCAAATATTGAAAGTTTAACTGTATTTCCAATTATATATGACATTTATTAGGCTGTCTCCTTTTCATAGAAGCCGGGGAATGATTGTGGAATTATAATGTCCCTTTCCTTGCCGACTTCACTTATTGCTCCCACTACTGTAAATTTTTTTCTATATGCACCTGAGTTCTTAGTTATAACTTTGAATATCTTAAGCTCACTATTTTCATCTTCAGTGCCATTAGCTGCTTTTCTTCTATGTTCCAAAAATAATTTACGAAGGGATTCATCATTTTTCGGTAATGAATGGCCCTTTTTCATGGTCAGATAAAACAGCTCTTCTCCATGCTCAATTAAGCAACTCACGGCAGCATTGATATAAACTGTACTTAACCTTAAACTCTGAATTATATGGGCAAGTAAAGCCAAAATCAACACAATAAAACTGTACTGGTTGGCATTGAAATATAAAAACAGAATTGCTGAAATTATACAAAGCGTAATACAAATAGCGGATTTAATCATTTCTCTTGAAGCTACAGCTTTGCTTTTAACAGCGTACTCTTCGTTATAGCGATGAACTATAAATTTTTCACCTTCATTTACCGTGCCATAATCAAAACCCTTCATTACACACCTCTTTTCTCTTCCTTTGAATGCAAAACCTTTACTTAACCTTAACTTTTAACGACTTTAGATATTCTTTTTGTTTTTCAGTTACTCTATAGCTTTCTCGTGATTTTTGTATTATTTTATTCTGCACCCACGGACTCATTATTCTATTTTCTATATATGGAATTGTTGCATCCCACTGTTTTGCCAGCGCCGTTGCAAAAAACCAGGCGATCATCATATTCACATAGTACTCATCTGACTGAATTTTTGCCGGTATATCCAAATAACAAGCTTTGAAGTCATCATCTAAGTAATGACTCATCAACATGCCTACTCCAAATCTGCATGTGTAGCAATATTTACTTTCTGACCATTCTAAAACCTTGGTTAAAAGCTCAGTCCTGCATTTTCTGAAAATTACCGGTGACAAAATGTCACATACGGCCCAGTTATCCACATATGGTAAAAAGTCATCAATACGCCTTACACATTCATTATAATCCTTTATCAAGGAAATTATCAAGCTATGAAGCACATTTTCATCGTAATATTTATGTGGCAAATCATCCAAGAAGCCTTCAAAACTATCGGTTTTAATCAGCTCTCTCGCCAGCTTTCTAAGCTCAGGCACCCTAACTCCAATTATTAAGTCCTTATCTATATTAGGAACCAGTTTACTATTAAAGTCTCTATATTTAAGGTCTTGCAGCCGAAGCAATTTTTCTTCTATATTCATGTCTCACCTTTTAAAAAACGGCAGACCTTCTGAAATATTAGAAAAATCTGCCGTTTAAAATTATCCGCTTTTTCCCGTTGAATCTATGGAACTCAAATTGGGAAACAACCGCTATACCGACTTTACTGCCGGAAGTCTTTCCATAATTGATTTCATCAAAGCATCTGCAGTATCAAGAACATCAACCAGTTTAGCCTCATCAATCGTCACAAACTTAGGGTCTGCTGGATATAAGACTCCACCGAATACTTCGTTAAGCTCTGCATACTTGTAAAGTGCAATTTCATCATCCATCTCCTCTGAAATATCATAGCTATCTTCAAATCTGAAATCAACTTCATATACATGAGCAATTTCTGCAGCCAATTCCCAGTTATTCAAATCAACTTCTTCGCAAATAGCTTCTTCAACAGGAAGTAATCTTCTCTCTGTATTTGTGAATGTACCATCCGCACTGGCAAAGCCTGTTCCCGGTAAGAACACATCGGCTTTCTTTCCGGTCTTAGTCATATGTGTATCCGATACTGCTAAGAATTCCATCTTAGGAAGTCTGATTGATGGATCTTCGCCAAATATGATTAATCCTTTAACGCCTTTAAGAGCTTCTGCCCCTGCTCTAATTCCCAGATCTACAATACCCTGCGAATTATTCTTTGCCTTAACCATAAGCACACCGTCTCTCGGTGTTCCGATATGTCCTGATAGGAGAGCAATATCTCCAATTAGGGCTCCGGCTTCAACAGATAAGGTGTTCTGCTGATATACTATCATTGCTTTTTTTGCACCGGCATATATTGCTGCAATTTCAGCAATTTCTTCACTTACTCTTACATTTTTAAGTGATTTTTTAAATGCATCGAAGCCTTCAATTTCAGATGATTTACCTGAATCGATTAAAGCCTTTGCTACAGCCTTTAAGCAGTTTACATCGTTTTCAACATTGATAACCTTAGATGCAAATTCAAAACTTGAGCTTGCCTCTTCTGTATTTATAACGATAACCTGTGCTCCTGCCTTGGCAGCCTGCTTCATCTTGTTCCAAATAACAGGATTCTTAGACTTAATAAATCCAAATGTTAAAATTACATCTGTTGAAAGCAGTTCATCAATTGTATTAGGGGATGCATCGTGACCAATTACATCGGCAAGTCCATTGTGCCTATTGTTAAATGAGAAAACTTTCGCTCCCATAACCTGAGCCATTTTCTTCATAGCATAGGCTTCTTCATTGGTATATCTGTCTGATATTGCAACTGCAACAGAGCCTTCTCCATATCTTGCCTTGATGCTCTCCATCTTCTTCGCTACAAGCATAATTGCTTCATGGTAATCACTCATTCTGAAATCTTTACCATCCTTAATAAGTGGATCGACGATTTTTTCTTCAAGGAGCGCACCATCGAAGCCCCATTTGCCCTTAGCACAGCAAAGTCCCCGGTTTACTACGCCGGTCTTAGTCGGATTTGCTTTTATTAGCATGTCACCATGGTATTCTAAATCTAAAGTACAACCCACTGAGCAGAATGAGCATGTAGTTTCTACATAATCATTTTGAAGTGGGGTCTCTTTTCTAATTGAAAGCTTTTCCTGAATTGCACCTGTTGGGCAAACGCTTACGCACTGACCACAAGAATCACAGCCGGATTCACATAAAGGTCCTTCAAGCATTGGTTTAACAACAGTGTCAAAGCCTCTATTTACAAGACCTAAAGCACCAATTCCCATTACCTCATCGCAAACTCTAACACATAGTCCGCAAAGAATACACTTATTCGGATCTCTCTCAATGAATGGGTGCTCGTCAACAAACTCGACAATGCTCTTCTCTCCTGCAATTCTATCAGGGTTCACATCGTACTGATGAGCATAATCAATCAGCTTACATTCAAAGTAGTCGTGGCATCCACACTGTAGACATCTATTTGCTTCTCTAACAGCCTGTTCCTCAAGAAGTCCATCATATACAACTTCCGTGAAGTTATCCTTTCTTTCTTCCGGTGACAGCTGAGCAGCCTTTTCTCTGAACATTCTTTCTCTATCTTCGAAAGTAGCTTCAGTTATATCATCACGCTCAACGAAATATGGCTTCTTGTATTCAAGCTCTTCCCCGTCTAAATAGCCATCTATGACGCCGGCAACCTTTCTTGCATCTGCGATTGCTTCAATGGCAATGGAAATCTTATCATTACCACAGTCACCGCCGGCAAATACACCTTCAACACTTGTTGTAAACTTATCCGGAGTGTAGGCAACAGCATTTCGCTTTGTTTTTTCAACGTCGAAAGCATCGGCATCAACAGCCTGTCCAATGGCCAAAATTACGTTGTCTACATCTATGGTTTCTGTCTTACCTTCCACCGGTATCGGCTTTCTTCTACCGGACGCATCCGGTTCTCCTAATTCCATAATCTGTAGGACCATCTTCTTAACATGACCCTTCTTATCCTTTATTATTTCAATAGGATTTGTTAGGTTCTTAAAGATTACACCTTCTTCTTCAGCTTCTTCGATTTCAAGCATATCAGCAGGCATCTCATCCTTCGTTCTCCTGTAAATATTGTATACCTCATCGGCTCCGAGTCTCACTGCAGTTCTGCATGCATCCATTGCAGTATTGCCGCCACCTACGATTGCGACTTTTTTGCCCAGCTTGATAGGCTGATTTCTAACAACACGCCTTAGAAAATCAATTCCTCCCCAAACGCCGTCAGCATCTTCGCCTTTACATCCGACTCCTGTTGATACCCATGCTCCAATCCCAAGAAGTACAGCATCAAAGTCTTTTCTTATGGTCTCAAAAGAAATGTCCTCACCAATCTTTGTATTAGGAATCATTTCAACACCCATTTTTTCAATCAGAGCAATTTCCATATCTAAAACTTCTTTAGGTAACCTGTACTCCGGAATTCCGTATCTCAGCATACCGCCAAGCTTAGGCATCGCTTCAAAAATAGTAACATCATGCCCCTTCTGTCTTAAGAAGTATGCAGCTGATAATCCTAGCGGACCACCACCGATAATTGCAACCGATTTCCCGGTTAGGTGTGCAATTTCCGGTAAATATTGTTCCTCAGCCATTAAGTTCTGCTCTGCTGCAAAACGCTTAATGGCCATAATGCTAATAGGCTCTTCAACTAAGCCTCTCCTGCAATTATCCTCACATGGATGTGGACATACCCTTCCGATACATGCCGGTAGAGGAATCTTGTCCTTGATCAACTCATTTGCCTTTTCAAACTCACCGTTGGCAACTAATCCGACATATCCCTGACAATCAGTTCCTGCCGGACATGCCAGTGAGCATGGTGCCTGGCAATCTCCTCTATGATTTGAAAGAAGCAGCTCCAGATTTGTTTTTCTTGATTCTATAACTCTTTCAGTATCAGTCATTACGATCATGCCCGGGGAAACTTCAGTTGCACAAGCCTTGCAAAGTTTAGGGTTTCCCTCAACCTCTACGACACAGATTCCGCAAGAACCATATATTTCAGTTCGCTCATCAAAACATAGGGTAGGAATAAAGATATCATTTTCTCTTGCAACCTCAAGAATAGTCTGACCCGGAAGTCCAAGAACTTCTTTGCCGTTTATGTTCATTCTAAATTTCTTCATATTATTCTATCTCCTTCCTACAGTCTTTCTATTGAAGCAAACTTACAAGTTTCTTCACATTTACCACATTTAATACATAGATTCTGATCTATTTCATGCTTTTTCTTTACTTCACCGGAAATCGCATTGACCGGACATTTTCTTGCACACGCAGTACATCCGACACAGGAATCCTTAATATGGAAGCTTATTAAATCCTTGCAGGATTTAGCGGTACACTTTTTCTTGTAAATATGGTCTTCATATTCATTTCTAAAGTATCTGATTGTTGTAAGTACCGGATTTGGAGCGGTCTGCCCAAGGCCGCACATGGAGCCGTCCTTAATTTTAACTGCCAATTCTTCGAGAAGCTCAATGTCTCCATCTCTTCCCTCTCCCTTGGTAATTCTTTCGAGAATTTCCAACATTCTCTTTGTACCAATTCTACAGTAGTTACATTTTCCGCATGATTCTTTTCTTGTAAAGTCTAAGAAATATCTCGCCATGTCAACCATACAAGTATTCTCATCCATTACAATCATTCCTCCGGAGCCTACGATTGCTCCTGTTTTGTTAATATCCTCATAGGTTACCGGAGTATCAATTAATTCTTTAGGAATACATCCGCCTGACGGTCCACCCATCTGTACAGCTTTAAATTCTTTATCCTGCTTGATTCCTCCACCAATTCCAAAGATAACATCCTTCAAAGGAAGTCCCATTGGAACCTCTACAAGTCCACCCTTCTTAATCTTTCCGGCAAGGGCGAAGACCTTGGTGCCTTTGGACTTTTCTGTACCCATTGCTCCAAAGGCTGCACCGCCGTTGGCAATAATCCATGGAACATTGGCAAAGGTTTCAACATTGTTAATATTAGTTGGCTGCTGCCAATATCCCTTCTGTGCAGGGAATGGCGGTTTAAGCCTTGGCATTCCTCTTTCGCCTTCAAGAGATGCAATTAAAGCAGTTTCCTCTCCACATACGAAGGCTCCTGCTCCGGCCTTTATTCTAAGGTCAAAATCATATCCACTACCGAATATGTTCTTTCCTAAATAACCCTTTTCTCTCGCCTGCTCCATAGCCTTTTCTAAACGCTTAATTGCCAATGGATATTCAGCTCTGCAGTAGATCACACCCTCTGTTGCTCCCATTGCAAAGCCGCCTATTATCATACCCTCAATAAGAGCATGGGGGTCTCCTTCAAGTACGGATCTGTCCATGAATGCTCCCGGGTCTCCCTCGTCTGCGTTACAGACAATATACTTCTCCTTGCCCGGATTTCCCTTTGCGGCATTCCATTTAAACCAAGTTGGGAACCCTGCACCGCCTCTGCCTCTAAGACCTGAAACTTTGATTTCTTCAATAACCTCATTCTGTGTCATTGATGTAACAACCTTTTTAGTTGCTTCATATCCGCCTACAGCAAGATACTCTTCAATATCCTCAGGATTTATCATTCCACAATGTCTCAAAACAACTCTTTTCTGTTTTTCGATAAATTGCTCATCTTCCTTTGAAATTGCATATTCTTCAACAATCCTGCCACCCTTGATATGCTCCGCCACAATTCTTTCAACCTTTTCAGGCTGCACCTTTACATATCTTGTGAAAGCGCCGTTGTCATCGTAAACATCCACAATAGGTTCCAGATAGCAGGTTCCTACACAACCGGTAAATCCTACTTCCGCCTTCGCCTTCTGTGCAGTAATTTGCTTTTCAAATTCAGCCTGTGTTTTCTTTGCTCCGGTAGCAATACCACAGCTTCCTTGTCCAATTATTACCTTCATCCTGCTACCTCCTATGCTCTTTCTCTAATTTCAGCCAGAATTTCTCTAACCTTATCCTTAGTTAGATTTCCATAAGTTTCATCACCGTCAGCACTTTGCACCATCATTACAGGTGCCAGTGAACAGCATCCGAGACAGGCAACATTATTTAGAGTAAAAATTCCGTCCTCAGTGGTTTCTCCATCGGAAATGCCAAGATATTCACAGACAGCTTCCTCTATCATCTGAGAACCGTTTACATGACATGCAGTTCCCTGACATAGCATAATAAGGTTTTTGCCTATAGGCTGTAGCCTAAATTGTGCATAAAAAGTCGCCACTCCATAAATTTTAGCCGGTTTTATGCCTGTCGCCTTGGAAATATGATGAATTACGTCTATAGACAAATATCCATATATTTCTTGAGCCTTCTGCAGGATAGTAATAAGACTTCCCGGTACCCTTGCGTATTTTTCCAGAGTAGGTTCAAGCTCCTTGAACTGATTCCCTGAATTTCCGCAACAACAACATTTTTCACTCATTCGTACATCCTCCTATGTGAATTTACTATTACTGCTTCCCCTGATTAAAGGTCAGGTTTTATCGTAATATAAACTTATATCTATAGCAAATTGCTATAAAAATCTATATTTTAGTCTTTTTTGCCTTGGACTTTTTACTCTCCAAAAACTTAAAGTTGCTCTCCATGAACAAAAGAGCTGCAACCATTAATGCTGCTCCCACATAACCCTGTGCTCCCAATACTTCTCCGGCAAGAAGATAGGCTACAACGGCTGAAAATACAGGCTCTAATGTGAATATAATACCAACTCTGTTGGCCTTTGTATATTTCTGTGCCACAGCCTGAATTATAAAAGCTGCTCCTGTACAAAAAATCGCTAGAAACAGAACTGATATTGTAACCTTATTATCCACCGGAAGACCGGGCTTTTCAAAGGCAAAGGCCGCAATCAAGTTCAGCAATCCGGCAAAAAGCAATTGAAAAACTCCCAGCTGAAATGGATTTACTTTTTCACTTGACACAGCTCTTTCTGTAAGAAGTAAATCTATAGCATAGAAAAATCCGCAACCCATGCAGAGAATATCCCCCAAGAGATTAGCATAGTTAATTGAGAAGTTTTCCTTCAAAGTCAAAAGAACAATTCCCAGCAAGCTCATCGCTACGGAAATTTCGATCTTTGCAGTCAGCTTTCTTTTTAAAAATATAATCTCCAACAAAGGTGTAATAATAACCGTTAATGCACACAAAAAACCTGCATTGGAAAGAGTCGTCCTCTGAACTCCTAAATTTACACATACATAAACCAGAAACAGTGCGCTGCCAACCAAAGCACTATACTTCAAAGTCGTCTTGTTTACATCCTTCAGATACTTAAATGCAATTACACCGGCAACTATGAAGGCTATTAAAAATCTGTATGCATTTAATGTTAATGGTCCCATCTCCTTCATAGCCAAGTCTACTAAATAGTAGGATGCTCCCCAGAAAAATGTGACTAAGATCAGGCTTAAATCAGCCATAGTTTGCTTTTTCATTCATTAATTCCTTTATATCCCCATAATGAACAGTTCTACCGCCAGTGATTCTGAAAGCAGTCCGCTCTTTATGTCCTTTTCCACGTTATAGGCCTTCAAAAGTCCTTCCTTCAGCCTTTCCATCGTCAATCGATTGGCTAAACCCAAAATTCTTTTAGCTCTATACTCATTGATCCGCAAAAACCTTGCTCCGTCCTTATAATTAACGCCGTCATTTAATAATTGTCTAAGCGATAGAGCGATTTCAAACTGAGAAATTATACTTGCCAATAACTGAAATACATTCATATCCTTTGCATCCATATTCTTGAACATTTCAAGAGCTGTAGCTTTTTTATCCGCTGATAAAGCATCAAGGAATTCAAAGATGAAGGTTTCCTTATCGCCTACTATAATCTCATCTATATCTTCATTGGTCACAATGCCGTCTTTGCAATAAGCCCTGAGCTTATCAATATCATTTACCAGGTCAAATAGACTGTAATCACTGTCCCTATGGTTATATCCTGTAGCATCTATCAGATGCCTGAGCTGAGCATGCTCAATTTTCCATTGCCATTTGCTCATTCTCTTTGTAATAAAAGAGGCCAGTTCCTTAAACTCAAGCTTGCCAAAGTAGTATCCATCACATTTATGTTTAATTTTCTCTGCTTTCTCAAGCTTTTCCTTATGATAAACAAAAACCACAAGGGTATTGCTGTCATTAATATATAAATTCTCAATTTCTTCAAAGTTTTCAGGAAAAACTCCCTTGATAATTATTACTCTTTTCTCAGACAAAAAAGCCATAGTCTCGGCTGCTTCCATAAGGCTGTCAATTGAATAATTCTCATCAGAAAACTCCATTAAATCCATTTCTTTGGTTGCCGGATTTATATATCTCGAAATAATTCTGGACACAGCCCAGTTAATCAGATAGTCTTCCTCACCCCACAAGATAATAATGCCCTTTTCTATGCCTTTTTTTATGTTTTTTGTGAAAGCCTCAAAACCTAAGCCCTTCGATTTTTTATTATTATAAGCCATTAATTGCTTCCCTGATTCATATTCAATATTTAATAAAAAAATTTATTTTAATACATAGTATGATTATATCATTTTTTCTTAATATATCAATTTAATTAAGGCTATAATTCCAAATATTTTTTCGCAATTCTGTATGCTAATGCTAACAACTGCGGCATCATGGTCACTGCAACAGCATCTAATTTCTACGGGAACGATTGGTCACTACCTTCCACTCCTTCTCGTTTCCGCAAATCCCCACCGCTCCATCTAAATCCGTACGATATATTTCGATTTTTCTTTCTTCAAGAAGCTTCAATACCGAATCTGCAGGATGACCATAATAATTTTTTCCTACACCGATTACAGCTGCCTTAGGCTTAACTGTGTCTAAAAATTTAGGAGAACTGCTATATCTGCTTCCATGGTGCGAAACCTTTAAAACATGGGCTTTCAGTTGATTACCATATAAATTAACTAAGGTATCTTCAACAGCACTGCTTATATCACCTGTAACCAGAACCCTGATGCCCTTGTTTTCCACCATGAATACGTTGGATCTATCATTATCGACAGCTGCAACTCTTTTATCCAGTGGCCACAGAACAGTAATCTTAAATTCTTCCTCTTCTAAATTTTTTAGCAATAATTCATGCTTTCCATCGAAAAATCCCCTTATTTCATAGCACCTCGATAGTTCTTCAATCCCTTTAGAGTGGTCCATATCCCAGTGTGTAATTGCCGCCAAATCAAGACTTCCAAATCTATTTTTAAGAAGATATGGTTTCAAGGTTTTCTCTCCTAAATTATAGTCTCTACTGCCTCCTCCATCAATTAACATAGCTTTACCCTGAGGGCTTTTCACATGCAAACAATCTCCCTGCCCAACATCGACAAATACAAAGCCTGCCTTGTCAAAGTCTGTAATATCCGCCTTGACAAATGGCAATGCTAATATAAAAATAGCAGCGGCTGCCAGCAAAACTTCTTTTTTCAAGGCTCTTTTCCGGTGAATATATGCACATTCAGAAGAGAAAAAGAAAATAAGCAGGATAGATGAAACTACGATGTAAAGAGGTGGTGATATGACATCTCTTCCCAGATTAATAATTTCATCTCCCTTTAGATTAATTTTAGAAACCAAAAATCCAAGCCCCCAAATAATCTTATTCAGCAAATGAAATTCTACTCCCATGAAACATATGATATATTGAGCCATTCCAACGGGAACTATTAATGCTGTCAGCGCTATGGTCGGTAAATTAAAAACAAATCCGCCGAAGGACAAATAATTGAACATATAGGCTCCATATATTGACATGGGAAGCTGAACAGATGTCATTACAGCCAACCAGGATGGCATAACATATTCTAAAATTGGTAATAAAAATCCTATTCCCAGCACTGCAAGAAATGACATTTGGTAAGATGGCAGCTGTGCCTGCAGGGGATTAATAATAAGCATTATAAACGATGTGGCACTTATAGCCGTAACAAAATCATAAGCCCGATTTAAAAAATTACCGGCTATTGCCAATAAGGTAAGTATAATTGCCCTGGTCACAGATGGAGTCCACATGGTCATCTGTCCATATATAAGCAGGATAATGATAAATACCGCTGAAATACCTTTATTGGGGAATTTTCTGAATATTTTTCTGTAAAGCAAATATATGATTCCCACATGTAGACCTGAAACCGCCAAGATATGTGCTGTAGAATTTTTTCTAAATGCATCATACAAATCTTCATCCAGCAGTTCCTTACTGCCAAATAAAATTCCGGCAATTACTCCTCTTACGGCTTCACTGCTATCTATATTGTTGATAAACCGAAGTTTTGCAACATGCAGCTTTCGCTTTAGCTTTACAACAGCCCCTTGCTCCTGCCCAATTTTCTTCATGCTGCTTGCCGTCATGGTAAAGTGAATCTCTTTGGCTCTTAAATACTTTCTATAGTCAAAGCATCTCGGATTTCCTGCATCCTTCGGCAGCTCCGGTTTACCTTGAAGCCTAACTAAATCTCCCGGCAGAAAGTTCGTTTTTATATGAGCATTATGTTTGTTTTTAACATCGTGGCGCTTTTTATTTTTATCATATTCTTTAACTATAACCTTTGCATTGTATCCATTGTAATTATTAAGATTAATTAAATAGTGGCAATCCTCACCTATATATGACTGTTCAACATAACCGGTAAAAAAATCAGCTTCCTCCTTTAGATTTACCGATTGCTGAATTTTATCGAACTCAAAGCCCCTAAAAAAGCCTGCACTCAGCCCGACAACAGCTCCAAGAACAATCAACTTTTTTGTGCTGTCATCCATAATATTGCTAATACTATTAGAAAATTTTGCCGAAATTAACAAAAAAGTCATTGTCAGCAGGCTTATTGGAAGTCCAAAGGTGTCTATGAGCATTATCGAAGCCCATTGGCTTACTCCACAGAAAAACAGCTTCCTTCGCATTGTTTAAAACATTGAAACCAACTCATTTACCATATTATACCATTTTTGTTTTCTCACTTACAAGCCCTTAAAATTCTTGTTTAGAGCCGTCTGATATGGTATAATAAGTTAAAAAATTAGTATGTAAAGGACTTATTATGAAAAGCATTAAGAAACAAAAAGGAGCACCACCTAAAACTAAGGCGGGCTCCTCTATTAAAGCTATGAGTTTAAAAAAGAAAGTATTATTATCAGTTTTAAGCTTAATTTTTGCTTTAGTTTTGGCGGCAGTTGCTTATACAGCCATTGTAATACACCAAGCTCCTAAAATAAATACAGATGATATTTATAAGATTTTGTCAGAAAGCACTGTATTGTATGACGATGAAGGAAATGAAATCGATAGGATTTACGAAGGCGCATCCCGTACAAGTGTAAAATATGAGGATCTTCCTGATGACTTAAAAAATGCATTCGTAGCTCTGGAGGATAAAACTTTCTGGAATCACCATGGATTTAACCTTATCAGAATGTTCGGAGCTATAAAGGACTCCCTTTTCAATAATTCCAGAGTAAGCGGAACCAGTACCATTACACAGCAGCTGGCTCGTAACCTTTTTCTGAAGGAGGATATGTCAAAGCGCACTCTTCGCAGAAAAATCGTTGAAGCATACTATACTGTGATTTTGGAACGAAAGCTAAGTAAAAAAGAAATTCTTACTACATACCTTAATACGATTTATTTAGGAAACAACGCAAGTGGTGTACAAGCCGCTGCTCAAGCATATTTCTCAAAGGATGTTTCTGAACTCAATTTGGTCGAATGTGCGGCCCTGGCGACTATACCCCAGTCGCCTTCCACCTATGCTCTTGTTCAGTTAGTTGAACAAGGTGCTGTAGATCCCAACAGTGAGAATGTTCTTAAGAAAACGCCTCAAGGGATATATGTTATAAACGACATAACGAAAAATCGTCGTGAAACATGTTTAAAGCTGATGAAGGAGCAGAATTATATTACAAAAAAGCAGTATGATGAAGCTAAGGCAATACCCCTGAGGAGCTTTATTAATCCGAGCTATGAAACTGATCATTCAAACGGAACCTACTTTACTGATTATGCAATTGAAAATGTAATCAAAGATCTAATGGCAAAAGAAAATCTGGATTACCAGACTGCCTGGGATCAAGTTTACAAAGGCGGATTAAAGATTTATTCCACAATGGATGCTCAAGCCCAAGGCGTAATTGAAAAAGAATTTGCTAACGACAATAACTTTCCTGATGCTGTCGATATTGCTTTTGACAGAAATAAAAACATCATGACATCATCAGGCAAAATCATGCTCTACAATGTAGACAATATGATCGACGAAAACGGCATCATGACATTATCTGCCGATGAAGCTGTTAAAAACAACGACGGCAGCATAATAATATATGCTGATAAGAGAATTAACCTTTATGATACCAAGGTACATGGCAAGAACGATGTGAGTGTGGAAATGAAGCCTATGTACACATATATAGACGGTCAGCTTTATGCCATTAATGGTGGATTTATCAATATACCTCAAAATTTCAAGAAAAAGGATAATGATGGTAATCTGGTAATTTCAAAGGAATTTATAAAAAACTATCCTGACTTTTTCACATTTAATGATGATGGTACCATCAATATAAATCCGACATCATATAAGCTTGAGCAACAAATTATTCAGCCTCAGGCGGCAATGACAATTATTGACAACTCAACAGGCGAGCTTAAGGCTATGGTAGGTGGAAGAAATACGGTCGGACAGAAGCTTCATAACAGAGCCACCTCCCCTCGTCAACCGGGTTCCGCAATAAAGCCTCTTACAGTTTATGGAGCTGCAATCCAGCAAAGTGTTGAGGAAGTTGCAGCCGGAAAGAGGCATACATACAGCAATTTTAATATCGATAAGCAGGGCGATAAATACTGGGGTGACTATATAACCGCTTCTTCACCGGTAATTGACGAAAAAACAACTATCGATGGAAGAGTATGGCCTACCAATGCAACTAATACTTACAGTGGCAAGCAGACCCTTAGAACTGCTATGGAACAGTCATTAAACACCTGTGCCGTTAAGGTATTGCTCCAAATCGGACAAAACTACGGAGCCGATATGCTGGAAAAGTTTGGAATTACCACCCTTG
This sequence comes from Peptostreptococcaceae bacterium pGA-8, assembly GCA_900112915.1. GTDB lineage: Bacteria > Bacillota > Clostridia > Peptostreptococcales > Anaerovoracaceae > S5-A14a. Next base: position 33,544 of record FONK01000008.1, on the reverse strand, counting down.
TTCGAGAAGGTGCAAGTAATGATATGAACCCTGCAGCAATTGCCCTTGGCGGTATGAATACCGGCATAAGCCCATTAGAAATTGCCAGTGCCTACACAGCATTCCCTAATGGCGGAGTAAGAAAAGATGTATCATCTTACTCAAATGTTCTGGACAGAAATGGAAAAGAAATACTTACCTCAAAGGAAAGCGAGGCACACAAGGTAATTGATCCGGGTACAGCTTTCATTATGACAAGCATGCTAAAATCAGTCGTATCTCATGGTATATGTCCAACAGCTGCTACACGGGGAGTGGCAGCCGGCGGTAAGTCCGGTACTACAACTAATAAGTTTGACAGCTGGTTTGTCGGATTTACACCTAAGTACACAGCTTCACTGTGGATGGGTAATGATGTCAATTTGGCAATGTCCGGATATGGCAATAGGGCGACCGACCTCTGGGGTGTAATAATGAATCAGATTCCAAAGGCTTTACAGGGAAGCTACCCTTCTGCACCGAGCAATGTAACAAGTGTAAACGGTGAATACTATATAGTCGGTACAGAAAAAAATCTTGGGAAATACAGCGGTAAGCTAAAGAAAGTCATGATTTGCGAAGATACGGGCTTTTTAGCTACTCCGGATTGTCCTAACCAAATCGAAAAGGAATTTGATGAGGATGATGAAGAAGAAGCTAAGAAAATTCCAACATACTACTGTCATAAGCATAATCCTGATCCTAAGCAATTCCCTATTGATCCTGAGATGAAGCTGGAAACACCGGAGAAGCCTGATGAAGATCCTGATAATAAACCGGATCCTGCCCCGACTCCAAGGTCGCATTTAAAGCCATGGTTAAACCTTATAGGCAATGAAATTAGGCTTGCAATAAGCAGAAATATTTAAGCTTCAGGCGCAGCAATTAACAAAATTGCTGCGCTGTTTTTATAGCCCTGTAGGCATACACAAAAATAAGGAACCTGAAAAATTCAAGTTCCTTACCCTAACTGTTAAGCTCCTTAGATTTTAGGGGTTACGACGACCCATTACCTTCATAAATTCATTAATATTCTCAGTAATCGTCTCTTCATCACCCTTAAAAACAGCTGAGCCGGCTACAATTATATCAACACCTGCGTCTAAAACCATCTTTGCATTTTTCCTGTTAATTCCTCCATCAATTTCGATTAAGAAATTACAATCTTCCCGTTCCTCTCTAATTCTTGCCAATTCTCTAACCTTGTTGACAGAGTCTTCTATAAAGCTCTGTCCGCCAAAGCCCGGGTTAACTGACATAACCAACACCAAATCTACCATATTAAGCACATGCTTCAATGTATACACCGGTGTTGCCGGATTAATAGACACTCCGGCCTTAACACCGGTTGACTTAATCTGGCTTATCAGCCTGTTTAAATGAATAGTAGCTTCCTGATGTACCACAATGTATTCAGTCTTATCAGTAACAAATTCAGATATATACTGCTCCGGATTTTCAATCATCAAATGGACATCGTATGGTGCTGTATTATGAGAATTCAAGCTTTTCATCACGGCTGATCCAAAGCTGATATTAGGCACAAAATGCCCATCCATAACATCAATATGTAAAAAATCTGCTCCTGCTTCAGTTGCAATTTTAGCTTGATGTCCTAAGGCAGAAAAGTCTGCCGAAAGTATGGATGGTGATAATAGTTTCATAGCTCCTCCTGTATAACATTTACATTATATTCTGTTATTTAGATATAATTCTAATACTTACTGTTTTCATGAATCTCATTAAACAGTCTAATGTATGATTCATGCCGCTCATTATTGATACTCCCTTGTTCAATTGCTTCCATCACCCTGCACCCCGGCTCCTTAATGTGATTGCAGTTTTGAAATTTGCATTTTCCATTAAAGGATAAAAATTCTGGAAAATACTCCTTCAGCTCACTGTTATCAATATCCGGTAAATCTATAGATGTAAATCCGGGAGTATCGAAGATCAAAGAACCGTGCCTTCCATTAAGTATCTCTACATGTCGTGTAGTGTGCCTTCCTCTTTGATTTTTCCAGCTGATTTCTCCCGTTTCCATCTCGCCGTCATCAGACAAAAGATTTATTATAGATGATTTTCCTACACCTGAAGGTCCTGCAAAAGCTACTTTTTTGTCAGCCAGCATTTCAGAAAGCCTGCTGATATTGTGTTTTGATATTACGCTGACAGGAAGGCAGTCATAGAAGTTACCATACCTATGCATTAGCCTTGATATCTCATCTTCCAAACCTGTATCTGCTTTATTCATGAGTATTAAAACCGGTATATGCTTTTCTTCAGCCACAACTAAAAATCTATCCAAAAGCTCATAATTGACTCTTGGCTTGGTAGCTGAAACAACCAAAACAAGCTTATCCACATTGGCAATGGGCGGCCTGATAAGTGAATTCTTCCTCGGGAAAACATCTTCTATAATTCCTTGAAAGCTTTCTTCTGAAGACTCTAAAAGACTAAGTTTTACCTCATCACCTACCAGCAAGCTGTTTCCATCTCTCTTAAGATTTCCTCTTCCTCTGGTGGCAATGATTCCATTTTCCGTCTTTACATAGTAAAAGCCACCTATGCCTTTAATTATCGTCCCTGTAATTAATTTGCTGTTCATACGAAACCCTATTGTGATGGGCCATTCTCCCCTTGGCCGCCACCATTGTCTCCACTGCTATCTGAATTTGGAGGGTTCTCCTGACCCTTAACCTTGCTAACCTTAATGGAAATTTTGGTTCCCTTCTTAAGCATTTCACCTGGCTGATATTCTTGCCAGAAAACATATCCACCGGCATAAATATTACTTTCCTCTATGGAAACATTTCCAAGAGTAAAGCCTGCCGCTTCAATTGCTTTTTGAGCATCCTCCAGACTGCTTCCGATGAGGGTAGGTACCTTAGCCTTCTTACTTCCGGTGCTTACAACAATATTAACGGTACTACCTTCTTTTGCAGTTGCACCTTCCTTAGGATCCTGTGATGAAATCACATCTGCATCATAGTCGTCACTCTCTTCTTTTACAACCTCTCCCAGTTTAAAGCCGTATTGTTCAAGCAATGCCTTAATCTGATCATAGTCATACTTCTTTCCGACAAGGCTAGGAACAACTCCGGATTCCTTTCCTTTACTGATATTTACCTTAACAACGGTTCCTTCCTTCACGATTTTATCAGCCAAAGGTGTCTGTGAAATTATCTTATCCTTTTCAACATCAGCGCTAGGTCTGACATCGCCTTTTTTAATTTTCAGCTTCTTCTCAGCTAATATCTTCTCTGCCTCTTCATAGGTCTTACCGGTAACATCCGGAACCTTTACATCCTTGCCCTCTTGTCCGCTTTTTGATGTAAGAAGAAGATAGGCGCTGCCGGCAATTGCTAAAATTGCTACTACACATATTGCAATTATCCACTTTTTCTTGCCGCCTTCCTGATTGTTCTTTTTCTTTCCTGACTTCTTCTTGGATTTCTGATTGACAAGCTCCTGCAAAACAGCCTCATCCTCATCATCTATCTTCTGCGCTGCTCTTTTGCCTCCGATAAGCACTGCATCTCCAACCTTTCTTGATAGAAAATCTACCCCTCCAAGCTCTTCAAAAAGCTCCTCTGCATTGTTATATCTATTGTTCTGATATTTATCTGTAGCCTTCATTATAATCTTTTCAAGGGCCGGCGGAACTCCTGAAACAAGGTTTGAAGGCGGTACAATTTCATCATTCATATGCATAAGGGCAATTTGGACTGCATTCTCCCCATCAAAGGGAACTTTACCGGTCAGCATTTCATAAAGGACAATACCCAACGAATATACATCAGACTTTTCATCTACATATTTTCCTCTGGCCTGTTCCGGTGAAAAGTAATGAACAGAGCCCATTATTCTATTTCCCTCTGAAGTATTGACGATTGTAGAATTGCTTACAGCCTTTGCAATACCAAAGTCTGCTAATTTTGCAGTTCCATCTTTCGTTATCATAATGTTGTGAGGCTTTACATCTCTATGAACTATGTGATTTTTATGAGCCAGGCTTAAAGCAGATGCAACCTGTTTACCGATTTCGACAACCTGCTTATAGTCTAGCGGTGCCTGCTCTTCAATAATATCGCTTAGAGGCCTTCCGTCAATTAACTCCATTACGATGTAGTGAATGCTTCCTTCTCTTCCAACATCATAAACCCCTACTATATTTGGATGCTGCAGCCCGGCTGCCGCCTGACTCTCTTTTCTAAAGCTGGTTATAAACTGTTCATCGCTGGTTAATTCAGGTCTTAAAATCTTTATAGCAACATAGCGATTCAGCAGTCTGTCCTTTGCCTTATATACAACTGCCATTCCCCCATCGCCAATTTTTTCTATTAATTCGTATCTTCCCGCTAACATCTTATTGCTCATGGCTATCCTCCTTGGTAAATTTTAAGCAAATTATTGTTATATTATCGCCACCACCGTTCAAATTGGCCAATTCTACCAGGTTTGAGCAAGTTTGCGACATATTATATCCCTTTTTAAAAACCTCGACCATTTCCCTTTCGGAAACCTCTCCATAAAGGCCATCCGTACACATTATGATGATATCATCCTCTTGAAGCGACTCTATAAATGCATCTGCATTTGTTATGGCTTCTGCACCTAGAGCTCTGGTTATTACATTTTTCTTTTCATGAACGAGAGCTGCTTCCTTAGATATAACACCCGCCTTCACTAAGGTATTAACATATGTATGGTCCTCAGTAATTTGTCTTATTACTCCATCTCTATAAAGATATGCCCTACTGTCACCAATATTAAAAATATAGAGCTTACTGCCTTCAATGTAACCTATAACAATGGTCGTCGCCATACCGAAGTTCTCATCGAATTTCTGCCCCAGCTGAAAAACCCCGAGGTTCGTTTCGGCGATGCACCCATTGAAATAATCCTTTATGTATTCTTCCCCTTTGTTCTTCTCTATAGGCTTAGAGGAAATGTACTGTGAAACCAACCGTGTAGCAGTTCTGCTGGCAATTTCTCCTGAACGATTTCCCCCTACTCCATCAGCTATTATAAAAACGTTTTCATCCACCATTACAAAACAGGCGTCTTCGTTATTATATCTAGCTATGCCTTTGTCTGTTTTGAAACCTACATCCATATGCTACTCCTTTTTTTGTAAAACACATAAATAAAACCCGTCGGTGCTATCTACATTTGGTAAAAGCTGTTTTTCGAAAATGACTTTAAAGTTATTATTATGTTTTATAAAATTTTCAATTTGGAAATGATTCTCTATCTTGTTAATGGTACATGTGGAATATAGTATTTCCCCTCCGGGAACTACATATGCAGCTGCATTGTCAAGAAGCCTTCCTTGTATTTCAGACAATTCCTTACCATTATCCTGAATGCTCTTATACTTTATCTCAGGTCTGCGTCTTATTACTCCAAGCCCTGAGCAAGGTCCGTCTACAATTATTTTGTCAAACTTTTCGATATACTCTTCAACAAGCTCAAGACCATTTTGCAATTTAGGAGTAATTATAGATACTCCCAGGTGTTTGGCGCCATTTTCTATTAACTGAAGCTTATGAGGATAAATATCTGAGGCTGTTATACTGCCTTTGTTATCCATAATCTCTGCCGCTGCAAATGATTTGCCCCCCGGAGCTGCGCACATATCCAGAAGTTTATCATCAGCTTTCGGATTTAAGCCTTCAACAGCTATTATAGACGCTTCATCCTGAACAGAAAAATATCCTTCTTTAAAAAAATCGGTTTTTAAGAGCTCACCATTTCCATGAAAGGCTCTTGAGCTTAAATCACTTACATTAATATCATAACCGGCTTTTGTTAAATTATAAACTAAAGCTTCCCTTGTAGTTTTCAAGGTGTTAGCCCTAAAAGAAAGCTCCGCTCTTTCATTAGATGCCTTCATAATGTCAATTGCAGCTTCCAGCCCGAACTGTTCAATCCAGAGCCTTATAATCCATGGTTCATAAGAAAACCTTATGGATAAAGCTTCAACAGAATTCCCCTCGGGAAGCTTCATCGCATCTATTTTTCTGGAAAATTCCCGCAGCACCCCATTTACAAATTTTTTATAAAAGCTGCCGGCCACCTTATTGGCTATCTGCACAGTTTCATTACAAGCACTGTAGCCGGGTACCTTATCCATATACTTCATCTGATAAATGCCCATTCTCAAAAGAGTCATCAAGACAGCCTTCTTTTTCTTAATGGGTCTGTCTATCAGCTGTGAAATATAGTAATCGAGAGTATACTTTCTCTCCAGAACCCCATAAACAAGTTCCTTTACAAAGGCGGAATTCGTCACGTTGTGACACTTTAATTCTTTGTTAATAGCTAAATTAGAATAGGCATCATCATGCTCAACATTATATAAAGTATAGTATGCTGCCAATCTATTATTATCCATTTAGTTTCTACCTCGTATGGCCAATAATCTTATCAGGTTTGCCACTGCCACAGCAAGGGCCGCAACATATGTCAAAGCCGCTGCGTTTAAAACCTTCTTTGCACCATAGACCTCATGATTAGTGACAATTCCGATTTCCATCATCTGATCGATAGCTCTGCTGCTTGCATTAAACTCTACAGGTAATGTAATCAAATGAAAAATCACAACTCCAAAAAAGGCAACTATGCCTACGGTGAACAATGTATTACCCAATTGCCAGCTGCCGCTTGACAAAAGTATTATCCCTATTATAATCATTGGCCAGGATAATTTTGAAACCAAATTAACCATCGGAACAATACCATTTCTAATCTTGAGAGGAATATAATTAACCTCATGCTGAATTGCATGTCCTGCTTCATGACAGGCTACACTTACAGCACTTATAGATTTCACAGCATATACAGTTTCCGACAGCCTAAGAACCCTATCTCTCGGATCATAATGGTCAGTCATACTTCCTGCAATAGGTTCTATCTCTACATCTCTAAGACCGTTGCTGTCGAGAACCATCCTGGCTGCCTCGAATCCGGTCAATTGCCTTGAATTAGCAATCCTTGAATATTTACCGAAATTAGCTTTAACCTTACCCTGTGCATAAATCGCTAAAATCATAGCTGCAAAAAGCAACAAATATGATAATCCCATTTTTGTCTACACCTCCTCGCCAAGAACCTGCAAAGGCTCAAAAGAGTTCCCCAACAGGTATGCTTTTACAGTCATTCTCTTCTTACCCTGTGGCTGAATTTCCAATAACCTGAGATATCCCTTTCCACAGGCGACAACAATATTTTCTTTGTTGACATCTACAATTGTACCCGGCACCGCTGCATCGTACGATGAGGCTTCATCTTCAGACAAAACATCTGCCCTCCACAGCTTAATGCTTTGCCCGCCGTATGCTGTATATGTACCGGGCCAAGGGTCGTACGCCCTTATTTGACACTGAATTTCAAATGCGGACTTATTAAAATCAACTCTTCCATCTTCTTTTTTTATAATTGGTGCATAGGATGACAAATTATCATCTTGTTTTTCTAATGTAAACTTACCTGCCGCTATGTCATCAATAGTTGAAATTAATAATTTACTCCCTCTATCAGCTAAAACCTCAGAAAGTTCACCATAGGTCATATTTCCTATTTCAACTTCAACCTTTGATATCATATCGCCGGTATCCAAACCTTCTGCCATTTTCATAATAGTAACACCGGTTTTATCATATCCCAGCAGAATTGACCTTTGTATTGGAGAGGCCCCTCTTAGCTTAGGAAGTAATGATCCGTGAACATTAATAGCCCCATGCTTTGCCATATCTAAAAGCTCTTTTGATAAAATCTGTCCATATGCTGCTACTACAACTATGTCAGGAGAAAACGCCCTCATCGCCGCAATGGTTTGCGGATCATCTCTTAGCCGTTCAGGTTGAAAAACCGGTATACCGTTTTCCATAGCAACCTCTTTAACCGGAGAAAAAATCAATTTCTTACCACGATTTTTTTGTCGGTCCGGCTGCGTTATGACCATGCCGACATCGTGTCCCGCCTCTATTATAGCCTTAAGGGAAGGAACTGCAAAGTCAGGAGTCCCCATAAATATTATCTTCAATCAGACCACCTCGTCATTAATCAATAAAATCCTCATCTAATTCATCAGGTTCCGGTGCCGGTCTGATATTTGTAGCAATATCCGTATAAAGAACCCCGTTTAAATGATCATTTTCATGGCACATAACTCTTGCATCAAAGCCTTGGAACTCATAGGTTTTTCGATTACCCTCAAGGTCTGTAGCCTCAATTATAACTTTTTCGGGTCTGGTTACCGTACCTATCATTCCCGGCACACTAAGACATCCCTCATCGCCGGTTTGGCTTCCCTCCTGTGATATTATTACAGGATCTATCATGTAATACAGTTTTTCAGGCTCAGGCTCTGCAATGAACATCCTTCGCATTATACCTACCTGAGGAGCTGCTATTCCTACTCCCATTTCTGCCCTCATTGTTTCAACCATATCTTGAAGAGTTTCTCGTATTCTATTAGTTACAACACCAACTTCTCGACATTTCTTTCTAAGTATATCATCGCCCTCAACAACTACGTTTCTAAGTGCCATTTCCCCCTCCTAAGCTTCATAATCTATAATCATCCTCATTCAAATTCAATATTTTAATATGGATTTACATCTATAAAAAGACTTAGTCCTTCTCTTTCTGCTGCTAACTTAAAGCTGAAGCTCTCTGCAAAATCAATAAGCTTCATTCGCAATGCCTTAGGACATTTTACTATAAATTCATATCTACAGGTGTCTCTTCCTTTTGATATGAAATCTTCTCTTGGTTCAAAAACCAAGCTTTTGTCAACTCCCGTCGCCGTTTTTAAATTGTCCGCACACAATCTGATCTTGCTTACTACCTTCTCCTTGTCCTTTCCGGAAATTGATATTTTTACTAAATCCGTATAGGGTGGGTAGCTTAGTAACTTTCTTACCCTTATTTCTCTGTTAAAAAACTCCTCATAGTCTCCCTTTGCAGCCTCTTTAATTGCGAAATTCTCCGGATTGCCGCTTTGAACGATTACATGGCCTTGATAATCCCCTCTACCTGCTCTTCCCGCCACTTGAGTAATAAGCTGAAACGTTCGTTCTGCAGCCCTGTAATCAGCTATGTTAAGGCTTATATCGCTATTTAATACTCCGACTAAATCAACATTTTTAAAATCCAAGCTCTTGGCAACCAGTTGGGTTCCTATGAGAATATCCGTAGCACCCTCTCTGAATTTCTTCAAAATTCCCTTGATTTCTGAAGTATTGACGGCAGTATCCAAATCCAATCTGTCAATATTGGCATTGGGGAAAAGCCTGCCTATTTCTTCCGCAAGTTTTTCAGTACCGAAGCCAAATTTTCTTAGCTTTTCACTGTTACAATTCGGACAATGCTGCGGAACATTAAACCTTCTTCCGCAATAGTGACAAACTGCACTATTGTCCGATTTATGATATGTAAGAGCAATTCCACATTTAGGACAGCTCAGGCTATGCCCACATTCCCTACAGCCAATATAGCTTGAATAGCCTCTTCTATTTATAAATAGAATTGCCTGCTTATTTTTTGATATTGTTCCCGTAAGAGCTTGATACAAGCGACCGCTTATAATACCGCTATTACCTTCCCTAAGCTCATTTTTCATATCCACAAGCTCAATTTGGGGAAGCGGCACCTTATTGTATCTTTCCCTTAGGCTAATAAGGTCGAAAACCCCATCTTTGGCCAGTTTAAAATTGGAAATCGATGGTGTGGCACTTCCGAGAATTAAAACTCCATTTAAGGCGAAACAGCGCTTATACGCTACATCTAAAGTTTCAAACTTTGGTGTCATATCTGATTTATAACTGCCTTCATGCTCTTCATCCATAATAATCAGACCAAGCTTCGATATGGGGGCAAAAACAGCCATCCTGGTGCCCAGTACTATTTTAGCACTTCCGCAAAAAACCTCACTCCACTGATTATACAAATTAGCCGGTGATATTTTGCTATGAAGGACAGCTATATTATTCTTTCCAAATCTCCCTGCCAGTCTATCATAGGTCTGTTGAATTAAAGAAATTTCAGGAACCATATAAATGATATTTTTACCGGCCTCTAAGGCTTCTTCCATAGCCTGCATGTATACTTCCGTTTTCCCGCTGCCGGTGACTCCATGCAACAAAAAAGCCTTACTGCATGACTCTCTCATGGGTCTTAAAATTGCCTCAAGAGCAGCCTCCTGCTCTCTATTCAAATTAAGCTTTGGCAATTCAGCCACATGCTCATCGGGGTTAGCCTTCAATTTTCGCTTAGGCTCAGTTCCATGGGGAGAAAAAAGTCTCAGGGCATCGACATATCTTATGCCGTACCTTTTTTTCATCCAAAGAGATGTTTCAACAGCTTCCTTGCTCAGCCTCCAAGAATTATTTTTGCTCTGAACTTCTTTAATCAGCGGAGCTTCAATGTCAGGCAAAACATCCGTTTCAACTACCCATGCTCGCTTCAGAGTTTTTCCCTTGCCAAATTCGACATCGACAACATCACCCACATCCAGCGACTCTTTTGTCCCATAGGTATAAAACCTGTCAGTATTTCTATTTTTGTTATCTATTACAAGATTAACATAGTTCATTTTAACTTCCTTACAGTAGGAAAATGTTGTTTTCGTTACAGACCTCTATCATATCATCCGGCCAAACGGAAACTTGAACCTCTCCTATATGTGCTTTTCTCAAGAAAAACATACAAAGTCTACTCTGCCCGATACCGCCACCGATGGAATATGGAAGCTCGCCGGCCAAGACTGCCTTGTGAAAGCTGTGATCCCTTCTATTGTCTTTTCCCGAAAGCCTCAGCTGCCTGTCCATGGCTTCTTCATCAACTCTTATTCCCATAGATGACAGTTCAAAGGCTCTGCCTAAAATATCGTTCCATAGGATGATGTCACCGTTCAATTCCCAATCATCATAGTCGGGAGATCTGCCATCGTGAGGCTCTCCTGAATTTAGATTTCCACCTATTTTTTCTATAAATACAGCCCCCTTTTCTCTGCAAATCAAGTCTTCTCTTTCTTTTGCAGTCTTTCCCGGATAAAGGTCAGCCAGCTCCTGTGATGTAATGAAAAAAATCTCATTGGGAATATCTGTCTTTATATTTCTATAAAGCCTATTAACATAGTCACCTAAATTCTTTATGGAGTTATAAATTATAGAAACGGTCTCGTGAAGATATTCAGTAGTTCTCTGCTCACAGGTTATAACCTTTTCCCAGTCCCACTGGTCAACATATACGGAATGAAGGTTATCTAAATCCTCATCTCGTCTAATTGCATTCATATCCGTATAAATCCCATGTCCGGGAGCAATGCCATATTTACCTAGAGCCATTCTTTTCCATTTAGCTAAGGATTGTACAACTTCAACCTCTTGCTCGTTTATTCCCTTTAAGGTGAAATTCACCCTTCTTTCCACACCATTTAAATTATCGTTAAGTCCGGTTTCCGGTGCTACAAATAAGGGTGCTGAAACCCTTCGCAGATTCAATCCGTAAGCTATTTCCTGTTGAAAATAGTCTTTTATTTTCTTAATAGCCCTTTGAGTTTCTATCGGCTCCAAAACAGGCCTATATCCCTTTGGAATTATTAATTCTGCCATATCATATACCTCTTTTCAATTTATCTTTCGGAGAACAGACACCCACAAAAGTTTTGTCTGTAAAGTCCATATTTTTTTGATAGCTCAATGCTTCTTTTAAAGCCGTCCTTCTTCTTGAAGTCCATATCCAGATAATCTATCTCCAGCTCTGCTCCAAGATTATTGCCTATTGCAGATATTATCTTATAATTTTTATGAGGGCTTACGGTTAAGGTAGTTGCAAAATAGTCAAACTCTAAACTTTTAGCTTCTTCCCCGGTTTTTCTCAATCGCAGTTCAAAGCATCCGGTACATCTAAGCCCACCTTCAGGCTCACCCTCCATACCTGAACTTCTATCTAAAAATGTCATTTTGTCATAAGGACCTTCAATAAATCCGACCTTCTTACCTGTAGCCATATTAAACTTTTCTATAAATTCAACCTGCGTATCTCTTCTTAGCCTATATTCCCTTTCATCAGTTATATTGGGATTATAGAAATAAACAGTTATATTAAAATCATCAGAAAGCCTCTCAATGACTGACGTGCTGCATGGCCCACAGCAGGAATGAAGAAGCACGCTTTTTTTGTTGCTGTCGAGGCCGACCTCTGATAAAATGCAGTTTTCCAGGATAGCCTCCTGAAAGTCTCCGGTCCATATGGTATTAAGTTTTTTATCTTCAGCCATAAATTCCTCCTGAAAGGATTTATAAAATAATAATCCAAAAATTTCAAAGAAAAACTTTATTTTTCCAGCTTTTCATTATATCATATTTCGTAGTTTATAAAAAGAGGATTAATATGATAGAAAGAATTAATTCAATAAGTTCATATTTAAAAAAGGAATTTGGTGAGAAAACAGTAAAATTATCCATAGATGGCGGCTTTACCTGTCCGAATCGTGACGGCAGTAAAGGCTTCGGCGGCTGTGTTTTTTGTTCGGAAGCCGGTTCTGGAGATACCGCTTCAACCATAGAAGAACAAAAAAAGCTTTTGTCTAAAAAATGGCCTAAAGCCAAATATTTGGCATATTTTCAAAACTTCACCAACACCTATGCCCCTGTATCAATTTTAAGAGAAAAATTTGAAGCTGTCATTGAAGACGAATCTATTTCGGGACTCGTAATAGGTACCAGACCTGATTGTCTTCCTGAAGATGTATTGGACTTACTATCTGAATTAAATGAAAAAACATTTCTTTGGGTGGAGCTGGGTCTTCAAACCATTCATGAGGACTCCGCAGACTTCATCAATCGTTGTTATCCGCTTGAAGTCTATGATTCAGCTTGCAGAAATTTAAAGAAGCGCAATATTAGATTTGTTACCCATCTTATTTTAGGTTTGCCCAGTGAATCAAAAGCTCAAATGCTTGATTCCGTTAAATACGTGTGCGAGTCCGGCACATGGGGCATCAAATTGCATCTTTTAAATATAATAAAAGGCTCGCAGCTGGCTAAAACTCACCCTTGCTACAAGCCTTTTGAAACTCTTGATGAATATGTAAATTTAGTATGCGATATACTCGAGTACATTCCCGATGACATTATAATCCATCGGTTAACGGCTGATGCTCCGCGCCCTATACTGATTTCTCCACCATGGAGCTATCGAAAAAGATCTATCTTAAACGGCATAAACCAAGAGATGAGAAAGCGTGATTCATACCAAGGCTGTCGTTATAAACGGATTTAAAGCTCCTTATGGCAGCAGGGGCTATTTATCAGGTCCCAATCTGCCGTCATTGTAATGCTTCCTGCAAAGAGAAACATACATATCATTGCCGCCTATGACAACCTGTTCGCCTCTTTTTACAAATTGACCGTCAACAACTCGAGCTACCATAGTCGCCTTTCTGCCACACCAGCATATAGTCTTGATTTCTTCAATTTTGTCTGCGTATACGAGCATGTAGTAAGACCCTTCAAAGAGTTCATTTCTAAAGTCATTTTTAAGTCCATAGGCAAGTACAGGCACTCCAAAGCTATCTACTACTTCTACCAACTCCTGAACATGATGCTTTCTCAAAAATTGGCATTCATCAATTAAAACACAGTCAACCTTTGCTTTAGCATCCTCATCCATGAATATATCTAAAATATTTGTCTCAGGACTAATTATAATGCCTTCTCGCTGAATTCCGATTCTGGAGGTTATAACACCTGTACCATACCTATTGTCCAATGACGGAACTAAAGTGAGCACACGTTTCCCTCGTTCTTCGTAATTATATGCTACCTTTATGAGTTCAATTGATTTTCCAGCATTCATAGTGCTGTATCTGTAATATAGCTGTGCCATTTCAACCTCCAACAAACATAAGTAAAAAAAAAGACATCAGAAAAACCAATGTCTAATTTCTGGTGCCCAGACTCGGAATCGAACCAAGGACACGAGGATTTTCAGTCCTCTGCTCTACCTACTGAGCTATCTGGGCACGAATGGTGGGCCATCGGGGACTTGAACCCAGGACCTGCCGGTTATGAGCCGGACGCTCTGACCAACTGAGCTAATGGCCCTCGTGACAAAAATTGGTCGGGGTGGCAGGATTTGAACCCGCGGCCCACTGGTCCCAAACCAGTTGCGCTACCAAACTGCGCTACACCCCGATAGTGATGTATTTAAGATTATTGGCAGGGGCAGTAGGATTCGAACCCACGGCACGTGGTTTTGGAGACCACTGCTCTACCAACTGAGCTATACCCCTAAAATGGCGGAGAAGATGGGATTCGAACCCATGCGGCCCTATAATGAACCCTAACGGTTTAGCAAACCGTCCTCTTCAGCCTACTTGAGTACTTCTCCAGGCTATCAATAAATACTCTTATTATTCAATTATATATTGGCGGAGAGGGTGGGATTCGAACCCACGTGGGCTTGCACCCAAACGGTTTTCAAGACCGCCTCGTTATGACCACTTCGATACCTCTCCGAATGGAGTCATCCTAAAAATGAATGGTGACCCATCGGAGACTCGAACTCCGGACACCTTGATTAAAAGTCAAGTGCTCTACCGCCTGAGCTAATGGGTCAAATGGCTGGGGTAGCAGGACTCGAACCTACGAATGACGGAGTCAAAGTCCGTTGCCTTACCACTTGGCTATACCCCATTATCCTCAAATAAAATGGTGAGCCCACAGGGATTCGAACCCCGGACACACGGCTTAGAAGGCCGTTGCTCTATCCAACTGAGCTATGAGCCCACACCTAATTTGGAAAAATGGAGCGGATGGCGGGAATCGAACCCGCGGCATCAGCTTGGAAGGCTGAGGTATTACCATTATACGACATCCGCATACTTGGAGCGGAAGACGAGATTCGAACTCGCGACCCTCGCCTTGGCAAGGCGATGCTCTACCCCTGAGCCACTTCCGCACACTATATTAAATTGGTCGAGGGAGATGGATTCGAACCATCGAAAGCTCAGCTAACGGATTTACAGTCCGCCCCCTTTGGCCACTCGGGAATCCCTCGAAATATTTCCAAATTACTGACTTATTATTATGATAATTGGAGTTTTGGAGCTGGCGGAGGGAATCGAACCCCCAACCTGCTGATTACAAATCAGCTGCTCTACCGTTGAGCCACGCCAGCATATTGCTATTAAATTAAAATGGCGACCTGGAACGGGCTCGAACCGTCGACCTCCAGCGTGACAGGCTGGCATTCTAACCAACTGAACTACCAGGCCATCCTGATTATGGTGGGCGCAATAGGGCTCGAACCTATGACCCCCTGCTTGTAAGGCAGGTGCTCTCCCAGCTGAGCTATGCGCCCCAATGTGTTTGACACATTTATGCATTATACAGCTCTGTAATAACTTTGTCAATACCTTTCTTTAAAAGTTTGACATTTTTTTTACGTTATTTGCATAATCTACGCCAGCAACTTCTGAGAAAATACTGACTAAAATTTTTTGAGCTGTTTTGTATGTTACCATATTCTCAATTTTCTGTCAACAAAAAAATTGCGGAATATAATCATAAAATCGGTATATTTCTAAGCTCTATCCTTGTATTTTCCATGGTATAAGCTCCTTTAGAATAGTTAGAAATCATCTCTTTTGCCTTTTCAGCGTTTTCTTGAGTATACTCAATGGTCATTTTTACAATCTCGGCATATTCCTTATTTATTATTCTAAAAGTATCATCTTTATCCATTAGGCTTTCCAGCCTGTTAAATTCGCTATATCCGATTTTTATATCAGAGATGATTACTTCATCTACAAAGCATATTCCGGCCCTTTCAAGGGCCATTTTAGCACATCCTGTATATGCTCTAACAAGACCGCCGGTGCCAAGTTTAATTCCACCAAAATATCTCGTAATAACTACAGCCACATTTGTTATGCCTTCTTTTACAAGCATATTTACAATCGGTGCTCCCGAGGTACCCTGTGGTTCACCGTCGTCACTTGCCCATTGCAGCTGAAAATTATCCCCAATAACAAAAGCCGGTACGTTATGAGTAGCAGTTTTATGATTATGCTTCACATCTGCAATAAATAGATCTGCCTCTTCTTTAGAATCAACCGGTCTGACATGCCCAATAAAACGTGATCTTTCTACTTCCATTTCTACAATGGCACCTTTAAGTACAGATTTATATAATGGCATAATTCTTAACCCTTCCGAAGTCTTTCTCTTTTAGTTCCGCAGCTATATGAACCCCATCATCCTTGTATTCCATGGATATTACATTGCCCACTCTGCAAATTTCTGAGGAAACACTTCCCTTATCATAAGGGATTATAAAGTTTGCTGTAATCGGAATGTCGAATATTTTCTTTTTGATTGTTTCAAGAAGCAGATCCATATTCTCACCTGTTTTAGCCGATGTGAATACAATATTTTCATCATGGCTTAATGAGTTTTTGTTATCTGCCAAATCTACTTTGTTGTAGACAGTTATCATAGGAATATCAGATGCGCCTATATCTGCGAGAACATCTTTTGTGATTTCTTGTTGAAATTCATTATCTTTGTTGGAATAATCAACCACATTTATAATCAAATCAGAAAAAGCCGCCTCTTCAAGAGTTGATTTAAATGCAGAAACAAGACTGTGAGGGAGCCTACTGACGAATCCTACAGTATCCACTAGAACAAACTTATGCTGCTTATCCAGCTCAATTCCTCTATGCTTAGCATCTAATGTGGCAAAAAGCATATCCTTTTCAACTACATTTTTATCATCCTTTTCAAATTTACAAAGAATGTGGTTCATAATTGCTGATTTACCTACATTGGTGTATCCGACCAAAGCAACTATCGGAATTTCTCGATTTTCTCTGCTTTCCCGCTGCAGTTTTCTGGTTCTGTCAATTTCATTAAGCTCATTTCTTATATCCTGAAGTCTACGTTCAATATGTCTTCTATCCAGCTCAATTTTCTTTTCTCCTGGTCCCCTGGTACCAACACCTCCACCAAGCCTTGACAAAGATTTACCAAATCCGGTCAACCTGGGCAATCTATATTTCAGCTGAGCTAATTCAACCTGAAGCTTGCCCTCTTTAGATATGGCTCTTCTTGCAAATATATCTAATATGAGAATGGTTCTATCAATGACCTTTTTCCCGGTGATGTCTTCCAGGTTTCTGATTTGCATGCCGGAAAGTTCGTTGTTGAATATAATTGTATCAGCCTCCATATTGTCAGCCATCTCAGCAAGCTCGCCTACCTTGCCGCTGCCAATGTATGTAGCTGTATTGGGTCGCTCAAGCCTTTGAGTCATAATACCTATTGTCTCTCCGCCCGCAGCTTCAACAAGCCCCTTAAGTTCTGAAACTGAATATTCGATATCCCCACTCTTATCATTGCTTTTTTCAACGCCAACAATAATTGCGAAAAAACTTTCATCCACTATTACATTATTGTTTTCGTCAAATTTAACCATTTTTTCTCCTAAGTAATTCTACAATATATACTGATCTATATCATCCTCATGAACTGTGTTTTCAAATTTACTTTTAACATAATCCCTGTCAATGACAATTTTTTCTTCTTTTGAATCGGGAATATTAAATGAAATATCTTCAAGAAGTTTTTCTAAAATAGTGTGAAGTCTTCTTGCGCCAATATTTTCTTTTTGTTCATTAACTAAGAATGCCATGCTTGCGATTTCATCAATAGCGTCATCGGTAAACTCCAATTCCATTCCCTCTGTTTCGAGCAATGCCTTATGCTGCTTTAAAATAGCATTTTCAGGCACTGTAAGAATTCTTATAAAGGCTTCCTTATCCAGATTTTCTAATTCAACCCTTATCGGAAATCTACCCTGCAACTCCGGGATTAAGTCAGTTGGCTTTGAAATGTGAAAGGCTCCTGCACCGATGAAAAGAATATGATCTGTTTTTACCGGTCCATATTTTGTGTTAATAACGCTTCCTTCAACGATAGGAAGAATATCTCTCTGCACACCTTCTCTAGACACATCGGCACCTTGTCTAAAGCTGCTGCCGGAAGCTATTTTATCGATTTCGTCGATAAAAATTATGCCGTTTTGTTCTGCAAGTTCCAGGGCATCCTCAGTAACTTGGTCCATATCGATCAAATTCTGTGCTTCCTGCTCTCTCAATATTTTACGAGCATCCTTCACCTTAACTTTTCTAGTTTTTGTTTTTTTCGGCATCATGTCGCCAAAGATATTTCCAATAGCAATACTCATTCCTTCATTGCTCATATCAAGTTGATTTCCCTTTGGTGTATCTTCAACGGTAATCTCGATTAACTGAGCTTCCAAAAGACCGTCTCTTAACTGTGCTCTAACCTGGTCTCTAGCCATCAAAACATCTTCGGTCTTTTCTTCTTCTTTTTTCAGACTTGCTTCATATTCTTCTTTTTGGCTGGTATATCCACCATTATTCAAGAGAAATTCAAAAGGATTAGAGCTCTTGCTTTTTTCTTTCTTTTTAGAAGGAATTATTGCTTCAACAATTTTATCTTCCGCCATCTTATCCGCTAAGTCATATTTTTCTTTTAGGCACTGTTGCTTAACAATTCTAATTGATGCCTCTACAAGGTCCCTAACCATAGAATCTACATCTCTGCCGACATACCCTACCTCTGTAAATTTTGTAGCTTCCACCTTAACAAATGGAGCATCCATAAGTCGTGCCAATCTTCTTGCAATCTCGGTTTTACCTACACCGGTGGGCCCCATCATAAGTATATTTTTAGGAGTTATTTCTTCTCGCATTTCATCAGAAAGAAGACTCCTTCTATATCTGTTACGCAAAGCAATGGCAACTGATTTCTTTGCTTCATTCTGCCCTACAATGTATTTGTCAAGCTGTTCAACAATCTCTCTTGGTGTCATATTCTGAATTTTTTCCATATAATTCACCTCCTAAAGGGTCTCAACTGAAATATTATCGTTGGTATATACGCATATTGATGATGCGATTTTAAGGGATTCCTCCACTATGGAGGCTGCATTCATATCTGTATGATTAAACAGAGCGTTAGCCGCTGAATATGCAAAGTTGCCACCTGAGCCAATTGCAACAAAGTCCTGATCAGGAACAATTACTTCGCCGTTACCTGATATGACAAGTAAGTCTGTTTTACTTGCAACTATCATAAGGGCCTCCAGGTTTCTCATTCCTTTATCGGATCTCCACAGCTGAGCCAAGTCCACAGCAGCTCTTTTTAAATTGCCGCCATGCTCTTCTAACTTTTTTTCAAACTTTTCGGTTAAAGAAAAAGCATCGGCAACAGAGCCTGCAAAGCCGGTTAAAACTTGTCCGTTATATATCTTTTTTACCTTTTTGGCATTATTTTTCATTATAGCGGTTTGTCCCATTGTAACTTGACCATCACCACCGATAGCGATATCCTCCGGTCCTCTTCTTACTGCACAAATAGTAGTTGCATGAAATTCTATCATAGCTACCTCCTTCATCAACTCTTATATTATTCTATTCCTTATGATCACATTCTGAATTTGAACAAGCGAATTTAAATGTTTTCGCCTTTTTCTCTACAAGTAAGCTGCCACACTTAGGGCATTTCTTCTCAATTGGTCTATACCAAAATACTTGATTGCAATTAGGATAATTGCTGCATCCGTAG
The DNA here is from genome assembly GCA_900112915.1 of Peptostreptococcaceae bacterium pGA-8. Classification (GTDB taxonomy): domain Bacteria; phylum Bacillota; class Clostridia; order Peptostreptococcales; family Anaerovoracaceae; genus S5-A14a. The sequence goes on along the minus strand of FONK01000008.1, from coordinate 13,853 downwards.
AAATTTTTACCTCTTTTGCTCTTTCGCTGTATTATATCTCCGCCACAGGTTGGGCATTTTACATCTATTTTCTTCACAATAGGCTTTGCATTCTTGCATTCCGGATACCCTGTGCACGCAATAAAATCTCCATATCTGCCGGATTTTAATGCCATTGGCTTACCACATATCTCACAGATTTCGCCGGTCAATACCGGCTCTTGACTAATTTTTTCAATTTCCTTTTCCGCAATTTTCAGTTCCTTTTCAAAAGGTCCATAAAAATCCTTTATAACATTTTTCCAATCAGAGCCGTTGATTTCCACATCGTCCAGTTTATCTTCCATATTAGCAGTGAAATCAACATCTACTATTTCTTTAAAATACTCTGTAAGTAGATTTGTAACTGTAAAGCCAAGCTGTGTAGGTATTAACATCTTTTTGCTTCTCTTCACATACTTCCTATCTGTCAATGTGGCAACAATCGGTGCATATGTACTTGGTCTGCCTATATTTTTATCCTCAAGCTCTTTTATGAGGCCTGCTTCTGAAAATCTTGCAGGTGGCTGAGTAAAGTTCTGCTCTCCATAGATTTTTTCTATATTTAAAATTTCGCCTTCCTTTAATTCCGGCAACAAGTTGTCCTTTTCCTCTTCAGTACCGGTGTAAATTCTTTTATAACCGTCAAATATCAGCTTAGATCCGCTAGCTTTAAATTTATAATCCCCATTATTTATTTCTACCTGCATAGAATCAAAAACAGCAGGAGTCATTTGGCTTGCTAAGAATCTTCTCCAAATTAATCTATATAATTTAAACTGATCCTGTGACAGTGAGCCCTCTATTTCCTCCGGGACTAAATTCACATTACTCGGTCTAATGGCTTCATGAGCGTCCTGAATATCCTTCTTCTTATTGGAATAAAAATTGTTTCCAAAATAGTTTTCACCTAATGCCGTCGTTATGAAATGTCTTGCAGCTTCCTTAGCCTCTGCAGATATTCTAACAGAGTCGGTTCTTAAATAAGTTATCAAACCTACAATGCCGTGGCCTTTAACATCGACACCTTCATAAAGCTGCTGAGCAATCATCATGGTCTTCCTTGGATTAAATCCAAGCTTGGATGATGCCTCTTGCTGGAGTGCACTTGTAGTAAACGGTGCATACGGTTTCTGCTTCTTTTCCTTCCTAACTATGCGTGATACGGAATATTCTTTTTCCTTCAATTGTGCCAGGATTTCATCGGCCTCAGCTTTGCTGCCGACTTTTAACTTCTTATCTTTATACTCAGCTAATTTGGCAGTAAAAGGTCTATCATGTCTGAAATCGGCTAAAATTGTCCAATACTCTTCTGGAATAAAGTTCAATATTGCATTTTCTCTATCGCAGATTATCTTTAAAGCTGCAGATTGTACTCTGCCGGCACTTAACCCCTTCTGCACCTTGCTCCAAAGAATCGGGCTTATTTGATAACCTACAAGCCTGTCCAGGACTCTGCGGGCTTGCTGTGCGTCAACCAGATTCATGTCAATAGTTCTTGGTGCCTTCAAAGCATTCTTAACCTTATCTTTAGTAATTTCATTAAACTCAATCCTAATAGGGTCATCCTTATCCATCTCCAATAAATTTGATAAATGCCATGAAATAGCCTCACCCTCTCTATCAGGGTCAGTCGCCAGGTAAATTTTAGAAGCCTTTTTACCTTCCTTTTTTAACTCTTTTATTAAATCACCTTTGCCTCTTATTGAAATATATTGTGGCTCAAAATCATTTTCTATATCTATTCCAAGCTTGCTCTTAGGGAGATCCCTCACATGGCCTACAGATGCAACTACTTTATATTTACTCCCCAAATATTTACCAATAGTTTTAGCTTTAGAAGGGGACTCTACAATTACTAATTCCTTCTTTTTTTCAACTTTTTTACTCGTACTTTTCGCCATGACCTCAACTCCCTGTTTCCTTTACTACACTTATAACACTTAATTATGCACACTTTTTATTTTTTTTCAACAAAAAATTTACCCATAGCATTGCTGATTAAACCCTTTATTTCTAAAATAGTCAAAACACCTACCAGCAGTCCATCCTTCATATTGCAAGCCTTTGCCAACTCATCTATAGTCATTTCTCCTGAACATTTTATTAATTCATAAATTTTTCTTTCATTTTTTGAAAGTTGGACATTCATAGTGTTCTTTTCCTTCAATTTAAAGCCAAAGTCTGTAATTATGTCTTCTATACAAATAAGCGGCTTAGCTCCTTCTCTAATTAGCGAGTTGGTACCGAAACTGAAAAAGCTGTTAATATTTCCGGGAACTGCATAGACCTCTTTGCCTTGATTCAAAGCGTTCTCGGCAGTTATAAGCGCTCCGCTTCTAACAGGTGCTTCTACCACAATAGTTGCCATAGACAAAGCGCTAATTAATCTGTTTCGCATCGGAAACGTATATTTTTGTCCGGGAAATCCGGCCGGATATTCAGAAATAACAAGCCCTTGCTTCTTTATTTCATTATATAGGTGCGAATTTGAAGCCGGATAGCATTTATCAATACCGGTTCCCATAACGGCAATTGTCTTACCACCTGCCTTCAGAGCTCCTTCATGAGCGGCACTATCTATTCCCCTTGCCATGCCGCTCACCAATACAATATCATTCTCCGCTAAAACTCTACCTATTTCTTCTGCAACTTTAAGTCCATATGCAGTACATTTTCTTGATCCGACTACAGACATACATGGAAAATTCAGAAATTTTGAATTACCTATGGCATATATCACCTCCGGCATATATGAATGTTCATAGAATGCCTTCGGATAGTTTAAGTCTCCTTTTCTAATTGTTTCTATCATTAATATCTCCTCTAAACTGCAAAGCCTCCCCTATGTGACTGCTCTTAATATCCTTTGAATTATTTAAATCCGCTATAGTTCGTGCTACCTTTATTATCCTGTAATAGGTTCTAGGATTGAGCATGTGCCTATCATATGCCGCCTTTACCAGCTTCTCTCCTTCTCCGTCAATTTTACAGTATTTATCTATGTGACACGGCTCCATTTGCCCGTTTAATGATATTCCTTCGTGCTTTAATCTATCAGCAGATATTATCCTTATTTTTTCTACTTCCTTAGCCATTTCCATAGATGATTTTCCGCTTCCTTGTGTTATTTCCTTATAGTTCACGGGGGTAACATCGACATGCATGTCTATCCTGTCCATAATGGGTCCTGACAGCTTATTTCTGTAGCTTTCCAATTCCGCCGCACTGCATCTACATGGAATCCGTGAATCGCCATAATACCCACACTTACATGGATTTGTCGCTGCAACAAATGTAAAGCTTGCCGGGAATTTATATATTTCCCCATTTCTGGTCAATGTAATGCTTTTTGATTCAATGGGAATCCTTAATGAATCAAGAATTTGCTTTTCATACTCTCCCAGTTCATCGAGGAACAAAACACCGTTGTGAGCCAAGGTTATTTCTCCGGGCATAGGAACAATTCCTCCACCAAGGAGACCGGCCTTTGTAATACTGCTATGGGGTTGCCGGAAGGGACGTTCATTGATTATTTCCATTTCATTTGACAGATTACCGGCTACAGAATGAATTATTGTGGATTCCAAAATTTCTTCATTGCTCATTGAAGGCAATATGGATGGTATTCTTTCCGAAATCATAGTTTTCCCAGATGAAGGACTGCCTCTGAGCAACATGCCATGGCCACCGCCAATAGCAATAACTACGGCTCTTTTGACATAATCCTGACCTTTTACATCAGAGAAGTCTTTAGGGTAGCGTTTATATTTACTTTCGCCTCTTATACTTCGAGTGGTGGGCAGGATTTTTGCTTTTAAATTCAAATAATCTATTACTTCATTAATATGAGAAACGGCAATTACATCTAAATTATCGACCAGCGCCGCTTCATAGGCATTTTCTTTCGGCAGAAAAATTCTCCTAATTCCACTTTTTTTCATTTCTATTGCCATGGACAGCACCCCATTTACCTTGCCAATCTCTCCATCCAGCGATAATTGTCCAATAAACCCGGATTCATCCAGCTGCGATGTAAGCACCTGTTTTGAAGCTGCAAGTATCCCCATAGCAATCGGCAAATCAAAATGAGCACCCTTTTTCTTCAAATTTGCCGGCATCAGACTCACGACAACTCTGCTGTTCGGATATTTACACTGAGAATTACCTATTGCCGCCTTAACTCTATCCCTAGCTTCTCTGACCGTAGTATCTACCATGCCTACAATTAGAAAATTGGGAATTCCATTGGCGATATCCACCTCAATTGACACGGAAACTCCTTCTATACCTCTAATTGCAGCCGTATTTATTTTTGAAATCATAAATCCCCCGCTTAAAACACATCTGTCATATGATTTACCATAATTTCCACAACGGTAAATCTTATCTTCATCTGCTCCAGGGTAGGATTGGTCTTAATGTAGTAATTAGCTGAATTTATAAGGTGTAATTTCTTTTTCCTGTCCACAGCCTCAGCCGGTCGTCCAAAAGAGTCGGATAGTCTTGTTTTAACTTCTGTAAAAATTAGCTCATCGCCTCTGGTTGCAATCAAATCGATTTCACCCAGCCTACAGGTAAAATTCTCTTCAATTATATCGTAGCCTTCATCTAATAATAGATTTTTAGCCAGAAGCTCTCCCATATGTCCCAGTTTCCTTTTATTCAATTTTCATACACACCCTTTCAATTGGTAATTTTTTCCAATTTTATAATAAGTATTCTGTCCTGTCAAATGAAATAAATCCCCATAAAGTAATTGACATATGTTAATAATAGCTCTATAATTGTTATTGACATATGTTAATAACAATCAGGAGGACGAAAGTGCCTAGGCCACAAAAAAGTCGTACAGTTGACTCTATGCCAAATAGTGACGGGTTAATTCCTGCTTTCTATTGTGCTGAAAACAACAATAAGGAGATATTTTTAACCGTTGATGAATTTGAAACAATTAGACTCATAGATTATCAAAAGCTTACTCAGGAGCAATGTGCCGAATCTATGAATGTATCCAGGTCTACCGTTGCAGCTATGTATGAAGCTGCTCGCTTTAAGCTGGCAGATGCTCTGTTAAATGAAAAACCCCTACTTATTGGTGGTGGCAATTTCACGCTTTCAAAGGATCAACGAAATTTAGCAAAATTAGAGGAGAATAAAAAGATGAAAATAGCAGTAACCTACGAAAATGGACAAGTATATCAGCATTTTGGACATTGTAAAGAATTTAAAGTTTACACAGTAGAAAACAAAACAGTAACAGAATCTGTTGTATTAGATGCAGCCGGAAGCGGTCATGGTGCTCTTGCCGGTTTTCTAAAGAAGGCTGATGTAGATATTCTTATTTGCGGCGGCATCGGAGGGGGTGCAAAAATAGCTCTTGCAGAAGCCGAAATCCAATTACTCGGTGGTGTTCATGGCTCTACAGATGACGCTGTAAACGCTTACATCAATGGAACCTTAGAATACAATGCAAATGTTGAATGTAATCATCATGGTTCAGGAAATCACAGCTGTGGCAGTCACGAGCATGGCGAGCATAGATGTGGTCACAGCCAGCACAAGTGTCATAACTAATGTATTTTGAAGCACTAAAAAACTTATGTAGTAGTAATGCCGGCTAATACATAAGTTTTTTAGTTTATCTATTAAAATTTAATTTCAATATGATTTCAAAAGCTCCTCTTTATTCCCTATATTCACAGTTTAGATACCCAAGAACATTATCGGTTATTCTGGCGGTCAAGCCCCATATCACTCGATTATCAACCTCATAAATTGGTATTATCCATTTCCCGGTTTTCCATGGGTAGCTTTCATCAACGCCTAACTTAAAGTATGGGAAATGCTCGTCAATTAGTGCCACAACCTTCTCTTCATGCCTTTCAGGCGGATTCTTGCAAAGCTTCTCAGCATCTACCAAAAATACCTCCTCAACCTCATTTGGGGACGGATTAAGAGTTAAATAGTCTTCTTCACGTATAACTCCTATATAAGTAAAAATTGTATAGTTGGCATATCCATAAAGTATGTCTCCGGAGCCAATTATTTCAATTTTTTCCCAATTGATGCCAAGCTCTTCACAAGACTCTCTTATAGCAGCCTCCTTAGGCCCCTCATTTGCCTCAATCATGCCGCCCGGAAAACATATTTCACCGGGTTGGCTGTTCATATTTTTTGCTCTCACCTCATATAAAATATGTAGCTTATCATCCCTTTCTACAAATGGCACCAGAACCGAATAATATCTATGGGTGCCTATGGGCTTTGGGGTATGCTCTTCAAAGACCTTTTTCAGTGTATTTATGTCCATATTGAAATTCTCCTACATAAAAAGCCGGTTATACGCAACCGGCTCTAAATTCCATCAAATATTTTTTATTAGTTTAAAACTTCGTAATCTGCGAAATCTACACCAATCATCTCTTCCAAATCAGCACTTAAGCTAACTACAAAGTCCATGCCATAGTTCTTAGAAATATTCTTAAGTCTAGTCAGGAATTCAGGAAGATCTCCTAAAGTGAAGTCCGCATGCTTTAGAATGCTGTCAATAAAAATAGTTTCAATATCGTGATCCGAGCTTATGATACCATAGATAAAACCAATATATTCATCACTGTTAGTTATATGCTCGTAATCTTCCATGCACACGACACGGATTCTATATTTAAGGTCATACATCAATCTTGAATTTTTATTAATGAATATGACACTACCCTTGCTGCTCTCTACCTTTTCATTGGCAAGATCGATCATTTGCTTAGTTTTACCTGAACCTTTATGTCCAACTAATAATTTTACCATAGCCATGTCCTCCAAATTTATATTTTAATATATTATAGCTTATACTCTATAATCTTTCAACATCAATTTATATTTTTTGACAGCCTCAGCTGTCCACATGCACCGTCAATATCAGAGCCTAATTCACGCCTAACTGTGGCCGGAATTCCCATGCTTTCAATGCTGTCAGCAAATTCCTTTGCTCTGTCTCTAGAAATAGTATCAAGGCCGCTTTCAACAACTCGATTGAGTGGAATTAAATTGATATGACAATGAACACCCTTCAGCAATGATACCAATTTTTTAGCTGCTTTAATATCATCATTTACATCTTTAATCAGGGTATATTCAAAGGTAATTCTTCGTCCTGTCAGCCTGTTGTAATCCTTACATGCTCTTACAAGTTCTTCCAGTGGATATTTTTTGTTAATTGGCATAATACTGCTTCTTGCATCATTATCAAAAGCATGAAGAGATATTGCCAGATTAACTTGATTAAACTCCTCGGCAAAATCTTTAATTCTAGGCACAATTCCGCATGTTGAAACGGTAATGTTCCTCATTCCAATTCCAAGCCCATCTTTAGCGTTTGCCAGCCTTATAAACTTAGCCATATTTTCGTAATTATCAAAAGGTTCGCCGGTTCCCATCATAACAATATGGTTGATTTTTTCTCCTGTAGCATTTTCCATGTCTAAAATTTGAGAAATCATCTCACCAGGTGTTAAATTTCGAGCTAGACCCAGCTTACCGGATGCACAAAAAACACAGCCCATTCTGCATCCTGCTTGAGAAGACACGCAAATAGTGTTTCCAAATTTATACTTCATAAAAACGCTTTCTATCATATTTCCATCAGAAAGTCTAAATAGCGCCTTCTTAGTGCCGTCTATCTCGGAAACCTGCATCCTTACAAGCTCTAAATGCTCTATATATGCTATTTTCTCAAGGGATAATTTTAAAGAATCCGGAACATTTGTCATGTCCCGGAAACTGTTTTTACCCTTGAAAATCCATTTCATAACTTGATCTGCTCTGAATTTAGGAAATCCCAGCTCTACAACCATGGATTCCAATTCTTCTTTATTTACGGATCTAAGGTCAATCATTTTAAATTCTTTCTACATCAATTCCTGTCTTATGACCGTTTAAGTCATAAGTATCTGAAACTTCTTTTTCTATAATATCAACGGCAAGTGTCTCTGACATTATATAATTTCTATGTTCTGATACCGCCTTTTTAACAGCCTCATCTGCTTCAATTTTTATCTTAATGTTATCCATCATCATGAAGTCATGCTGCTTTCTCAGCTGCTGAACTTTTGAAATCAATTCTCTTGCTAAGCCTTCATTTTCCAGCTCCGGAGTAATTGTAGTATCCAAAATGGTAAATACATTATTTTCCATAGCAACAGCAAATCCATCCTTTGCCTGAATTTGAACATCTACAAAATCCTTTTCAATTTGGAAATCTTCACCCTCGAGATTTAATGTAAAGGTATTGTTCTGTTCCAGCTGAGCCGCAACCTCAGCTGCATTCTCCTTAGCAAGAGCTGCTCCGAATGCCTTTATTTTGCTGCCTAATACAGGACCCGCAACCTTAAAGTTAGGCTTCAGCTTAAAGTTCATAAACTTGCCAAGCTCTTTTTCAAAAACTACTTCCTTGACATTGAGTTCTTCCAAGATAAGTGGAGTTAAATCTGAAATTGTTTCCTCATATTTTCCGTCTACAAGGATTTCTGATAAAGGCTGTCTAACCTTTATTCTCTCTTTTTCTCTGGTTCCTCTTCCCAAGGTAACCAGGCTTCTAACCAAATCCATTCTCTCCTCAACCTTTTCATCAATTAATGATAGGTCAGCTTCCGGAAAATATGCGACATGAACAGTTTCTTCACCTGTAAGCTTTGTAAAGATTTCATCTGAGATAAAAGGTGCAAACGGTGCAATCAGCTTTGCCACACCAACCAGAACTTCGTATGTAGTTGCATAGACACTCTTCTTATCCGCCGTTAAGTCTTCAGCATAAAATCTTCTTCTTGCTCTTCTTATATACCAATTTGATAAATCTTCAGATACAAATTCTGTCATAGCCCGCACACTTTTCATATGATCATATTCATCCATGAATTCAGTTGTCTCTTTCACGAGCTTATTGTATTTTGAAAGTATCCATCTGTCCAGTTCAGGTCTTTCGGCATAATCTACAAAGCAGTCTTTTGGATCCAATTCATCATTATTGGCGTATAGTACAAAGAAATTGTAGACGTTTCTTATGGTACCGAAGAACTTTGATACAACATCCTTAAGTCCTTCCTCGTCAAATTTAGTCGGAGTCCAAGCAGGTGAAACGCTGAGCAAGTACCATCTTGTCGCATCTGCTCCATATTTATCAAATAATTCAAAAGGTGAAACCGTATTACCCTTTGATTTTGACATTTTCTTGCCGTCTTTATCCAAAATCAGGTCGTTAACTAAAACATTTTTATATGGTGCCGTGCCCTTTATAAATGTAGAAATTGCCATCAGAGAATAGAACCAACCTCTTGTTTGATCTATTCCTTCACAAATAAAGTCAGCCGGGAATAATTTTTCCTCAAAGATTTCTTTGTTCTCAAAAGGATAATGCCACTGTGCGAAAGGCATAGCTCCGGAGTCAAACCAACAGTCCATTACTTCCGGAATTCTTGTCATTTCTTTTCCGCAATGCTCGCATTTAATATGAACATCGTCTACATATGGTCTATGAAGTTCTATTGACTCATCTATGTTCTCCACAGCTTTATTAACAAGCTCTTCTCTGCTTCCGATACATTCCATATGACCACATTCACATCTCCATACCGGAATTGGTGTTCCCCAGTATCTTGATCTTGAAATAGCCCAGTCTTTTACATCAGACAGCCAGTTCCCAAATCTTTTTTCGCCAACATAAGAAGGATACCAGTTTACAGTATTGTTATTTGCCACCAGCTGATCCTTAAGCTTGCTCATTTCAATATACCAGCTTGGCTTTGCATAATACACTAATGGGGTTCCACATCTCCAGCAATGTGGATAGTTGTGCTCTATCTTGGCCTTTGCAAATATTTTGTTTTCTGCAGCAAGCCATTTGATTATATCGATATCAAGACCATCCTCCATTACAAAACGGCCCTTCCACGGTGTTTCCGTATAGCATCCCTGCTCATCTACAGGTTGTAGCATAGGTAAGTCATATTTTCTTCCGCACTGATAGTCGTCCTCACCGAAGGCCGGAGCACTATGTACTATTCCTGTACCGTCTTCAATGGTTACATAGTCCATTATGGTTACAAAAAACGCTTTCTTATCAGCTTTAACAAAAGGCATCAGCTGCTCATACTCTATGTACTCCAGCTGGCTACCTTTCATCTCCTCCAGAACTTCATACTTTCCTGCTCCTAAAACCTTATCGGCAAGCTCCTTTGCTACATAGAAAACATTCCCCTCTTCATCACCTTCATTCATGCGTGCTCGCACATAAGTGAAATCGGGTCCGACTGTCAAAACAGTATTAGACGCAAGAGTCCACGGTGTAGTGGTCCATGCTAGGAAATACTCATTTTCAGTGTCTTTTCTCTTAAACTTTGCAGTAATTGTGTTTGTTTTTATTTCTTTATAGCCTTGTGCAACTTCGTGGGACGCAAGACCGGTTCCGCATCTTGGACAATATGGCAGGATTTTGTGACCTTCATAAATTAGACCCGCATCAAAGAATTCTTTTAAAATCCACCATCCGCTTTCAATATAATCATTGTCGAGAGTGATATACGGGTTATCAAGATCTACCATATACCCCATTCTTTCAGTCATTTCTCTCCACATTCCTGTGTATGTGAAAACTGATTCCTTACATTTTTGATTGAATTCTTTGATTCCGTATTTTTCAATATCTTGCTTACCGCTCATATTAAGCTGCTTTTCAACTTCAATTTCAACAGGAAGTCCGTGTGTATCCCATCCGGCCTTTCTGTTAACCTGGAAGCCTTTCATTGTCTTATACCTACATACCGAATCCTTAAGTGTCCTTGCCATAACATGGTGAATACCCGGCTTTCCATTGGCAGTCGGCGGCCCCTCATAAAAGACATATTTAGGCTTTCCTTCTCTTGCAGTTACACATTTGTGCAGAATATCTTCATTTTTCCAAAGCTGTACTTGTTCATTCTGCACATCAGCTACAGGTTTTTCTGATAATTTTTCAAACATTTCTCTCTCCTTCATAAAAAAATCCCTAACCTACAATTAGTTACAATTGTCGATTAGGGACGATTATTCAAATAACCGCGGTACCACCCTAGTTGCTACCTCCATCAAGGCGCCTCTCATTAAAGTGTCAGACTCAGGAGTGATATTCACGTTGGTTTCACCGCAGATCTCTCACCATTGAATCTGCTCTCTGTAAGGGTATTACACCAGGCTACTGGTTCCGTCATAGTCTAAAATATTTTCAATTATTCTGTAAGTATATCCATATTACATCGCAATGTCAAGCATAAATTATGCTCGTGGATGATGTTGGTCATACTCGTCCTTTATTCTGTTCTTTTTCGTGGCACTTTGATATGCCTTCATGGCTTTAAAATCCTCGTGGCCAAGCAATTCTTGAAGTACTCCGATGTCCATATCATCATCCAGCATGTGAACAGCAATAGAGTTCCTTAATATGTGTGGAGTTAAATCATCTCCGAGACCGGCTTTTTTTCCATATTTAGTAACCAGCTTACAAATACTTTGCCTCGAAAACTTCCCGCCCCTGGAGGTTGGAAACAAAACAGAATCCGGGTCGCCCGGATCAGCATTCTTCAGTAGGAAATCTCTCGCTTCCAGAAGGAACCTATCCATAGCCTTCCTTGCAATTGTTCCCATAGGCACAATTCTAGCCTTTCCATATCGTCCATCTAAGGTCACAAACCCCATCCTCATATTTAAATCCTTAAGCTTAAGTTCAATGACTTCAGTAACTCTGATTCCTGTTGCGTACATAACCTCCAAAATCGCCTTGTCCCTTTTGCCCATAATGCTGTCATCAGGCATGGATAGAAGCTTGTCTACTTCATCTATGGATAAAACCTCTATATCTTTTCTTTGAAGCTTTGGAGCCTTAATATCTTCGGCCGGATTTACAGGAATAAGTCCCTTTCTTACAAGGTATTTATAGAATGACCTTACAGACGAAAGCTTTCGATTAATTGTAGCACTGGATTTTCCTTCTTTTGTCATATCCATTAGATACGATGCAACATGGGCGCTGTTAACATCTGTTAAACTTCCAATACCCCTTGAATCAAGAAACTTTTCAAATGCATTAATATCTCTCTTATAGGCTTCTATAGTGTTTTTTGATGTTGATTTTTGTTCTGCAAAATATTTTAAAAATTCCTCAATTAACATATCCGACTTCATAGCTCATTCCTATCCATCATACTTTTTACTATCAAAACAGTAACTTGCGTTTTTGCATCCTCTATCTTACCTGCTAATACCATTTCTGCCAGCTCATCTATTGGATATTTGCATAATTCTATGGCCTCACCTTCATCAAAGCTTGGCTCTCCCGGCTTCAAATTAGTGCATACATAGAGATAAAGCGCCTCCTGACAATAGCCTACAGATGGATAAATTTTGGTAATAAATTTTATATTTTCAGCAGTATAACCGGTTTCTTCCTTCAGCTCCCTCAAAGCAGTTGTCTCCGGCTTTTCTCCTTTATCAAGCTTTCCCGCCGGAGCCTCAAGAACAACTCTCTCCAAAGGCTTTCTAAACTGCTTTACCATTAGCATTTCATAATCATCTGTTATTGCAGCAATTACCGCTCCTCCATTATGTTCAATGATTTCTCTGGTAGACTCACCGTCTATGGTTTTTACAGTGTCCACTCTCAAATTTAAAATTCTACCTTCGTAAATACGCTTACTTTCAATGGTTTTCTCAACAAATATCATATTTATCCACCTCTGCTGAAACTGTATTAAAGTTGACAATAAATATTATATCACTAAAAATATTTTTTGCTATGTTTTTTTATAAAAACATAATCAGCTATGATTTTTTGCATAAAAAGTGCTTGACAATATTATTCAATTTTGTTAATATATCCCTTGCAATGATTTGCGCAATTGATATGGCGGTGTAGCTTAGTTGGCTAGAGCGTCCGGTTCATACCCGGAAGGTCGGTGGTTCGACTCCACTCGCCGCTACCAATTGTGGGCGCATAGCTCAGCTGGGAGAGCACCTGCCTTACAAGCAGGGGGTCATAGGTTCGAGCCCTATTGCGCCCACCATTTTTATGCGGCCTGGTAGTTCAGTTGGTTAGAATGCCAGCCTGTCACGCTGGAGGTCGACGGTTCGAGCCCGTTCCAGGTCGCCAATTTATTTAAGATATAACTTGGATAAATTTTATCATATCAGTTGTCTCTTCATCAGTTATCATGGTGGGTATCGTCAAGTGGTTAAGACACAGGGTTGTGGCTCCTGTATACGTGGGTTCGAATCCCACTATCCACCCCAAAATCGTTGGGGTATCGCCAAGCGGTAAGGCAACGGATTCTGATTCCGTCATGCGCAGGTTCGAATCCTGCTACCCTAGCCAATTACATTCGAGTAATCTCGGATGTGGCGACATAGCCAAGTGGTAAGGCAGAGGTCTGCAAAACCTTTATTCCCCAGTTCAAATCTGGGTGTCGCCTCCAACACAAGAAGTCAAAGCGAAATATGCTTTGACTTTTTTATTTTGTATATGCTTTAGCATAGGAGACAGTGAACGAAAGAGAGCTGTCTCAATTAACCACCAGCTATGCTGGTGAGGTTAAAAAGCTTTAGCTACAAGTAAATAAACCCCCTATGGTAAAATGTAAAAGGTTCGCCAACCAAGCACATAAAACCAAAGGAGGGTTTATACAAATGAGTAATAAAGATATAAATAGTTTATCACATTCAAAATGGCGCTGCCACTATCACATTGTCTTTGCTGCAAAATACAGAAGGCAAGAAATCTATGGTAAAATAAAAATTGATATAGGAACGATACTAAG
>FONK01000024.1 GCA_900112915.1 Peptostreptococcaceae bacterium pGA-8 | reverse complement strand
TCAACCTGTTGTCCATCGCCTACAGCTTTCGCTCTCGGCTTAGGCCCCGACTAACCCTGAGAGGACGAACCTTCCTCAGGAAACCTTAGATTTTCGGCGGACAGGATTCTCACCTGCCTTACGCTACTCATGCCAACATTCTCTCTCCTATACAGTCCACGCAGCCTTACAATTGCGCTTCTGCCCGGTATAGGATGCTCCTCTACCAATACATTATGTATTCCAAAGCTTCGGTAGTAAGTTTTAGCCCCGTTTATCTTCGGCGCAGAGTCACTCGACTAGTGAGCTATTACGCACTCTTTAAATGAGTGGCTGCTTCTAAGCCAACATCCTAGTTGTCTATGCAGCTCCACATCCTTTTCCACTTAACTTACATTTGGGGACCTTAGCTGTTGGTCTGGGCTGTTTCCCTTTCGACTATGAAACTTATCTCACATAGTCTGACTCCCAAGTATGATAGTGCGGTATTCAGAGTTTGATAGTTTTCGGTAACCGGTGAAGGCCCCTAGAACATTCAGTGCTTTACCCCCGCGTATCTTTCCTTGAGGCTAGCCCTAAAGCTATTTCGAGGAGAACCAGCTATCTCCGAGTTCGATTGGAATTTCACCGCTATCCACACGTCATCCCAGCCTTTTTCAACAGACATGAGTTCGGTCCTCCATAACCTTTTACAGTTACTTCAACCTGCACATGGATAGGTCACCCGGTTTCGGGTCTACAGCATACAACTTGGCGCCCTATTAAGACTCGGTTTCCCTACGGCTCCAATGCTTAACATCTTAACCTCGCTGCATACCATAACTCGTTGGCCCGTTCTACAAAAAGTACGAGGTCACTTGCGCTCCCTCTGCTTGTAAGCATAAGGTTTCAGGTTCTATTTCACTCCCCTCCCGGGGTCCTTTTCACCTTTCCCTCACGGTACTACTTCACTATCGGTCACTGGGTAGTATTTAGGCTTGGGGGGTGGGCCCCCCGGCTTCATACCGGGTTTCACGTGTCCGGTACTACTCTGGTGCCACTAGAGTATATACACAGTTTCGTCTACGGGAATGTTACCCTCTATGTCAGAACTTTCCAGATCTCTTCGACTACCATATATATGTCTCACGTTGTGGTCCTCAACCCCACTGATTAATCAGTGGTTTGGCCTCTTTCCCTTTCGCTCGCCGCTACTTAGGAAATCGATGTTTCTTTCTCTTCCTCCGGGTACTTAGATGTTTCAGTTCCCCAGGTTTCCTTCTCATAAGCTATGTATTCACTTATGGATACCTGCCCATTACAACAGGTGAGTTCCCTCATTCGGAAATCTGCGGCTCTTTGGATATGTGCTCCTCCCCGCAGCTTATCGCAGCTTGTCACGTCCTTCGTCGGCTCCCAGTGCCAAGGCATCCGCCTTATGCTCTTATTCACTTGACCTAAGTGATTGCCTGATATTGCGTTATATCAGGTCTTCTTTCATCTACTATTATTAATTTGCTCTAGTAAATTGTTTTCTGGTTTCTCGGTTGAAATCGTTACCCTTGCAGCTTTTCCTTTCGGAAAAACTTGCTTAGTTTTGTTATCTTTCTGATAACCTCGATTTCGTTGTTTTTTGTTTTTGTGATACACATTATTCAGTTTTCAAAGTGCTATACCCTTTTCCAAGGGTTGGTGG